>NZ_QEPZ01000021.1 GCF_003253005.1 Haemophilus parainfluenzae | reverse complement strand
TTCAACTAAACACTTGATTGCTTTTGTTCAATCAAGATTTTTCTTACTCAGACTTTTTCTTATCCTTTAAAAGGACTTGAAAGTCTCTTCAGTTTTCAGCTTGTTTCCTGGTTGTTAAAGAACAGAAGATAATAAAGTTATCTTTATTTGGCGTCCCCACGGGGATTCGAACCCCGGTTACCGCCGTGAAAGGGCGATGTCCTAGGCCTCTAGACGATGGGGACAACAAATAAAGATACTCTACCTTACATTTTGCTTACGCACTTTTCTCTCTTCATTCATTTTCTACAATATATCAATCAATCTGTGTGGACACTTATTGTCTCTCGTTTTCGGTAAGGAGGTGATCCAACCGCAGGTTCCCCTACGGTTACCTTGTTACGACTTCACCCCAGTCATGAATCATACCGT
>NZ_QEPZ01000020.1 GCF_003253005.1 Haemophilus parainfluenzae | reverse complement strand
TTCAACTAAACACTTGATTGCTTTTGTTCAATCAAGATTTTTCTTACTCAGACTTTTTCTTATCCTTTAAAAGGACTTGAAAGTCTCTTCAGTTTTCAGCTTGTTTCCTGGTTGTTAAAGAACAGAAATAACATTTTCAGTTATCATCGTTAAATAAACTCATTAAAGTATTTTAACTATTAACTTACTCAATCTACTTAACGATGATAAGTGGTGGAGATAAGCGGGATCGAACCGCTGACCTCCTGCGTGCAAGGCAGGCGCTCTCCCAGCTGAGCTATATCCCCATGTCATCGTTTATTTATTACCTTATTCACCTTAATCACTCACTCAGTTTGAGTGGTGGGTCTGAGTGGACTTGAACCACCGACCTCACCCTTATCAGGGGTGCGCTCTAACCACCTGAGCTACAGACCCAAGGGAATAACGGCTTTCTGCTCGATATTGTCTACAATATATCAATCAATCTGTGTGGACACTTATTGTCTCTCGTTTTCGGTAAGGAGGTGATCCAACCGCAGGTTCCCCTACGGTTACCTTGTTACGACTTCACCCCAGTCATGAATCATACCGT
>NZ_QEPZ01000019.1 GCF_003253005.1 Haemophilus parainfluenzae | reverse complement strand
CAAAAAGGCGCATCTTTCGATACGCCTTCTTAATCTAACTTGTTACAGTTAATACATCAATTATTTGATGATTTTCGCAACAACGCCAGCACCTACTGTACGGCCACCTTCACGGATTGCGAAACGTAAACCTTGGTCCATCGCGATTGGGTGGATTAAGCTTACTGTCATTTTGATGTTATCACCTGGCATTACCATTTCCACGCCTTCTGGTAATTCAATTGTACCAGTTACGTCAGTTGTACGGAAATAGAACTGTGGACGGTAACCTTTGAAGAATGGAGTGTGACGACCACCTTCATCTTTTGATAATACGTAAACTTCTGATTCGAAATCAGTGTGTGGAGTGATTGAACCTGGTTTCGCTAATACTTGACCACGTTCGATTTCTTCACGTTTTGTACCACGTAATAATGCACCAATGTTCTCACCTGCACGACCTTCGTCAAGTAATTTACGGAACATTTCAACACCAGTTACAGTTGTTTTAGTTGTTGGTCTGATACCAACGATTTCAACTTCATCACCAGTGCGGATGATACCACGCTCAACACGACCTGTTACTACTGTACCACGACCTGAAATTGAGAACACGTCTTCGATTGGAAGAAGGAACGGTTGGTCAATTGCACGCTCTGGCTCAGGAATGTAAGTATCTAAGTGGTTTGCTAACTCAAGGATTTTTTCTTCCCATTCTGCAACGCCGTTTAATGCTTGTAATGCAGAACCACGTACGATTGGAGTATCGTCACCTGGGAAGTCATATTGAGAAAGAAGTTCACGAACTTCCATTTCTACTAATTCTAATAACTCTTCGTCATCTACCATGTCGCATTTGTTTAAGAATACGATGATGTAAGGTACACCTACTTGGCGACCTAATAAGATGTGCTCACGAGTTTGTGGCAT
>NZ_QEPZ01000018.1 GCF_003253005.1 Haemophilus parainfluenzae | reverse complement strand
GGGACATGGTTGAAACGGTTTGAAAAAAGTGGCATAAAAGGACTTATTCCCCGTAAACCATCAGGACGACCGCCGATGAAACCCCAATATGCAAAAATGCCACCGCCACCCAAAACTGAAGAAGACCGTTTACGCCTGAGAATTTTACAGCTTGAAGCGGAGGTGGCCTACCTAAAGGAGTTGAGAAGGCTCAGACTTCAGGACGAAGCCGAGCAACGGAAATTATCCAAAGGTTAAGAACACGCTATCCGTTAAAATGGCTTTTAGGCTTTGCACAGTTAGCGCGTAGTACATTTTTTGCGAAACTTCAGATTAAACCGGATAAGGATGAGTTGTTGAAAAAGACCATTCAACGCATCAAAGCCAATCATCCTGATTATGGCTACCGACGTGTTCATGCCTACTTGCCAGGCGTGAATCATAAAAAAGTTTAACGTTTAATGCAGACACTTGGGCTTCAAGTGCGGTCAAGAAAAAGCAAGAAATTTACGACCTATCGAGGCACGATAGGGGTGATAGCACCGAATCATCTTGAACGCGATTTTAGTGCAACGGCCCCGAAACAAAAATGGGTAACTGATATCACCGAGTTTAAGGCGAAAGATGGGAGTAAAGTCTATTTATCTCCAATTTTAGACTTATTTAACAATGAGGTAGTCTCCTATAATCTCAGCTATTCCCCAAACTGGGCGCAAGTAGAGGACATGTTAATGCAAGCCGTCAAAGGATTAAATAAAGCTTGTGGTGTCATTTTACATTCAGACCAAGGCTGGCAATATCAAATGGTAGCTTATCGTCGAATTTTAGCTGAACATGGCATTATTCAAAGTATGTCGAGAAAAGGGAATTGCTTGGACAATACCGCAATGGAAAGTTTCTTTGGGCGATTAAAAACAGAATGTTTTTATGGTCGGGAATTTAACAGTAGAGAAGAGATAGTTGATGC
>NZ_QEPZ01000016.1 GCF_003253005.1 Haemophilus parainfluenzae | reverse complement strand
GAATATTCTTTTAGTAATTAAACATTTAGAGGAAGGTTATGGTAACCATTCGTTTATCTCGTGGCGGAGCTAAAAAACGCCCATTTTATCAAATCGTAGTAGCTGACAGTCGTTCACCACGTGACGGTCGTTTCATTGAGCGTGTAGGTTTCTTCAACCCAATCGCACAAGGTAACGCTGAGCGTCTTCGTGTTGATCTTGAGCGTGTAAACCACTGGGTTGCTCAAGGTGCTTCACTTTCAGACCGTGTTGCGACTTTGGTAAAAGAAGCTCAAAAAGCATAATCTCGCTTTTTGATTTAGTTCTTAAGCTAAGATAGGTGAGAAATATGGAACAACAACGTATTGAAGTTGTGGGCAAATTAGGCTCAACCTACGGTATTCGTGGGTGGTTACGTATTTATTCATCAACAGAACAAGCTGAAAGCATTTTTGAGTATCAACCTTGGTTTTTAAAAATCAAAGGTGAGTGGCAGCCAACAGAATTAGAAAACTGGCGTCATCATAATCACGAAATCATCGTGAAATTAAAAGACGTTGATGACCGTGAAGCCGCACAAATTTTAGCAAATGTTGAAATCGGTGTGGATTTATCTGTTTTCCCAGAACTGGAAGAAGGTGATTATTACTGGCACGATTTAATTGGTTGTTCAGTTGTGAACCTAGAAGGTTATACAATGGGAACGGTGACAGAGATGATGGAAACGGGGTCTAATGATGTTTTAGTAGTTAAAGCCAATACGAAAGATGCTTTTGGAAAACAAGAGCGGTTAATTCCGTTTTTGTATGAACAAGTAGTTAAAAGAGTCGATCTCGCCACGAAAACTATTGAAGTGGATTGGGACGCTGGTTTCTAATCTCAAGTATGCACAAACGTAATGTAGTAGGCTTTTTATGTGGATAGGGGTGATTTCATTATTCCCCGAAATGTTTAAAGCGATTACGGAATTTGGGGTTACAGGTAGAGCCGTAAAACATAATCTTCTGCAAGTGGAATGTTGGAATCCAAGAGATTTTACATTCGACAAGCATAAAACCGTGGATGACCGCCCTTATGGTGGTGGCCCGGGAATGCTGATGATGGTACAACCTTTACGGGATGCGATTCATGCTGCGAAAGCAGCGGCAGTAGAAGGCGCAAAGGTGATTTACCTTTCGCCACAAGGGCGTAAACTCGATCAAGGCGGCGTAACCGAGCTTGCTCAAAATCAGAAATTGATTTTAGTATGTGGACGTTACGAAGGTATTGATGAGCGATTGATTCAAACTGAAATTGATGAAGAATGGTCAATCGGGGATTACGTTCTGACCGGTGGGGAATTGCCGGCAATGACATTAATTGATGCTGTTGCACGTTTTATTCCCGGTGTATTAGGCAAACAAGCCTCCGCAGAAGAAGATTCTTTTGCTGATGGCTTATTAGATTGCCCGCATTACACCAGACCGGAAGTGTTAGAGGGATTAACTGTACCGTCCGTGCTGATGTCGGGACATCACGAAGAAATTCGGAAATGGCGATTAAAACAATCGCTACAAAGAACGTGGCTCCGACGCCCTGAGCTCTTAGAAGGCCTAGCTCTGACTGACGAACAACGTAAGCTGTTAAAAGAGGCGCAAGCCGAACATAACAGTTAGTTTCAGTTACATCTAGGATCAATAAAGGATCAAACAATGTCTAACATTATCAAACAACTTGAACAAGAACAATTAAAACAAAACGTACCTAGCTTCCGCCCAGGTGATACTTTAGAAGTTAAAGTATGGGTAGTTGAAGGTAGCAAACGTCGTTTGCAAGCATTCGAAGGCGTGGTTATTGCAATTCGTAACCGTGGCTTGCACTCAGCATTTACTTTACGTAAAGTATCTAACGGCGTAGGTGTTGAGCGTGTATTCCAAACTCACTCTCCAGCTGTAGATTCTATCGCTGTTAAACGTAAAGGTGCAGTACGTAAAGCTAAACTTTACTACTTACGTGAACGTTCAGGTAAATCTGCTCGTATTAAAGAGCGTTTGGGCGAATAATTTCGCAAAGAAAAAGGCTTGG
>NZ_QEPZ01000015.1 GCF_003253005.1 Haemophilus parainfluenzae | reverse complement strand
TGCCGTCAGAGATTATTTGGATTACTATAATCACCGACGGATTCAACTAAAATTAAAAGGACTGAGTCCGATACAATATCGAAAACAATCCTTTAAATAACAGTCTAATTTTTTGGGGTCAGATCAAATTTAACCGCACTTTTTATATTTTAAGCCACTGCGGCAAATGCAATATCAGCGGCAGCAAGCGTTTTTTCAATGTCTTCATTTGTATGTGCTAAAGACATAAAGCCCGCTTCAAAAGCTGAAGGCGCAAGATAAACGCCTTGATCGAGCATTTTATGAAAGAACATTTTGAATTTTTCGGTATCACATTTCATGACTTCTGCATAAGAGGTAACTTGTTTTTGAGCAGTGAAGAAAATACCAAACATGCCGCCCACATGATTAATCACAAATGGCACATTGTGTTTTTGAGCTAATGCTTTTAAGCCATCGCAAAGTTTTGTGGTTAATTCTGCAAGGTGTTGTTCATTACCTGCTTTTTTCAATTCCGTTAAACAGGCTAAACCAGCAGCCATTGCAATCGGGTTACCTGAAAGAGTACCTGCTTGATAAACAGGACCGGTTGGTGCGAGGTGTTGCATAATCACTTTTTTACCGCCAACGGCACCCACTGGCATACCGCCACCAATGACTTTACCTAATGTGGTGAGATCAGGTGTTACACCATAATAAGCTTGTGCACCCGCAAGTGAAACACGGAAACCCGTCATGACTTCATCAATAATGAAAAGAGCACCATATTGGTCACAGATTTCACGGATGCCTTGTAAAAATCCTTCTTTTGGCGGAATACAGTTCATATTGCCTGCGACAGGTTCAATAATCACACAAGCAATGTCGTTAGGGAATTCTTCAAATAATTTTTTAACAGAATCAAGATTGTTATATTCTGCAGTTAAAGTGTGTTTTGCAAAATCTTCAGGCACACCTGGAGAGCTTGGTTGACCAAGTGTTAATGCACCCGAACCGGCTTTGACTAAAAGTGAATCAGAGTGACCGTGATAGCAACCTTCAAATTTTAAGATTTTGCTTCTATTTGTATAACCACGCGCAAGACGGATTGCTGTCATGGTTGCTTCAGTACCTGAACTCACCATACGAACCATTTCAATAGATGGTACAATTTCACAGACCAATTCTGCTAAATCAATTTCAGATGGTGTTGGTGCCCCAAAGCTTAAACCATTCTCAGCTGCTTTTAATACAGCATCTAAAATAGCAGGGTGGTTGTGACCTAAAATCATTGGTCCCCAAGAACCTACATAATCGATATATTGTTTGCCTTCGGTATCGTAAATGTAAGCGCCTTTGGCTTTTTGAATAAATACGGGTGTGCCACCTACGCCTTTAAAAGCACGAACAGGGGAGTTTACACCACCAGGAATAACTTCTTGTGCACGAGAGAAAAGTGCGGTTGATTTTGTCATGATTTTTAATCCTTATATTAAAAGTGGACATATTGTACTAAAAAACTGAATTTGAGAAAAATCTTTGTGTGCTGATTTTTCTTTATGTTATCCTTTGCAAAAAATTTTTAGGATACAAACTATGCTAAGTCTTATTGTAACTTTCTTAGGGGCATTTTTAACCTTGATTGTGATGCGACCAATTGCGAATAAAATTGGCTTGGTGGATAAACCAAATTATCGTAAGCGTCACCAAGGTGCGATTCCACTGATTGGCGGTGTTTCTCTTTTTATGGGAAACCTTTGCTATTATTTAATGGAGTGGGATCAACTTCGTTTACCTTATCTTTATATATTCAGTATCTTTATTCTACTCGCAATCGGTATCTTAGATGACCGCTTTGATATTAGCCCTTTCTTGCGTGCAGGGATTCAAGCGGTGCTTGCGATTTTAATGATCGATTTAGGTAATGTTTATTTAGATCATTTAGGCCAAATTCTCGGGCCGTTCCAATTAACACTTGGTTCTATCGGATTGATTATTACCGTATTTGCCACGATCGCGATTATTAATGCCTTTAATATGATTGATGGTATTGATGGATTGCTAGGTGGATTGTCTATTGTTTCATTTGCAGCTATTGGTATCTTGATGTTCCGTGATGGACAAATGGATATGGCATATTGGAGTTTTGGTTTAATTGTCGCGATTCTACCTTATTTATTATTAAATTTAGGGATTCCGTTCGGACCAAAATATAAAGTGTTCATGGGCGATGCAGGAAGTACTTTAATCGGCTTTACTATTATTTGGATTCTACTTTTAAGTACGCAAGGAAAAGGACATCCGATGAATCCAGTGACCGCACTTTGGATTATTGCTGTTCCTTTAATTGATATGGTGGCAATTATTTATCGTCGCTTACGCAAAGGAAAAAGTCCATTCCGCCCGGATCGCTTACACGTACACCACTTAATGGTTCGCGCTGGATTAACCTCTCGCCAAGCCTTTTTATTAATTACTCTCTTTGCGGCCATTTGTGCCACAATCGGAATTTTAGGCGAAGTCTTCTATATTAATGAATGGGCAATGTTTATTGCGTTTATTGTATTATTCTTCCTTTATGCTTATTCAATTACAAAAGCATGGAAAATCACCCGTTGGGTACGAAGAATGAAACGTCGCGCACGTCGTAACAAGCAATAAATGAAATAAAGAGGATAGCAATTTGCTATCCTTTTTTACGTTTTAGCATTAAAAATAAACGAATACATAATAAATTCTATACAAATTGAACAAAAATTTATCTTTTGATATTTTTTTTCAAAAAAGTGCTAGACAAGATATTTGGAAATCATTAATATACGCCCCTGCAACGACGCAGTAACGCGTTCGTAGCTCAGTTGGATAGAGCGTTGGCCTCCGGAGCCAAAGGTCGCAAGTTCGAATCTTGTCGAGCGCGCCAGAAGTCAATGCGGTAAACAACTAATCAATGGTGGCTATAGCTCAGTTGGTAGAGCCCTGGATTGTGATTCCAGTTGTCGTGGGTTCGAATCCCATTAGCCACCCCATCTTCTCTTAATTGAGAAATCTGACGGCGAGTAGCGCAGCTTGGTAGCGCAACTGGTTTGGGACCAGTGGGTCGTAGGTTCAAATCCTATCTCGCCGACCAATTTGTTTTTTTTGCTCTTTAACAATATATCAGACAATCTGTGTGGGCACTTGTTGATTGACTTGTTTTAAAAATATTTTTTAATTTTGAAGTCTTAATAGGTGCTAACTAGAAATTCATAATACTTTTTAAGT
>NZ_QEPZ01000014.1 GCF_003253005.1 Haemophilus parainfluenzae | reverse complement strand
TTCTGTTCTTTAACAACCAGGAAACAAGCTGAAAACTGAAGAGACTTTCAAGTCCTTTTAAAGGATAAGAAAAAGTCTGAGTAAGAAAAATCTTGATTGAACAAAAGCAATCAAGTGTTTAGTTGAAAACACAACATCAAGAATTTTTGAGGTTGTATAGTTAAGTGACTAAGCGTACAAGGTGGATGCCTTGGCAATCAGAGGCGAAGAAGGACGTGCTAATCTGCGAAAAGCTTGGATGAGTCGATAAGAGGCGTTTAATCCAAGATGTCCGAATGGGGAAACCCAGTAGATGAAGAATCTACTATCACTTACTGAATCCATAGGTAAGTGAGGCAAACCGGGAGAACTGAAACATCTAAGTACCCCGAGGAAAAGAAATCAACCGAGATTTCGTTAGTAGCGGCGAGCGAACGCGAAGGAGCCTGTTAGTGATAATGACAGAGACAGAGGAACAAGCTGGGAAGCTTGGCGATACAGGGTGATAGCCCCGTACTCGAAGTCCAGGTTATGGTACTAAGCTAACGACAAGTAGGGCGGGACACGTGATATCCTGTTTGAAGATGGGGGGACCATCCTCCAAGGCTAAATACTCCTGATTGACCGATAGTGAACCAGTACTGTGAAGGAAAGGCGAAAAGAACCCCGGTGAGGGGAGTGAAATAGAACCTGAAACCTTGTACGTACAAGCAGTGGGAGCCTTTTAAGGGTGACTGCGTACCTTTTGTATAATGGGTCAGCGACTTATATTTTGTAGCGAGGTTAACCGAATAGGGGAGCCGAAGGGAAACCGAGTCTTAACTGGGCGTCTAGTTGCAAGGTATAGACCCGAAACCCGGTGATCTAGCCATGGGCAGGTTGAAGGTTGGGTAACACTAACTGGAGGACCGAACCGACTAATGTTGAAAAATTAGCGGATGACTTGTGGCTGGGGGTGAAAGGCCAATCAAACCGGGAGATAGCTGGTTCTCCCCGAAATCTATTTAGGTAGAGCCTTGAGCGGACACCTTCGGGGGTAGAGCACTGTTTCGGCTAGGGGTCCATCCCGGATTACCAACCCGATGCAAACTACGAATACCGAAGAGTGATACTCAGGAGACACACGGCGGGTGCTAACGTCCGTCGTGGAGAGGGAAACAACCCAGACCGCCAGCTAAGGTCCCAAAGTCTATATTAAGTGGGAAACGAAGTGGGAAGGCTTAGACAGCTAGGATGTTGGCTTAGAAGCAGCCATCATTTAAAGAAAGCGTAATAGCTCACTAGTCGAGTCGGCCTGCGCGGAAGATGTAACGGGGCTCAAATATAGCACCGAAGCTGCGGCATCAGACAAAAGTCTGTTGGGTAGGGGAGCGTTCTGTAAGCGGATGAAGGTGTGTTGAGAAGCATGCTGGACGTATCAGAAGTGCGAATGCTGACATAAGTAACGATAAAACGGGTGAAAAACCCGTTCGCCGGAAGACCAAGGGTTCCTGTCCAACGTTAATCGGGGCAGGGTGAGTCGGCCCCTAAGGCGAGGCTGAAAAGCGTAGTCGATGGGAAACGGGTTAATATTCCCGTACTTGGTAAAGCTGCGATGTGGGGACGGAGCAGGTTAGGTTAGCGTGCTGTTGGATATGCACGTTTAAGTTGGTAGGTGGGGAGTTTAGGCAAATCCGGACTTCCTTAACACTGAGAGATGATGACGAGGCTCTACGGAGCTGAAGTAACCGATACCACACTTCCAGGAAAAGCCACTAAGCGAAAGGCTTTACTAAACCGTACTGAAAACCGACACAGGTGGTCAGGTAGAGAATACTCAGGCGCTTGAGAGAACTCGGGTGAAGGAACTAGGCAAAATAGCACCGTAACTTCGGGAGAAGGTGCGCCGGCGTAGATTGTAGTCCCTCGCGGGCGAAGGTTGAACCGGTCGAAGATACCAGCTGGCTGCAACTGTTTATTAAAAACACAGCACTCTGCAAACACGAAAGTGGACGTATAGGGTGTGATGCCTGCCCGGTGCTGGAAGGTTAATTGATGGTGTAATCGAAAGAGAAGCTCCTGATCGAAGCCCCAGTAAACGGCGGCCGTAACTATAACGGTCCTAAGGTAGCGAAATTCCTTGTCGGGTAAGTTCCGACCTGCACGAATGGCATAATGATGGCCAGGCTGTCTCCACCCGAGACTCAGTGAAATTGAAATCGCCGTGAAGATGCGGTGTACCCGCGGCTAGACGGAAAGACCCCGTGAACCTTTACTATAGCTTGACACTGAACATTGAATTTTGATGTGTAGGATAGGTGGGAGACTTAGAAGTAGTCACGCCAGTGATTATGGAGTCGTCCTTGAAATACCACCCTTTAACGTTTGATGTTCTAACGAAGATTACGAAACGTGGTCTCGGACAGTGTCTGGTGGGTAGTTTGACTGGGGCGGTCTCCTCCCAAAGAGTAACGGAGGAGCACGAAGGTTTGCTAATGACGGTCGGACATCGTCAGGTTAGTGCAATGGTATAAGCAAGCTTAACTGCGAGACAGACAAGTCGAGCAGGTACGAAAGTAGGTCATAGTGATCCGGTGGTTCTGCATGGAAGGGCCATCGCTCAACGGATAAAAGGTACTCCGGGGATAACAGGCTGATACCGCCCAAGAGTTCATATCGACGGCGGTGTTTGGCACCTCGATGTCGGCTCATCACATCCTGGGGCTGAAGTAGGTCCCAAGGGTATGGCTGTTCGCCATTTAAAGTGGTACGCGAGCTGGGTTTAGAACGTCGTGAGACAGTTCGGTCCCTATCTGCCGTGGGCGTTGGAGAATTGATTGGGGCTGCTCCTAGTACGAGAGGACCGGAGTGGACGCACCACTGGTGTTCCGGTTGTGTCGCCAGACGCATTGCCGGGTAGCTAAGTGCGGAAGAGATAAGTGCTGAAAGCATCTAAGCACGAAACTTGCCAAGAGATGAGTTCTCCCAGATTACAAATCTGTAAGGGTTGTTTAAGACTAAGACGTAGATAGGCATGGTGTGTAAGCGGTGTGAGCCGTTGAGCTAACATGTACTAATTGCCCGAGAGGCTTAACTATACAACGCTCAAGGGTTTTGGGTGTTGGGTAAACAAAACAAACTCAGAAAAGAAGAAAGTTTTTAGGTTAATCAGCTTGTTTGGTTGTGAGACGCTAGAGATAGCGGAGCAGAGTAGAGAAAAGTTATTAAAGGAATAATCCTGGCGGCGATAGAGCGGTGGTCCCACCTGACCCCATACCGAACTCAGAAGTGAAACGCCGATGCGCCGATGGTAGTGTGGGGCTTCCCCATGTGAGAGTAGGACACCGCCAGGTA
>NZ_QEPZ01000013.1 GCF_003253005.1 Haemophilus parainfluenzae | reverse complement strand
ACGTTTCGCAATCCGTGAAGGTGGCCGTACAGTAGGTGCTGGCGTTGTTGCGAAAATCATCAAATAATTGATGTATTAACTGTAACAAGTTAGATTAAGAAGGCGTATCGAAAGATGCGCCTTTTTGCTTTTTATCAATGAATGTCATTTTTATGATAGAAAGTGCGGTCAAAAATCGTGTCGTTTTGGTATGATACAGACTCATTTTTTATACAGGTGGTTTTATGCAACAACTTCCATTTAAAGCCGTTGTTTCTGATCTTGACGGTACATTACTCAATACTAATCATGTAATTGGGGATTTTACAATTGAGATATTAAATAAATTAGAACAAAAAGGTGTTGATATTATTTTAGCAACTGGCCGTAATCACACGGATGTTTCTTCTATTTTAGGTAAGATTGGAGCGGAGCATGCTGTAATGATCACTTCCAATGGCGCGAGAGTACGCGACCTAAAAGGTAACCTTATTTATAGCAATAGCCTTCCAGAAGAAATCGTACTTGAGTTGTATAAAATCCCTTTTGATCGTACCAAGATTTGTATCAATACTTATCAAGATGATGGTTGGTTTATCAATATAGATGTGCCTGAATTAGCAAAATATCACAAGGATTCAGGTTTCATGTATGAGGTGGTTGATTTCACAAAACATCATGGAAGAGGAACTGAAAAAGTATTTTTTATTGCTCGTGACCCGAAAGATCTTTTGGAGCTGGAAGATTATCTTAGAACGCATTTTAGTGATAAAACGACGATTGTTTATTCCGCTGTGACTTGCTTAGAGGTCATGAATAAAAATGTATCTAAAGGTGATGCATTAGCTCATCTATTAGAAAATAGAAATTATGGATTAAAAGATTGTATTGCTTTTGGTGATGGTCAGAATGATGTTGAAATGCTTTCTTTGGCTGGTAAAGGTTATGTGATGGCGAATGCTGATCCTCGTCTAAAAGAAGCTTGCCCCGAATTGGAAGAGATTGGGTTTAATAAGGACGAAGCAGTGGCCAAACATTTAGCTGCACTTTTTGGTATTAAATAGATGTTTCAGTCAATTTTTCTGGTTAGTGCAGGTGCAGCGATCGGAGCCTCTTTACGCTGGGGATTAGGTCTATGGCTTAATTCCCTGTTTAGTTCACTTGCATTTGGCACACTTGTGGCTAATTTTATTGGCTGCTTTTTGATGGGGATTTTACTAGCAACTTTTTGGACCTTCCCTCAATTTAGTCCTGAATGGCGATTATTCTTAGTGACCGGATTTCTTGGTGCACTCACCACCTTTTCTTCTTTTTCAGGTGAAGTAATAGAACTCTTTTTTAAAGAAGAATGGGTAAATGGATTGTTCGTTTTAGTTAGCCATTTAGTTGGTTGTTTAATTTTTACAGTATTAGGGATTTATTTCTTTAGGCTCATCAGTCTTCTATTCCATTTCCGATAAAATCGCTAAATTCTTCAGAATAGAATCCATGAGAGAGCATATATTGCCAAATTTTTTGTTTGATTTTGATTGGTTGAGGTTCTGCATAATTAGGAAACTTTTTGTGTAGAACCTTTTCTGCTATTTCAATCCAATTAATTTCACTTTCTGCGAGAACTTCATTGATTACGTCTGAAGATACACCTTTCAGTTGGCGTAATTCTTGTTTAATACGATTTGCACCATACCCACGTTGCGAACGTGCGTGTAAATAATTTTCAGCAAATCGCTTATCATTTTGCCAGTTTTTTTTCTGACAGTAAGCAATCGTTTCATCGATCTCATCTTCTGTAAATGCCTTTTCCTGCATTTTATTGCGTAGTTCAAATTCGCTATATTCACGTCGAGCAAGTAAATTAACGACATAGCTTAAAGCAAGAGAAGGCATAGAAATTCCTTTTAGGTGAAATACGGTTGAAATGAAAAGTGCGGTCAATTTTGACCGCACTTTTAGTGATTAGAAATCGCTTTCTGCGTCATCATTAGATTGTTCAATATCAGCCATTAATGCTTGTTCTGGGTTAGCGACTAATTCAGCACGAAGCTTCGCTTCAAGTTCATCTGATTTCGCAGGATTTTCATGTAACCACTTCATCGCATTGGCTTTACCTTGACCAATTTTTTCACCGTTATATGCATACCATGCACCGGATTTCTCAACAAGTTTGTGTTTAACACCAAGTTCAATTAATTCGCCTGCTTTAGAGATGCCTTCTCCATAAAGAATTTGGAAATCTACTTGGCGGAAAGGTGCGGCTAATTTGTTTTTAACTACTTTAACACGAGTTTCGTTACCAATGACCTCATCTCCATCTTTAACTGAACCAGTACGGCGGATATCTAAACGAACAGAAGAGTAGAATTTTAGCGCGTTACCACCAGTTGTGGTTTCTGGGTTACCAAACATGACACCAATTTTCATACGAATTTGGTTAATGAAGATAACGAGACAGTTTGCATTTTTGATTTGACCGGTTAATTTACGTAGTGCTTGAGACATTAAACGCGCTTGTAAACCCATGTGTGAATCACCCATTTCACCTTCAATTTCAGCTTTCGGGGTAAGTGCAGCAACAGAGTCCACAATGACGACATCTACAGCACCAGAACGTACTAAGGCATCACAAATTTCAAGCGCTTGTTCCCCGTTGTCTGGCTGGGAGACTAAGAGCTCTTTCACATCAACGCCAAGTTTTGCTGCATAAATAGGATCAAGTGCATGCTCCGCATCGATAAAGGCACAGGTTTTACCCACTTTTTGTGCTTGAGCGATAACAGATAAAGTTAAAGTTGTTTTACCAGAAGATTCAGGTCCAAAAATTTCAACAATACGACCCATTGGTAAACCACCAATACCAAGAGCGACATCAAGACCTAAAGAACCAGTTGAAACAGATTCAACATCAAGGGCTTGAGTATCGCCCAATTTCATAATTGAGCCTTTACCGAATTGTTTTTCAATTTGACCAAGTGCTGCGGCGAGCGCTTTTTGCTTTTCTTCTTGAGTTGCCATATAAAACCTTCTTAAACAGAGTTATCTAAATTTGGCTAGATTATATCTGTATTGATGTACAGTATCAAGGGAAAATTTTTTCCTTGACGAAAAAATGTGAATCAGATTCCAAACTTGAGAAATAGTTTATTTAAAATCAACTTCTTAAGTATTTTTTTAGATCTTGAATTTGTGCTGAGAGAATTTTTTCACCCAGTTCATATACAGTTCTTATTTTGGTTTCATCTCGTTCTAATCGACCTATATTGAGCGGTACATTTGGACGGATCACAAAGATTTTATTTTGTTTTTCTAAACGAATGATTTCTTCTACTTGTTCATTATAAGTGCGGTAGCGATTTTCTAAGGTTTTAACTAAGTATGGATATTTGCGATAAAAAAGCTTGAATAAAAAAGAAGAAGATTTTGTTTTACGGTAGTCGATAGGTTGGGTTAAAACAACGATGATTTTATCACAACCGAGCTCTTGTGCTTTTTCAAATGGAATACTATCAGCAATTCCACCGTCTAGATATTTTTGCCCATTGATTTCCACAAATTGCGAGACAAAAGGCATGGCCGAGGTTGCTCTGAAGTATTCCATTTCTTTGAAAACATTTTCGATTTTGAAATATTCAGCTTCACCATTCTCGATGTTTGTGGCAGCTAAATAGAAATCAATGTGAGATTTTTCAAATTCATTTTGATCAAAAGGGTCGAGATTAAAGGGGAGATCATAGAAAGCGAAGTCTTTATTGACAATGTTGCCTGTTGTAAAAAGGCTATGAAATCCCATGTACCGTTTATCTTTAAGATATTTTAGGTTATATCTCAACGCTCTTTCTTTTTGATTGGATGCATAATTTATGCCAAATAATGCCCCCGCAGAAACGCCAATAATTTTATCTATTTCAATGTGTTGTTCCATGAGTGCATCAAGGGCACCAGCTGTAAACATCCCTCTCATGCCGCCGCCTTCAAGAACAAGTCCAGTTATCATTATTTATTCCTATATATTACAATTTTTTAATAGGCTTAAGTTGTTAATTATAATCTTGTTTTATCAAATCTACTTGTTTGTTTTAAATAAATTTTACATTTGCGATCTATCTCACAAAATTGAAAAAATCTTTTAGTTATACCTGATTGATTATGATATAACTATTCTATAGTGGTGCTTCTTAGTTATAGCTAAATAAAATAAACCTTACTCTAAGGAGAGCTTTACAATGAAAATCCTAACAATACCCAATGATAATATTATCAGAGTGTGTAATTTACTAAATCAACTGATTGGAGATGTAACAAGCAAAAACCTATTTACTGGATATGGGTTATTCCATAAAGATAAGGATATGTTTGCTGTTTGGATTAATAATAAGGTTTACTTGAGGGCTAAAGGTGAACTTTCTGTAAAATTAAAAGGGTTGGGCTGCAAAGCCTTTGCAACAAATGAGCTCAATAAACGCTTTGTGTTATCTGATTATTATGCTTTAACTGAAAGTATCTTGAAAGATAATGTCTTAATGAGAACTTTGATCATTCTTTCAACAACTCAAATAAGGAAGGAAAAACTCGAGTCTGTGCTCTCTAAGATTGGACGGATTCGTGATTTACCGAATTTATCTGTTAAATATGAACGAGCACTAAAGAAAGTCGGTATTGATAATGTGGATATCTTACGACAAATAGGTGCTGAAAATGCAATTGTTCGTTTGAAAAAAGCGGATATTGGTGCAACTGAAGCTTTTTATTGGCGACTTCGTGGCGCTTTAGAAAACCGTAATTGTGAGTTTTATACTGAGAAAGAAAAGGAGAAAGGGCTTAATAAACTTAATGAAATACTTTCTGCAAATGGATTTAGGCGCTGTAAAAGGACTTTAAAAAAGGTTGAATAGACTTACTTAAAGGCTGTGCGTCTAAAAAATCATCTATTGATCAATTTTTTTTTAAAAGTGCTTGCACGGACTCCAAAAATCCCTATAATGCACTCCACACAACGACGCGCTGTTGTGAAGCTTTATAAAACCGGTGCGTCGTTCTTTTTTGCTCTTTAACAATATATCAGACAATCTGTGTGGGCACTTGTTGATTGACTTGTTTTAAAAATATTTTTTAATTTTGAAGTCTTAATAGGTGCTAACTAGAAATTCATAATACTTTTTAAGT
>NZ_QEPZ01000012.1 GCF_003253005.1 Haemophilus parainfluenzae | reverse complement strand
ACGTTTCGCAATCCGTGAAGGTGGCCGTACAGTAGGTGCTGGCGTTGTTGCGAAAATCATCAAATAATTGATGTATTAACTGTAACAAGTTAGATTAAGAAGGCGTATCGAAAGATGCGCCTTTTTGTTTGCCTAAAATTCTGTAAAATTATAATGAAAATTCAAATTAAAAAAGTGAATGTTAGGAAGAGAGAAATATTCGTTGGAAGAAAAAAGTGGCGGAAGGTCATGGGAGTTGAACCCACCCGGGAACGCTGGCGTCCCCAACAGGATTTGAAGTCCTGCCACCTCACCGGAGATGACGACCTTCCGTTATTGAAATTGCGGTTACTTTAGCGTAAATTAGTTTGCAATTCAATGCCATTTTGAAATAGGAATTAAAAATGACCGCACTTTTCCAACAACTTCCTTCTGTAGATAAATTTTTAAAAACACCAGAAGGTGAAATGCTTTTAACTGAATTTGGTCATTCAGCTGTCGTGCGTGAATTACGCCAATTATTGTCTGATGGGCGCGAGTTTATCAAACAGCATCAACATTTACCGCACTTTTTTGCCGATCATTTGAATACATTGCGTTATTTACAAGAGCGATTGACTCAACAAAATCATGTGCAAATTAAATCAGTCCATAATTTAACCGGCACAGTATTACACACAAATTTAGGGCGAGCATTGTGGGCTGAAAGTGCACAACAGGCAGCGCTTCATGCGATGAAAGGTAATGTTGCGTTAGAATATGATTTGGAAGAAGGCAAACGCAGTCATCGGGATAATTATATTAGTGGACTACTTGCACAACTCACAGGTGCAGAAGCTGCTTGTATCGTTAACAATAATGCTGCAGCTGTACTCTTGATGTTGGCCACCTTTGCTAAAGATAGAGAAGTCATTATTTCTCGTGGTGAGTTAATTGAAATCGGTGGTGCATTTCGCATTCCAGATATTATGGCTCAAGCAGGCTGTAAACTTGTTGAAGTGGGAACAACAAACCGCACACATTTGAAAGATTATCGTCAAGCAATCAATGAAAACACGGCTTTCTTGATGAAAGTACATTGCAGTAATTATCATATTAGTGGGTTTACTGCTTCGGTTTCAGAACAAGAGCTCGTTGAGCTTGGACGAGAATTTGATATTCCTGTTATTACGGATCTTGGTAGTGGGGCATTGATTGATCTAAGCCAATATGATTTACCGAATGAGCCAACGGTGCAAGAAAAAGTCGTACAGGGCGTAAACTTGGTGTCATTCTCGGGTGATAAATTATTGGGTGGAACACAAGCCGGTATTATCGTCGGTAAAAAAGAGTGGATTGCTCAGTTACAAGCTCATCCATTAAAGCGCGTATTGCGTTGTGATAAAGTGATTTTAGCTGGGCTTGAGGCAACATTACGCCTTTATCTCCAACCAGAAAAACTCACTGAGACATTGCCAACTTTACATTTGCTCACCCAATCAATAGATGTATTAAAAGAAAAAGCCGAACAACTTAAAGCCTGTTTAGCAAACCGCTTAAAAGATTACCAGGTTGAGATTGAAGAAAGTGTTGCTCAGGTTGGGAGTGGTTCTCAACCGATGGCGACGATTCCTTCTCTCGCGGTGACGATTGCTGAAAAAACAGAGGCAAAATTGACCGCACTTTTAGCAGTATTCAAAGCGTTAGAACAACCAATAATCGGTCGTGTTGAGAAAGGAAAAATTTGGTTAGATTTACGTAGCGTGGCTGACTTTAAGGCATTATTAGATACGGTGGAAAAATTATGATCATAGTAACATCAGGGCACGTCGATCATGGTAAAACAGCCCTTTTAAAAGCAATGACAGGTACGAATACTGCTCATTTGCCGGAAGAAAAAAAACGTGGCATGACTATTGATTTGGGGTATGCCTATTTGCCTTTAAAAGAGAAAGTACTCGGGTTTATTGATGTGCCTGGCCATGAAAAGTTTCTCGCCAATATGTTGGCGGGGCTTGGTGGTGTTCATTATGCGATGCTCATTGTCGCTGCAGATGAAGGGATTGCCGCACAAACTAAAGAACACTTAGCGATTTTGCATCAGCTTCAATTTACTGAAATCATGGTAGTGATTACCAAGGCTGACCGAGCAACAGATGAGCAAATCGAGGCATTAAAAACACAAATTCAGACGGATTATCCATTCTTAGCTGAATCTCATTATTTTATTACATCGGCACAAACAGGCTTAGGGATTGATGCGTTACGCGATTATTTAGCCAATTTACCTGAATTAGCTGAAATAGATAAACCGTTCCGTTACGCCATAGACCGTGTTTTTAGCGTGAAAGGGGCGGGGACAGTGGTAACGGGGACGGCATTTGCGGGAACGGTGGCCATTGATGATGAACTCTTCCTTTCTACGGGACAAAAGGTTCGCGTAAAAAATATTCATGCTCAGAATACACCGAGCGAAAAAGGCTTGGCTGGTCAACGTTTAGCGCTCAATTTAAACGTTGATTTAGATCGTATTCCAATGCAGCGCGGCGATTGGTTGCTAGCCTCAGAGCCACTTGAGCCAACCGATCGTATTACCATTGAAATTACACCTGAAGTGAATTTGAAAGACAGTCAGCCAGTGCACATTTATCATGCGGCAAGCCGTACGACGGGTAAACTCACCTTGCTTGAAAGCAAAAATACAATGAAAAATGACCGCACTTTGGCAGAAGTTATTTTAGAACAGCCATTATTTTTAGCTTTTGGGGATAAATTAATTTTACGTAGTGGTGATGCGAAAGCGTTAATTAGTGGTGCCAAGGTACTCGAAATTCATTCACCAAAACGTTATAAGCGCACAGAGGCTCGTCTAGCGTTCTTGGCTAAACTTAATCAGGCTCAAACCGCTACACAACGCATCGGATTGACCTTACAAAAAGAGGCGATTTCAGCTCAAGCTTTAATGTGGAGTGAGCAACTAACCGAAAATCAGCTGGCTGAAGCATTAGCCGAGAATGGCGATATCCGTTTCCAAAATTGGTGTTTTAATCGCGATTATCAACGTGAAAAAACGCAGCAAATTTTGACCGCACTTGCTACCTATCATGAGCAACATAATGATCAGCTAGGTTTGAGTAAGGCCCGCTTATACCGTATTGCGACAGTAAACCAACCGGAAAATCTGATTTATCATTTTATTGAAGAAATGCTTGATGAAGGCCAATTGCAGCAGACTCGTGGTTGGCTACATTTGCCTTCACATAAAATCCAATTTTCAGCCGAAGAGCAAAGCTTATGGCTAGCGGTGTTTGCTGAATTTGAGAAAGCGCATGGTCAAGCCATTTGGGTGCGTGATATGGCAACAGCCTTGGCACAAGATGAAAGTGTAATGCGTAACTTTATGTATAAAGCAGGTAAATTGGGCTATCTCACCCCAATTGTAAAAGATCGATTTTTCCTGACTGAGAGCATTTATGCTTATGCTCGCTTAATTAAGCAAATAGCAGGTGAAGAAGGTAAGATTGCGGTAAATGAATTACGTGACAAGCTTAATTTTGGTCGAAAACTGACCGTACAGTTAATGGAGTATTTTGACCGTACCGGCTTTTTACGCCGCAAAGGCAATGACCATATTTTACGTGATAAAGATACATTTGATTTATAGGTAATACATGAAAAAGACACTGATTTCAGCCTTAATTTTAACCGCACTTTTTGCGGTAACAGGCTGTGAAGATAAAGAAACGAAGGCAACCATTGAGCAACAAACACAGACAATTGCACAACTAACGGCAGAAAATACGCAATTAAAAGCTGAAAAAGAAAAGGCGGCGAAGGTTATTCCAGCAATTATTGCTCAAGATGATGTGATTTTTGATAAAGAGGAAACTATCAAATATCCTAAATCGTCCAAAGAAGATGAATATGTGCCTGTAGAAAGTAAACTTCATTACAGCATTTCTACACTAAAAACGAATATTGAATGGTTAGATTCACTACTTTTAGAACAAATTTCCAAAAATGCTGACGGTAAACCAAGAAGCCGCGAGCAGCTTATAGCAGATTACCAGAAAGCATATGATGAAGCTAAGAAAGAGATGTTGGAATCCCCAATAATTGGTGTTGATGAAACCTTAGATTTAGCATTTAGTCACCAAAGGGGTAAGCTTGCTGTATTTTTAATAAATTATTACAGCTATAGCGGTGGCGCTCATGGCGTTGGGGGGGACCATTATCTTAATATTGATTTAGAAACAAAAAAACTACTTTCATTTGATGATGTGTTTAAACCAAACCAACAAGCCAAATTAAAAGAATTGCTTTGGGAACGTTATACTCGATATGGCGAGGTAAAAGATGAGGAAGTATTTACTTCAAAAGACGATTTTGAAGTAACCGATAATTTCTATTTAGATCATGACGGTATTCATTTTGTGTATAACGTGTATGAAATTGCGTCTTATGCAGATGGACCACAGGAGCTGGTGATTGAGTGGTGGAATGCCTCTGCGTTATTGAAGCCTGAATTTCTTCAGAAACAGTATTATCCCGTTTCGAGTAATACGGCAGAATAACAAAGTGCGGCCAATAATAGCTGCATTTTTATTGGCCTTTTTTCACCCAGTATTTAAAAGGAGTACCTTTGGTTTCACTCGCTAAAAGGGTATGTTCCATAAATTGGCAGAAACTGGGAATATCGCGAGTCGTGGCAGGGTCGTCCGCTAAAATAAGCAGCACTTCACCTTCATTCATGTGACGAATGTTTTTTCTTACGAGCATCACGGGTTCAGGACAACGTAAACCAACGGTATCAAGGGTTTTATCGACAGTAATTTCAGTCATTGTTATTCATCAGTTTTATTGAAATTGAGCTACATCATACAATAATTATGGGGAAATTTCGATAAATCCGCTATCAATGATAAACTACGCAACAAATTCATTCGAACAATTATTTCATGGCTGAATACCTTATCCCCAAAAGTGCGGTCATTTTTGAAGAAGAAATCAAGAAAAGTCGATTTATCACGTATTTGCAACATACGGAAGGACTTGAACAAGCCAAAGCTTTTTGGGCAGAAATTAAAGCACAGCACCCTAATGCCCGCCATCATTGTTGGGCTGCAGTGGCCGGCAAGCCAACCGATTCTCAACAATTAGGCTTTTCTGATGATGGTGAACCGGCAGGTACTGCAGGAAAGCCAATGCTATCTGCTTTACAGGGTAGCCAAGTTGGTGAAATCAGTGCTGTTGTTGTTCGTTATTATGGTGGCATTTTATTAGGCACGGGCGGTTTAGTTCGTGCTTATGGAAATGGTGTGCAGCAAGCTTTAAAATTATTAGAAACTGAACGAAAAGTAGAACGTCAGTTATTCCAAGTTCATTGTGATTATGCACAATTAAATTGGATTCAAATTTTATGTGAACAGAATCAAATTGAAATTTATCAGCAAGATTTTCAAGTGCAGATTACATTGCAGTTAGGCATTAGTGAAGATCAAATTAAACCCTTTGAACAAGCATTAATTGAGCGTTCGGCAGGAACGTTGAAATTAGAAGAAATTAATTAAGCGAGATATTGTGCATATTTTATCCATTATTCGGATTATCGGCATTTTGATCATGTGCTTTTCCGGCACGATGCTGATTCCAGCCTTTGTGGCGCTGATTTATGACGATGGCGGCGGTAAAGCATTTATGCAAGCTTTTGTATTGAGCTTAACCGTGGGCATGTTGCTCTGGTGGCCTTGTCATCACCACAAACAAGAATTGCGGTCTCGTGATGGTTTTTTAATTGTGGTGGCATTTTGGTTCGTTCTGGGTGGTTTAGCAACCTTACCATTGTTATTATTTGATTCACCTCATTTAACATTAGCTTCCGCCGTGTTTGAGGCATTTTCCGGGCTGACAACCACGGGTGCCACAGTCATGACTGGATTAGATAATTTACCGAAAGCCATTCTGTTTTACCGTCAATTTTTACAATGGTTAGGCGGCATGGGGATCATCGTACTTGCGATTGCGATTATTCCTTTATTAGGTATTGGCGGAATGCAGTTATACCGAGCTGAAATGTCTGGTCCAATGAAAGATCAGAAAATTCAGCCAAGGATAGCAGAAACGGCAAAGGCATTGTGGTTTGTTTATTTCTTTTTAACCATGTCTTGTACATTGGCTTATTGGCTAGCAGGTATGACCCCGTTTGATGCACTTACACATAGTTTCTCGACGGTATCCATTGGTGGCTTTTCTACGCATGATGCCAGTATCGGCTATTTTAATAGCTCGGCGATTAATTTTATCACGGTTATTTTCTTGTGGATTTCGGCTTGTAACTTCGCATTGCACTTCAGAGCATTTTCGACTTTAGGACGAGAAAATATTTTGAAGATTTACACAAAAGATCCAGAATTCCGCTTCTTTATGAGCATTCAAATTTTGCTTATCGTGGCATGTACATTGGTGATGATTAGCCACCAATATTTTGATTCCTCATGGCAGGATTTTGAGCAAGTCGTATTCCAAGCCGTATCAATTTCAACCACAACAGGCTACACCACATCGAATTTCGCTGAGTGGCCTTCTTTTGTGCCGATGTTATTAATTATTGCCTCTTTTATTGGTGGCTGTGCTGGCTCAGTCGGTGGCGGTTTGCGTGTTGCACGGATTTTATTGCTATATCTTCAAGGTGCAAGAGAACTGAAACGATTTGTACACCCTAATTTGGTGTATCCAATTAAATGGGGTAAAAATGTCCTTGATGAACGAGTGATTGGGAGCATTTGGGCCTTTTTCTCAGCGTATCTATTGGTATTCACTATTTGTTTATTAAGTGTGATTGCATGTGGTGTCGAACCTTTTGATGCCTTTAATGCGGTATTAGCAAGTATTAATAACCTTGGACCAGGATTAGGTTCAGTAAGCAGTAATATGACAGCGATACCAGATAGTGCTAAATGGGTACTCACCATAGCGATGGTATGTGGTCGTTTAGAAATTTTCACATTATTGGCACTCTTCACACCGGCGTTTTGGAAGGCATAATGAAAACATTAATTTTATATTCAAGTCGTGATGGACAAACTAAAAAGATTGCTGAGTTTATGGCTCAGCATCTTGAAGGAGAAGTGGTGGTTTCACCGTTAATGGAGGGGCAGGATCTTCAATTTTTTGATCTGGTGATTATTGGAGCATCCATTCGTTATGGTCATTTTAATAAACAGTTATACCATTTTGTTGAACACCATCATGAATTGCTGAATGCAAAAAGTGCGGTCTTTTTTGGCGTAAATTTAACAGCGAGAAAAGAAGGGAAAGATACGCCAGAGGGAAATGTCTATGTGCGTAAGTTTCTTCAACGCATAAAATGGATTCCGGCAAAAGTAGGCGTATTTGCAGGCGCATTGCTATATCCACGTTATAAATGGATTGATCGAGTCATGATTCAATTGATTATGAAAATTACAGGTGGCGAAACGGATTCGACCAAAGAAATTGAATATACCGATTGGGGAAAAGTAAAGGCATTTGCAGAAAGTCTGAATCCGTAGAATAAAACACCATAAAAATTGTGTTTTTTAGACGATTTGATTAAAAGATCCTCAATCAATAAAAAATTTACATTTTTTTACAAAAAGATCTTGCAAAGGCATCTGAAATACCTATAATACGCCCCACACAACGACGCGCTGTTGTGAAGCTTTAGAAAAACCAGTGCGTCGTTCTTTTTTGCTCTTT
>NZ_QEPZ01000011.1 GCF_003253005.1 Haemophilus parainfluenzae | reverse complement strand
CCAAACTCGAAAGCGATTTAAGAATATAGCTTACTTTTTTCTCTGTATATATAGACAAAAAGCTTGCGAATTTTATACTTTTTGAGCAAACTTGCAAGTTTTCGATGAGCATTCTAATAAGTACGTTATATTCTCTTGAAAAGGTAAACATTATCATTCACATGCAATTTTGTTTTACGTATAATCTAAGAAACTCTCAAATAGTTTTAGGTCAAGTTTACGCGTTAAGCGGTATTTTATATTGATAAAATATCAGTTAAATGAGGTTTATTATGAAAATCGGTTTTCATTCTGTGTTACTTGGATTAGCGTCATGTATTGGCATTCAACAATCTGTGATAGCGAGTCCTCCTCCGTCTTCTCAACAATCAGTATCTACTGAGTCCGCTGAGGCTTTAAAACAACAATTTTCAATCGCTTTAGCCAAACAAGAAAAGCAACAAGTTTCGATTTTACAGAAAAAACTCACCGCACTTTTTTCTTTACCTCCTCAATTCCTAGATAATCAGATCCAAATAAGCGAAAAAATCCTAACTCGCATTTTTAAAACAGATAAAAATCTCACTCCTAAATTTCTTGATTACTTATACTTTGAGCCAATAAATACTGGCGATGCTAATTTAATTCAGGAAATGAAGAAAAACTTATTGGTGTCTTTTTTAGCGAATGAGCAGGCAAAAATTTATATTCGTCAAACAGATAATTCGGAGCAATTTGTTCAGGCTTTACTAGAAAGGGGAGCCAAACCAGATCAAATTATATTATTGTCTTTGGATGCTAAAGGCATATTTCAAAAAATTATTGAACAGATGCGTCAAGATTTTCCTAATCAAACAACTTTTTCTATTACTGAGAATCGAGTGAGTTTGATAACCCCTTCTTCTGAAATTAAGCCCCGCCTCGCTCTAGCCAATATGATGTTTGCTCGCCAATTTAAAGGGGTGGAGGTTGATGATTTTTCGTATTTAGATCAAGCACGTGAAAATCTTCAACACAATAACTATGCTATTCGTTATAAGACTTTCCAAGCAATGCTTGAAGGCTTAAATTAATCCGTTTACTCACAAGGAGCCATTATGTTTTTATCTAAAAAATCAGTTACCTTTGCAGTTAGTGCGTTAGCAATGCTTTGCTCAGGTGCAGCCTTTGCTAAAGAAGCGCCGCAAGCACATAAAGCTGTGGAGTTAAGTATCTTACATATTAACGACCACCATTCTTATTTGGAACCGCACGAAGCAAGAATTAATCTAAATGGTCAACAAACAAAGGTTGATATTGGCGGTTTTTCTGCTGTGAATGGAAAACTTTATGAGTTACGTAAAAAGTATAAAAATCCATTAGTGCTACATGCTGGTGATGCGATTACCGGTACGCTGTATTTCACACTTTTTGGCGGTTCCGCTGATGCGGCTGTCATGAATGCTGGTAATTTCCATTATTTTACTTTGGGTAACCATGAATTTGACGCGGGTAATGAAGGTTTATTAAAACTACTCGAGCCATTAAAAATTCCAGTACTTTCAGCCAATGTTATTCCTGATAAAAATTCAATTTTATATAACAAATGGAAACCTTACGATATTTTCACTGTGGATGGAGAAAAAATTGCCATTATCGGATTAGATACCGTGAATAAAACGGTTAATTCATCTTCACCAGGTAAGGATGTGAAGTTCTATGATGAAATTGCTACCGCACAAATTATGGCAAATGCTCTAAAACAACAAGGCATTAATAAAATCATTTTACTTTCACATGCAGGAAGTGAAAAAAATATCGAAATTGCTCAAAAAGTAAATGATATTGATGTGATCGTTACTGGGGATTCACATTATTTATACGGAAATGATGAATTACGTGGTTTAAAACTTCCAGTAATCTATGAATATCCGCTTGAATTTAAAAATCCGAATGGCGAACCGGTATTTGTAATGGAAGGTTGGGCTTATTCTGCTGTTGTGGGTGACTTAGGTGTTAAATTCAGTCCTGAAGGTATTGCGTCTATTACTCGTAAAATTCCTCATGTGTTAATGAGTTCTCATAAACTTCAAGTGAAAAATGCGGAAGGTAAATGGACTGAATTAACAGGCGATGAACGTAAAAAAGCGCTTGATACTTTAAAGTCAATGAAGAGTATTTCACTTGATGATCATGATGCAAAAACAGACATGCTTATTTCAAAATATAAAAGTGAAAAAGATCGTTTAGCACAAGAAATTGTTGGCGTCATCACCGGTTCTGCAATGCCGGGTGGTTCAGCAAATCGTATCCCAAATAAAGCAGGCTCAAATCCAGAAGGTTCTATTGCAACGCGTTTTATTGCAGAAACAATGTATAACGAACTCAAAACAGTGGATTTAACCATTCAAAATGCAGGCGGTGTTCGTGCGGATATTTTACCAGGCAATGTAACCTTTAATGATGCTTATACTTTCTTACCTTTCGGGAATACGTTATATACCTATAAAATGGAAGGTTCGTTAGTGAAACAAGTGCTTGAAGATGCGATGCAATTTGCTTTAGTTGATGGTTCTACAGGGGCATTCCCTTATGGCGCGGGCATTCGTTACGAAGCGAATGAAATACCAAATGCGGAAGGTAAACGTTTAGTCAGCGTGGAAGTATTGAATAAACAAACCCAACAATGGGAACCAATTGATGATAATAAACGTTATCTCGTTGGTACTAATGCTTATGTAGCTAGCGGTAAAGATGGTTACAAAACTTTTGGTAAATTATTTAACGATCCGAAATATGAAGGCGTTGATACTTACTTGCCTGATGCGGAAAGTTTCATTAAATTTATGAAAAAACATCCGCACTTTGAGGCTTACACTTCATCAAATGTGAAATTTAATGCTTCTAGTGATGCGTTACCTAAAAAATAAAAGCTAAAATATATTGAAAATAGCGCGTATTTAACACTCGATTTTATACCTCAGGCAAACCCACTTTATAGACCATCTGGTAAAGGTGGGTTTATTTTTTGTCGTTTTATCTCTTTCTATTACATTTCACTTTAGATTGCCATTCAAGCAGTCAGTTTCGTAGAGTTTTTACCATTACCTCATATTAATAAAGTCTGAATTATAAAAAGCGTAAAAAAGCCCATAGCACAAGGGCATTTTCTTGATATTTTGTGCTTGCGTGCATGTGTACTTTCGACGGACCTCTGTAATGGGCATAACTATGTCTATGGTGTTGTTCTGCTTCCGTAAAGTTATGCTCAACCATTTTTGCTAGACGTTTGTAGAGTTTTTCCCTTGCTCCGATGACTTAACTGCATTGGCATTTTGAGTAGTGTAAAAGCGCATTTTGTTCAACAACGTGCCGATATTGTAGAAATGGAAGGAAAAATTTGGCTCAACCTCGCCACCCCTTTAACCTTACTTGGTGTGCATGGTTATGATGAACCTCCACACATAACCGATTGTAAAATTAAAATTTTTATTTCATCTGATTTAGATGATCAGA
Source organism: Haemophilus parainfluenzae (assembly GCF_003253005.1). Taxonomy (GTDB): domain Bacteria; phylum Pseudomonadota; class Gammaproteobacteria; order Enterobacterales; family Pasteurellaceae; genus Haemophilus_D; species Haemophilus_D parainfluenzae_M. The sequence goes on along the minus strand of NZ_QEPZ01000011.1, from coordinate 7,007 downwards.
CGTTTGATAAGCTTACTGAAGCTGCATTAAGAAATTGTTTTATCTACAACACATTAAATAAAACGTTTTCTTTTACTGTCTTGTTTGAGCAAGTTTTGTAATTCATTATATCAGTTAAAAATACGACTTAAATTAAATACCATCAATATTTTCCTAATTTGAAATAATTGGTATTTTTTTATACCATAAATGCACTTTTGGAAACAATCCACTCAAATCCTACTGAGCGTTTCCTTCAAAATCGCACTTCTCCGTGCTATCATTTGCGATGGTTCCATCTCACCATTTAGGGCTTAAAGCCTTATTTTATTTAATCTGATTTTATTTTTATTCACTTAATTTTTAAGGGGGAAGCGTTGTCTTTATCTAAATTTATGGAAAAGCAAACGTCGTTCAATCCTTTAGTGATTGGTGCAACGTTATTTTTTGTGGTGTTGCTTGTCGCGATGATTTTAATCGCACCTGAACAAACACAAACTTTATTAAATGCTGCTAAATCGGGCATTTTTGCCAACTTTAGTTGGTTTTACGTATTAGCATTCTCAGTATTTTTGGGCTTTTTAGTCATTTTATCAGTCAGTAGCCTAGGTAATATCAAATTAGGCAATGATGAAGAAGAGCCTGAATTTGGTTTTCTGTCTTGGTTGGCGATGTTATTTGCTGCCGGTATGGGGGTAGGGTTGATGTTCTTTGGTGTAGCAGAGCCATTGACGCATTACTTATCTGATATTACCACAGGCAGCGCAGAGCATAAGCAACAAGAAGCCTTGTTACACACCTTATTCCACTGGGGAATTCATGCCTGGGCGGTGTATGGCACGATTGCGTTGGCATTGGCTTACTTTGGATTCCGTTACAAATTACCTTTGGCATTACGTTCTTGTTTCTATCCGTTATTGAAAGAGCGTATTAATGGCAAGTTAGGCGATCTTATCGACATTATGGCGTTACTTGCCACCTTATTTGGTGTTATCACAACATTAGGTTTTGGTGCATCACAATTGGGTGCAGGCTTACATCAATTAGGCTGGATTAGCGAAAATAGCTTCAGCTTGCAAGTTGTCGTAATTGCCGTGGTAATGAGTTTAGCGATATTTTCCGCGATTTCAGGTGTAGGGAAAGGGGTAAAAATCTTAAGTGAGCTGAATTTAACATTAGCTTTCTGTTTGTTGATTTTCGTCTTAGTGGCGGGACCGACACTTTATTTGTTATCCGCTTTTAGCGACAACATCGGAACGTATCTTAGCAACTTAGTAAAATTAAGTTTCAAAACCTATGTTTATGAACAAGAACATACTAGTTGGTTTAGCGGTTGGACAATTCTGTATTGGGCATGGTGGTGTTCTTGGGCGCCATTTGTCGGTTTATTTATTGCTCGTATTTCGAAAGGGCGTACCATTCGCGAATTTATTTTCGGCGTGTTGGTGATTCCTAGCATGTTCGGTATCTTGTGGTTTACCGTATTTGGTAATACGGCTATTTGGTTGAATGATGGTGAAGCTGCAGGTACGTTAGGACAAATGATTTCTTCGCCTGAAACGTTGCTCTTTAAGTTCTTAGATTATTTACCGCTTTCTGGCGTGACGGGCTTAGTGAGTTTGGTGGTGATTTCTTTATTCTTTATCACCTCAGCAGACTCCGGTATTTATGTATTAAATAACATTGCATCACGCGATAAAAGCCTTGCAGCACCTCGTTGGCAGGCCGTGATGTGGGGCATATTAATGTCAGTTGTCGCCATTGTTTTGATGCAATCAGGCGGCTTGGCTAATCTACAGGCAATGACGCTATTAGTGGCGTTACCTTTCGCCATGTTGATGTTATTGATGTGTTTTAGTTTATGGAAAGGTTTGAATGCGGATAAAAAATATTTTGATACCAAAGTTAATCCAACCAGTATTTTCTGGACGGGGGATAAATGGAAAGAACGTTTGGAACAAATGATGAACCAAACGCAAGAAAAAGATATTTTACGTTTCCTTAAACATACGGTATTGCCGGCTATGCGCGAATTACGTCAAGAGTTGATTGGCAAATATGACTTAAGCGTGCAAATTAACACGTTATTTGAACAAGATGAACCTGCAGTGGAATTGGTCATTCAAAAAGAATCAATGCGAGACTTTATGTATGGGGTGAAATCTGTGGGTCGGGATGTGTCCACTCAGCTAATTAATGATGACAATTTGCCACATATTCAGCATAGTATGACTTATGAGCCATACACTTATTTCTTTGATGGTCGAGTGGGTTATGATGTGCAATATATGGATCAAGATGAATTGATTGCTGATATATTGAAACATTATGAACGCTACTTAAGTTTGCTAGATGACGTAGGCCAAGAGTTGATGGCACACGAGCAAACAGAACTGGCTGAATAATAAGACTAAAGTGCGGTTGAAAATAACATTATTTTTTGACCGCACTTTTAAAATTACCTCTTGAGACAAATGCATAAAAAGAGTATATTCAAGCCCAAATTTTCAATTTAATTCTAACGGAGTTTTTCTATGTTTGGTTTATCCCCAGCACAAATGATTATTTTATTAGTCGTGATTTTATTAGTATTCGGTACAAAAAAATTACGCAATGCGGGATCTGATCTTGGCGCAGCAGTAAAAGGCTTTAAAAAAGCGATGTCTGACGATGAGCCAAAAAAAGATGCGGAATTTACTCAAATTAAAGACGGTACAACAACCGCTGAAAAAACTGAAACTGTAAAAGATAAAGAACAGGCATAACCGTGTTTGATATTGGTTTTTCCGAACTTGTTTTATTGATGCTTGTGGGCTTAGTGGTACTAGGCCCTAAGCGTTTACCTGTGGCTATTCGCACGGTAATGGGCTGGGTGAAAACGATCCGTGGGTTGGCAGCTAATGTTCAAAATGAATTAAAACAAGAGCTTAAATTGCAAGAATTGCAAGATAGCATCAAGAAAGCGGAACAACTGAATCTAAAACAGCTTTCCCCAGACTTAAGTAAAACCGTTGAAGAGCTGAAAGAACAGGCTCAAAAAATGCGTGCAGAGCTAGAAGAAAAAGCGGCTGCAGCGGGCACAACGGTGGAAGAGCAAATTAAAGAAATTAAAAGTGCGGCTGAAAATTCGGCTGATTCTGCTGAAAAACTTGCGGTAAACTCACAAGAAACAGCAGAAAAACCGGCTGAAACAGCATCGATAGAGCATGTAGAGAATGAACTTGCTGAAGTTTCAGAACCTGAAAAAACAGAAGTAGATTTGACCGCACTTGAAGCCCATGAGCAAGCTGAATTAACCGAGCGTTTATCTGATTACTATTCGCCGGATGATGTGGAACTGCAACCAGCACCTAAATCTGAAGCTAAGTCCTAGAGAATAATTATGAGCAATACGACGGACGATTCCCAACCGTTAATTACCCATCTTGTTGAACTCAGAAACCGCTTATTACGTTGCGTAATTTGTATTTTAGTGGTTTTTGTGGCGTTGGTTTATTTTTCTAATGATATTTATCATTTTGTCGCCGCACCTTTAACGGCAGTAATGCCAAAGGGTGCAACGATGATTGCAACCAATATTCAAACGCCATTCTTTACGCCAATCAAATTAACCGCGATTGTATCGGTATTTATTTCGGTGCCTTATTTGCTTTATCAAATTTGGGCGTTTGTTGCACCGGCGCTGTATCAACATGAAAAACGTTTAATTTATCCGTTATTGTTTTCTAGTACAGTTTTATTCTATTGCGGTGTGGCGTTTGCTTATTATATTGTTTTCCCTTTCGTGTTTAGTTTCTTTACGCAAACCGCACCAGAAGGGGTGGCTATCGCAACAGATATCAGCAGTTATCTTGATTTTGCGCTAGCATTATTCTTGGCTTTCGGTGTGTGCTTTGAAGTACCCGTTGCCATTATTTTGCTTTGCTGGACAGGTGTCACAACCACGAAAGCATTGGCGGCAAAACGTCCTTATATTATTGTGGGAGCATTCTTTGTTGGCATGATCTTAACGCCACCAGATGTTTTCTCTCAAACTTTACTTGCTGTACCAATGTGCCTTCTTTTTGAATTAGGCTTGTTAGTTGCACGTTTCTATCAACCGAAAGAGAATGAAGAAGAGACAACGGATGAAGAAAGTGCGGTAGAAAATCAAGCTAATTTGAATCACAAAGATTAAGAAAATGGGCGTAGATGATACGCCCTTTTAACATCATAAAAACAGGAAATATTATTATGACTCAACAAATTTTAGGCGGTTTTCCAACCCGTCGTCTTCGTCGTTTACGTAAACATGATTTTAGTCGCCGTTTAGTCGCAGAAAATACTTTAACCGCGAATGATTTAATTTATCCAGTATTTATCATTGAAGGTGAAAATCATCGTGAACCAGTGCCTTCTATGCCTAAAGTTGAACGTTTAACGATCGATCAGTTATTAATCGAAGCAGGCCTTTTAGTGAAATACGGCGTGCCAGTGATTTCATTATTTCCTGTAGTTGAGCAAGATAAAAAATCTTTAATGGCGGATGAAGCATTTAACCCGAATGGTTTGGTACAGCGTGCAGTGAGAGCATTGAAAGCCGCTTATCCAGAATTAGGTGTATTAACCGATGTCGCACTTGATCCTTATACACTACATGGACAAGACGGGATCATTGATGAAGAAGGTTATGTATTAAACGATATCACAACAGATATCCTGATTAAACAGGCTGTTTCACACGCTGAAGCAGGTGCTGATATTGTGGCACCGAGTGATATGATGGATGGTCGTATTGGTCGTATTCGTCAGGCATTGGAAGAAAATGGTCATATCAATACGCAAATTATGGCGTATTCTGCAAAATATGCGTCTAACTATTATGGCCCATTCCGTGATGCGGTCGGTTCTGCGGGTAATCTGAAAGGCGGCGATAAGAAAACTTACCAACTTGATCCAGCTAATGGTAATGAAGGATTACAAGAAGTAGCCCTTGATTTACAAGAAGGGGCAGATATGGTGATGGTGAAACCAGGTATGCCATATTTAGACATGGTATATCGCGTGAAAGAGTATTTCGGCGTGCCAACTTTTGCTTACCAAGTTTCTGGCGAATATGCGATGCATATGGCAGCCATTCAAAATGGTTGGTTGAAAGAAAAAGAATGCATCATGGAATCATTGCTTTGCTTTAAACGTGCGGGTGCGGATGGTATCTTGACGTATTTTGCGAAGCAAGTCGCTGAATGGCTTTACTTAGAAGGTAAAAATAAATAAGCACTTTTTAACTTGAAGTACTAATCTAGGTGCTAATTTTAGAACTTATCTAATAAAAACGAGAAAATATTAAATTTTTTCTCGTTTTTTATTTTTTCTTTATTTTCTCTATAAAAAAACTATTGTCTAGTTGATTTTTCTATTGTTATATTGATGACACGCCGCAACAAGACGGTGATAAATAAAATAACGTTATACACATCATATTAACTCACTACTAGAAGGAAAATCCTATGTCAGCAGTAGCATCATTAGACGCATTTCTTGAAAAAGTGGCTCAACGTGACGGCCACCAACCTGAATTTTTACAAGCCGTGCGTGAAGTCTTTACGTCAATCTGGCCTTTCTTGGAAGCAAATCCTAAATACAGTTCAGAAGCTTTATTAGAGCGTTTAGTTGAACCAGAGCGTGCAATCCAATTTCGTGTGGCATGGACTGATGATAAAGGCCAAGTTCAAGTAAACCGTGCTTTCCGCGTGCAATTCAACAGTGCAATTGGTCCTTTTAAAGGGGGGATGCGTTTTCATCCATCCGTTAACTTATCAATCTTAAAATTCTTAGGCTTTGAACAGATCTTTAAAAATGCCTTAACCACATTGCCAATGGGCGGTGCGAAAGGGGGCTCAGATTTTGATCCTAAAGGTAAATCAGATGCTGAAGTGATGCGTTTCTGTCAAGCTTTAATGGCCGAGTTATATCGTCATGTTGGTCCAGATACTGATGTCCCAGCAGGAGATATTGGTGTAGGTGGTCGCGAAGTCGGTTATCTTGCAGGCTATATGAAAAAATTATCAAACCAAGCCGCTTGCGTGTTTACTGGCCGTGGTCTTTCATTCGGTGGGAGCTTAATTCGTCCAGAAGCAACGGGGTATGGATTGGTGTATTTTGCCCAAGCGATGCTTGCAGAGAAAGGGGATAGCTTCCTAGGCAAAACGGTTTTAGTTTCAGGTTCAGGTAACGTAGCACAATATGCGATTGAAAAAGCGATGGCACTAGGTGCGAAAGTCGTAACTTGTTCTGACTCTGCGGGTTATGTGTATTTACCTGAAGGGTTTGATCGTGAAAAATTAGAGGCATTATTAGAGCTCAAAAATGTAAAACGTGGTCGAGTAGAAGAGTTTGCAAAACAATTCGGTCTTCAATATTTTGCAGGTAAACGCCCTTGGGAAGTGAAAGCCGATATTGCACTTCCTTGTGCAACCCAAAACGAATTAGAGATTTCAGATGCGAAAGCTTTAATTGCAAATGGTGTGAAATTAGTGGCTGAAGGTGCAAACATGCCAACCACTATCGAAGCAACAGATGCATTCTTAGAAGCTGGTGTATTATTTGGCCCAGGTAAAGCGGCTAATGCAGGTGGTGTTGCGACATCAGGCTTAGAAATGGCGCAAAGTTCACAACGCTTATACTGGACAGCTGAAGAAGTAGATAAACAGCTTCATCGCATCATGTTAGATATTCATGCAAACTGTAAAAAATATGGTACTGTCGCTGGTCAAGCAAACATCAACTATGTTGTCGGGGCAAATGTTGCAGGCTTTGTGAAAGTGGCTGATGCAATGTTGGCGCAAGGCGTTTATTAATTCACAAAATGAATGAAAATTTGACCGCACTTTATGATGAAGTGCGGTCATTTTTTAATGGTGAATTTCTCAAGTTTGAAATGGCTTGTGGCTTGCTTTTTTGCTCAAAAAGTGTAAAATCTTCAGGCTTTTTGTCTATATATACAGAGAAAAAAGTAAGCTATATTCTTAAATCACTTTCGAGTTTGA
>NZ_QEPZ01000010.1 GCF_003253005.1 Haemophilus parainfluenzae | reverse complement strand
TTATTCAAAGTATGTCGAGAAAAGGGAATTGCTTGGACAATACCGCAATGGAAAGTTTCTTTGGGCGATTAAAAACAGAATGTTTTTATGGTCGGGAATTTAACAGTAGAGAAGAGATAGTTGATGCCGTCAGAGATTATTTGGATTACTATAATCACCGACGGATTCAACTAAAATTAAAAGGACTGAGTCCGATACAATATCGAAAACAATCCTTTAAATAACAGTCTAATTTTTTGGGGTCAGATCAATTTTAACCGCACTTTTCTTTTATTAATCCACAATTCGCAAATGAGATGCTGATTTCTGTGGTTTCTTTTCCGTCTTTGGCTTATCTACCGCTTCTGCAAAGCTTAATGGCTGTTCGGATGTTGGCTCACGATTTAGCTCATCGTAAATTTCTTCTGGCTCAAACATCACGCCATCACCATTTTCACGAGCATAAATAGCTAAAGCGGCGCCCATCGGAATATATAACTCACGAGCCACACCTTTGAAACGTGCATTAAACTGAATAAAGTCATTTGTTAATTGCAAATTCCCAGTCGCCCCCGCTGAAAGATTTAAGACGATTTGCCCATCTTTCACGTATTCCACAGGCACATTAGTACCATAATAATTAGCATCTACCACTAAATATGGGGTGAAATCATTATCCACTAGCCAATCATAATAGGCTCTTAGCAAATAAGGACGTTTTGGAGAAGGTATATGAGCCATTATTTATCATCCATTAAATTTTTAGGAGCAGCTTCACCCACTGATTGTAAGAAAGAATCACGGCTAAATACACGATCCATATAGCCTTTGATTGCTTTGCTTCCTGTACCGCTAAATTCCACGCCCATATTGCGTAATTTCCATAATAATGGTGCAATATAGCAATCAACTAAGCCAAACTCTTCACTCATAAAATAAGGAGTTTGTTGGAAGATAGCTGATACCGCTAACAATTCTTCTTTTAACTGTTTTAACGCTTCTTCACGTTCAACTTCTGTGCCTTTTTCAGCTATTTCTAATGTTGGGTACCAATCTTGTTCAATACGTAACATTAAAAGACGGCTTTTCGCACGAGAAACCGGATAAACTGGCATAAGTGGAGGATGTGGAAAACGCTCATCAAGATATTCCATAATAATACGTGAGCTGAATAATACTAAATCACGATCCACCAAGGTTGGTAATGTGCCGTAAGGATTTAATTCCATTAAATCTTCTGATAATGCTTGCAGATCAACTTCTTCGTTTTCGTAAGCAACACCTTTTTCAGCTAAGACTATTTTTACCTGATGGCAGTAAATGTCATTTTTATTTGAAAAAAGAGTCATTACTGAACGTTTACTTGATGCATTGGACATTTATTCCTCCGAAGATCCAAAATAATATATATACTTCTACTAAAAGTGGGCGATTATTTTAACATAACCGAGCTCTAAATTGCCAATAATTTCTCATTTTTATTTTAAAATCAAATAATTAAAAACGAAAACAAGAAATCAAAGAACGGCAATTTTTAATAATTTGTTTTTTACAGATATAAAAAAAGCAGAGATTGCTCTCTGCTTTCTTGAAACGATAATAAAAAATTAACGTTTGGAGTATTGTGGACGACGACGTGCTTTGTGTAAACCAACTTTTTTACGTTCAACGCGGCGTGCGTCACGAGTAACGAAGCCAGCTGCACGAAGAGCAGGGCGTAAAGTCTCATCATATTCCATTAATGCACGAGTGATACCGTGACGGATTGCACCCGCTTGACCAGAAATACCACCACCTTTAACAGTGATGTATAGGTCTAATTTATCAGTTAATTCCACTAATTCTAACGGTTGACGTACGATCATACGAGCTGTTTCGCGACCGAAATATACGTCTAATTCACGTTGATTGATAGTGATTTTACCACTGCCCGGTTTGATAAATACACGAGCTGAAGAGCTTTTGCGGCGACCAGTGCCGTAGTTTTGATTCTCTGCCATTTCCTAAACCTCGTGATTAAATGTCTAATACTTGTGGTTGTTGTGCTGCATGTTGGTGTTCTGCACCTGCATACACTTTTAATTTACGGAACATTGCACGGCCTAATGGACCTTTTGGCAACATACCTTTAACCGCAATTTCAATCACCGCTTCAGGACGGCGAGCGATCATTTCTTTGAAAGTCGCTTGTTTAATACCACCTACATAGCCAGTGTGCCAGTAGTAAAGTTTATCTGTTTCTTTACGACCAGTTACTGCCACTTTGTCTGCGTTGATAACGATGATGTAATCACCAGTATCTACGTGTGGAGTGTACTCAGCCTTGTGTTTACCACGAAGACGGCGTGCTAATTCAGTAGCTAAACGACCTAAAGTTTTACCTGTCGCATCTACCACATACCAGTCACGTTTTACTGTTTCCGGTTTTGCTACAAAAGTTTTCATTAATTAATTACCAAAATATAAGTTTGATACCCAGTGTTCCATATTGTTTGAAACACAACCATTAATCTTAATCTCCACCCCTTCGAGTGTGATCTCGATAAAATAATACACGGTGGGAATCCGTGCATTTACAGGGTCGGCGTATTATACCTATTTTTAGAAAAAATGCTAACTTTTTGTGCAAATAAATTGATTTTCTTTTAAAATACAACGCATAATAAATAATCATTAATTTTATTCATCATATTGATGAAATCATTGAAATTGACGCATATTAGTGCTTATTTTATGATAAGTGCACCCTAATAAAAAACGTAAGAAGGCATGCTATGAGCTACGCAAACGAAATTAACACATTAAATCAACATCTTGCTGATACTAACAAAAAAATTAATGTCTCCTTTGAGTTCTTTCCTCCTAAAAATGAAAAAATGGAAAGCATGCTTTGGGATTCTATCCATCGCTTAAAAGTATTAAATCCTAAATTTGTTTCCGTTACTTATGGTGCAAACTCTGGCGAACGTGATCGTACGCATAGCATCGTAAAAGCCATTAAAGCAGAAACAGGCATAGAAGCCGCACCACATTTAACAGGTATTGATGCAACACCTGAAGAATTAAAAGAAATAGCAAAAGATTATTGGGATAGCGGTATTCGTCGCATTGTGGCATTACGCGGTGATGAGCCAAAAGGCTATGCGAAAAAACCTTTCTATGCGGCTGATTTAGTTGAACTACTCCGCTCCGTAGCTGATTTTGATATCTCAGTTGCAGCATACCCAGAGGTTCATCCTGAAGCAAAATCAGCACAAGCAGATTTAATCAATTTGAAACGTAAAATTGACGCAGGTGCTAATCATGTCATTACTCAATTCTTCTTTGATATTGACAGTTATCTTCGCTTTCGTGATCGCTGTGCATCCATTGGTATTGAGGCTGAAATTGTTCCAGGTATTCTACCTGTTACTAATTTCAAACAACTGCAAAAAATGGCATCATTTACGAATGTAAAAATTCCAGCATGGTTGTCTAAAGCGTATGAAGGATTAGATGATGATCCTACTACTCGCAATCTCGTCGCGGCAAGTGTGGCAATGGATATGGTAAAAATCCTTTCTCGTGAAGGTGTGAATGACTTCCACTTCTATACATTAAATCGTAGCGAACTCACGTATGCGATTTGTCATACATTAGGCATTCGCCCTACAACAAATCCATAAAAGAAAAGCGCGGTTAAAATAACCGCACTTTTTTTCTTTTAACTATACTCGTCTAACTTGCCAAAAAGCTTTTTTCCAATAAGGGCTGTTCATCGAAGAGTAAATCACGCCACCTTTGGTTGAAGCATGTAAAAACTTATCTTCTTTCACATAAATCCCAACATGATAGCCATTTGGTCCTCGTCCCGTTTTAAAGAAAATTAAATCGCCAGTTTGGATATCTTCTTTACGAACAAGTTTTCCGTAACCCGCTTGATCTTTCGTAGTTCGAGGAAGATTGATATTAAAACGATCAATAAAGGTCTTTTGCACAAAACCCGAACAATCGATACCACCACGAGATTGCCCGCCTAAAACATATGGAGTACCCGCCCATTCATATTGTTGTTCACTTAACATGGCAATGGCTATAATAGGATCACCAATCTGACCTTTATAGTTCATTGCATACTCTTCACGAACACCGCTTGAACAAGCAAAAAGTAAAAAACTTTCTGCAACTAAAAAAGCACATTTAATCTTATTCATGTTCAATCCTGACAAAAGTGCGGTCAAAAACGACCGCACTTTTCTTACTATTGTTTTGGCTTGGTATTTTCCACGCGAGCACGTAATTTTTGCCCTGGCTTGAATGCCACTACACGGCGTGCTGAAACAGGAATACTTTCACCTGTTTTTGGATTACGCCCTGGACGGGAAGCTTTATTACGAAGTTCAAAATTACCAAAACCTGATAATTTCACTTCACCACCAGATTCTAACGATAAACGAATTTCCTCAAAAAAGTCTTCCACTAATGCTTTAGCTTCCGCTTTTTGTAATTGATACTTATCTAATAAGTATTCAGTAATATCAATTTTTGTAATCGTTGCCATGTTAGTCTCCTGTTTAGTCTCTAAGCTCCGCATTAAAGCGTTGTTTAACTTCGTTTAATACAGCAGAGATTACCGCATTAATCTCATCATCTTCAAGCGTTTTTTCATTATCTTGAATGGTTAAACTGATTGCTAAGCTCTTATGTCCGCTAGCAACGCCAATGCCTTGATATACGTCGAATAAATTGACTTGTGTTAATTTTTCTCCGCCGGCTTGTTTACATGCTTCGATAATATCGCCTGCTGGCACATTATCAGCAACGACTAAAGCTAAGTCACGACGGTTTGCTGGGAATTTTGAAATCTCTTTAGCTTGAACCACACGACGATTTGCAATGGCATCCCATAAAATTTCAAAAACAACCGCTTTGCCATTTAATCCTAATTTTTGAGCGATAAGTGGATGAATAGTTCCAATAAAACCAGTTTCTTTTCCATCTAATTCAATTGAAGCAGATTGTCCTGGGTGCAATGCACTGTGTGCTTTTGCCACAAACTTAACACGACTCCCCACTTCAGTGAGAGAAAGAATGCTTTCTAAATCACCTTTAAGATCAAAGAAATCAACATTTTCGGCCTTACCTGTCCAAGATTCAGATTTAGCGTTACCTGTAATTACACCAGCAAGAACAAACTCTTGGCGAATGCCAAATTCTGCATTAGCATCAGGAACAAAACGTAATCCCGTTTCAAATAAACGCACGCGATTTTGTTGACGATTTTGGTTGTATAGTACCGCACCTAGTAATCCACTTAACAATGAAACGCGCATTGCTGACATTTCAACTGAAATTGGGTTTGGCAATACAAGCGCTTCAATTTCTGGATGAAGTAAAGTCTGTACTTTTGGATCAACGAAGCTATAAGTAATCGCCTCTTGATAATCTGCATCCACAAGTGCGGTCTTAATTCTGCTTAATTCTAAATCGGCTTCTTTATGCTCACGCATACGAAGATGCGCTAATGGTGCGTTATTTGGAATGCTGTTATAGCCATAAATACGTGCCACTTCTTCAATGAGATCTTCTTCGATTTCAATATCAAAACGCCAGCTTGCAGAAGTTACGGTCCAAACATCATTAGCATATTTCACGGCGAAACCTAAACGCTCAAAAATCTCGGTCACGGTTTCAGTTTCGATATAATGACCTAATAAGCTATCTAATTTTTCACGACGTAAAGTGACTTCATTGACTTTTGGTAAATATTGCTCGCTCACGACTTCACAAATTTCGCCGGCTTCACCACCACAAATTTCAAGTAACAATGCTGTTGCTCTTTCCATCGCGTGACGTTGTAGCGTAAAATCAACACCACGTTCAAAACGATGTGAAGAATCTGTGTGTAAACCATATTGTCTTGCACGTCCAGCAATCGCTAATGGTGCGAAGAATGCGGCTTCTAAAATCACATCTTTTGTTGTTTCAGCATCAACACCACTTGCTTGACCACCAAAGATACCCGCCATTGCGAGTGGACCAGTTTGGTCTGCGATCAGTAAAGTATTCGGTTGTAATTTTGCGGTTGTACCATCTAATAAAACAAGTTCTTCTCCGTTATTGGCTAAACGTACTTGAACAGGTTGAGCTACTTTTGATGCATCAAAAGCATGCATTGGTTGACCTAATTCAAGTAAAACATAGTTGGTAATATCCACAATAGGATCGATAGAACGAATACCACAACGACGTAATTTTTCTTGTAACCAAATTGGTGATTGCGCTTTAACATTCACATTTTTCACCACGCGCAATAAATAACGAGGGCATGCTTCTGGTGCTTTTAATTCAATTTGAACTTTATCTGAAATCGTTGCAGGTACGGCATCAAAGTGCGGTTGATTAACAACTTGTTTATTCACCACACCAACTTCACGTGCAACACCTGCAATACTTAAACAATCTGCACGGTTTGGCGTTAAGCTGATTTCAATTGCTTTATCATCTAAATCTAAATATTCACGTAGATTTTTACCCACTGGTGCATCTAACGGTAGCTCAATAATACCATCTGCATCTACATCAATGCCTAATTCAGAGAATGAGCAAAGCATCCCTTCTGAAGGTTGGCCACGTAATTTAGTTTTCTTAATTTTAAAATCACCAGGTAATACCGCACCTTCAGTTGCACATGCCACTTTTAAACCTTGACGGCAATTTGGTGCACCACAAACGATATCTAATAAACGGTCGCCACCAACATTTACTTTAGTGACACGTAATTTATCTGCATCTGGGTGTTGAGCACATTCAACAACTTCACCTACAACCACACTGGTAAAGTCACCAGCTACCTTTTCAACGCCATCAACTTCTAAGCCAAGCATCGTGATTTGATCACATAACTGCTCTGTTGAAATTGATGGATTAACCCATTCTCTCACCCAATTTTCGCTAAATTTCATTATCTCTGTATCCTTTATTGATGAACGTGTTACGTTCTAAATTAATCATTATCGTCAATTTAACCCAACGGTTAATTACTTAAATTGTTTTAAAAAACGTAAGTCGTTTTCAAAGAATGAACGCAAATCTGTGACGTTGTAGCGTAACATGGTTAAACGCTCAACCCCCATGCCTACTGCGAAGCCAGAATATTCATTTGGATCAATACCTACGTTACGTAACACATTAGGATGCACCATACCACAACCTAGTACTTCTAACCATTTACCATTTTTACCCATTACATCAACTTCTGCAGAAGGTTCAGTAAATGGGAAATAAGAAGGACGGAAACGAACTTGTAAATCCTCTTCAAAAAATGCACGTAAGAAATCGTGTAATAAGCCTTTTAACTCGGTGAAGTTTGCTTTTTTATCTACATAAAGCAATTCAATTTGATGGAACATTGGTGTGTGCGTTTGGTCGTAGTCGTTACGATATACACGACCTGGCGCCATAATACGAATAGGTGGCTGCATTTTTTCCATGGTACGAATTTGTACACCTGAGGTTTGTGTACGAAGTAATAATTCAGGATTAAACCAGAATGTATCGTGATCAGCACGTGCTGGGTGATGTTTAGGAATATTTAATGCATCGAAATTGTAATAATCACTTTCGATTTCGGGACCGGTTTCCACAGAAAAACCTAACTCTGAAAAGAATTTTGTTACGCGATTGATGGTAATAGTCACTGGGTGTAAACCACCAGTTTCTGTTTTACGACCAGGAAGGCTCACATCAATACGTTCTTTTTCTAATTTCGCATTGAGTTCAGCTTGTTCCCATTCTGCTTTTTTAGCATTTAAAAAATCTAACGCTGCTTGTTTCGCCTCATTGATTTTAGCACCCATTGTGGGACGCTCTTCCGCAGCAATATTACGCAATTCTTGCATAAGTTGGGTAAAATGCCCTTTTTTACCAAAATATTCCACACGAATTTCATCTAATGTGCTTAAACTTTTATTTTCGATTTGTTCAATCGCCGATTTTGCTTTCTCAACAAGATCTTTCAGATGTTGCATAGTTTCCCCTGATTATCTTTTCTAACTAAAATAAACCTAATGATAATACTAACTCATTAAAAAATCACGCGTTTATTGGTGAATTGATGTTTCAGATGAAAAATGGCAAAAATTTTTGCTATTTTTTGAGATATATCACAGTAATTTTTAGTGCTTTCGTTAGAATGAAGAAAAATCGACCATGTCTAGGAGGCGTATTATGTGGAAATCAATTTCTCAAGTCTTAGCTGATCAATTTGGTGCTTACTATAACATCAAAGAAAAAAACAAAGTGCCTGGTGGCGAAGTAAATGAAACTTGGCTCATTACGGATGGAATCCAACCGGTCTTTGTTAAAGTGAATGAACGGTCCTATCGTTCAATGTTTCGTGCAGAAGCTGACCAATTAAACCTACTAGGCAAAACCAATACAATCCGACTTCCGCAAGTGTATGGCGTAGGCTGTTCTCAAAATCATAGTTTCTTATTATTAGAGGCGCTTCCTATTACTCAGCAAAGCAATGCTACGCCACATTTTGCTGAAGAATTAGCTAAACTCCATCAAGTATCTGGCACTAAAAACTATGGATTAGATTTTGATACTTGGCTTGGACCTGAGTATCAACCGAATAAATGGAGTGGAAGTTGGGCAAAATTTTTTGCAGAACAACGTATTGGATGGCAATTACAACTTTGCAAAGATAAAGGTTTAGACTTTGGCAACATTGATTTAATTATTGAAAAGGTAAAACACAAACTTTCAAAACATAACCCTAAACCTTCTTTGTTACATGGTAACTTATGGATTGAGAATACAGCTATCGTAGGTAATCAAACCTTTACTTATGATCCAGCTTGCTACTGGGGGGATAGAGAATGTGATTTAGCATTCAGTGAGCTTTTCCAGCCGTTCTCAGCTGAATTCTATGAAATTTATGACTGCACTTTACCTCTTGATAAAGACGGCTTTGAAGAAAGAAAACACCTTTATCAGCTCTATTATCTACTAAATTTCAGTCATCGTTTTGATGGGAGTTATATCAACTTAACCACTAAATTGATTAAAGAACTTCTACTTGAATAATTTCTTAAACATCAGATAAAAAAAAGAGCGTAATTTTCATTACGCTCTTTCTATCTTCCCTATCTATTATTTTTGATAAAGAGGTGCTGGACCTTGAGTTCCACCGTTAACTTGACCACCTTCTTGTAATTTTAATACAGAACCAGAAGCAGTGATCTCAACGCGACGATTAGGGCGTAAGCAATCTTTTAATGCTTTTCCATGTGGAATACCATCACAAGCTTTCACTTGAGGGTTTTTACCGTAGCCAACAGCGGTAATTTGAGTATTCACACCATCTTCAATTAAACGTGCTTTAACACGATCAGCACGACGTTGTGAAAGATTTAAGTTATAAGCATCAGAACCTAAACGGTCTGTATAACCCGCAACTTTAACATCTTTAGCACCAGTAGATTTTAATTGAGATGCTACGCTATCAACAACTTGTTTACCTTGTGCAGTTAAAGTGTCTTTATTGAAGTCAAATAAGAAGTCACCACTTAAATTGAATGCTGAATTACCGTTACAGCCGTTTGGATACCAGAAAAAGCTTTGTGCGTTGTGGTTTTTGTCAAACAACACTTTGTATTGGCAAATTTTATGTTCGCCATTTTCACGGTAGTTGAACACGTAATCCCATTCAGATACACCATATAGGCCTTCAGTGAAGTGTGGATCACCGATTAATTGACGAATCTGATCTTTGTTCATACCATTTTCAATCATACGAACATTATCCCAATTTGGCCAAGTACCGAATTGGCTACCATCATGGTTGAATTTTGCTGAGTCAATTTTAGGCCATACTAATTGAGGCACTTGTTGACCATTTACATCTTTATACTCTGGAGTACCTGCGTCAGTAACTTTGCTTAAGTTGCCACAAGCAGCAGCAGTTGCGATAGCAACAGTTGATAATAAAATACGAGATAATTTCATTGGCTTTACCTTTTATTTGTTAGAAACCCTAGAAAGGGCATAACTAAACTTTATGAATAAAATATAACAAAACTGTTAAAGTTTCGGATGCATATATTAATGGCAAAAAATCGCCTTGTAAATAATAAAATCAGTAAATTAGCCCTCTTTTTTGTAAAGGAATGTAAAGATATCTATTTTTAATGTATAAAATCATTTGCTCGCTTTGTAGCATAACGATGAACAATATTTACCGCACTTTCTTCAGCTTGACGACCTAATTTTTTTATCAAGGATTTTTTCAAGCGATACTTCACACTTACTACATGTTTTTCTTTCATTTTTTCCAAAATTAAATCATCACTGGTTGAAATTTCATCGACTAATTTCAAGTCGATTGCTTGTTGACCAAACCAATGTTCCCCAGTAGCAATTTTATCAATATCTATACAAGGGCGATTTTGTGAGACGAATTGTTTAAATAATTGATGTGTTTCTTCCAACTCTTGTTGAAATTTTTGTTTGCCTTTTTCGGTATTCTCACCTAATACAGTTACTGTGCGTTTAAACTCACCAGCTGTCATCACATCTACATCAACATCATATTTTTTCAATAAACGGTGAACGTTTGGAATTTGTGCTACGACGCCGATAGAACCAATAACAGCAAAAGGCGCAGATACAATTTTATCTGCTACACAAGCCATCATATAACCGCCACTTGCTGCAACCTTATCTACAGCGATGGTTAATTTTATGCCTTTTTGTTTCAAACGAGACAACTGAGAGGCTGCAAACCCATAATCATGAACAATACCTCCCGGGCTTTCTAAACGTAATAATACTTCGTCTTCTGGTGTTGCTACATTTAAGATTGCTGAAATTTCTTCTCGAAGTGCGGTCGTTTCTGACGCTGAAATATCACCATGAAAATCTAAAACATACACACAGCTTTTCTTTTCGTCACCTAAGGTTTCACCGTTTTTTAATTTCTCTTTACGTTTTTTTGCCTTTTGTTTTTCTGCTTTTTTCTCTGCTTTTTCTGCTTGTTTAAGTTCTTCTTTTGAAAGCGGGAAATCGCGTAAATGCTTTACCGTTTCCTTAAATTCTTCTGAGAGATCTATCACGACCAATTCACCATGATGTGTTGCATTACGCTGTTTTGCTGAAATAATTATTGCAACAATAGCGGCAATCACAAGTAAAATCGTTAAAATCTCCAAAATAAAAATGCCATAGCCGGTCAAAATATCAGACCACATAGTTTTCTCCTAAAATAAAGTGAAGGCGTTATTTTACTGTGCAAGCCCGATTAACACTAACTTTTTATGGAAAATTTTGCAATTTAAGGTAAACTAACGCAGTTTTATTGCCTAATTTATAATGAATTACAGAGGTTTATATGTCTAAAGTTTCATCCATTGTCGATGTGTTACGAGGTAAAGTTACTATTGGCGAAAAAGTTACCGTACGTGGCTGGGTTCGTACCCGTCGTGATTCTAAAGCAGGTCTTTCCTTCCTCGCTGTTTATGACGGCTCTTGCTTTGATCCTATTCAAGTCATCGTCAATAATGATATTGAAAATTATGAAAGTGAAGTATTACGCTTAACAACGGGTTGTTCTGTTATTGTAACAGGCACTATTGTTGAGTCACCTGCAGAAGGCCAAGCTGTTGAACTTCAAGCTGAAAAAGTAGAAGTGGCAGGGTTTGTAGAAGATCCTGATACTTATCCAATGGCAGCAAAACGTCATTCAATTGAATACTTACGTGAAGTAGCTCACTTACGTCCTCGTACCAATATTATCGGTGCCGTAGCGCGTGTTCGTCACTGCTTAGCACAAGCTATTCATCGTTTCTTCCATGAACAAGGTTTCTATTGGGTGGCCACTCCATTAATTACAGCATCAGATACAGAAGGTGCGGGTGAAATGTTCCGTGTTTCAACACTTGATTTAGAAAACCTTCCTCGTGGCGAAGATGGTAAAGTTGATTTCAGCCAAGACTTCTTCGGAAAAGAATCATTTTTAACGGTTTCAGGCCAATTAAATGGCGAGACTTATGCTTGTGCATTAAGCAAAATCTATACTTTTGGGCCAACATTCCGTGCTGAAAATTCAAATACAACTCGTCACCTTGCTGAATTCTGGATGGTTGAACCTGAAGTTGCGTTTGCAACGCTTGCTGACAATGCTAAATTAGCAGAAGACATGTTAAAATACGTATTCCGTGCCGTGCTTGCTGAGCGCAAAGATGACTTAAAATTCTTTGAAAAACACGTAGATAAAGATGTGATTACTCGTTTAGAAAACTTTGTAAACTCTGATTTTGCTCAAATCGACTATACCGATGCAATCGACGTGTTATTAAAATCAGGTAAGAAATTCGAATTCCCTGTTTCTTGGGGTATCGATTTATCTTCTGAACATGAACGTTTCTTAGCAGAAGAATATTTCAAATCACCTGTTGTCGTGAAAAACTATCCGAAAGATATCAAAGCCTTCTATATGCGTTTAAATGACGATGGTAAAACTGTGGCCGCAATGGATGTTCTCGCACCTGGAATTGGTGAAATCATTGGTGGTTCTCAACGTGAAGAACGTTTAGACGTATTAGATAAACGCATGGAAGAAATGGGCTTAAATCCTGAAGATTACTGGTGGTATCGTGATCTTCGTAAATATGGTACCGTACCACATTCAGGTTTCGGTCTTGGTTTTGAACGCTTAATCGTTTATGTAACTGGCGTACAAAATATTCGTGATGTGATTCCATTCCCTCGCGCACCAAGAAATGCAAATTTCTAAAAATATTGTTTAATATTGACCGCACTTTCTTTAAAGTGCGGTCATCATTTTAGGCGATAAATTTATCCCCTAATTTCATTTATTGTGTTTGAATCAATCTTTCAAATACATCACATTAAGGAAAGTAAAAATGGACAAAATTAAACAACTCTTTGCTAATAACTACAGTTGGGCGCAAAGAATGAAGGAAGAAAATTCCACTTATTTTAGAGAACTCGCCGATCACCAAACACCTCATTATCTTTGGATTGGCTGCTCAGATAGCCGAGTTCCAGCCGAAAAACTAACAAATCTTGAACCTGGAGAGTTATTTGTTCATCGTAATGTAGCTAATCAAGTTATTCATACAGATTTTAACTGTCTTTCGGTTGTGCAATATGCCGTTGATGTACTCAAAATTGAACATATTATTATTTGCGGCCACACCAATTGTGGTGGTATCAAAGCAGCGATGCAAGATCACGATCTAGGGCTAATCAATAACTGGTTGCTCCATATTCGTGATATTTGGTTTAAACATGGTCATCTATTAGGCAATCTTTCACCAGAAAAACGCGCAGATATGCTCACTAAAATCAATGTTGCAGAACAAGTTTATAACTTGGGGCGTACATCTATCGTAAAAAGCGCTTGGGAACGCGGACAAAAGCTTTCCCTACATGGATGGGTGTATGACGTAAATGATGGATTCTTAGTGGATCAAGGTGTTATCGCTACCAGTCGAGAAAGTCTTGAAATTTCTTACCGTAATGCGATAGCTCGCTTATCTAGCCTCGCAGAAGAAGATATCCTGAAAAAAGAACTTCCAGAAAACGAAGAATAAAAAAGTTCGGTTAAAATCTGATACGTTTTAACCTCACTTTTTATTTAAACTTACTATTTAACTAACTCTGTTTGCATATACATCAAACGATCAATATTTGTTAAATAATGTCCTAACTCTAGGGATTCTGGTTTATGGATATAAGGAATTTTCCCTAACAATGGCGCATCAATCTGAGTTTCTAAAATCTCTATAACTTCTTTGTAGTGGCCCAAGCAAGGATTAATTCGATTCGCAATCCAACCCAGTAAAGGCACACCAAGTTGTTTAATTACTTGAGCGGTAAGTAGTGCATGGTTGATGCAGCCTTCTTTAATACCAACAACCAATACAACGGGCATTTTATGCTCAACAACCCAATCAGCAAAGCTTTTACCCTCCGCCATGGGGGTGAGTAAGCCAAATGAGCCTTCTACGACAACAGATTGATATTTTTTCACTAATGTCGTTAAAGTCTGATCAATCTTGCTTAATTTAATGCGTGATTTATCTCGACTCAGCATTGGCATTGGATGTGCAAAAGTATAACTATTTACTTCCTGATAGGATACGGGTTCATTTGTTGCATCCATTAAAGCCAACACATCTGAATTATTTTCAGCATCATAATCTGTTTCAGATTCATCGGCTTGATTTTCTATAGGATAGATACCTGCTTCACAGCTACAAGCAATCGGCTTATACCCCACAATTCGCACGCCCTTTGCTTGTAATGCCTGAATAATGGCACGGCAGGCGGTGGTCTTGCCCACGTCGGTATCTGTACCTGCTACAAAGAAACTACTCATTTTCATTCTCCTTTTAAAAGTGCGGTGAATTTTAAAGGAGTTTTTTGAAGAAAATATTGAGGTAAAGCAAGATTTGAAGATTTTTACGAAAAATAAGAAGGTTATTTGATCTCACTCAAACTATTAAATAGTCCATCATCCTGTTTTGGCATTTGAAGGTAAAATCCTTGCTGAGTAATTTTTTCCATTACCTCGTTTTTATCTGCATGGACAAGCGGCTTACTTCCCTTCAAATTAAATGGCATAAGAAACTGAGTCTTGCCAAAACTTTGCATTAATATATCTGGTACAACTGAAAAATCATCTCGTTTAGAAATATAGATGTAGCAACCTGGCTTACGTAAACTTTTATAAATCACACATAACATTTTTTTGCTCCAAAAGAAAAAACCTACCAGATAATCTCTGATAGGTTTTTATTTTACGAAAGTTTAATTATTTAGTCACAGCTTCTTTTACTTCAGCTGCTTTATCTGCCGCTGCATCTTTCATTTCTGCTGCTTTATTTGCTGCTGCATCTTTTGCTTCAGAAGCTGCATTTTTCACTTCTTCCACTTTAGAAGACATTGCGTCTTTTGCTTCAGCCATTTTATTTGCTGCAGCATCTTTAACTTCTTCAACTTTAGCTACGGCTGCATCTTTTGCTTCCTCAACTTTTTCTACTGCAACATCTTTTGCGTTAGTTGCAGCTTCTTTCGCTGAATTCATTGCATCAGTTGCAGCATTTTTAACATCAGTTGCAGCATCTTTTGCTGCATCTTTCACATCGCTAGCTGCTGCAGCTGCAGCATCTTTAACTTGTGTTGCAGCGTTTACTGTCGCGTCTTTTGCTGCTTCAACTTTTTGAGCTGTTTCTTGTTTATCGAAACAACCTGTTACGGCTAAAGATGCACCTAATACTAATGCGGCTAATACTGATTTTTTCATTGTTACTCTCCATTTTTTGTTATGGTTAAGAATTAATCCAAAGCCATTTGCTTTGTGCGGCCTAGTTTACGCAAAAAAACTCAAAATAAAACACCTGCAAAAAAAATTTACATTTCTAGAAATATTACTTATTGCGATTTTTCTAAAAAAACTGTTATAACCATATGAATTTAAAAAACTTATAAAAAAGTTCCTAAGAAAAATTTTATTTTTTGTAAAGATAGAAATTTATCTTTTTTGTATTTTTTTTAATCAATTTAATCATTTTCGTTTGGATAATGAAAAGCTTCAATGCTGCCTTTTTCACTATTCCAGTCAATTTGAACTATCGTTGAAGGATAAAAACTAATTGGATTTCGCTTGCCATAAAGCTCCGAAACAATACTGCCCACTAAAGGTAAATGAGAAACAAGCAAAACACTTTCAATCCCTTGTTCCTGTAAAACAGATAAATAATCTGCTACTAACGTCGCATTCCCGTAAGGTGTAATTCCACTCCAAGTTTCAACATCATTAAGTGTGTTATCTAAGGCTGAATTCACAAGCTCAAACGTTTCTTGTGCTCGTACATAAGGGCTGACAATCACTTTCTGAACTGAAAGTGCGGTTGAATTTAGATGATTTTTAAGCCATTGACCTTGTGATATTGACTGTTTACGCCCATAATTATTTAAGTGCCGCGCCTCGTCAGATGAAGCAATAACTTCCGCTTCTGCGTGACGCATAACAAAAATTTTCATATATTGGCTTTCCTAAAAATAATAAAAGATAAATTTTATGATCAAAAATGGGGGCAAGCCCCCATTCAATTAATTCGCTTTAACTGCTTCTGCAATTTCTTCTGCACATTGTTTTGCAAGTACACCGTCTTCACATTCAACCATGACACGAATAAGTGGCTCTGTACCTGACTTACGCAGTAAAATTCGACCTTTACCTTCTAAGCGTTTTTCCACATCAGCGGCTACCGCTTTTACTGCTTCGCTTTCTAATGGATTTGCACCGCCCGCAAAACGAACATTAATCAATACTTGAGGGAACAATTTCACTGCACTCGCAAGCTCGTTTAATGATAAACGATGTTGAACCATTGCGCTTAATACAGCTAGTGATGCAATAATACCATCACCTGTCGTATTTTTATCAGCAATAATGATATGGCCTGAGTTTTCTCCACCTAACGTCCAGTTATGTTCTACCATTTTTTCTAACACATAACGGTCGCCAACGTTAGCACGCACAAAAGGTACACCTAACATTTTTAAAGCAATCTCTAAGCTCATATTACTCATTAATGTGCCTACTACACCACCTTTCAATTGGCCTGAACGTAAAGCTTCACGAGCAATAATGAAAAGGATTTGGTCTCCATCCACTTTATTACCTAAGTGATCCACCATCATAATACGGTCACCATCACCATCGTAAGCAAGACCAACATCCGCTTTAGTTTCAAGCACTTTTTCCTGTAATGCTTTTACGTCGGTTGCACCGCATTTTTCATTGATATTGATTCCATTTGGATCTGTACCAATTTCAATCACTTCCGCACCCAACTCACGTAATACATTTGGTGCAATGTGATAGGTTGCACCATTTGCACAATCCACCACGATTTTATAACCATCTAAACCAAGGTGAGCAGGGAAAGTACTTTTACAAAATTCAATATAACGTCCTGCGGCATCACTGATACGGCTTGCTTTACCTAAATCAGCTGACTCCACGCAATCCATTGGCTGATCGAGCATGGCTTCAATTGCTTCTTCAATATCATCTGGTAATTTTGTGCCTTGTGAAGAGAAGAATTTAATCCCGTTATCATAGTAAGGGTTATGAGATGCCGAAATGACAATACCCGCTTCTAAACGGAAAGTACGGGTTAAATACGCCACGGCAGGTGTTGGCATTGGACCGGTAAATGCGGCAGTTAAACCCGCTGCAGCCAAACCTGCTTCAAGTGCAGATTCCAGCATATAACCTGAAATACGAGTATCTTTCCCGATTAACACAGTGCGAGAACCTTGAGAGGCTAAAACCTTACCTGCTGCCCAACCTAATTTCAATGCGAAATCAGGTGTGATTGGATATGTCCCTACTTTTCCACGTACACCATCAGTGCCAAAATATTTACGATTTGCCATGTTTATTCCTTATTAAATTTGAATAATGATGTTGCAGAAATCATTCATTCTACAACATATAAAATCTGGTAGTCGCCTACGCCTCTTGCGTTGCTTGCCATACTTTCAAAGCATCTGCCGTTACAGCCACATCATGTACGCGTAAAATTGTCGCCCCATTTTGAGCAGCAATTAATGCGCCAGCTACACTTCCCACAACACGTTCAGTTACGGGTTTATCTAATACGGCACCAATCATCGATTTACGTGAAAGGCCTGCTAAAATGGGATAACCACTTTTACAAAACTGAGCTAATTGCTGTA
The DNA here is from genome assembly GCF_003253005.1 of Haemophilus parainfluenzae. Lineage (GTDB taxonomy): Bacteria > Pseudomonadota > Gammaproteobacteria > Enterobacterales > Pasteurellaceae > Haemophilus_D > Haemophilus_D parainfluenzae_M. Next base: position 21,763 of record NZ_QEPZ01000010.1, on the reverse strand, counting down.
AAAGTTTATAATTATGCTGCACGGTCTTACCAAAACCAAACCCCATATCCCAAATGATATTTTCTTTAGCGATTCCCGCATCTAAACAAACTTGAGTCCGAGTTTCTAAAAACTGATAAACATCTTGGACTACATCATCATAATGCGGATTAGTCTGCATTGTGCGCGGCTGTCCTTGCATGTGCATAATACAAGTTGGTAAATTCAACTGTCCTGCTATTTCGAGTGCGCCAGGTTCACGTAAAGCTCGAATATCATTGATTAAATCCATACCGACCTTAGCTGCTTCTTGCATCACAATTGCTTTAGAGGTATCCACTGAAATCCAACAATCAAAACGTTTTTGTACCGCTTCAACTAAAGGTATCACTCGTTGCAACTCTGCAGTTTCAGGCACTTCTTCTGCCATTGGTCGAGTTGATTCCCCGCCGATATCAATAATTGTTGCACCTTCTTTGAGCATTTTTTCAACTTGAAATAATGCCTTGTCTAGACTAAAAAACTGTCCGCTATCTGAAAATGAATCGGGCGTGAAATTCAAAATTCCCATAATTTGAGGGAATGATAAATCTAGACATTTGTTATTAGCATAAAGTTTCATAAAGTGCGGTCAATTTTTAAATCAAATTTTAAAGGCTAGATTATAACGGAATATAGTGATGAAAAGAATGACATTATAAATAAAAAAGCCTTCCAAATTAGGAAGGCTTTATTCTTACTCTTCAGATTCAGAATTTTCTGAATGATTAACCGCACTTTCAGTGGTTTCTTCTTGCGGCTTAACTTTTGGGCTCGTGTCTTTGCTATCTTCCCAACCAGATGGTGGTGTAACAGGCTCACGATTCATTAGTTGTTTGATTTGTTCTTCTTCAATGGTTTCATATTTCACTAACGCATCTTTCATGGCGTGAAGAATATCCATATTGTCGATCAAAATCTGTCTTGCTCTCGCATAGTTACGATTCACAATCGCACGAACTTCTTCATCAATCGCATGCGCCGTTTCATCAGACATATGTTTTGCTTTTGCCATTGAGCGACCTAAGAATACTTCGCCCTCATCTTCAGTATAAAGAATCGGACCAAGTTTATCTGAGAAGCCCCATTGGGTCACCATATTACGTGCAATATTGGTTGCCACTTTAATATCGTTAGATGCACCGGTAGAAATATTTTCTTCACCGTAAATCAAATCTTCTGCTAAACGTCCTGCATAAAGAGTTGAAAGTTTACTTTCTAATTGTTTTTGGCTGATACTAATTTGATCACCTTCAGGTAAGAAGAAAGTTACACCTAATGCACGACCACGAGGGATGATCGTGACCTTATGTACCGGATCATGTTCAGGCACTAAGTAACCCACAATGGCGTGACCTGCTTCATGGTACGCAGTTGATTCTTTTTGTTTATCCGTCATGATCATGGTACGACGTTCAGGTCCCATATTGATCTTATCTTTGGCTTTTTCAAACTCAAGCATCGATACAGTACGTTTATTGCTACGAGCAGCAAATAATGCAGCTTCATTAACCAAGTTCGCTAAATCTGCACCTGAATAACCTGGTGTACCACGAGCAAGTGTCATTGCATCTACATCATCTGCCACAGGGACTTTACGCATATGTACTTTTAAAATTTGCTCACGACCTTTAACATCCGGTAAACCCACAACAACTTGACGGTCAAAACGGCCTGGACGAGTTAATGCAGGGTCAAGTACATCTGGACGGTTCGTTGCTGCAATAACGATTACGCCTTCGTTACCACCGAAACCATCCATTTCAACTAACATCTGGTTAAGGGTTTGTTCACGCTCATCGTGTCCACCACCTAAGCCTGCACCACGTTGGCGACCTACCGCATCAATTTCATCAATAAAGATTAAACATGGTGCATTTTTCTTCGCTTGCTCGAACATATCACGTACACGAGAAGCACCAACACCCACAAACATCTCCACAAAGTCAGAACCTGAAATCGTAAAGAAAGGCACTTTCGCTTCGCCTGCAATGGCTTTCGCTAATAAGGTTTTACCTGTACCTGGAGGACCTACCATTAAAATCCCTTTTGGAATTTTACCGCCAAGGTTTTGGAATTTTTTCGGTTCGCGCAAGAAATCAACTACCTCACCGACTTCTTCTTTTGCTTCATCGCAACCTGCAACATCCGCAAAAGTCACTTTGATTTGATCTTGATTCAGCATTTTAGCGCGGCTTTTACCAAAGCTCATGGCCTTGCCGCCGCCACCTTGCATTTGGCGCATGAAGAAAATCCATACCCCAACAAGGAATAGCATCGGGAACCAAGAAATCAAAATTTGTGATAGTAAACTACGTTTTTCAAAAGGCGTACCTTCGATTTTGACTTTTTTATTTAATAAGTCATCTAAGAGTTTTTTATCTTCCAACGGTGGCATAACGGTCATATATTTAGACCCGTCATTTTTGGTCACTGTGATTTCATTCGCATCAAAACGCGCTTCCTTCACTTGACTGTTACTCACATCATACACAAAGGTTGTGTAATCTGTTGAGTCACTCACGCCATTAGAATTAAAACTTTGGTAAGCCGTCATCATGACAATTGCTACCACAACCCATAGAACTAGATTTTTGACCATATCGTTCAAGGTTTAACCTGCCTTTCTTAAGTTAATTAAAATTAAACGAGATACTATCTCATCCCCGACATAATGAAAAGCTATCAAAGCAATTATCTATTCGCCTTTATAACTACTTGCTACAATATAAACTTCGCGAGAACGCCCACGAGAGGCCTCCGGCTTACGTACTTTTACCACACTAAACAGCGAACGAATTTCACGTAAATATTCATCAAAGCCTTCCCCTTGGAATACTTTGACCACAAAACTGCCTTTTTTTGCCAAAACTTGCTTACACATATCTAAGGCTAGCTCTACCAAATACATTGCGCGAGGAATATCAACCGATGGCATACCGCTAAAATTTGGCGCCATATCAGACATGACTACATCAACTTTAGCTTCCCCAACACGTTCTAATAATGCATTTAACACATTTTCATCTCGGAAATCGCCTTGTAAAAAATCAACGCCGACAATTGGATTCATATCCAGAATATCACAAGCAATGACTCTTCCCTTTCCGCCGATTTGGCTTACGACATATTGTGACCAGCCACCGGGCGCTGCACCGAGATCAACTACGGTCATTCCCGGTTTAAACAATTTATCCGTTTGCTGAATTTCATCTAACTTAAAATAAGCACGTGAGCGTAATTTTTGTTTATGTGCTTTCTGAACAAACGGATCTTTAAAATGTTCGTTTAACCAACGAGATGAACTCGCCGAACGTTTTTTCTTTCCCATAATCTCTATCTTTTGTACTATTTTTTGTAGTAGTTTCGCCTATATTTGGGTACAATCTGCCAAATTCAAGGCTAGACTTACCCAAAAATGCTGAAAAACCAGATTTTTTCTGACCGCTCTTTTGGGTGACTCGTTTTTATTTAAAGGATTCTTATGACAAACTTATCAACAAAACAAAAACAATTTTTAAAAGGACTTGCTCATCACCTGAGCCCAGTCGTCATGCTTGGCGGTAACGGCTTAACCGAAGGTGTATTAGCTGAAATCGATAACGCATTAAATCATCACGAATTGATCAAAGTAAAAATTGCTGGTGCAGATCGCGAAACTAAACAACTGATCATTGATGCTATCGTGCGCGAAACCAAATCATCTAATGTTCAAACTATCGGTCATATTTTGGTTCTTTATCGACCAAGCGAAGAAGGCAAAATTCAGCTTCCTCGTAAATAATTATTATCCCCTCATTGAGGGGATATTTTTTAGATGTAATTCACTTCAATAATTTCAAATTCAACCGTTCCACCTGGTGTGGTGATGTTCACGGTATCGTCCAACTCTTTGCCTATCAAACCACGGGCAATCGGTGAATTCACAGAAATCAAACCTGATTTAATATCTGCCTCATCATCGCCCACAATTTGGTAAGTCACTTCTTCATCGGTATCGGTATTCACTAATACAACTGTGGCACCAAAAATAACTTTTCCGTTATTTAGTAATTTGGTGACATCGATAACCTGACAATTTGCAAGTTTGCTTTCAATTTCTTGAATACGCCCTTCGCAAAAACCTTGTTGTTCACGCGCAGCGTGATATTCTGCATTTTCTTTTAAGTCACCATGCTCACGTGCCTCAGCTATTGCCTTGATAATTTCTGGGCGACGCTCATTTTTTAAGAAATCTAATTCTTCTCGTAATAACTCCGCGCCGCGCACGGTCATTGGAATTTGTTTCATTCTTTTTCCTTGAAATTTGGTAAAAACAAAACTACGACAACGTCTTGCAACCTTGCCGCAGTCAATGAAAAATAAAAAATGATTTACTCTATTGAGTTCGGAGCTTATTATTATTCGTCTTGAGAAAAATAGCAACCATAACAGAACTAAAAATGACTAAAAAATCTTCTATTTCGACCGCACTTAAAGCGGCATTTATCACACTCGGCTTTTCTTTTTCCGCTATGGCTGAAGTTAATGTGGCCTCTATCACCCAATACTTACCAGAAGGTGCTTCTGCCAGTATTATTGCCAAAAACCTCAATAAAGATCAAATTATTGCAGACTACAATGGTTCAACATTTATGTTGCCTGCTAGTACACAAAAAGTGTTCACAGCTGTTGCCGCTAAATTAGTATTAGGCGATGCCTTTCAGTTTGAAACATCACTTTTAAGTAACGGAAAGATTCAGAATAATGTTTTAGAAGGCGATCTTGTTGTGCAATTTACTGGCGATCCTGATCTGACCAGTGGACAACTTTATAGCCTATTAGCAAATTTAAAGAACCAAGGCATTCAGAAAATTAATGGTGATCTTATTTTAGATACCTCTGTATTTTCGAGCCATGATCGTGGGTTAGGTTGGATTTGGAACGATCTTACAATGTGCTTTAACTCCCCTCCTGCTGCAGCAAATATCGATAATAATTGTTTTTATGCCGAGTTAGATGCAAATCAACCTGTAGGTGAAGCCGTCAAAATTAACGTTCCTGCTCAATTTCCTATTCAAGTTTTCGGACAAGTTTATATTGTGGATCAGCAAGAAGCGGGTTATTGCCAGTTAGACGTTGTTGTCCATGACAATAATCGCTATCAAGTAAAAGGCTGTATTGCTCGCCAAAGTAAACCATTTGGGCTCAGCTTCGCCGTGCAAGATCCTGATGCCTACGCAGCCGCCATTATTCAACGTCAATTAAAACGTCTTGGTATTGAATTTACCGGTCAGGTAAAACAACCTCAAAAACCACAGCAAGGACAAAAACTTGCACAGCATTTATCTAAACCGTTACCTGAGCTATTGAAAAAAATGATGAAAAAATCGGATAACCAAATTGCTGATGCCTTATTTAGAGCAGTAGCCTACAACTACTATAAACGCCCTGCTTCATTCCAATTAGGCACATTAGCAGTGAAATCCGTATTGCAAAAACAAGGCATTAAATTTGGTAACAGCATCTTAGCTGATGGTTCGGGTCTTTCTCGTCATAATTTAGTTGCACCGAAAACCATGCTTTCTGTTTTAGAATACATTGCCAAAAATGAAGATAAATTACACTTAATGGAAACCTTTCCAATTGCAGGTGTGGACGGCACAATCAGTGGCCGTGGTAGCTTAATTAATCCACCACTAGTGAAAAACGTTATTGCTAAGACTGGCTCATTAAAAGGCGTTTATAACCTTGCCGGTTTTATGACCAATGCACGTGGTGAAAAAGTGGCTTTCGTTCAATTTATCAATGGCTATTCAACCGGTGATTTAGAAAGTAAAACAAAACGTGCTCCACTTGTGCAATTTGAGAGCGCACTTTATAACGATCTTTATAAAGACTAAAACGCATATAAAAATGACCGCACTTTGAATACATTAAGTGCGGTCATTTTTCTTTATATTTCATCAAAAAGAAAAAGCACTAAACGTTTCATTAAATTTAGTGCTTTTTACGATCTTAAATGTGCTTAACCTTCATTATGAATTTCAAGATTGCTTGCATCTTTTTCCCGTTTTTTCTTTGCTGAATCATTACGTTGAGAAGCGATGCTATCAAGGTATTCTGGTGTGATATCGCCAGTGATATATTTACCAGTAAAGACTGAACAATCAAAGCCTTGAATGGTTGGGTTTTCTTGGCGTACTGATTCTGTCAGTGCTTCAAGATCTTGGAAAACCAATTTATCTACACCAATCAATTTCGCAATTTCATCAACATTACGGCCATAGGCAATGAGTTCTCGTTTTGTTGGCATATCAATGCCGTACACATTCGGATAACGAATTTCTGGCGCGGCTGATGCAAAGTAAATTTTCTTCGCACCTGCTGCTCTAGCCATACTCACGATTTGTTCGGATGTTGTACCACGAACAATGGAATCATCGACTAATAACACATTTTTATCTTTAAATTCTGCTTTAATCGTATTGAGCTTGCGACGGACTGAACTAATACGTTGTGCTTGTCCAGGCATAATAAATGTACGGCCAACATAGCGGTTTTTCACAAAACCTTGACGGTAAGGTTTGCCTAAGATTTTCGCAATCTGTAACGCAATGTCTGTTGAAGTTTCTGGTACTGGAATAACAACATCAATGTTATCAGCTTCCTCAACCCATTCTTTTGCAATTTTTTTACCTAAATGTTCGCCCATGTGAACACGTGCGGCATAGACAGACACTCCGTCTATTGTTGAATCAGGACGAGCAAAGTACACGTATTCAAAAATACACGGATTTAAGACCGCACTTTCTGCACACTGCTCAGCATAAAGCTGGCCATCAAAGGTCACATAAATCGCTTCGCCTGGCGCAACATCACGCACTAATTCAAAACCTGCGACGTCTAATGCCACACTTTCAGAGGCAAACATATATTCCACAGATCCATTTTCTTCTCGTTTACCTAACACGAGTGGACGAATACCAAACGGATCGCGAAATGCTACCATGCCATGTCCAATAATCATAGCTAAGCATGCATAAGCACCACGAATATCTTTGTGTGTCGCACGAATTGCATTAAAAATATCTTGCGGATCGAGATGGTATTTATTCACTCTATCCAAATGATTCGCAAGAATATTGAGAAGAAGTTCTGAATCCGAATTGGTATTTATATGACGACGCGCTTCTTTAAATAATTTATCTTTTAATTCGGTTGAGTTGGTTAAGTTACCATTGTGAACAAGGCTTAAACCATAAGGTGAGTTAACATAGAAAGGCTGAGCTTCAGATACACTTGAACTGCCAGCGGTTGGATAACGTACATGTCCGAGGCCTGCGTGACCTTGTAAACGTAACATATGCTCTTGTCTGAACACATCGCTTACAAGACCATTAGCCTTACGCAAACGGAAGCGGTTTTCATCATCGATTGTGACAATCCCCGCCGCATCTTGACCTCGATGCTGTAATAACGTTAATGCTGCATAAATGGATTCATTAACCGGATTTTGGCTAACGATACCGACAATTCCACACATACTGATTGACTACCTTATTGTTTAAAAGTTGAGTTTAAAAAACTAGAACTTGCTTGTAGTTGTTGGAAAAACCATTCAATAATAAAGCCGAAATGAGGAATTAATTTTGATTCTTTCCACCAATCGGTTTGTTCAAAGTTAGTGAAGGTATCCAAGAAGAATAAGATCGCAGCAACGATTAACGCCCCACGAATTAAGCCAAATGCCGCACCGAGAACACGATCTGTTCCGGTAAGTCCTGTTTTATCCACTAATTGGCTAATCACATAATTAACAATGCCGCCTACAATTAGGGTTAAAACAAATAAAATGCCGATTGCCGTGCCGTTACGCACGTAGTCAGATTCAATTTGAGTAAGATAGGTGGCGAGATAAGGATAAAATTGGCTCGCGACAATAAATGCAACGACCCAGCTTGCAAGGGACATCACCTCTCGCACAAATCCACGTAATAAACTCACGATAATCGAAAATGCGATGATGCCAATGATAATATAATCAATCATTAAATAGTCTCTCAATTAAAAAGGGTCGCCATTGCGACCGCAGTATTCTACATAAAAAAAATACAAAAGGAAAACGTTTGCGTCAATTAAATTTGAAGCAATTAGCTAAATTTCTTGCCAAAATGCTTTATCCAATTTTTGCTGTGCCTTTCGTAATACTTCTGCCAAGTGCTGATATGTCGGTTTATCTTGCACAGTTGGCAAACTTTCATGTTGTTTTCTCAAACGTTCACTAATCTCATAAAACCACTGAGAACTTTGCGGTTCTAAGGGTAAGTTTGCTCGTTTCCCCAACCAATATAAACCTTGAAATGGCATCGCTAACGCACAAAGTGCGGTCAAAATAGCAAGCGAAAATGCAGTAAGATCTGCTTTGGCATAAAGTTGCTGCCAGACCACCGCAAACACTGCCATAAAAGGCATAAATTTTTGTGCAAATTTTGTGGCTTTAATAATGCGATTTTCGGGAAAAATCATGCCGAGCTTCGCTTCTAATGGCCACGTTTGCAAATAAATTTGCCCTTGTTTTAAGGTTGAAAAAAATGATGACATGAAAACATCCTTGAAAATAACCGCACTTATAATACTCTAGTTTAGGTTTAATTGTCATCCCCGACTAGAAATTGTTGAAATTTTCAACTTTTCTAATAAAAGATCGTATTTTTACCCTCCAGTTAATTTATTTTATATGCTAAAAGGTGTATTCTATATAGAATTTATACTCCGTTCTTTTGAATGGATTTTTATTAACCTCAATCAAAAATAGGGTTCCTATGTCAAAACTTGTTCTCATCCTTAACTGTGGTAGTTCTTCATTAAAATTTGCAATCCTTGATCCTGCAACAGGTGAAGAAAAATTATCAGGCTTAGCAGAAGCATTTTATCTTCCTGAAGCTCGTATCAAATGGAAACTTAACGGAGAAAAAGGTAGCGCAGATTTAGGTGCTGGTGCAGCGCACACTGAGGCGCTTAACTTTATCGCATCAAATATTATGACTGATGAGCTTAAAAACTCTATCACCTCGATTGGTCACCGTATAGTTCACGGTGGTGAGAAATACACTCAATCTGTTATCGTAACAGATGAGGTAGTTAAAGGTATTGAAGATGCGGCACAATTTGCACCACTTCACAACCCTGCTCACTTAATCGGTATCCGTGAAGCATTTAAAACATTCCCACACTTAAAAGATAAGAACGTTGTCGTATTTGATACAGCATTCCATCAAACCATGCCAGAAGAAGCATATCTATATGCACTTCCATACTCACTTTACAAAGAACATGGCGTACGTCGCTATGGTGCTCATGGTACCAGCCACTACTTCGTTTCTCGTGAAGTCGCTGAATACGTAGGCAAACCAGCAGACCAAGTAAACGCAATCATCTGTCACTTAGGTAACGGTGGTTCTGTTTCTGTGGTTCGTAACGGTAAATGTATCGATACTTCTATGGGTTTAACCCCTTTAGAAGGTTTAGTCATGGGTACACGTTGTGGTGACATCGACCCTGCGATCGTTTTCTACCTATATAAAAACCTAGGCATGTCAATGGATCAAATCGAAGAGACCTTAGTGAAAAAATCAGGTCTTTTAGGCTTAACTGAAGTAACGAGCGACTGTCGTTATGCAGAAGATAACTACGACGATGCATCTAAACCAGAAGCAAAACGTGCATTAGATGTTTACAGCTACCGTTTAGCAAAATACATTGGTGCATACATGGCTGTTTTAGGTGATGATCACTTAGATGCGATCGCATTTACGGGTGGTATCGGTGAAAACTCAGCTCACGTTCGTGAATTAGCGTTAAGCCACTTAAAATTATTTGGTATCAAATTAGACCAAGAACGTAACCTTGCTGCTCGCTTTGGCAAATCAGGCGTAATCACTGCTGATGACTCTGCATTCAAAGCGATCGTTCTTCCAACTAACGAAGAATTAGTAATTGCACAAGATACAGCACGTTTAGCGGGCTAATCAACTTCCTTCAAACCTGCTGAGAAATCAGCAGGTTTTTTCATTCAATAAAAGGTATATCAAAATGACTAAAGCAGTTATTCTTATCCCAACTAGCGCAGAAGCGAATTTAGCGGCAGCATTAGACGCATCTAAAGTAACAGGTGCGGTCGTATTCAATGCAGTAGAAGATGTAAAAGCCGCTCAAGCATTAATCGCAAATAATCAGAAAGACGTGTTATTAGAAAAAATCGTAGCTGATTTCCAAGCATTAAATGCAAATTTAGTGGTTGTTAAAGGTGTTCAACCTTCTGCTCAAGCGCCTTTTGCAAATAGCTTAAACTTCGCGATTGCACAAACCTTAGATGCACAAATCATCTTAGTAGCAAACAATGAAGAAGCCATATTAGTAGAAGCCGTTGCTTCAGAATTTGGTGGAGTGAACAACACTGACATCTTAGGTGTATTTGGTGCGCAAGCAAGCAAAATTAAAACCTTAGATGCACAAGCGTTAGCTACAGCAATCGCTGCGCCACTTACTCGTGAAGCACGTATTTCTCCAGCAGCATTCCGTTTCAAATTAACTGATTTAGCACGCAAAGCAGGCAAAACCATCGTATTACCAGAAGGTGACGAACCTCGTACAGTTAAAGCGGCAGCTATCTGTGCTGAACGAGGTATCGCAAAATCGGTATTATTAGCGGATCCTGAATCAGTGAAAAAAGTTGCGGCAGAACAAGGCGTGACTTTAGGTGCTGATGTAACGATCATCAATCCAGCTGACGTACGCGAAAACTACGTTGCTCGTTTAGTTGAATTACGCAAATCTAAAGGTTTAACGGAAGAACAAGCGCGTGCACAATTAGAAGACACCGTTGTATTAGGTACCATGATGTTAGAAGCGGGCGAAGTAGATGGTTTAGTCTCTGGGGCCGTTCACACCACGGCAAATACGATTCGTCCACCAATGCAAATCATCAAAACAGCACCAGGTAGCTCAATTATCTCGTCTGTATTCTTCATGTTATTACCAGACCAAGTATTAGTATATGGAGACTGTGCAGTAAACCCAGAACCAACAGCTGAACAACTTGCTGAAATCGCAATTCAATCTGCTGAATCGGCAAAAGCATTTGGTTTAAATCCGAAAGTCGCAATGCTTTCTTACTCAACCGGTACTTCTGGTTCAGGTCAATCTGTAGAGAAAGTAAAAGAAGCAACGCGTATTGCACAAGAAAAACGTCCTGATTTATTAATCGATGGCCCATTACAATACGATGCAGCTGTGATGAAAGATGTCGCAGCGTCTAAAGCACCAAACTCTAAAGTGGCTGGCCAAGCAAACGTGTTTGTATTCCCTGATATCAATGCAGGTAACATCGGCTATAAAGCGGTTCAACGTTCTGCTGATTTAGTGGCTGTAGGCCCAATGCTTCAAGGTATGCGTAAACCAGTTAATGACTTATCTCGTGGTGCATTAGTGGATGATATCATCTACACCATCGCATTAACTGCGATCCAAGCAACACAAGCTTAATCAAAGCCTTTGTTGTAAAACACTAAAGAAAATAACCGCACTTTTGATGATTCAAAGTGCGGTTATTTTTTAGGTCGTTTTAGAAATAACGTTTTATTTACGACTAAAACGTTTTTTCAAAAATCAGATGGACATTCTTTTGGGTATAAGAATACATTTCTGGGATATTACTATCTTGTTTCTTCCAACTAAATACGACTTTCGGCGTGATACCCCATAAGTGCCAATCTCGTTTCCAAAGACTTAAATTTACACCGTAGATTTTGTCTTTACGAATTTTTCCAAAAGAAAACAAATCAACATTTGCAAGTTTGGCAATATCTTTGTACTCACGTTGTGTTAAAGAAAGTCCTAAACGCGAAGAGACGCCCCTGTTCCATTCTTGTCCCCAACCTAGGCGCAAGCTTTTACTGTCTGAAGAATATTGGCGAACTAAGGTTCTCTCAGCAGAAAAATCGGAACCTAAATAGAAAAAGCGTTTAGGATTAGGCATCCATAATAAGGTGGCAGAAACGAGCTTATTATTACCATTTAATACTTCGCTATCAAAATAACGCTGTTTAGCAAACTCACCAGCTAAAGCAATTTGCCAATTTAGATTAAGCCAATGTGTAAGTTCAAGACGAACACCATTTCCCCAGCGATAACTTTCACCACCATACCAACGTTTTTCATAAAAAGGTTTTAAGCGGAAAGTTTGTTTTGAAGTTTTATAGGCATAACCAATAAATGTACGATTAGAAAGATCGTCATATTCATGATTATCCCAATAGCTTTTACCAAAAAACTCATTACCGACTGAAAGATAATTCGAACCCCATAAATTAAAGTCACGAGAAATATCTAAAGAATATGCTAGCCCATGAGCGCTTTGTGGCATCATATCATCAGCTCGAGTTAAAACGCCCCCACTTGCAAGCTTAACTTGCTTGCCACTGCCTACATTATTCACGTTTGTATCTCGCACATAATTAAAGGCAATATCCACATTCCAGCTATCACGCTCATTCAAAGCAGATAAATAAGTATCAATGAGTTCCATCACCGGTGCAGGTAAATCTTCTGCTGTTTTAGCTTTGTCAAATTGAGCCTTTGCTGCACCATCTTGTTTCTGATTAAACAAGGCGATTGCAAGCTCAATGCGCACCGGATTTAAATTAGGATTTTGTGCTAACACTTCACGATATTTATCAATGGCAGTTGCCTGATCATCATTTAATGCCGCAACTTTCCCTTGTGCAAATAGCACTAAAATCGGATCTTGCTCAGGAAAGGTTTGATACACTTCTAATAATTTCTCAATTAAATCAGCATCACGAGAATAAATCGCCTGTGATAATAATTGAGTAGTGAGCGGCTGATTTTGCTCTAATTCTTCACGACTAATTCGTGTTGAGTAGGACTGTTCTTCCGTTAAGTGCGGTAGATTTTCTCGCTGTTTTTCAGGCTCAGCAATTTTTACTTGTTTATCAATTTCTGTGCTTAATTCCGGCGACGGGGCGGCAATTGCTAGGGCTGGGAATAAGGCGAGTAAAAAGGAACTATATCTTTTCATTATACTTTATTAGAAAAATCTGCCGCACAACGGCGGCAGAAAGTGATTAAAAGAAAGGGTTATTTTTTAGCACCGAAAGTAGCTTGATATTCTTCCACGACATATGTTTTACCAGCTTCTTTAATTTCAGCTAAACCTTGGCTATGATCAGCTCTTTCAACCGTCCCCTTGTGGATATATTTATTTACCCCAACTATACCGACAACCTCTGAATAGTTTTTGCCACCAAATGTTGCGCCATAATCTCCGGTTGCTCTTGCATGAACTGCTTTTCCAATAACTTCATGTTTATTCTTACTTAAAACTATTTGCGGAACTATTGGGTTTTTAGCACCAATATAAGTAGTTTTATCTTCAACTTCATTAGCTGTTAATTTAATTTGGCCAATGGTTTTACTATTGATCACACCATCCATCGTTGGTTTTTCGGTTGTTCCATTCATTTTGACGTTGATAGTAACAGAACCATCATCTTTTATAAAATCTTTTTGATCCCAGCTAATTTCATCATTATCCTCAGACCAACCCGAAGTACTTGCTGTACGTTCATAAGCACTAATCTGAGCAATCACACCACCTTTATAAGTTGCATTACCCGTGAATTTACTTTCATCCTCGTTCACTCTTACAAAAGCTACAGGTCTTGTAACCAATTCTGTTGGACGTTCTGAATTCGGTGTATAAAGCACACCATAAGTTGAGTATGGTTGATTGACAAAAAGATAATTCATACCATTTCTAGCAGCTTCCTGATCAATAACATAATCTTGATCGGTTGCTTTACCAGAAAACTTACCTAATTGATTACCTGATAATTTATTAAAATTAACAACACCTGAGCCACTAGAGACATTTACATTAGGCATATGGACGCTGCTATTAACATAAGGTGAATAGACATATTCATCATTATGAGGTCCATCGTTAGAAATATTTTTTGCTATATCAATATAACGCCACTCTTTACCATGTGTGGTTTTGGTCGAATTAAAGTCTGTTTTAGTTGTTGGAGTTGGAACAGTTGGCGGAACAACCGGTTTATTTGGTTTTTTCTTCGCCTCTTCTTCTAAACGTTTTTTCTCTTCTTCAGCTCGTTTAGCTGCGTCAGCTTTTTTCTTCGCCTCTTCTTCTAAGCGTTTTTTCTCCGCTTCTGCTCGTTTAGCAGCTTCAGCTTTTTCTTTTGCTTCTTTTTCTAAGCGATCTTTTTCCGCTTTATCTTTGGCTTTTTTCGCTTCTTCAGTTTTCTTTTTCGCCTCTTCTTCTAGGCGTTTTTGCTCTTCCGCTTTTTTCTTCGCTTCAGCTTCCGCTTTTGCTTTTGCCTCAGCTTCCGCTTTTGCTTTTGCCTCAGCTTCCGCTTTTGCTTTTGCCTCAGCTTTTGCTTTCGCTTCAGCATCTGCCTTCGCTTTAGCTTCTGCTTTTTGTAACTCAACTACTTGGTTATTCGCTTTTGCCACTGCAGCGTTATGCGCATCTAAAGATTTTTGCGCTTCTTCTGCTTTTTGTTGGGCATCAGATAATGCTTTTTTAGCACTTTCTAATGCAGTTTCTTTCACTTTTAAACTTTTCTCTAATGCGGCTTTTTTAGTTGCATCTGTTGTTGATGAGATACTTTTCTTCAACGCATCTACTTCTGATTGAGATTTATCTGCTAAGGTTTTTGCTTTTTTAGCTGCATGTTTTGCTTGTTCTGCAGCTGATTTTGCTTTATTCGCACTGTCTTTTAAATTCTCTGCAATGCGTTTTGCTTGCTCTGACGTTTTCGCTTTTTGAACTTCAACTTGAGCAGCAATAGAATTTGAGTCATTAGAACTCGATGAGCTGCCACAGGCTGTCAAAGATAAAGCCACAAATGCCGCAAGTGCGGTTGTTTTAAAGATAGGTTTAATAGAAAGTCCTCTTATATTAATAACAAATAGATAATCATTGAAAAGTAAAATAACTTACTTAGCTTATATTTCTTAATTAAACATCAAATCAAAACAAAGCAAAATAAATTATTCCTTAATTTATGTAGGGAAATAAATGAAATTCACCAAGCAAATAACCACAAAAAAAATAATGGATTTCAACTAGTTATTACCTTACATAATAAAACTTCAAGCATTTTACTTAAAATGAAGCAATAAACAAGAAAAAAGTTGAACATTTTAGTCAGATTTGTGAAATAAATCACATTTTATAGAAACGATACCTATAAATAAAAAAATAACCGCACTTTTTATGATTCAAAGTGCGGTTATTTTTAAGATTGTTTTTAATGACTACTCTACGGATTTTAAGTATTCAACCAGCTTCAAGCCAATCTCTCTTCGCCACCCTAAAAGTAAATCAGGCTGTTTGGTCATATCTTCATTTTTTAGCCAAACCCATTTAATCAGATCTTCTAAATTCCGTTTACTGGCTAGAATATCGAGGGTTAATTCTTTTGGGGTCAGTTCATAAGCTTTTTCTTGTAACAATCGAATTGCCTTTTTATAACGAGGATCATCCACAATACGCACTAAACGTTTAGGATAATCATAAGGGGAAATTTTGCGGCTTTGTGCTAATAATTGAAGCATTTTTTTGCCACGCACACGCACTTCATTTTCAGATAATCCAAGCGCTAGCATTTCTGATGTATTACGAGGGTTGTTTTTTGCTACTTTCCAAAGGTTGTCCGATTTCACCACATAAGAAAGAGCTAAATTTCGTGCCATTGCCGTTTCTTGTCGCCATTTGGCCAATAGCTGTAAACGCGCTAATTCGAGCGGATTCAATTTCCAAACATTTGGAATCTCTAAATAGGCTTTGTCTGGATCGCGATCATCTAATTTACTGGTTTTCGATATCGCAAGCTGGCAATCATCAATTACTGCTTGAAGCCAAGGTGATTGTGCTAATTCTATTTGCATTTTTTGATAAACTGGCAATAAGTACCATACATCTCCTGCCGCGTACTGTAGCTGTGCAGGTGAAAGTGGGCGTTTTAGCCAGTTTGTACGCGTTGCCCCTTTATCCATTTCAACGCCCAAATAATGTAACACAAGTTTAGCAAAACCCGCTGAATTAGCAAAACCTAGAAAACGTGCCATTATTTGCGTATCCATCATAGGTTGTGGAAGTGCATCAAACTCTTGTAAGAAAACCAATAAATCTTCATTACAAGCATGCAAAATTTTTGTCACCTGCTGATCGCGTAATAATTCCACAAAAGGTGAAAAATCAGTAATGGATAAAGGATCGATCAATGAAACTCGTTCACCATCATAAAGTTGAATTAATCCTAATTTAGGATAATAGGTCGATACCCGCATAAATTCGGTATCTAAAGCGACCGCACTTTGCTGACGCGCTAACTGGCAAATCTGAGCGAGCTCTTCATTATTTTGAATTAATGTAAAGTGCGGTTGATTTTGGCATTCTTTTATCATTGTAATAGGATGTATTTTCAAATAGAGGTACAGACTAAACAGGGATATGAACACATATCCCTGATTTAATTAATGTTGCGCGCGTTTTGCTATTTCTTCATCACGCAGTATGCGTCTTAAAATTTTGCCTACATTACTTTTCGGCAATTCATCGCGAAACTCAATATCTTTCGGGACTTTATAACCTGTGAGATGTTGTCTACAATGCTGGCGTAATTCATCACGCGTGAGGCTATCATCTTTCTTCACGACGAAGATTTTGATGGTTTCTCCCGACACTTCATGTGGCACACCAATAGCGACCACTTCAGCGACTTTATAATTTAGCATCACCACATCTTCGATTTCATTTGGATAAACGTTGAAGCCTGAAACTAAGATCATATCTTTTTTGCGATCAACAATACGGAGGCTATAGCTCTCGTCCATAATGACGATATCACCCGTTGCCATCCAACCATCTTGAAGCACTTCAGCTGTCGCTTCAGGGCGTTGCCAATAGCCACGCATGACTTGTTCACCTTTAACCCAAAGCTCTCCAGCTTCACCAAGTTGTGCTTCCGAGCCATCATCTTTGATAATTTTAATATCGGTATTTGGCACTGGTACACCGATTGTACCATTGTGTTTCACCACATTAATCGGACAAGCGGCAATTAGCGGTGAACATTCTGTCATACCATAACCCTCAATGATGTTGCAGCCGGTTAAATCATGCCAACGCGTTGCAACCGATTGTTGGATCGCCATACCGCCGCCAACAGAAAGTTTTAATTGTGAAAAATCCACTTCTTTGAAATTTTCATTATTAAGTAGCGCATTAAACAAGGTATTTACCCCTGTAATCGCTTCAAAGCGGTATTTTTTGAGCTCTTTAACAAAGCCATCAATATCACGTGGGTTAGTAATTAAGAGCGCTGTCACGCCAAGCTCTAAGAAAAGTAAACAGTTTACCGTTAGGGCAAAAACATGATAAAGCGGTAAAGCCAGTACGGCAACGCGTTGCTTAGCATGATCGCCAATAAATGGCTCTGCAATCCACTTCGCTTGGAAAATATTGGTAATAATATTGCCATGTGTCAGCATTGCACCTTTAGCAACACCCGTTGTACCACCTGTATATTGTAAGAAGGCTAAATCTTCACGATCCACTTGTGGACGAACATATTGGCGATATTTACCAATACTTAACACTTCACGGAAAGTCACTGCATTCGGTAATTTATATTTTGGCACTAACTTTTTGACATATTTCACGACAAAATTGACCAAATTACGCTTACCAAAAGAAAGTTGGTCACCCATTCTTGTCAAAATCACGTGTTTTACTTTAGTGTTAAACACGATTTTTTCTAAGGTTGAGGCGAAGTTTGAAACAACAACAATCGCCGTTGCACCGCTATCTTGTAACTGATGTTCTAATTCTCGAGGGGTATAAAGTGGATTCACGTTTACCACAACTAAGCCCGCACGTAAGATACCGAACAGCGCAATAGGATATTGCAATAAATTCGGCATCATGAGAGCAACACGATCACCTCGTTTTAATTTCAATTCATTTTGTAAATATGCAGCAAATGCACGGCTTCGCTCTTCTAATTTACGAAAAGTTAGCACTTGTCCCATATTGATATAAGCAGGACGGTCTGGATGCTCACGAATTGCTTTATCTAAAATATCGAGAATCGAATCATATTTTAAGGTATCCAGCGTGGTTGGTGAACCTTCTGGATAATTTTGAAACCAAACTTTTTCCATTTTTTATCCTTATTCTTTGGAAAATTTTCTTAATTTTATCATGTAGTTAATAGAGATAATAGCGAATTTCAGGCTCGCTATACCAATAATATGGTCTTCTACCGAAAAAGCCCCAATCATCCCACATATCGTCTGGATAATAATAGCTTTGAGAAAGCTTCCAGACACGATAGTGATTGGTTTGAATTACAGGGTAAGTGTAGTTTGCCTGATCAACCTTGCCTTGTTCTGTTTTCAGTAAAGTGCCGCCAATTGTAATAAATTGGTCTTTTAAACTTTCAGGCTCAACAAAACCATCAAGATAAGTAATAAAACGTCCATTAGGTTGTTCATCAATCATGGGTTTTGCAGAGGTTGAGTAAACTGGATAGCTTAATACTTCAATTTTAGTTTTATTCGGCAAGGCTTGTGCTGTTAATACTTTTCCGCCTAAACGAATTGATTTGCACTGACAGCTATAATCACTCTGTTGAATTGAAGATAATGATTTTAAAGTAAACTGCTCTTTTTCCAGTCCGTTCGGTGCATTAACACATCCCACTAATGTGGTCGAAAGTGCGGTCAAAACTAAGATCGTTTTTTTATTCATCTTCAACTCCTTTTCGAAAATTATTCACGCCCAGGTAATTTTTTCCAAGTTACTTCATTACGCAAATAAACCGGTTCAATTTCTAAGGCGGATATGATTTTATTCTGAGCATAATCTGTTAAAGCAAGCTCAAGCATATATTGTGCAGAAGGTAAAATAATATCACTCCCTTCTAAACCACTGTCTTTAAATTGAGGATACGCTGCCCAACCTGTTCCGACTCGATAGGCGGTTAAATCTGAAAGCTGTTCAAGCGCTTTTTCAGGTTGGCAAACTTGTTCTTCTATAACAGGATTCCATTGGAAAAACTCATCCAATTCTGACCGCACTTTTTCTCGTTTTACTTGAGAAAAATAAACTTCATTCATTCTCGCATCAATGGCAGCTGCCACATTTTCAGCTTGATGTAATTCAAATGCAGCCTGAGCCATTGCTGTTAAATTTGATACCGCAATAACAGGTAAATCAGCACCAAATGCAAGCCCTTGAGCAATCCCTGCACCGACACGGACACCAGTAAAACTACCAGGACCGCGTCCAAATGCTAACGCATCTACTTGCTTCAAATTGATACCTGAATTAGCGAGCAACTCATCAACCATTGGAAGAATACGTTTTGTGTGTGTACGTTGTGCTAATTCATCTAAATGTGTTTTTTCGCCTTTATGCCAAAGTGCAACTGAACAGGCTTCTGTTGAAGTATCAAGTGCTAATAAGGTGATATTTTTCATTATTAATCCATTTTCTCATTTTGTAAGAATTGTACCACTTTGTTGAGATCTCGGGTACGGGTTGAATTAGGTAAACTTTTTAGAAAGGTTTCGCCGTAATTTCGCATAACAAGACGATTATCACAAATAATTACCGCACCACGATCTGTCACATCTCGAATTAGGCGTCCTACACCTTGTTTCAGCGTAATAACCGCTTCAGGGATCTGTATATCATTAAATGGATCGCCTCCTTGCAATCGGCAATCTTCAATGCGCGCTTTTAGTAAAGTTTCATCTGGCGCAGTAAAAGGCAATTTATCAATAATGACTAATGATAGCGCATCACCACGGACATCCACACCTTCCCAAAAGCTCGAGGTTGCAACTAGCACGCTGTGGGTTTCATGAATAAATTGTTCGAGTAATTTGGCTTTAGGCATTTCACCTTGTAATAAGATAGAAAGCTCACTATTTTCTCTAAAATACTCTGCCAAGCCTCTCATCATTAAATAAGAAGTACAAAGCACAAAGCATCGCCCCTTATTCGCTTCAATGATAGGCAACAACATTTCACCAAGAGCTTGTAATGTATTATTTTGATTAGTTGCTGGTAAATAACGTGGCACGCAAAGTAGCGATTGATTAGGATAATCAAAAGGGCTGTGAAGAATTTTTTGTTCTGCTTCCTCAATACCAAGTTGCTGACAGAAATGATTAAAAGTGCCGCCAACTTCAAGAGTCGCTGAGGTGAAAATCCAAGCTGCTTCTTTATTATTTAGCTGTTCGCCAAATTTATCTGCGACAGTAAGTGGCGTAATATGTAAACCAAATTGTCGCCCCATACTTTCGTACCAATAACAATGGCCAACAATGGCCGTATCACAAAGACGAATTAATTGATTCTTGATACTTTCAGTGCGTTCAAAAATACTATCCAAAGTCTGAGAGCGACCTAATGCAATCTTGATAACTTCAGAAAGAAACTCAATTTTTTCTTGTAATAATTCAACCGATTTTTTAACCGCACTTTGCTTAAATAGCTCACGCCAATTTCCTCGCTGATTTCCTTCCCCAAGAAGAAGGCGAAAATCCTGAATAACTTTAAGCAATGTATCTGCAGTAGTACCAAGCTGCAGCATATCTTTCAATTCTGTTCGATAAACAATATTGATATCTTTACATAAATCAAATAGCTGGCGAGAAGTTAATGATTGACCAAAATACTGGCTTGCAATATCGGGAAGTTGATGTGCTTCGTCAAAGATGATAACTTCTGCATTGGGAATAAGCTCACCAAAGCCACTTTCTTTTACCGCCATATCAGCAAAGAAAAGATGATGATTTACTACGACAAGATCCGCATTTAGCGCTTTTTTACGAGCTTGTGCAACATAGCATTCAGCGTAGTTAGGACAATCCGTTCCTAAACAACTTTCTGCCGTACTCGTCAATTGAGGCAAAATTGGGCTATCTTCAGCCAATTCAATACATTCGGTCAAATCACCTGTTTTCGTTACATTATTCCATTTTCTTACTTTACTTAAATCGGCTAAAACAGATTTATCCCCAAGCACACCTTGAGCGATAACCTGATCCAGTCGTTCCAAACATAAGTAATTAGATCGCCCTTTCAATAATGCAATTTTTCCAGAATAATTTAAAGCTTTTTTTATGGCAGGTAGATCTCTTGAAAAGAGTTGATCTTGTAGATTTTTAGAGCCGGTTGAAATAATCGTTTTCTTTCCTGCAATAAGTGCTGGTGCTAAATAAGCAAAAGTCTTTCCAGTACCCGTTCCAGCTTCTACAACAAGCGGTCGCTTATTTTGAATAGAATATCCTACTGATTGAGCCATTTCGAGCTGTTCTGCTCGAGGCTTAAATCCTTTGATATTCTTACTCAATTCACCATCACTGGAAAAAATCTTACTTATCTGCTTTTTCATAATTATTGCTATCTAGAAACAGGTGAAGATTTTATCATTATTAGACTCATTTATGTATGAATTCTAATATTTTATATAAAACAAAAACCCCAAGCCATTCAGCTCGGGGTTCTACATTCAGTACCTGGCGGTGTCCTACTCTCACATGGGGAAGCCCCACACTACCATCGGCGCATCGGCGTTTCACTTCTGAGTTCGGTATGGGGTCAGGTGGGACCACCGCTCTATCGCCGCCAGGATTATTCCTT
>NZ_QEPZ01000009.1 GCF_003253005.1 Haemophilus parainfluenzae | reverse complement strand
CTGCTGTAACAGCACAAGGTGAAGCTGAAAAAGCACAAGGAAAAGCCGAAGCAGCTCAAGGCAAGGCAGAAGAAGCCCAAGATAAAGCTGAATCGGCTCGTGATGAAGCAATCACCGCTAAAGATGCTGCTGTAACAGCACAAGGCGAAGCTGAAAAAGCACAAGGTAAAGCTGAAGCGGCTCGTGATGAAGCAATCACCGCTAAAGATGCAGCTGTAACAGCACAAGGCGAAGCTGAAAAAGCACAAGGTAAAGCTGAAGCGGCTCGTGATGAAGCAATCACTGCTAAAGATGCTGCTGTAACAGCACAAGGCGAAGCTGAAAAAGCACAAGGTAAAGCCGAAGCAGCCCAAGGTAAAGCCGAAGCAGCCCAAGGTAAAGCTGAATCGGCTCGTGATGAAGCAATCACCGCTAAAGATTCTGCGAAAGCCTCTGAAGATAAAGCGAAGGCAATTGAAACCCGTATCGAAAATTCAGGTTTAATAAGTAAAGATGGTAAAACTGCATTTGCAGCTGATAATACTAGTGGTAGAAATAGTGCTAAAGCCTCAGGTAAAGATTCAACTGCAATGGGATATGGCTCTGAAGCGAAAGGGGATCACTCTACTGCTCTAGGTAATAACGCTAAAGCACATGCAGAACGCTCAACAGCTATAGGTCATAATGCAGAAGCTAAAGCTGCAGGCTCCGTTGCATTAGGTGAAGGTTCTGTTGCGAAAGAAGAAAATACTGTTTCAGTGGGAGATATTGGTCATGAACGTCGAATAACAAACGTTCAAGATCCTAAAAACTTAACTGATGCGGCAAATAAACGCTATGTTGACAATTCTATAAGTTCTGTTCGTAGCGAATTAAAACAAACAGATAGAAAACTTCGTGGAGGTATCGCTGGTGCTGTAGCAATGGCAAATATTCCAACTGTAAACCGTGCAGGAGGAACTATGGTCGGCATTGGAGTTGGTAGCTTTAAAGGCCAAAGTGCTGTAGCTGTTGGTATCAACCGCGCTAGTGATAGTAATCGAGTACACTTCAAGATGAGTGGCTCTGCAACGACTTCTGGAGATTATGCTGTAGGCGCAGGTATGGGTTATCAATGGTAGTTAATCATTAGCCTATAATAGAAACTCTCTCGAAATATCGAGAGAGTTTTTTTATAAACAATAGACAATAGTTGATGCTAATAATCTTTTTTCATCATTCATTTTTATGAATTTTCGACTTCTTTTTCTATCCACAGAGCCTGTGGATAACTTTGTGGATTGTTTTTGTTTAAAATGGTCAACCACTGATGCAGACTGGCTTTGTCTCAAATTGTTCATCTATTAGTCATTTGGTGATATTTACTTAAATATCAATATGTTATACAAAGTCCAGCAAAAAAAATAAAATATTTTTAAATTTTGAAGTGTTTAAGACTTGACACACCTAAGTGTGTGTAAAACTTGGATTTTTATCGCTCAATTTGGAGTAATAAATGTGCTAAAATAGTCACAGTTCTAAAACAGTTAAAAAATTGACCGCACTTATGGCAGAGAAAATTAATACTAAGCCTTTTATCCTTCATTCAGACTTTAAACCTTCCGGTGATCAACCCCAAGCAATCGAAAAATTAGTCGAAAATTTAGAGGATGGTTTGGCTCATCAAACCCTTCTCGGGGTAACGGGCTCAGGTAAAACCTTTACCATTGCAAATGTTATAGCAACGTTAAACCGCCCAGCCATGTTGCTTGCCCCAAATAAAACTCTTGCCGCCCAGCTTTATGCGGAAATGAAAGCGTTTTTTCCTGAAAATGCAGTGGAATATTTTGTGTCTTACTATGATTATTATCAACCAGAAGCCTATGTGCCTAGCAGTGATACCTTCATTGAAAAAGATGCATCTATTAATGATCAAATCGAGCAAATGCGTCTGTCTGCGACGAAATCTTTTTTAGAACGTCGAGATACTATCGTAGTGGCATCCGTATCAGCGATTTATGGTTTGGGCGATCCAGATAGCTATTTGAAGATGATGTTGCATTTACAACAAGGTGCAATTATCGATCAACGTCAGATTTTAGCGAAGTTGGCAGAATTGCAATATACAAGAAACGATCAAGCCTTTCAGCGTGGTACATTCCGGGTACGCGGCGAAGTGATTGATATTTTCCCTGCAGAATCTGACGATCGTGCGGTACGAATTGAATTATTTGATGATGAAATTGAACGTTTAAGTTTATTTGATCCTTTAACGGGTACTAGTTTTGGCGCCGTTCCACGTTTTACGGTGTATCCGAAAACCCACTATGTGACCCCAAGAGAGCGTATTTTAGATGCCATTGAAAAAATCAAAGCGGAGCTTGTGCAACGCCGTGAATATTTCATCAAGGAACATAAATTGCTGGAAGAGCAGCGTATTACTCAACGTACACAATTTGATATTGAGATGATGAATGAGCTCGGTTATTGCTCAGGAATCGAAAACTATTCACGTTACCTTTCTGGCAGAAATGAAGGTGAACCACCTCCGACATTATTTGATTATATGCCGTCTGATGCGATTTTGATTATTGATGAATCACACGTGACTGTGCCGCAAATTGGCGGGATGTATCGTGGAGACCGTTCACGTAAAGAAACCTTGGTGGAATATGGTTTCCGTTTGCCTTCAGCATTGGATAACCGTCCATTACGCTTTGAAGAGTTTGAGCGTTTAGCGCCGCAGACCATTTACGTTTCAGCGACACCAGGCCCTTATGAGTTGGAAAAATCGGGCAGTGAAATTGTCGATCAGGTGGTACGTCCAACAGGCTTACTTGATCCGCAAATTGAAATTCGTCCAGTGTCTATTCAAGTGGATGATTTACTTTCCGAAGCTCGCCAAAGAGCGGATAAAAATGAGCGAGTTTTAGTCACAACACTCACCAAGAAAATGGCGGAAGATTTAACGGATTACTTAGACGAGCACGGCATTCGTGTGCGTTATTTGCATTCAGATATTGATACGGTTGAGCGTGTAGAGATTATTCGTGATTTACGTTTAGGTGAATTCGATGTGTTGGTCGGCATCAACTTATTACGTGAGGGGCTGGATATTCCAGAGGTTTCTCTTGTTGCGATTTTAGATGCCGATAAAGAAGGTTTCTTACGTTCTGAACGATCTTTAATCCAAACCATCGGTCGTGCTGCTCGAAACTTAAATGGTAAAGCGATTTTGTATGCTGATAGTATTACTAAATCTATGGAAAAAGCCATTACCGAAACCAATCGCCGTCGTGAAAAACAAATGAAATACAATGAAGAAAAGGGCATTGTTCCACAGGCATTGAATAAGAAAGTCGGCGAATTATTAGATATTGGTCAAGGTGCAAATCAAAAAGCGAAATCGAAACAGCGTGGAAAAACGGCAGCTGAACCGACCGCACTTTACAATGCACCTAAATCAGCCAAAGAATTCCAACAACAAATAAAGAAATTGGAACAACAAATGTATAAATTTGCTCAAGATCTTGAGTTTGAAAAAGCCGCTGCAGTACGCGATCAACTTCATCAATTGAGAGAGCAGTTTATGATATCGGAATAAAGGAAAAGAGCGATCAAATTGACCGCTCTTTTTTATTTTATTGTACTAATAAGTAGAAGTTGTTTTTGCCACGTAAGATATTGAGTGCAACAGCTGATGGTTTTTCATCTAATGCTTTGCGTAAGTCTTGCGTGCTTTCAATTGGCTGGCGGTTGATGCCGATGATAATATCACCCGATTTTAAACCGCGTTGTGCTGCCATTGAATTTGGTTGAACTTTACTAATTTCCACACCTTTAACACCTTTTGCATCATAGTTGTTTAAGGTTGCACCGTCTAATGCTGGAAGTTCCGTTTTACTTGCTGTTTGAGAGCCATCGTCTGCTTGTAAAGTCACTTTTACGTTGTCAGTTTTACCATCACGTAAGTAAGTGAGTTCAATTTCTTTACCCGCACCAGAGGTCGCGATTTTTGCACGCATTTCGGCGAAACTTGAGATTTTTTGACCATTCATTGCGGTAATTACATCACCTGCTTTCAAGCCTGCTTTTTCTGCTGCTGAATTTGGAATAACTTCACTCACAAATGCACCTTGTTGTGCACTCACATTAAAGGCTTTCGCTAAATCGGCATTTAATTCACCGCCCTTAATACCGAGTAAACCACGACGTACTTCACCAAATTCTAAGATTTGTTGCACAAGATTGTTCGCTTGGTTGCTTGGAATTGCAAAGGCAATCCCGGCGTTACCGCCACTTGGAGAAATAATAGCCGTATTGATACCAATTAATTCACCTTGTAAATTCAATAATGCACCGCCAGAGTTACCACGGTTTACCGCAGCATCGGTTTGAATATAGTTTTCATATGCACCACTATCAGAACCAGTAGAGCGGCCAAGTGCTGAAACGATACCAGAGGTTACAGTTTGACCTAAACCGAATGGATTACCGATAGCAACGGTAAAATCACCGACACGTAATTTATCGGAGTCGGCTATTTTGATTGCGGTGAGGTTTGTTGGTTTTTCGATTTGTACTAAAGCGATATCAGATTGTTCATCTTTTCCAACGAGTTTTGACTTGAACTCACGTCCGTCTTGCAATTTTACGGTGATTTTATCCGCACCATCTACCACGTGATTGTTAGTTAAAACATAGCCTTTATCTGCATTGATGATCACACCTGAACCTAAACCACGGAAGTTGCGTGATGCGCCACGATCTCCGCCGAATTGTTCGCCAAATTGATCACCGAAGAAAAATTTAAATTCTTCTGGAATATCATCAGGTAATGCCGAACGGCTGTTTGCTTTTGCTTTGCCTTCAACGGAAAGAGTCACGACTGCTGCCTGCGCTTTTTCTAACATTGGCGCAAGGCTGCCTTGTTCCACGATTTCATTTGGAATAGCCGCTTGAGCGGATAAAGAGGTCGCAAATACGCTTAAACCTAATGCGATACCGGTTAATACAAAATTTCTTTTCTTCATAGAGTTCTCCAAGTAAAAATAAATGACTGAATAAGTGTTCAATCAGACAACAAAATGAGGGGGATGTTCAGTAAAAACAAGGGCATTGAAAAAATATTTTTTAAAAGTGCGGTAGAAATTGAAATTGTTCTTTTTGCCCGCATTTATCTAAACCTATTTGTCAATTTGAAAGATAAAAGATCATTTTGTTTAAATAGTGCTGGTACAACCTATTTTTACGTCAAAAACCTTGCCACCTAAGGCTGAAATATAGTTTAATAACGCCCTGTTTATACTGCTTAAGAAGTATAAAATTTACGCAATCACATAATAATTGTATGTAAATTTAAATGAACTAGTTTACTAGTACAAAAAATAGGTGTAGAGTAACGCCATTAGATTGAAACACAACATTTAAGATTTAGAGAGTGACATATGGCGACGAAGAAAGAAGAAATCGAAGTAAAAGTTGCAAATGATGATACCCGAATTGAAAAAGTCGATCAGGTATTACCTCCCATTGCCTTATTAGAAAAATTTCCTGCAAGTGAAGAAGCAGCTGATTTAGTTCATGAAACCCGCTTGCACGCACACAATATTATTCATGGAAAAGATGACCGTTTACTTGTAGTAATTGGTCCTTGTTCTATTCATGATCCTAAAGCCGCTTTAGATTATGCCAAACGTTTAAAAGTATTACGTGATGAATATAAAGATACACTTGAAGTGGTGATGCGCGTTTACTTTGAAAAACCGCGTACAACAGTGGGTTGGAAAGGCTTAATTAACGATCCTTATTTAAATGATACATATCGTTTAAATGATGGTTTGCGTATTGCACGTAAATTATTATCTGACATCAATAACTTAGGTGTACCATCAGCAGGTGAGTTCTTAGATATGATCACACCACAATATGTAGCGGATTTCATGAGCTGGGGCGCAATTGGTGCGAGAACAACTGAATCTCAAGTTCACCGTGAATTAGCTTCAGGCTTATCTTGTGCGGTAGGCTTTAAAAATGGCACAAATGGTGGCGTAAAAGTAGCATTAGATGCAATGGGCGCGGCAGAAGCTTCGCATTACTTCTTATCTGTGACAAAATTTGGCCATTCGGCTATTGTTTCAACAAAAGGAAATGAAGACTGCCACATTATTTTACGTGGTGGGGATAAAGGTCCTAACTATAAAGCAGAAGACGTTGCAAAAGTTTGTGCAGAGATCGAAAAATCAGGTCGTATTCCACATGTCATGGTTGATTTTAGCCATGCAAATAGTAGCAAACAATTCAAAAAACAAATGGATGTTTGTGAAGATGTTTGCCAGCAAATTGCAGGTGGTTCAAAGCAGATCTTCGGTGTCATGGTAGAAAGTCATATTGTTGAGGGGCGTCAAGACTTAGTCGATGGTAAAGCTCAGACTTACGGACAAAGCATCACTGATGCTTGCATCGGTTGGGAAGATACAGAAATCGTGTTAAAACAGTTATCTGATGCAGTAATAGCACGTCGTCAAGTAAATGACTAATAAATTATTTTTTTAGATGATTAAAAGTGCGATCGATTTTGACCGCACTTTTTTATGCGCTTTGAAAAAGGGGGAGAAAAGGGGTATGCTAGCTTCAATGGGATAAGAAAGGAGATGTATGATGCAGGATATGATAAATGGCTTATTAATTGTCTTAATACCGATGGTGTTAGGCTATCTACTGAAGGTCAATAATAAATCCTATATCCCAAAGATTAATCATATCGTCATGTTTTTGCTTTACATCATCCTTTTCTTAATGGGGTATTTGCTTGGTCAATTGGATGATTTAGAACATAAACTCCCAATTATTGGTACAACTGCGTTGACGTTATCTACAATTATTTTGGGCTCTAATATGATTGGTTTGATGCTTTATGATCGTTTTAATCCTGCTGAGCCACTTAAATCACAAGGTAAAATTGATTCTCGCTGGTATTCCTTAATCGATTCTCTCAAACTTTCTGGCACAGTGGTGTTTGGTACCATTTGTGGTTTCTTTTTTAAATCCTATTTAATGCTGCCTACAGGTATAAATCTATATGTATTGATTGTGCTGATTTTCTTTGTGGGTATTCAACTAAGAAATAATGGCATTTCTTTAAAAGAGGCTATTTTTAATAAGCGTGGTTTCCAAACAGGAATGGTGTTTACTTTTACCTCGTTACTAGGTGGTGTGGTTGCTGCTTTCGTTTTAGCGATGCCAATTACCCAAGGACTCGCTTTTGCCTCAGGAATGGGCTGGTATTCATTATCTAGTGTGGTATTAACTAATGCGTGGGGACCAGTGCAGGGTAGTATTGCCTTTTTTAATGATTTATCCCGTGAAATTGTGAGTTTATTTGTCATCCCATTATTTATGCGTCATTTTCGTTCGACGGCAATTGGAATTACGGGAGCGACTGCAATAGATTGCACCTTGCCAATTATTCAAAAAGCGGGGGGCATTGAAGTGACGCCCATTGCGATTTCATTCGGCTTTGTGACGAACATTCTACCACCGTTACTACTGGTTTTCTTTTCCAGTATTCCGCTATAAAAATCAATATAAAAACAAAAGAGTTAATCGTCGTTTTCCGATTAACTCTTTTTCTTATATTTTAATATTAGGAATTATCAGTTTCTATGCATGGCAATAACAGCCTGACCTAAACTGAGTCCGCCATCACCCATCGGTAATTTATGAGCGCTCAGTACATGGAATTCGCTCAAATTTTCTTTTAATAAGCGACGTAGTAGTTGGTTATGCATCACGCCACCAGATAGCACGATGGTACGGCATTGGTGTTGGCGAACTTGGTTTGCCGCAAGTTCAGCAAAACCTTGGGCGAGAGCATAATGAAAGGCAAAGGCTTTATCTTCAACAGAAGCATGATAATTTAACCAACTTTGCCAGAAATAAGCCAAATCCAGTTTATTGTCGATAAGCGGCATTTTTACTGGAATATTGACCGCACTTTGTGCTTGGGTAGCCAAAGATGAGGTGTTTGCTAGCGCTTCGAGATGGCAAGCCGCTTCACCTTCCCAAGAAACAATGGTTGGTGCAATGCCGAGATCATAAGCTACGGCGTCAAATAAACGACCTGCAGATGATATAGGTGGGCAATTGAGTCTGCGCTCAATGGCATTGACTAGTATTTGCCAATTCGGTTCAGCGCAAGTTTTTGTGAGTATTTCTTGCCACTGTGGCACAAATTGATGCAGGTGAGCCAGCCAGTTGCGCCAAGGCTGTTTCGCTGCAAGATCACCGCCTGGTAGAGCAACAGCTGGCAAACCACCTAAATATTGACTATGTTGATAGTCAACGAGTAGGCATTCGCCTCCCCAAAGTTGTCCATTTTCGCCCATGCCTATACCGTCTAGTGCAAGACCGATTACAGGTTCATTACAATGCTGCTCGGCCATGACACTGACAATGTGTGCATGGTGATGCAGTACTTCGATGAATGGGATTTGTTGCTGTTCAGCAAGTTGTTTCCCGATGGAAGATGAAAAATAGCCGGGGTGAGCATCAACCGCGATGATGTCTGGTTTAAATTGATAAATCTGCTGAAATAATTCAAGATTTTCACTCAATTGTGACCGCACTTGTTCATTTGCTGTATCGCCAATATGTTGGCTCAGTACGGCTTTATTGTGACGTAGCAGGCAGAATGTATTTTTCAGATCAGAACCTAAAGCCAACACATTTTTTGTGCTTTGTGTTTCAAGTGGTATTTCATCTGGCACATAGCCACGAGCACGACGTAGCGTTTCTAATCCATCGAAGGCAACGCGAACAAGACTATCATCAGCACGTTGTAGAATATCGCGGTTGTGACAAAGATAAACATCAGCCAAGTCAGCTAATTGTTCTACAGCATGTTCATTTTTCAGCACTGGAGGTTGCCCGCTTGCATTCGCAGACGTCATCACGAGCGGACGATTAACCGCTCGTAACAACAAATGCTGTAGTGGGTTGCTTGGAAGCATTACTCCGATTTCCTGTAAGTTTGGCGCGATGTTATCGGCAATATGCGGCACTTTGTGTTTTGAAAGAAGTACAATTGGCGCAGCACTGCTGGTTAGCAATTCTGTTTCTTGGGCACTTAAATCTTGTAAAAACTGCAGGTCAGGCACCATAATGGCTAACGGTTTTGTCGGACGATGTTTCCGTTGACGTAATAAATCAACAGACTTTTGGTTATTTGCATCACAGGCTAGATGGAAACCGCCTAAACCTTTAACGGCGACGATATTGCCTTGTTGCAATAAAAGTGCGGTTTGTTTTAGCGCAGTTTCATGAGTAGCAAGCGTTTGTTCTCGATCTTGTAACCAAATATGGGGGCCGCAAACAGAACAAGCATTGGGTTGAGCATGAAAACGACGATCTGCAGGATCTTTATATTCTTTTTCACATTGTGAACAAAGTGGAAAAGAAGCCATTGCCGTGTTTTTTCGGTCGTAAGGAATCGCCTTGATAATAGTAAAACGCGGACCGCAATGGGTGCAGTTAGTAAAAGGATAATGATAGCGTCGGTTATTGGGATCGAATAAGTCAGCTAAACAATGTGGACAGGTTGCTGCATCGGGAATAATTTGTGTGTCCATTTGACTGTTTTCGCTTTCCCGGATAGTAAAGCTTGTTACTGTGGTAGCTTCAGGCCAATCTATTGGACGCTGAGTAATGCTAGTAATTTGCGCTAGTGGAGGAAGTTTATTTTGCAGATCAGATAAAAATTGTTCGAGTGTATCTGATGGTGGAGAGACAAAACGAACTAATACGCCTTGTCCATCATTATTTACATCTCCGTTTAGTTTATATTGATTTGCTAAAAGCCAAACAAAAGGGCGAAACCCCACGCCCTGAACCTTTCCTTTTATGCGTAATTCGATCCCTTGCATAACGCAATCCTGTTTATTTTTGATTTAAGCCAAGAAAATCGCCGACTTCGTGTTCTAGCTGACTCATAGCAATTAAAGCTTCTTGGGTTTGTTTTGCCTCTTCTTCATCAATAATTGTCATGGCAAAACCCACATGCACGAGTACCCATTTACCAACGAGAGGTTTGGGGTCATCCTGGCAAATTAATGAAATATTAACCTCTCTTTTAACTCCGCACACATCGACTACAGCAAGCTGTAATGCACTATCTGCAACTTGAATAATTTGTCCTGGAATACCTAAACACATAATCTGTCCCTAGTTGTAATATTTATGAGATAAGTAGTTTATTGTATCTCAATAAACCTGCGTTAATGAGAGAATTTTATCATGTAACCCTACAAATTTGTATAGTGAGGTTAGAAGATAATAAAGGTAATATTTATTTAAAATTTATTCAGTTTTTTTAACATAAAATTATTATATTTTACGATGGTTTAACAGTTATATTACAGCAGTGAAGATCTTTTGAACTTAATCACAAATTTTCGAATTATTTCTTGAGCTTTACTTTTTCATAGGAGTATCTTTATAGGCAGAGTGGTTATTGTAAAAACGTTATTTACATACAAGGAGGGGAATGTATGAATCGTTTTGTAATCGGTGATCCGAAGGATTGCATTGGATGCAACACTTGTATGGTCGCTTGTAGTGAAGTGTATAAAGCTTTCGGATTACCGAACAAGATGACAATGCCGTAAATGCAGGCTTGCTTTATTTCTTTATTGCGCATGCCGGCACCGAAGTTCAGCCTATTCACGAATTAACGGATTTTGAAGCCCCTCGCCAAAAATTACCGAAATCTTATCGTGCAAATGGCGCAATTTATATTAATGACATCCAAAGTCTCTTTGAAGAAAAACGCTTTTTTATTGCGCCAATGCGTTTTTATTTAATGCCAACTTATCGTTCCATTGATATTGATTCCACACTTGATTTGCAATTAGCAGAAAGTTTAATTTCAAAAGAATTCTAAAAAAATTGGCCGCACGTTGCGGCCTTTGTTTTTTGATAAGCACATTTGCTTTTTCCCAATAAAAATGCCCCTAAAACTCACCGCACTTTTGCTTGCTTCTTGCGCAAAAAAAAGCAAACGTTTGCTATTGTTTTTTATTACACATTGATAAATGTAAGTTATCGTAAAGATTGTATTTTTAAATTGAATTTCATGACTAAGTCTGTATAATTTTTCCACTTTATTTACGCCTTACTTCTTTTATTAATTGAATAAGAGATTAAGGGTATTTTTAAACATCGTTAGAGAGACATTTATGAATAAAATCTTCCGTATCGTTTGGAGCCAAGCAACGCAATCTTGGGTGGCTGTTTCAGAATTAACCAAAGCACATAAAAAACAAAGCAGCAGCAACTCACTAAAAGCAGTAGTGGGAACTGCCGCTGTATTGTTGAGCATTAATACTGCACAGGCAGCAGTGGCGATTGGCGAGACAACTGCTAACAACACCTTTACTCAAAGTTCAGCTCAGGCAACGGGCGACAATGCGGTGGCTATCGGTAAAGGTTCAAAAGCGACAGCGGTCAGTGCTGTAGCCCTTGGTGAAGCGGCAAATGCGAATCAGGCACGTGCTATCGCTATAGGTAAAGGGGCAACAATTATTGGTGACAAAGCTCAAGATACGATTGCGATTGGTACTGATACTAAGGTACAAGGTCACAATAGTATTGTTATCGGTAAAAATGCCAAAATCACAGATGGTACTGCGGAAGGTACCTTGGTTATCGGCCGTGATGCGTTCAGTGAAGGCTCTGGCAATGGAGTGCGCCCTAATACGGTTGTTGGTCGTGGTGCCTACACAGCGTTTGGTGAAAATGGGACGTATCGTTTGAATGCGGCTACAGCACTTGGTTTACAAGCCGGTGCGGGTGTGATTGTAGATCCAGATAACAATCGAAAATTAGTTAGAAATAATACTAATGCAGATGATAATGCAAATGTTCTTGTTAAAGCAGGGTTTGGTCTAGATGCGAATGCACCTGCAGAGACTAAAGCAGCATTACAAGGGGGTAATGTAAATAATAATTTAACATTCTATCGTAAAAATCATATCAATGAAGCCACCGCTATTGGTGTAGAAGCGCGTGCTATTGGTGACCAATCTATCGCTATTGGTGGACAAGTAGTCGCTGGTGATGGTGTTGTTGCCTTGGGTGGTAATGATACAGATCAATTGCGTGGTAATAAATACCAAGTGGTAACAGATGATGCAGTACGTAGCACTAATGTAAGTACAATTGATGACTATAACTTAGCATACACGGAAAGTACAAATACAGTAGCGGGGCAATATAATAAACTAGTTGGCCGTGATATGCCAACTGGCTATAGATCTACGTATGGTCAATCTGGTTCCGTAGTGATTGGTATGGAAGCCCATTCTACAACAGCGTTGGGTACAGCTATTGGTACTAACTCCGTAGTTCGTATGGGTGCTTTCGGTGCAACAGCTATCGGTGCGGGTTCTACGGTACAAGCAAATGCAGAAGCTGCGGTAGCAATCGGTATGGGTTCTGTAGCGAATGGTGCCTATGCCTTAGCAGGTGGTACAGCATCTTGGGCGGAATATGGTGATGTTGCTTTAGGCTACCAAGCGAAAGCTACTGGTAAAGATGGCGCTATTGCGATGGGTCGTGCAACCAATGCTCAAGGCGACTCATCTATTATGATTGGTGGGGCGAATATTGCCTCTGCAGCGGCTCAAAATACATCTTTCGAGAAAGATAGTAACCAGGTTGTGAAAAAAACCGTAACTGAAAAAATCAATGGTAAAGATGTAAGACGGGAATATAGTTTTGCTGGTACAACTCCAACTACAGGAACAGTAGCTGATGCCTATAAAGAGTTAACTGGTCTTACTATGGATACTGCTGCACTTGACTTTGCTAAAAACAAAAATGGTCATGCATCCACATCCTTAGGGGTACATGCTTTATCGAAAGGTGATTTAGGTACGGCTATTGGTGCTGGCTCTCGTTCTGATGCGATTGGTTCAGTGGCATTAGGTACCGGGGCTCATGCGACTAAACAAAATGCGGTAGCTATTGGTACTGGTTCTACTACTGATTTAGTAGGTACACGTCAATTAAGTATAAGTTACGATAAAGATGGTAACATTGTTGACGATAATTCACCAACGAAGGCGTACACTTTTAACTGGGCTGGAGGTACACATACAGCTGAAGGTGACGTAGTTTCATTTGGTAGCTCTGGTGCAGAACGTCAATTGAAAAATGTGGCAGCGGGTCGCGTTGCAGAAGATTCCACGGATGCTATCAATGGTTCTCAGTTAAACTCTATTTCTAAAAAAGTAGCCTTGGGTTGGAATATTGCTGGTGATCCTAAAACTAAAGTGTCTGGTATTGGCGCAGATGACCAAGTGAACTTTGTCAATGGTAATGGTACAACTGTAACAGTTACGAAACAAGAAGAAGTAAAAAATGGTGATACTGTAACCACAGCTAAAGGTGCGAATGTAAAATTCGATGTTAAAGCTGCAGATAACACAATCACCGTAACTAATGATGGTGTGAAAGTCAACACGGGCAACATCAGCACAGCAGCTGTGCCGACAGTAACTGCCGGCAATGAAAACAAAATCGCCACCGTAGGCAACGTGGC
Source organism: Haemophilus parainfluenzae (assembly GCF_003253005.1). Taxonomy (GTDB): domain Bacteria; phylum Pseudomonadota; class Gammaproteobacteria; order Enterobacterales; family Pasteurellaceae; genus Haemophilus_D; species Haemophilus_D parainfluenzae_M. The sequence goes on along the minus strand of NZ_QEPZ01000009.1, from coordinate 57,787 downwards.
TGATGCTATTAAAGCGGCTGCTTGGAAGGCAACTTCTGCTGCCACAACAAACGGCGAAAATAGTGGCAAGAAAGACCAAGAAGTCAAAGCTGGCGATACAGTAACTTTCGAAGCCGATAAAAACATCAAGATTGCTCAAAATGGAAGTAAATTCACATTCTCAACAAAAGATAATGTTGAGTTTACAACTGTACAAGTCGGTGGAGATCAAGGTCCAAAATTATCTAAAACAGATGATGGAGACTTGAAAGTATCTGGCCCTAATGGTACAGATCCAGTAAAAGTTACCAATGTAAAAGATGGCGACATATCTGCAGATTCCAAAGATGCTATTAACGGTAGTCAATTCCATAAATTGGCGAATAATACAATTCAGTTAAAAGGACAAACAGGTACTAATGCCGCTACAGAAACTGATAAACAAGCATTAAATAAAGAAAATGGAATCGCTTTCACTGTTAAATCTAGCGATGGCAATTTGCTAGAAGTAAGTGCAGCAGGCGATACCATCACATTAACTCCAAAAACTGGCACGATTACGACAGGTACAAATGGAGTGCCAACAGCTGATACAACTGGTGGTAAATTGGTCACTGCGGATCAATTGGTGAATGCTTTAACATCTATGGGCTGGAAAGCGACAGCAGGTAAAGATGGCACTGGTACAGTAGAAGATAACGCTGAAGAGTTAATCAAAGCTGGAGAGACTGTAACTTTCAAAGCGGGCAATAATTTAGCGATTAAACAAGCTGGTAAAGAGTTTATCTATTCCTTACAAAAAGAATTGACTGGTTTAACCAGTGCTGAATTTAAAAACCAAGCTGGTGACAAAACTGTAATCAATGGTGATGGTATGACAATCACTCCAAAAGATGCGCCAGCAAACCCAGTATCTTTGACAAAAGATGGCTTAGATAATGGTGGTAAAACAATTAAAAATGTTACATCTGGTTTGACAAATTACCCAACAGGAACACCAAAAGAAGGCCTTGTAGATTTAAGTAAACCAGCTACAGGTACTCCAGCTGTTCCTGATACTACAGCGGCTACTGTAGGTGATTTACGTAATATGGGTTGGGTTGTATCTTCGGACAAAACAACAGGCGATTTAACAAAAGCGTACACAGACCAAGTAAAAAATGCTGACGAAGTGAAATTCGTGGGAGAAGGTGGGGTTACTGTATCTGGTAAAACAGAGAATGGTATTCGTACAATCACTGTGAAAGCAGAGGCTCAAGAAATGCCTGAGCAACCTGTAAGTTATACAACTGCAGATGGTACGAAAGTGTATCCTGTAAAAGATAAAAATGGCAATGTGACTTACCATACAACTCCAGATGGAAAAGGTCAGGGAGATAAAGAGATACCAAAAGGTGATGTAATTACATCAATCAATGGCCCAGAGGGTACAACAGCACCAACTACATTGAAAAATGTGAAAAATAACATTCCTGCAGTGAATGATGCTGATAAAAAAGTAACAAACCCTGATGGTACAGAAAAAGGAACTACAGGAGATGTAAATAATATCAACAAAGCTCCATTGACAGCAAAGGAAGCAGCTGATTTATTGAACCCAACAAAAGATGGAAAACCTAACCCTAACTTTGTAGGTAACAATGCAGCTACGGTATCTGATGTATTGAATGCTGGTTGGAACCTGCAAGGCAATGGAAGTGCGGTTGATTTTGTGAAACCGTTTGACACCGTAAACTTTGTAAACGGCAAAGGCACAAAAGCAGTTGTTGAAACAGCTGACAACTTAACTAGCACCGTGAAGTTTGATGTGGATGCGGGAGAAATTACTGCGGACACAACCAAACCTGGTGCGGTAAAAGGTCCTGTTACTGCAGATGAAGCGAAGAAACTTGCTGATGATTTAGCAAATGCGCAAAAAGCAGTAAATAATTTGGCTCCAGATGCAGATGATGCAACGAAAAAAGCTGCCCAAGATGCACTTAAGGCAGCCCAAGATGCGGCAGCTCCGTTGAACAAAGTGGCGACTGCTCAAAACGTTGCGGATATGATCAATAACTCTGGCTTTACGCTGAAAGCGGATAAAGTCGACGGTGGTGAAAATACTACTGTTGGTGATAACGCTAATAAGGAAAAACTTACTGAAAAAGGTGAGTTAATCAAACCGGGTTCAACAGTAACGATGAAAGCAGGTAAAAACATGACCGTTAAGCATGAAGCAAACGGCAATATTACCTATGCAACTAAAGATGATGTTGAGTTTAATACTGTAACTGTTGGTAAACCAGCTGAAGTTTATACAAAGAAAGATGGGAAACCATTAACTAAAACTAAAGATGGTAAATATACGGATTCAGATGGTAACGAAGTTCCTGAAAAGGATGTCGTTACAAGTAATGTATCACCAGTTAAATTAGCAACAGAAAAAGCGATACCAGCTGATAATAATCAGGATGGTAAAGCGCCAACAACTGCGTTAAATGTTACGTCTACAGATGGTAAACCTACACAAATTACTGGTGTTGGTTCTGTATTGAGTAATGAAAGTGTTCCTACTAATACTAATGGAACACCAACAGCTCAAGATAAACAACCTAAGTTAGTAAATTTAGGAACGAAACCAGATGAAAATGGTAAGGTAACACCATTACCTGATAATGTATTAAACTCTGCAGCAACTGTTCGTGATTTAGCGAATATGGGCTGGATTGTTGGTGCGCCTGAAAATGGTTATGTAGATACTGTGAAAAATGCAAATCAAGTAGATTTCATTGGTAAGGGTATTTCTGTAACAGGTAAAACTAATGGTAAAGGTATTCGTGAAATTACTATCTCAGTTAAAGATGGCGAAGTAGTGAAACCAAATGAATTTACTGCTAAAGTAAATGGAAAGGATACTCCAGTAATCAAAGTAGGAGATCAATATTACAATACAGCAGATATTGATCCGAAAACTGGCAAGCCAAAAGCTGATCCAAAAGCCAATGTAACCCCGGTAACTCCTGACGAGGGAACAACCCCGACCAATGCAGGTGATGGTTATGTAACAGGTAATAAAGTTGCAACGGCGATTCAAAAATCTGGTTTTGTTGTAGGTAAGCAAACAGAAAAATTATCTGCTGCAGACTTCGACGATAAAGATGAAAAAGTGAATCCTGATGATGAACTTCGTTTTGCAGACGGCAACAACACAAAAGTGAAGTTAGCAACGAAAGAATCTGTTGATAAAGATGGCAATAAAGTAACTACCACAACAGTAAAAGTGGATGTAACAGGCTTACCAGTTCAATATACTGATAAGAATGGCACGCCGGTAACTAAAGTGGGCGACAAATACTTTACCGTTGACGACAAAGGCAATCCGACTGCAACAGAAGTGAAGCCTGCAGATCTAACAACTAACATGGTTAATCCTGCGGCAGCACCGAATGAAATTGGTGCACCAACGACATTGGGTAATGTGAAATCTAATCTTCCGTCTGTAAATGACGCAGATAAGAATGCCAAAGATGTTGCGGGCAATCCGATTGCAGGTAAAGACAATAAATCTGCTCCAATTGATGCGGCAAAAGCAGCGGATATTGCAAAAAATGCAGGCAATAATGCAGCAACCGTATCTGATGTGTTGAATGCAGGTTGGAATTTACAAAATAATGGTGAAGCGAAAGATTTCGTAAAACCTTATGACACCGTTAACTTTGTCGATGGTAAAGGTACTAAAGTTTCAGTAGAAACTGAAAATGGCACAACAAGTAATGTGAAGTTTGACATTGATACTGGTAAGATTACCAATAATGCTGATGGTAGCGTTCAAGGTCCAGTTACGCCTGAAATGCAGAAAGCGTTAGAAGACGCGACAAATGCATTAAATAGCTTGCCACCGACGGCACCTGCTGCAGTTATTGATGCTGCTAAAAAAGCAGTTGCAGATGCGGCAAATAATATTGCAAATGTTGCAAATAAAGTGGCGACTGCACAAGATGTAGCAAATGCAATTAACAAGTCAGGCTTTACATTAACCACTTCAGCAAATGGCGGTGAGAAAATTTCAGGTAAACCAGAAATGATCAATCCAGGTAAAAAAGTTGAAATGGTTGCAGGCAAAAATATGACCGTGAAACAAGAGTCTAACGGTAAAGTGACTTACGCAACCGCTTCTAATGTAACCTTTGACAGTGTTCAGTTTGGTGATAAAGGGCCTAAGATTACTAATAAGGCTGGAAATATCAACGTAAGTGGTCCAGATGGTAAAACTCCTACTAAAATTACAGGTGTGGCTCCAGGTGAAATTTCAGCAACTTCTAAAGATGCTATAAATGGTAGCCAGTTACATGCAGTTGCTTCAAACTTGAACAACAAGATCAATAAAGTTGGTAAACATGCAGATGCAGGTACTGCAAGTGCATTAGCGGCTGCGAATATTCCGCAAGCTTATACACCAGGTAAGAGCTTAGTTGGTATTGCAGCTGGTAACTATCAAGGTCAAAATGGCCTTGCAGTAGGGATGTCTCGTATCTCTGATAACGGTAAGATTATTATCCGTTTATCCGGTACGGCAAATACTCAAGGTAAAACTGGCGTTGCAGCTGGCGTAGGTTACCAATGGTAATCAGCTGATAGCGAAAACATAATGAAAAAACACCGCACTTTGCGGTGTTTTTTTATGTCTTTTTTATTTATTCTCATTTAGAAAAGAGGATTTTTTATGATGAAAATCCACTTCAAAGCAGGCTCCAAAACTTTCGGAAAATCTACCGCACTTTTGTGCTAAATGAGAAAATACCAACAGAATTTTAACATTTCATTAGCAATTTTTTTCAATAATTAGTTTAATAGTTTCAATTGCTTACAAATTTAACAAATTGAATTGAGAGTCAATCTCAATACGAAATTTTCCCTTCGATAAAAATAAAAAAATTTATGATCTCAGTCAATAAAACAATCGTTTTACTCTAGTCTAGGTAACTCTGAAGGAGTATCCTTATTTCTAGAGTGGTTATTGGATGTATTGGCGTAATGCCTTCCACCTACTTTCTGTTTCTATCTATACATACTTTGGGGGAAAATATGAACCGTTTTGTTATAGGTGATCCGAAAGATTGCATTGGATGCAATACCTGTATGGCTGCTTGCAGCGAAGTACACAAAGCTTTTGGATTACAATCCTTTCCGCGGTTACAAGTAATGCGTAACGACGATATTACTGTGCCGATCTTATGTCGTCATTGTGATGATTCACCTTGTGCTACGGTATGTCCTGTGCATGCAATTAAGCACGAAAATGACACTATTCAATTAAACGAAGGTTTGTGTATTGGCTGTAAACTTTGTGGTATTGCTTGCCCATTTGGTGCCATTACCCAACATGGTTCTGCACCGATTGACGCACCTACCTATTATGAAGGATTCTCCTTCACTGATGCGGTAAAACGAGATATTCGTACTGCACCAGACAATACAGATTTACACAATATGCTGGCATGGCAACCTGGTGTGAAAGCTATTGCTGTGAAATGCGACCTTTGCTATTTCCGTGAAGAAGGTCCTGCTTGTATGCAAACTTGCCCAACCAAAACTTTATTCTTAATTAGTGATGAGAGTATCGAACAAGCAAATCGCAAAAAACGCGAAATGGCAATGATGGGTTCTCCTGTCGTGCCAAGATAAAAATTTATTGTTTGTTTACTCGTTAATCAATGGAGTGAAATTATGAGTTCTTCAATCAGTTTACTCATCACGTCCTTGTTGATTTATGTCGTTGGTGCGTTTATTTCTCTCGCTGTGCGAAAAAATGAACAACTTTCAATCAATATATCCGGCGTGACCGGTGTACTTGGTGGCTTGTTAGGCATTGTTGCCTGCATTCCCGTGCTTATCAGCAACGATACGGTCGTTGATGTGTTTTCAACCCCTTTCGACTTCGCCCAATTTTCAATCCGTATTGACGGATTAGCTGCGTTTATGGTGTGTGTCATTTCTTTAATGGTTATTATCACTGCACTTTATTCCTTTTCCTATGTGAAAGAATACATTGGCAAAGGCGCTGGCACGATGGGCTTCTTTATGAATTTGTTCATCGCCTCAATGGTTGCTTTAGTCACCAGCGATAACGCTTTTTACTTTTTAGTGTTCTTTGAAATGATGTCTTTGGCATCTTACTTCTTAGTACTGACCGAACAAGATGACAACGCAACCAATGCGGGCTTATTGTATTTCTTCATTGCTCACGCTGGTTCTGTGTTGATTATGATCGCTTTCTTTATTTTCTATTGCTACGCAGGTAGCTTTGAATTTGAAGCCTTCCGCCACACCGAGCTTTCAATGCCTTTAGCCTTTACGGTATTTATTTTGGCATTTCTTGGTTTCGGCGCAAAAGCAGGGATGATTCCATTGCATAGCTGGTTACCAAAAGCTCACCCAGCTGCGCCTTCTCATGCTTCTGCTATGATGTCTGGTGTGATGGTTAAAATCGGTATTTTCGGGATTATCAAAGTTGGTATTGATCTACTTGGCGCACACAATATGTGGTTTGGTGTGATTGTGCTTGCTTTTGGCGCAGTTTCTTCTGTACTTGGCGTACTTTATGCCTTAGCAGAACATGACATCAAAAAACTTTTGGCGTATCACACCGTAGAAAACATCGGCATTATTATGATGGGTGTAGGTGTCGGTATGATTGGTATGGCAATCCATAATCCTGTACTTGCTATTGTCGGGTTACTTGGCGGTTTATATCACTTACTTAACCATGCGGTATTCAAAGGCTTATTGTTCTTGGGTGCGGGTTCTGTGATGTACCGTTTACACTCAAAAGATATGGATTTAATGGGCGGACTTGGCAAATTAATGCCATTTACTGCTTTTTGTTTCTTGATTGGTACTATGGCAATTTCTGCATTACCACCGTTTAACGGTTTTGTGAGTGAATGGTTTACTTATCAATCTTTATTCAGCCTAAGCCAACACAATGATGTGATATTACGTATCGCTGGCCCTGTTGCAATTATTATGCTTGCCTTAACAGGTGCACTTGCCGCACTTTGTTTCGTGAAAGTGTATGGTATTAGCTTTGGTGGTGCACCACGCAGCGAAAAAGCAGCACATGCACGCGAAGTGCCAAAACCAATGGTGATAGCAATGGCAATCTTGGCATTATTCTGTGTACTTTTAGGCGTGGGTGCTTCTGTTGTTACTCCAATTATTGCCAATATTGCAACTGCACTTTCTCATAATGAGATGCTTAATTTAGCGGAAAATGGTGTAGTGGTAGCAAGCAATACACCGAATACGGTGCTTTCTACACTAATGGTGAGCATTATGTTGATTGCATTCTTTGTATTGCCGTTTATGTATTACGCTTACACCAAAGGCAATCGTATGACAGATCGTGCAAAAGGTAATCCTTGGGCTTGTGGTTATGCTTACGAAATGGATATGGCAGCCTCTGCGGGTAGTTTTACTCGTCCGCTTCGTATTATCTTCAAACCGCTTTATACCTTGCGTCAAGTGCTTGATCCTGCGCCTGCTGGTGCAAAAGGTATCAATGCATTAATTTCAGGTGCGACCAAAACAGAACCATTCTGGGAAGAAAAAGTAACAATGCCGATTGCGCATTTTATCCCGTGGTTAGGTCGTAAAATTCAATGGCTACAACAAGGCGACTTCCGCGTTTATTGCGTGTACTTCGTGATTGCCTTAGTTGTGTTATTACTTTCCATTGCGTTGATGTAGGAGGAAATTATGATTTCATTACCTTCAGAAATTTCCACTTCCGCTGGAATGTTCCTTTTAGCCATTGTGCAAGCGTTAATTCTTCTTGCTTTGGCACCGCTCTTTTCAGGCATTTCACGGATGATTCGGGCTCGTATTCAATCTCGTCGTGGCCCGGGCTTGTTACAAGATTATCGCGACATTGCCAAATTAATGACGCGTCAAAATATTTGGCCAGATAATGCGGGTTGGGTATCTCGTGTTATGCCTTATGTGTTAATTAGCACAGTCATGGTGGTTGCGATGAGTTTACCCATGTTTACTCATCACTCACCGTTTGGGGCAGGCAGTGATTTAATCACCGTTATTTATTTGTTCGCGTTGTTCCGCTTTTTCTTCTCAATTGCGGGTTTGGATTCTAACAGTACTTTCTCAAGTTTAGGTGCAAGCCGTGAAGTGACTTTAGGCGTACTTGTTGAACCCATCTTAATGTTGGCATTCATTGTGATTGCTTTAATTGCAGGTTCTACAAATTTTGCAGTTATTAGCACCGCACTTTCTAGCCAACCTTGGCAATATCCCGTTGCAACAGTAATTGCCTTAGTGGCCGCTGCTTTTGCGATCTTTATTGAAATGGGCAAAATTCCATTTGACTTGGCTGAAGCAGAACAAGAACTTCAAGAAGGCCCACTTACTGAATATTCAGGCCCGTCTTTCGCCTTATTGAAAGTCGGTTTGAGTTTAAAATCAATGGTGGTTGCCTCTATCTTTGTGAGTGTGCTTTTCCCATTCGGTGCAGCACAAGAGTTCACGGTAAGTGCGGTCATTTTAGGTATCGTTTCTTTCTTTGTGAAATTGCTCGTGGTATTTATCGCCGCATGTGTATTTGAAAACACATTGGCACGTACCCGCTTTATGCTAACAGGACGTTTAACTGTGGTCGGTTTCGGCATTTCAGTGTTGGCGTTTGTGTTTTACTTCACAGGATTGTAAGGAGGAAATATGGAACGTTTAGCACTAATTACAATCATTTTGCCGTTTGTCGGTGCGTTTATTGTGGGGTTGAACAAACAATCTTTCCCAAAAATCGCCACAATTTTTGCCGCACTTGCTACCCTTGGCACACTTGCTGTGGCGGGGCAGTGGTATGCAAATGGCGCACAATCTGTCACCTATGATTTAGTTAAATTTGGTGATACCGCAATCTTCGGCGTGACCTTAGATGCAGTGAGTACATTAATTGCCTTTGCCGTTGTGGGTTTAGGTTTCTTAATTTGCTTATATTCTTGTGGTTATTTAACCGATAAAAACCGCGAACATCCGCATAACGGATTACCTCGTTTTTATGCTTTCTTATTGATCTTCATCGGTGCAATGGCGGGCTTGGTGTATTCATCAACTTTAGCGGGCCAGTTGCTTTTCTTTGAAATCACTGGGGGATGTTCTTGGGCATTAATCAGCTATTATCAAAGCCAAAAAGCAATGGCGGCAGCGATGAAAGCGTTGATTATTACTCACGTAGGTTCATTAGGTTTATATCTTGCCGCGGCTTATTTATTTAGCCAATCTGGCACATTCTCTATCACGGCGTTAGAACATCTTGCGCCAGAAGCGAAAACTATCGTGTTATTTGGCGTGATGTTTGCTGCATGGGGTAAATCAGCGCAACTTCCAATGCAAATTTGGTTACCAAATGCGATGGAAGCGCCAACACCTGTCAGTGCGTATTTGCACGCCGCATCAATGGTAAAAGTGGGCGTCTATATTTTCGCTCGTTCCGTGATGTCTGCTGGTGAAATTCCGTACATTGTGGGTGAGGTGGGAATTGTGATGGCAATGATTACATTGATTTATGGTTTCTTAATGTACTTGCCACAAGCTGATTTAAAACGCTTACTTGCGTATTCAACTATCACCCAACTTTCTTATATTTTCATCGGGCTTTCTCTTGCAGCATTAGGTTCTAAATTAGCTTTTGTTGCAGCGATTGCTTATATCTTTAACCACGCCTTTGCGAAAAGTTTATTCTTCTTGGTTGCAGGTTCATTGAGCTATGCCACTGGTACACGTTCAATGCCGCGTTTACAAGGGATTATGCGCACAATGCCTGTGGTTGGTACTGGATTTGGTATTGCCGCATTGGCTATTGCTGGTGTGCCACCGTTTAACGGTTTCTTCAGCAAATTCCCATTATTTGCCGCTGGTTTCGACCTTGGACAAGAATATTCATGGGTAACTTGGTTAATGGTGATTGCGTTGATTGAATCTACGGCAACATTTGTTTGGTTGCTTTATAAATTTGGTCAATGTGTTATCGGTAAACCATCTGAAGACGTGCAAAATGCGCAACTATTGCCATTCTCTATGACATTTGTTTTAGTGATTTTAATGGTAATGTCTGTGTGTTCTAGCTTTATCGCTGCCTATTGGTTAGGCCTTGCGGGTTAAGGAGAGAATTATGTTAATGATCAATGTATTAGCGAGTTTGCTCATCATTACATCGCTTTGTGTCATTATGGCAAAAACCGCAAAAAAATCCGCGTTGTGCTATGGCTTACAGTCTCTTGTATTGGTGGTGTTATTCGTTTATTTGGCATTTGAAATGCAAGCTCACGAACTTTATATGTGGTCCATTAGTGCATTCATCACGAAAGTATTATTAGTGCCAGGAATTTTAATCTTTTCTTTACGAAAAATTGACGAAAGTCAAACTCCTGCAGGAATGAATGTCGCTTGGTTGATCCCGATCACATCTATCATCGTTTGCTTATGTTACTTTGTTGTCATTCCAGTGAACTTACCGTTAGTTGAACATTTAAAACCAGCGTTGTCAGTATCACTTAGCCACTTCCTTTTAGGTTTAGTGTGTATTGTGAGCCAACGCAATATTGTGAAACAAGTTTTCGGTTATTGTTTAATGGAAAACGGTGCACATTTAACGTTGGCTTTACTTGCCAACAATGCGCCAGAATTAGTTGAAATCGGCATTGCCACCGATGCGATTTTTGCGGTCATCATTATGGTGGTGTTGGTGAATAAAATTTATCGCACTTTCAACACTGTTGATGCTAAACAACTTATGAGTTTGAAGGGGTAACGCTATGTATGAACAATGGATAATTGCGTTATTAGTCGCACCTTTAGTCATCGCTTTTGAAAGCTTTGCACTACGCGGAACAAAAAATCGGACAGTTTGTACCGCATTCCATATTACCGGGTTAATTTTGATGTTGTTCTTTTCTGTACAGGTCATTTCTGGCGTGTTGGAAAAAGGCAGTATCAGTGCATTTAACAACTGGGTGTATGTTGATAGTCTTTCTGCCATTTTCTTAGGCTTAATTGCTGTCGTGGGTTCACTTGCTGGTGTGTATTCCATCGGTTATATGAACACAGAATTGGAAGAAGGGCATATCGATTTTAAAACCTATGCCCATTACCACGGTTTCTTACATTTATTCTTCTTTACGATGATTGTGTCAGTTATCACCAATAACTTGATTTTAATGTGGGTTGCAATTGAAGCGACAACATTAAGCTCTGCGTTTTTGGTCGGTACTTACAAACAAAAAACATCCCTTGAAGCCGCGTGGAAATACATCATCATCTGTTCTGTGGGCGTCGCTTTCGGTTTATACGGAACACTTTTAACCTTTGCGAATGCAAATGGTGTGCTTGCCGATCCAAGCCAAGCGATTTTCTGGTCAGCCGTGAATCAACAAGCCACAGGTTTAAACCCAATGTTGATGTATATCGCATTCGCTTTCGTATTGATTGGTTTCGGCACGAAGTGCGGTCTATTTCCAATGCATACTTGGTTATCAGACGCACATAGTGAAGCACCAAGTCCAGTGAGTGCAATTTTATCAGCGGTGTTATTAAACTGTGCAATGCTTGTGGTGTTGCGTTACTACACATTGGTTTCAAAAGCTGTTGGCGCAGAATTTCCACAAACTTTAATGTTGATCTTTGGTTTACTTTCAGTGCTTGTAGCGGCGTTATTTATCATCGTGCAATTTGATATTAAACGTTTGCTTGCTTACTCAAGTATCGAAAATATGGGCTTAATCAGCTTTGCTTTAGGTCTTGGTGGCCCAATTGGGGTATTTGCAGGTTTACTTCACACTATCAACCACAGCCTTGCGAAAACCTTATTATTCTGTGCATCGGGTAATATTCTATTGAAATATAAAACCCGTGATATGAATCAAGTGCGTGGATTATGGCGTGTTGCACCAGTGAGTGCGGTGCTTTTCGCCGGTGGTGCGTTGGCATTGGGCGGTATCCCTCCATTTAACGTATTTGTGAGTGAATTTAGTGTTGTGGTTGCAGGGATTACAGCGGGTAAAACTTGGTTAGTTATTTTATGCTTAATTTTACTTACCATCGTGCTTGCTGGACTTGCCTTAATGCTATTAAAAACAGTGCTTGGCAAACAACCTGATAATGTGGAAGCAGGCGAAGTCAGTAAAGTCTCTTTGGCGGCAATGGCCATACTATTGTTGTTAATGTTTGTAATGGGTATCCATATTGCAGAGCCAATCTTGCAGTTACTAAAAAGTGCGGTAGGAATTGTGCTTGGATCTGAACATGTGTCCTTTGGCGATATGCTAGTTTTACCTTGGCAAAGTTTAGCGAAATGATCGACAACTGGGGGAAAAAATGGAATTAACTAAAAATACATCGGTCGATCCGGTAAAAATGCTCGGCAAAAATTATATTGAAGCCGTTAATGCAAAATTTCCGAATACCATTTTAGATGAGGAGTGGTCTACACCAAATCAAGTGACTTTAACAGTGAAAACGAATATGTTACCTGATGTGGTGGAATATCTTTACTATCAACATGAAGGCTGGTTGCCATTGGTTTTTGGTAACGATGAACGCTCAATTCATGGTCATTATGCCGTTTATTACGTGCTTTCTATGGAAGGTGTCGTCAAAACTTTTGTGACGATTAAAGCACTCGTAGATCCTGTTACACTGGAATTTCCTTCCGTGACACCAAAAGTCAAAGCGGCGGTGTGGGGCGAACGTGAATTATTTGATATGTATGGTTTAAAAGCCGTTGGTTTACCTGACCAACGTCGCTTAGTGTTGCCAGATGATTGGCCGGATGATCTTTATCCATTACGTAAAGACTCAATGGACTATCGTTTACGTCCCGATCCGACAACCGCGACAGAAACATACGAATTTATTAACGAAAAAGGCGAAGCACGTATTGTTCCACTTGGCCCGTTACATATCACTTCGGATGAACCAGGACATTTCCGTTTATTCGTGGATGGGGAAGATATCATTGATGCGGACTATCGTTTGTTCTATGTGCACCGTGGTATGGAAAAATTGGCAGAAACCCGAATGGATTACGATCAAGTCAATTTCTTGGCTGACCGTGTGTGCGGTATTTGCGGTTTCACCCATAGCGTTGCTTATGCTAACTCAGTCGAAAATGCGTTAGGTATTCAAATTCCTGAACGTGCACAATGGATTCGTGCAATTTTGTTGGAAGTTGAACGCTTGCACAGTCATTTATTGAACTTAGGTTTATCTAGCCACTTTACCGGTTTTGATACAGGCTTTATGCAATTCTTCCGTGTTCGTGAGAAATCCATGACCTTGGCTGAAGTGCTAACTGGTGCACGTAAAACCTATGGTATTAACCTTATCGGTGGTGTGCGTCGTGATATGTTGAAACATCAGCGTGAGCAATGTATCAAGCTTATCGGTGAAATGCGTGAAGAACTCAAAACCTTAACCGATATTTTATTAAATACACCGAATATGGAACAACGTACGGTAGGCGTTGGTGTATTGGCAAAAGATATCGCTCGTGACTTCAGTCCGGTTGGTCCAATGATTCGTGGTTCTGGCTTTGCGCGTGATGTGCGTAAAGTACACCCATTCTCCGGTTATGGCGATATCCCTTTCAATCTCTTCACTGAAGCAAATGGTGATGTATTATCCCGTGTGAAAGTAAGGATTAATGAAGTGTTTGAGTCTATGAATATCATTGATTACATGGTGGACAATTTGCCAAGTGGCGAAATATTAAAAGAAGGTTTCAATTATACACCTGGACGTTTTGCTTTAGGAATTACTGAAGCGCCACGTGGTGAAGATATTCACTGGTCAATGCTAGGTGACAACCAAAAACTTTTCCGTTGGCGTTGTCGTGCTGCCACTTATGCTAACTGGCCAACCTTGCGCTATATGTTGCGTGGCAACACTGTGTCTGATGCGCCACTTATTATTGGTAGTCTTGACCCTTGCTATTCTTGCACCGACCGTGTCACCGTGGTGGATGTACGTAAACGCAAAGCGAAAACCGTGGATTATAAAGAGATTGAACGCTACGGTATCGAACGTAAAAATTCACCATTGAAATAGGGGAGGCGGAAAATGTTTAAATTACTAAAAACGGTATTTAAAGCCGGTGATGTTACCACCAAATATCCGTTCAAACCTTATGAAGTTGATGAGGATTTTAGAGGAAAACCGGAACTCAATTCTGATCAATGTATAGTCTGCGCGGCTTGTACCATTGCCTGTCCAGCCAATGCGTTGACCATGAGAACGGATCCAGTGACAGGCGAACGTACCTGGTCATTATTCCTTGGTCGTTGTATTTTCTGTGGTCGTTGTGAAGAAGTTTGCCCAACTAAGGCGATTCGCTTGTCACAAGATTTTGAACTCTCAGTGACCAATAAACAGGATCTTTTCCAAGAAACCACCTTTGCTACAGTAACTTGTCAGGAATGTGGTAAACCGTTTATTTCTTATAAAGAACTGAATTACACCATTGATTTATTCAAACAAACTTTGGATAAACCTGAATTAGTGAAACAAAAATTGGCGGAGTTGCATACTTGTCCGGTTTGTAAACGTCAGCACAGCTTAGAAAAAACTGCGAATATGGAATCCAACATGCGGATGAAATTAATCGACTTTAAAGAGCCGGTTCGCTTGAATTTCAAAAAAGCACTCGAGCAACGAGAACAAAGTGCGGTTGATTTACCTAACGTTTTAGCAGGAGGCGAAAGACGATGAACACACAAATTCCAATGCCGGTCAATGGCATATCAACACCGTTTAGTATTGATGAAAATATTGCCAAAATGAAACAAACGTTGCTGAAAGATATTCAACGTTCAGCTTACGTTTATCGTGTGGACTGCGGCGGTTGTAATGGGTGTGAAATCGAGATTTTCAGTACCATTACGCCAACATTCGATGCGGAACGTTTTGGTATTAAAGTGGTTGCTTCACCTCGTCACGCGGACATTTTATTGTTCACTGGTGCGGTTACTCGTGCTATGCGTACTCCTGCCATGCGTGCTTACCAAGCTGCACCTGATCCGAAAATCTGTATTTCTTACGGGGCTTGCGGTTGCGGCGGTGGTATTTTCCACGATCTCTATTGTGTATGGGGTGGTTCTGACCAAATTGTACCGGTTGATGTGTATATCCCTGGCTGTCCTCCAACTCCTGCAGCGACCATTTATGGATTCGCGGTAGCACTTGGTTTGCTTGATCAAAAGCTCAAAGGTAAACAAGAAATTGCTGATCCTAATGCTGAGGCTAAATTACGTTTCCCAAATATTCCATTAGATTTACGCGTGGAATTAGAACGTGAAGCGCGTCGTTTGGCGGGTTATCGACAAGGTGGAGACATTGCTAATCAATTTATGGCGATGATGGCGGAAAACGATAAAGTACCATTTGGGGTGCGTTTAGGTGAATACCTAGAACGTGAAGCCGATCCGCGTTTAAGCGAAATCGTCAATCGTTTGCATGCGATTAGTATGCCGTTTTCGGGATAATTAATGATGGGGCAAGTGATTGCCCCTATAAAAATGGGAATGTTATGACAACTCAAGTCTTTTTCTATTTACTCAATGAGCGTTTCGTCGAAAACGATGAACAAGTGCCAGAGCAAGCAAAACAAGTGATGTATTATTCTTTGGCGATTGGTCACCATGTGGGCGTAATTGATTGTTTTAAAAAATTACTGGTTTGTGACTACGATGCTTATCAACGTTTTGTAGATAGCTTTCCAGAAGGGGATGCTAAACGTAAATTTTTCGGCTTAATGCGATTCGGTGAAATAGTGATTGATTCTAGCCATGTCAATTTATTGGCGAAAGCGATGGATGAAAACAAAGCTAATTTCACCCCAGAACATCAAGAGTGGGTCGAAATCCTCATGGATACGTTAGCATCAATTCAGCGTGAACCTGTGATGTATATTATGGTGAAACGTCGTGACGAATAATGTGATCTTAACTGTTGGCAACAGCATGATGGGGGATGACGGTGCAGGCCCTTATCTCTATCAGTTATTAAATGAAAATCCATTGCCAAATTGGACCGCACTTGACGGTGGCTCAGCACCAGAAAATGTTGCACATATTGTGCGAGACATGAAACCTGATTTGCTTTTAATTTTTGATGCGGCTGATATGGAATTAGCACCAGGCAAAATTCGAATCATTGAAAAAGAGAGTATTGCGGAAATGTTTTTTATGAGTACGCATAATATGCCGCTCAATTACCTCATTGAACAACTGGAACAAGATATTAAACAAATCGTTTTTGTGGGGCTTCAACCTGATCTGGTTTCCTTTTGTTTTCCAATGACAGAAAGCGTAAAAGAGTCTGTGCAATTTATGTATGATTTTTTAAAAGAGGGAAGATCGCTTGAAGAGATTCCTGTTTTGTAAAAAAGTGGAGGGATATTTCTAAACATATTTTTAAAAATATTACGAAAACCTGTTTTATATCAATAAATCCATGTTTTTTGTGGGACTATAAGTTGATTTTGGGTGTAATATATACCCAGAATTAATTATTCTAATTCTATCTCTAACCTCGTGTTGTATCTAAAATAAGGACGTTACTATGGCTATTAAAAAAGTAATTACCGTATGTCCGTATTGTGCCTCAGGTTGTAAAATCCATCTTTTGGTGGAAAACAACAAAATTGTGGGAGCTGAAGGTGCAAACGGCAAGACAAACGAAGGGGAGCTATGCCTAAAAGGATATTATGGCTGGGACTTTGTGCATGACACAAAAATCCTGACTCCTCGCCTGACTCAACCAATGATCCGCTACAAACGTGGCGAACCATTCACACCAGTGAGCTGGGAAGAAGCGATTTCTTACACGGCAAAACGTCTCAGTGAAATCAAAGAAAAGTACGGTAATGAATCGATTATGGTAACGGGTTCTTCCCGTGGCCCAGGCAACGAAGTAAACTTCGTTATGCAAAAATTTGCCCGTGCGGTATTGGGAAATAACAACATTGACTGTTGTGCGCGCGTGTGACACGGCCCTTCTGTAACAGGTCTGCTCAAATCGGTCGGTAACGGCGCAATGTCTAACTCAATTGTTGAGATTGAAGATACCAAATGCGTATTTGTTTTTGGCTATAATGCCTCTACATCACACCCTATTGTGGCGCGTCGGATTAACCACGCTAAAGCAAAAGGGGCGAAAATCATTGTTTGTGACCCTCGTAAAATCGAAACAGCCCGTATTGCGGATATTTATGCGCCGCTTGCTAACGGGTCTAACGTAGCATTCTTGAATGCCATGATGAATGTGATTTTAGAAGAAGGATTACAAGATCAAAAATTTATTGATGAACACACCGAAAACTTCGATGCGTTCTATGAAACCGTGAAAGCTTATACACCGGAATCCACCCAACATATCACTGGTATTGAACCTGAAATGTTGCGTGAAATTGCCCGCACTTATGCGAAAGCGGAAACCGCTACTATCTTATGGGGTATGGGCGTTTGCCAATTCCGTCAAGGTGTAGAAACCGTGCGTGCATTAGCAAGCTTGGCAATGCTTACCGGTAACTTAGGTAAACCAAATGTTGGGGTAAACCCAGTGCGTGGTCAAAACAACGTACAGGGTGCGTGCGATATGGGTGCGTTATTCAACACATTACCAGGCTATCAAAGTTTTGCTGATCCAGAAATTAATGCAAAATTTGCGAAAGCTTGGGGCGTGCCATCTATTCCAACCAAACCAGGTGTGCCGTTGAGTGAAGTCCCTGAAGCGATCATGGAAGATAAAATTAAAGCATTCTATATTATGGGTGAAGATACATTACAAACTGAGCCTGATATTAATGCTGTTAAAAAAGCCTTCGAGAAAGTTGAACTTCTTATCGTTCAAGATATCTTCATGACTCAAACAGCCGCAGAAGCAGATATTTTATTACCTGCGACTTCTTGTGCTGAACATGAAGGTGTGTATAGTGCCGCTGACCGTGGTTTCCAACGTTTCTATAAAGCCGTTGAGCCAACTGGCGATGTCAAGGATGACTGGGTAATCATTAGCGAACTTGCTACAGCAATGGGCTATCCAATGCACTATAACAATACCAAAGAAATTTGGGATGAACTTCGTTCACTTTGCCCAATTTACAAAGGGGCAACCTACGAAAAAATGGAAGGCATGGGTTATATCCAATGGCCATGTACTGATGAGGGCCCTGAAGATCAAGGTACAACATACTTGTATAAAGGCCAAATCTTCGACCGTCCAAACGGCAAAGCTGAGTTCTTTGCTTGCGACTGGGAACCACCAATGGAAGATCTCTCTGAAGAATTCCCATTGATACTTTCTACAGTACGTGAAGTTGGTCACTATTCTTGCCGTTCAATGACCGGTAACTGCCGTGCACTTGCGGCACTTGCGGATGAACCGGGATTCGTACAAATGAACGATCAAGACGCCAAAGAGTTGGGTATTAAAAACAACGACTTGGTTTGGATTGCTTCTTCTCGTGGTAGAGTTATTTCTCGTGCAGATGTGAGCACTCGTACAAACAAAGGGGCTTGTTATATGACCTATCAATGGTGGATCGGTAAATGTAACGAATTAACCGCTGAACATTTGAACCCGGGTTCTAGAACACCGGAATACAAATACAGTGCGGTTCGTATTGATAAAATCGAAGACCAAGCCTGGGCTGAACGCTATGTGGTAACTGAATACGCGAGATTAAAAAATCGCTTAAAAGAAACCGCACTTGTGGCTTGATTAGCGTCATAAATAAAAAACGGGCGAACTTAATGGTTCGCCCGTTTTTTATTGAATTATTTTTCCAGAATTATAAACAAGGACAACATAACAGTGATCAAAAAGTGAGATAAATTAACCATTTTGTCTTTTTTATTTGATTTTCTAAATGTCGATATATATTCCAAACTTTTTGACCTTTCTTACATTGTTTTTTGGTATACCCTAGATAGAAACTAATAACTTTGTCTAGTTATTACGCCTTCTGAAGTTTTTAGATATTTTGCGATAGCATATTCTGATTTACAAGCGGTACAATAAAATTCATCCTGATAGCTAGATGAGATCATCGTCGCACCCAAATGTCTTCTTCGTTGCTGTAATACAATAGCTTTCCCTTCATTATCATAGCAATGTGGGCAAATATAATGTAAAACGCCTTCTCCTGTTGATTGATAAAGTAGAATTGGATCATGAAGATGAGTGCTATATTCCACCAGTTTATATTGGTTTTTTTTCTCTTTTTCTTGCTTTAACCAGGCATTTTCTTCTGCTAGTGCCATATAATCAGCTTGCATAGACATTATTGCAGTTTGTAAAGCAATTACTGTGTTAGTTAAATCAATTGCTTTTTGCTTGGCTTCTTGAATTTCTGTAGCAGTTTCAATGTCTGATGTTAAGTTTTTTAACATAATGACTTGATTTGCTACATCTTTAACTAAGCCTATTGTTGTACTAATTGCTCCTACATCCATATTCTTCTCCTGATATTATTTCTTTTATTATTCTACCCACTAGATACTTTCACAAGGTATACCGTCATTATCTTGGTCTAGGTTGTAGCGAGCACATAGGGTGAGGTAAAAGGTAGCTTCTTCGCTATTATCCGTTTCACATTTTATCAAATTTCTTCCACTCATGTTTATTTATGGAAGATGGTTATATTAACTAGATTTAACAGCGTGAGAAGCATTAGTTATCATCACTTGTAGCTAAAGACAAACAGGAATCCGCAAGTGTTTCACTAAAGCGTAAATCATGTGAGGCAATAAGCATTGGTAACTGTAACTCGCGTAAAAGTGCGGTCAGTTTGGCAATATTTTTTACATCCAGTCCGTTGGTTGGTTCATCTAACAACAATACTCTTGGTTGCATCGCTAGCACGCCAGCCAATGCAGTAAAATTTTGTTCTCCACCAGATAAGGTATTCACAGAGCGATCTTTTAACCTAACAATATTCAGACGTTCTAGTTGCTGTAATGCAATTTGATAGGCTTCATCTCGGTTCAATCCTTGATTGAGTGGACCAAACGCCACATCATCAAGTACGGTTGGACCAAACAGTTGATCGCCCGCATGTTGGAAACAGATACCAATCTTTCCGCGTAACGGTACAAAATCTTTTTCTTGTCGGCAGGTGTTATCAAACCAGCGAATTTCACCTTGTTGGTAAGGTATAAACCCTAATAGGCAGTGTAATACCGTTGATTTCCCACAACCAATATCGCCTTGTAAAAAAAGACGATGACCTTCAGGGAGTTCAAAAGAAAGGTTACCAATAATCACACGTTGGTCGCGCATGATCTGTAATTTTTTGACTTCAAGGACGTTCATCAAGATTTATCCTGTGTTTTTTTCACATCATGCAGCTGAAAACCACGGGCTTTTAGCGCCATTTCTGTTTTTTCTGCTTTAACGAGAGCATGAATTAATAATAATGCCACACGTTGCGCGGCGATAAATAAGGTTCTGCCGTTAAGTTTTGGCTGGTATCCGCGCGCGCGCATTGCCATATCCATTTTTTTATGTACATCACCAAGTACAGAAATATAACGCACGGTCAGAACAAATAGGTGAAGTAGTTTTTCAGGCAATGGCAAACGACATAATGCTTGCAATAAAAGGCTCTCGTTCATATCAATTAACAAGAGGCGAGTTAAGCTTAAAATTAAATTGAAACGCAGTGTGATTAGAAGTGAGAGCTGAATGCCTATTGGATTTAATGTTAAGCTTTGTTCAGTGATTTTCCAACTTAAGGTCAACCAAACAAGCAAAGTAAAGAAATTCAGTCTCAGCCAATATTTGAAATAACCGGCAAGGGATTTTTGATAGCGAATTAGCGTAATAAGTAATCCGCTGAATACGATCAGATTAAGGCTAATAAGCGTTGAAATATGTGTCATTGTGCTGAGGATAAGTCCACACAAAAACACATAAATTAATCGTAAGTGCGGTTGAAAAATAGCAAGGAAATTCATTTCACCACACTGAGCGCTGTTGGATACATTTTGTTTAACAATAAGACTACCCCGACGCTGACGATACTGTCGATAATAAACACGGGAATATGTGATATCACCAGTAGCATGATCAGATCGCTGTAAGCTTTACCACCATCTAGAGCCAAGACTAAAGAGGCGAGCAAGGCTGAACCGCCAACGCCGATCACGCCAGCACCAATACCAGCAGTAATTTGAGTTCGACGGGAATTGTCATTTTCAAGTCTTTTTGCAAATAGCCAATGTACAAAAAGGGCAGGTAATGCCATTATGCATAAATTGACACCTAATACAGCAAATCCCCCGAAGGAAAAGAGCAGGGCTTGTAATACCAATGCGATTAAAAAAGCAGGGAAAACGGCCCAGCCGAGAAACAGGCCGGCCATGCCGTTTAAGATGAGATGCACGCTGCCAATGCCTACCGGTACATGAATGGTACCCGCAACAAAAAAAGCAGCAGCAAACAATGCTGTCAGTGGGAGTTGCTGAGAATTAAGACGTTTAAGACCAATCATTACGCAGACTAATGCAACAGCTGCACCACCAAGCAATACGGGTGTATGCAACACACCTTCCGATAAATGCATATTATCTTTCCTTAGATTGCGACGTACGTGTCATCTTTGAGGCTCTAATCAATGCCCATAAGCCGAAAATGCCAACAATATAACCGATACCACCAATGATATCGTGTAGGTAAATTTTGTCTTTTAATTTAGAAATATCTTCGCGGACCAACATCAATGCATTGTCATTGTTATTAGTGGGTTGCGCAGATACTCTGTTGGCAACAATTGAGGCTCGATGTCCTTCTTCACCTTCTATCACTACTTTAATGGCACCTTCGGCAGTGGTATTGATCGGATAGGCAAATTGCCCATCTCGATCTGTTTTGCCTTCCAATAGAGGGGAGTCCTGGCCAGCTTGCAAAATCTCCATATAGGTTTCTGCTGCTGGAGTCATATCGGAATAATAGGCTTTGCCAGAGACTGTGTGTCCATCATATTGTGCAAAAACATGCAAACTATGAGCCAATGCTGATGGCGCGCACAGCCAGGTGAAAAGTGCGGTAAAAAATACAACTCTTTTCATTATTTCGCATCAAAAGTTAGCATATATTCAACACTGCGCTCTGTATAGTCAGGGTTTTCTTTAACAGGCTCGTCAAATTCAGCCCAAACTTTGTTATAACCCGCTTTAGGAGTGAATTGTGCGATACCTTTTTCATTGGTTAAGTTGAATGGGTGATCTTCGCCTAACCCCACTTTGATGCCCTGTACAGGTTTACCTTTTACTAACACGAGAATATTGAGAGGTTGTCCCGCTTTCGGTTCACTTTGAGGGACTAATTCATAATCCATGTTATGTGATTTATTTGCTTGAGCATCCCAGTGTAAAATTGCTTTACCGAATTTGATCGGATTAACACTAAGTACAGCTTCAGGTGCTTGTTGTTTGGTTTTTTCGATATATTTACCGCTTGGTAATTTTGACCAAACACCATTATCAAAGCGAATAAATGCGATGGCTGCATCAGGTGCGGCAAAGTGTGCTTCGCCTTCCTTAAAGTTCACTGTGGCATTTTGCAATTGGCCCTTAGCATCGAGTAGGCGTACTGCTTTTAATTTGCTTTGAGGATAGGTTTCAGTTTCCTCATGACCAAATTTAACCACATATTGCCCTTTTGCATCCTTAACAGGCTCCAACCAAACATTATGCGCATTAGCGAGTGATGCACCGAATAGTGCAGTAATAAACAATGCTGTTTTTTTCATGGAAGTTCTCCTTTTCTAACATGTGAATACTGTGATAAAGTATAAAATATGAAGTAACTTCAGAGTCAAGTGTAATTTAATAAAAAATGAAAATTGGTCAATTAGCCAATATCGTTGGCTGTACGGTGGAAGCCGTACGTTTCTATGAAAAGCAAGGATTAATCGAACCCGCCAAGCGAACGAGCGGTAATTTTCGCGTTTATACAGAAGAGCATTTGAAACAACTTTCTTTTATTTGTTATTGCCGCAGTTTGGATATTTCACTAAAAGAAATCAAAATGTTGCTCAATCCTCAATGTGCTACTCAAGAGCAGGAAAGAGAAATCAATGAGTTGCTAGATCGACATATTCGAGAAGTATCAAAACGGATCCATGAATTAGCTCACTTACGAATTCGCTTAATTCAGCTCAAAGGCAAATGTAGTCACTTTGAGCAAAACAATGATTTAATGAACACTTTATTGCAACATAGCGGCATTAATTTTGTGCCGCTAAAATGATGTCTAGCACGAGGTACCAGTAAAATTTTTCAAACAACGTTTAAATATCGAACAACGAAACGCAGAAGCGCTGAAAATAAACATCAAAAAAGAGTAGAATTGGAACAGACTGCTTTTTTTAAGGAGAAAATCATGCATGAGATGTCTCTCTGTCAGAATATTATGGAAATTATTGATCAACAACAGAAAAAGCATGAAATCCATGAAGTGACAGATATTTGGCTAGAAATTGGGGCACTGTCTTGTGTCGAGCAAAGTGCGGTTGAATTTTGCTTTGAAATTATGCGTAAAGATACCATTGCTGAAAATTGCCAATTACATTTTATTCATTTACCCGCGATAGCATGGTGCTGGCAATGTCAAAAGGAAGTAGAGATTGAGGCCTATCAGGATTGCTGTCCACATTGTCACAGTGCATTTTTACAACGTCGAAGTGGTACCGAATTTAGAGTGAAAGAAATTGCCGTAAAATAGCAAGACGTCTAAATTGGCAAATTTAACCTGATCTTTTGAATATAAAATACGCTAACTACTTGATAGTATGTATTTATCTCTCTTCAAAGAATATATTTAAGATAGAGAATATGGTATTCTAACGCATGTGAATTACCATAGATTCTAAGCATTTACAGAATAAACGAAAAATTATTGAGGTGACTTATGTGTACAACCTGTGGCTGTGGCCATCCAGACCAAGTCAGAATCGGAGAATTACCGCATGTTCATCATGATTCCAATGCGCAACATGAAACAAAACTACCTAATTTTTCTCACTCATCCTTCCGTATGCCAGACTCTCCACAACAAGATGAAACCCAGCAACGATTACTGAAAGTAGAGCAAGATATTCTCGGCGCAAACAATCAATTAGCCGATATGAATCGTCGTTTTTTTGCGAATCAGCATATTTTGGCACTTAATCTTGTTTCAAGTCCTGGTTCAGGCAAAACAACCTTATTGACGACTACGTTAAATGCATTAAAAAATGACTATCCTTGTTATGTGATCGAAGGGGATCAGCAAACAGAAAACGATGCCGATCGTATTCGTCAAACCGGTGTGCCGGCAATTCAAGTCAATACAGGTAAAGGATGTCACTTAGATGCACAAATGATTGGTAATGCATTAGTGAAATTGCAGCCACAGGAAAATAGTCTGATGTTTATTGAAAATGTCGGAAACCTAGTCTGCCCATCAGAATTTGATTTAGGCGAGCACGCCAAAGTGGTGATCTTATCCGTGACAGAAGGTGAAGATAAACCACTAAAATATCCGCATATGTTTGCGGCTTCTAAATTAATGATTTTAAATAAAGTTGATTTACTGCCGTACTTAAATTTTGATGTGGAAAAATGTATTGCTTATGCAAAACAAGTGAATCCAACAATTCAGGTCATCCAATTGTCTTCTCAAAGTGGAGAAGGATTACAGCAGTGGCTAGACTGGTTAAAAGCGCAAGAACGATAGGAGCATCAAATGCAGTTTGTTGATGAATTTCGTGATCCTGAACTGGCAAAAAGTCTGTTGCAGCGACTACAAAAAATAATGGAAAAACAACCGCACTTTACACCAGAAAATCCCTTATATTTGATGGAAGTTTGTGGCGGACATACGCATACCATTTTTAAATTTGGGCTGGATCGTTTATTACCGAAAAGTATTGAATTTATTCATGGTCCAGGCTGTCCGGTATGTGTCTTACCGATGGGGCGAATTGATGTATGTATTGAGATTGCTCGTCGTCCAGAAGTGATTTTCTGTACTTTCGGTGATGCGATGCGAGTACGCGGACGTTTAGGCTCATTATTAGAAGCCAAAGCTCAGGGCGCGGATGTTCGAATTGTTTATTCACCGCTTGATGCATTGAATATCGCATCAAATAATCCAGACAAAAAAGTGGTGTTCTTTTCACTTGGTTTTGAAACGACCATGCCAAGTGCCGCAATTACCTTGCAACAAGCGAAAAAACAACAGGTAAAAAACTTTTTTGTGGTATGTCAAAATATTACTATCATCCCGACATTACACAGCTTATTGTCGCAAGGACAAGTAAAAATTGACGGCTTTATTGCGCCCGGTCATGTCAGCATGGTGATTGGTTCTGAACCTTACCAAGAATTGTGTGACACCTATCATAAGCCTTTTGTGATCACTGGTTTTGAACCTTTAGATATCCTACAAGCAATTTTAATGTTGGTAACACAGATTGCTGAACAACGCTGTGAAGTGGAAAACCAGTATAAACGCATTGTACACCAGCATGGCAATATGTTGGCTCAACAGGCAATCAGTGAAGTATTCCGCTTGAAAGCCAGCAGCGAATGGCGTGGATTGGGCGAAATTGCAGAATCTGGCGTAGAACTGACAGATGATTATCAATGCTTTGATGCAGAAGCCCATTTTGCATGTCAGCCACATCAAGTCGCTGATGATCCTGATTCTCGCTGCGGTGATGTATTAATCGGTAAATGCAAGCCGGCTGATTGCCCATTATTTGCTAAAAAATGTAATCCAGACAATGCTTATGGTGCGTTAATGGTGTCTTCCGAAGGGGCATGTGCGGCCTATTATCAATACAGACGGGAATAAAACAATGACTGATTTTATTACAATGGCACACGGAAATGGTGGTGCCACAATGCAAGAGTTGATCCGCGATTATTTTATCGAGGCGTTTGATAACCCAATACTTTCACAAGGTGAAGATCAGGCTCGCATTGCTTTACAAGAGTTGAATGCTTTAGGTGGGACTCTGTCATTTTCTACCGATAGTTTTGTGATTGATCCGATTTTTTTCCCGGGTGGTGACATTGGTAAACTCGCCGTGTGTGGTACAGCTAACGATGTAGCGGTATGTGGTGCTGTACCAAAATATTTATCCTGTGGGTTTATTCTGGAAGAAGGCTTACCATTAGAAACTTTAAAAAAATTGATTCAATCTATGGCAAAAGCCTGTCAGTCAGCCGGTATTCAAGTGGTAACCGGTGATACCAAAGTGGTACAAAAAGGCGCGATAGATAAAGTGTTTATCAATACGGCAGGCATTGGTGTGATTCCAAACGGACTCGACTGGGGTGTACATCGCATTCAACCAGGTGATCAGATTATCGTGAGTGGTACTTTGGGTGATCATGGTGCAACCATTTTGAATTTACGCGAAAATCTTGGTATTCAAACGGACTTACGCAGTGATTGTGCTGTGCTTGCCCCGCTTATTGATTGTATTCGTCCGATTGAAGGGGTGAAAGCCGTGCGCGATGCGACCCGTGGTGGTGTGAATGCGGTACTGCATGAATTTGCACAGGCTCAGAAAGTAGGGATTCAAATTGATGAAACGGTATTACCAATTCGTCAGGAAGTACGCGGTATTTGCGAATTACTTGGTTTGGATGCGTTAAATTTTGCTAATGAAGGTAAATTAGTGATTGTGGCGGATAAAGAAAAAACAGCTGAAATTCTGACCGCGCTTCGTCGCCATCCATTAGGTGAAAATGCGGCCGTAATCGGCGAGGTAACGACTGATGGCAAAGTTCGTGCTGTTGGGCTTTTCGGTCAAAGTCGCTTGTTAGATTTACCGCGTAACGAACCTTTACCACGAATCTGTTAAGCAAAAACCGGTTTAATGTTAAATTAAACCGGTTTTAGTTTGTGAATTGATATGTGCGAGAAGGGTAGTTATTTTTTCCAAATAACGTGGAATTCACGATCTTCTTCTCGGTGTGAAATTAAGAATTTTGCAAACACATCATCCATTTCATCTTTCTCATTCACTAAACCCACCCAAACTTCAGCAAAAGCGTCAGGATCGATTAACACCCCAATTTCTTGTTCCCAATCATCTGCCGTTTCGACAAACTCGACCGCACCACGATCTTCAAATTGCAGGTTGAATAGCATAATATCTGCAGGATCGAGATTTTCGCCTGCCATTTCTAAGAAAATATCATAAGCAAGATCAATCGCAGCATCGGGATCAAGTTTTTGAATATCAGTTGTCATTGGGTTTTCCTTCATCAAGTCAATTGCGCGTATGATACCGCAAGAAATACAAAACAAAAAGTGCGGTCAAATCATCGTTGTTTTTTGACTGCACTTATTTTTAGTTGCTGTAACTAGCCGGTATTTCGCATACCTGCTGCAATACCTGTGATGGTAATCATCAAGGCTTGTTCGACATCAGGGCTTGGGTTTTCAGGCGATTCACGGAAACGACGGAGTAGTTCCACTTGAAGGAGATTGAGCGGATCCGTATAAACATTACGTAACGCAATAGAATCGGCGATCCATGGCAAGTCCGCCATTAATTCATCTTTGTGAGAAAGCGAAAGCACAGTTTTAATATCCGTATTGAGTTGATTACGCAGATTTTCACCTAAGTACCAAAGTTCTTTTTTCACCAAGTTATGATCATACTGTTCAGAAAGCCAAGTATCGGTTTTACTGAACACCATTTCTAACATACCTACACGAGTAGAGAAGAATGGCCACGCTTTACACATTTCTTCAATAATATGACCTTTGCCTTCATCTACAATTTTTTGAATTGCTGCACCCGCACCAAGCCATGCAGGCAACATTAAACGGTTTTGCATCCAAGCAAAAATCCATGGAATGGCACGTAAGCTTTCTACACCACCATTTGGATTACGTTTTGCAGGGCGAGATCCAAGTGGTAGTTTAGACAGTTCTTGTTCCGGTGTAGCACTGCGGAAATAAGGCACGAAGTCTTTATCACCACGAACAACACTACGGTAAATGTCACATGAAGTAGTGGAAAGCTCATCCATAACCGCACGCCATTCTGCTTTTGGTTCTGGTGGTGGAAGTAAGTTTGCTTCTAAAATTGCACTCGCGTAAAGATCAAAGGTTTCAACAGCAACTTCAGGTAAACCAAGTTTAAAGCGGATCATTTCCCCTTGTTCAGTCACACGTAAACCATTTTTGAGTGAACGTGGAGGCTGAGAAAGTAATGCTGCATGTGTAGGTGCACCACCACGACCTATCGTACCTCCACGACCATGGAATAAAGTGAGTTCAATACCCAGTTCTTCGGTTAAATTGACTAATGCTTCTTGTGCACGATATTGTGCCCATGAAGCTGCCATCATTCCCGCATCTTTGGCTGAGTCAGAATAACCAATCATCACCATTTGATGATTGTTAATCACGCCACGATACCAACCAATATTAAACAATTGACGCATGACACCTTCAGAGGCATCTAAGTCATCTAAGGTTTCAAAAAGTGGTACGACAGGAATGTGATAAGGCACGCCCGCTTCTTTTAATAATAAATGCACAGCAAGCACATCAGAGGCACTTCTTGCCATGGAAATAATATAGCAAGCAATTACGCCTTGTTTTTGTAGTGCAATGACTTTGCAAGTCTCTAAAATTTCTTGGGTTTCTGCAGACGGTTCCCAATGGGGTGGAATTAATGGACGGCGAGAATTTAATTCACGTACCAAGAAAGATTGTTTTTCTGCTTCGCTCCATTGTGCATAATCACCAATACCAAGATAACGTGTGATTTCAGCAATCGCATCGGTATGACGCGTGCTTTCTTGACGGATATCCATTTGTGAAAGAGTGACACCAAAACAGCGAATGCGATGCAAAATATCTAATAATGAACCATTGGCAATAATCCGCATGCCACACGCCATTAATGATTGATAGCAGTCATAGAGCGGTTCCCAAAGTTGATTATCTTCCATGATGATATCTGCTTGGCTTACGCGTGGTGGACGATTTGTCATGCTATCTTCAAAGTAATCAAGGGTCATGATAAGTTTTGCTCGAAGCTCTTTGACCACAAAACGATAAGGCTCTAAATGCTCACCATATTTTGCGGTAAATTCTGGCGTGCATTTCACCATAGATAATTCATCGGCAAGGGATTTGATGTCATTTAAGAATAAATCTGCTGCTTTCCAACGAGCAAGATAGAGGACTTGTTGAGTAATTTTTGAAGTAACAAATGGGTTACCATCACGGTCACCGCCCATCCAAGAAGAAATTCTGACAGGACGTAAGCCCACTGGTAAATCGTAGCCCAAAAACTCACGAGCATGTTCATTTAATTGACGTAAGAATTCTGGTACACCTTGCCATAGGCTATTTTCAATCATGGCAAAGCCCCATTTGGCTTCATCAAATGGCGTAGGGCGAATGGTACGGATTTCATTGGTATGCCACGCTTCCGCAATTAAACGAAGTAGCAAGCGTTCAATAATGCCGCGTTCTTTTGGTGTTAAATCATCGTGCTCTAATTTGCTTAAGCATTTATTGATCTCAACATGTTTATGGACTAAAGAACGACGTGTAGTTTCGGTTGGGTGTGCCGTTAATACAAGCTCAATAAGCAAGTTTTCAACGGTTTTGTAAACTTCTTCTTTTGAGGCATTTTGTGCTTTTAAACGTTGAAATAAAGCACTTAATGAACGATTAGAAGATTGTAAATCTTTATGCTGGCGAGAGACCGTTTGGTATTGTTCAGCAATATTTGTCAGATTAAGAAAATGGCTGAATGCACGCGCTACAGGAATAATATTTTCATTTGAAATGGTGGAAAGAGTATCCAACAATGTTTTACGCGCTTGGCTATCGCCCGCTCGAGATTGTTTGGATAATTGGCGAACATTTTCAATTAAGGTAAGAATGTCTTCGCCTTGCGCATCATTAATGGTTTCTCCAAGAAAACGCCCTAACATATTAATATTATGGCGGAGAGTGCGATACTCATCAGTCATATGAACTCCGATAAAGAAAAAATAAAACCAGGAGAGATATAATCAAAAATATGTATCGGGATCAAATGCTATACGTCGAAAACTTGCATTAAATCAAAAAAGGCTAAAATAAGTAAAAAAATGACCGCACTTTTTTAGATAAAATTCAAAGTACGGTCAAAAAGTTTAATGTTTATTTAAGGTTGCGAACTGATTTGCGAATGACGAGTTCTGGATGGATCGCAATTCGGTGTTTTTCGTGATTCTCATTATCTTTATTTGCAATACGCTCAAATAAAAGATTAACCGCTTGTGCACCTAGACGAGATTTCGATTGGTGAATTGTGGTGAGTGGCGGTGCATAGAAACGTGATGAGTGAATATTATCATAGCCAATAATCGAGATATCATCAGGTACGCGCAAACCTTTTTCCGTAATCGCAGAGATTGCCCCTAATGCCATCACGTCATTACAACAGAATACGGCAGTAGGTAGGTTGTCTTGTACGAGAATTTTATTCATACACTCGTAACCATCTTCAGGCTCGAAGAAACCTTCCATAATCCAATTTTCATGAATTGGCAGATTGGCTTCATTCATGGCTTTCACAAAACCTTCATAACGCGTTCTTGCGGTAGTTTTATCCAATTCTCCCGCAATAAGACCA
Organism: Haemophilus parainfluenzae; assembly: GCF_003253005.1. Taxonomy (GTDB): domain Bacteria; phylum Pseudomonadota; class Gammaproteobacteria; order Enterobacterales; family Pasteurellaceae; genus Haemophilus_D; species Haemophilus_D parainfluenzae_M. Next base: position 27,108 of record NZ_QEPZ01000009.1, on the reverse strand, counting down.
ATGGCTTTATGACCACAATCAATTAAGTGCTTAGTCGCAATATAACCGCCGGTAAAGCTGTTATCTTCAATGATATCGGTATCAGCATTAGGGCCCCAATCCATTACCACCATAGGTACGGAAGAGAAACCTGAAAGCACATCAAGTGAATGTTGCGTATATTCAGAACACATCACTAATAAACCATCAACACGTTTTTTGGTGAGCATTTCGACGTGATTTTTAATTTTTTCAGGATCATTTTGTGTATTACACAAAAAAAGTGAATAACCTTGACGATAACAATGATCTTCAACGGCATGAATGATTTCAGCAAAATAAGGGGATTCACTGGTGGTCACAATCATCCCAATAGATTTTGTCGTATTGACTTTTAAACTACGCGCAACAGCACTTGGTGAGTATTTCAAGCTTTTAATGGCTTGCATCACCGCCTCTTCGGTTTCTTTTGCTACAAAACGGGTTTTATTAATTACATGGGACACTGTGGTGGTAGAAACACCAGCCATTTTTGCGACATCTTTAATTGTTGCCATAATTTTGCCTCTAGAGAATTTTTCCCATTATAAAGACTGTAACCAAATAGGTTAAGTAAATTATAAAAAATTTTTGAAAAAACGCGCTTTATTGTTAGAATGGGGTATCTTTAACTAAACAAGTGGGAAATTTAAATGAGTGATTTTGGTTATGCAATGTTAGCTGTAGTGCTTTCTTTAGGTGTTGTAGTAGGTTTAGCGACTGCAATTTTCTAATTGAAAGAAATAACGTACTAATCCATTTAAAATAGACCGCGCTTTAAGCATTTAAAGTGCGGTTATTTTTTTAAGGCTTTTTAAAGTTGTGCTAAAAGCCATGCCATTGGACTATTTCTTTAGTATAATTTGCAACTATTTCTGTTTGTTGTAATCAAAATACTGCAAAAACCAAATTTGAGATAATTATGAATAAATATTTGATTTCACTAGATAAAGATGTTCAGCGTCGTGAGCTGTTTTTTGCTCAACCGGATACAGTAGATTTCGTTGTATTTTCAGCGATTAATACCATGCAAAAAGAGTGGGATGATTTGGCTGAAGTATTCAATCCAACGAAGTTTGAACAGCATTATGGACGCAACGTCACAAAAGGCGAAATTGGTTGTACATTAAGCCATTTATCGGTTTATCGCCAGATCGTAGAAGATCAAAATGTGATGGAAAATGACTATGCGTTAGTCTGTGAAGATGACGCGTTATTCAATTCAAATTTATCGCCAAAAACGATCGAACTTTTAACCGAAAAATGCGATGCGAATATTGTATTAATCGGGCAATCAAAAATTGCGGAATTTGATGATGTGGAATTGGAAATTAATTATCCGACAACCTTCTCATTTTTACGTCAAACAGTTGGGGATGTCACCGTAGCTTATCCATATAAAAGTTATTTTGCAGGCACGGTAGCATACTTAATTAAAAAATCAGCGGCACGTGCATTTTTAAAGCAACTCGAACAAGAAAAACCGTTTTGGCTTGCTGATGATTTCTTATTATTTGAAACCCAATTCCAGATTAATAACAATGTGATTCGTCCGCTTGTGGCCATTGAAAATCCACAATTAGTGAGTAATTTGGAAGCGATTCGAGGTTCAAAATCTAATAATTTAGTGAAGAAATTAATTAAATATCCGCTCAAAAAAATCTTAGCAGTGAAAAAGAATTTAGGAAAATAACGTAAAAATGACCGCACTTTTTAATCTTTTTTATCTTTACGATCCTTGGCTATTTCATGTCGTACGAATGTCATTCGTCGCGGGTTTAGCAGCATTGGCTGTACTGGCTTATCAATACCTTAAAAAACAGAAACCCCAAGGCATCACCGTGCCATTGGATAGTTTAGCCGTTATCATTGGGCTGATTGCATTTAGCGTGATTCCGCTTTTAGTCAATGGTACACGAGATTTTTCCGTCATCATTATGTATGTGAAAGCGCTGATTTTATTTATCTTTGGTGTGGGACTTTATAATGCTTTCTATGCCAATGTAAATGGTCAACAGAACGTGGTGCGTGATTTACAACTTGGTGTGGTAGTGCAATTTGTAGTGGGCATCATTGGCTTGCTTGGCGCATCATTTATGATCGATTTCTTGCTTTCGACCAATGCGGTGTTGCCCGCACGTTTTTATGGTTCAGAGCAGGAATATCGCTTATATAACATCACCGCAACCGCCTTTTTCCAACTGAGTTTATTCTATTTAATACTGTTGCATTTCTTACTGGCTTACAACGCTAAACATAATACACTTCCAAGTATTTTAGTGTTTTTTATGCTATGTATCGGATTAATTTCAGGACGTACATTCCTTCTGTTATCAGTTGTGAGCATTTTGGTGTATTTCAAATGGCGTTATGTGCCATCACTCATTGCATTTGCTATTTTGGTATTGTTATTGGCGTATTTCTTACCAGAAAATCCTTATGTTGCACATGCTTTAGAACCGGTGATTAATTTATTACACGGAGCAGGATTTGTCAGTTCGTCAACCGATACGTTGATGAAAAACCATCTCTTCATGCCAACACTTAAACAGTTTATTTATGGCGATGGTATGTATATGACCGGTGAGTTAGAAGTTGGCCGTTACTATGGGCATACGGATTCTGGTTTCTTACGCCAAATTCTTTATGGTGGCGTGTCTTATGCTTTAGTGTGTTTTGCCGTGACATTCTATTTTGTACGCAAAGTCGCCTTAAATTGGTTTGATGGCAGTTGGAAATTTATTCTTTCTGCCTTTGTGATTTTGGCATTCTGTAATATCAAAGCCGATACCTTTGCTTTCCCCGGCATTATGTTTGTCATGTTAATGTTCTTATCGCTTTTTGGCACTCACGGTAAACAGCTTATTTTATTTAAACAAAAGGAGCCGAAAGATGTTTAGTATCATCGTGCCTTCTTATAATCGGAAAGAAGAAATTCCAGTGTTATTGGAAAGTTTAACCAAACAAACCACCTATAATTTTGATGTGGTGATTGTGGATGATTGCTCGAAAGAGCCTGTTGAAGTGACACAATCTTATCCATTTGCAGTTAAAGTCATTCGTAACGAAACTAATCAAGGTGCCGCAGAAAGTCGTAATATCGGGGCAAGAAATGCCGATAATGAATGGTTGTTATTCCTTGATGATGATGATCGTTTTGCTAACGACAAATGTCAAAAATTGGCGGATATTATTTCCGATCATGCCAATATTAACTTTGTTTACCATCCGGCCAAATGTGAAATGGTCAATGAAGGTTTTAGCTATGTGACCAACCCAATTGAGCCACAAGAGATCAGCGTTGAGCGAATTTTACTGGCAAATAAAATCGGCGGTATGCCGATGATTGGGGTGAAAAAAGATCTGTTTTTAAAAATTGGCGGATTATCGACCGCACTTCGTTCATTGGAAGATTATGATTTCTTGCTGAAACTTGTGCAAGAGCCAACGTTTAAAGCGTGCAAAGTAGCAGAACCATTAACTTATTGTACGTTCCATACTAAGCGTTCTAGCGTATCAACGGATACGACTAATACGCAAAAAGCGATTGATTATATCCGTGAAAATTATGTGAAAACGGCAGAGCAAGAAAAGAATTTTGCTATCAACGCACAATATATGTTGGCTTACCCACATGTTATGAATTTATCACGTAAAGCCGCTTTTTACTATTTTGAGATTTTTAAATTAACGAAAAGTATTAAGCAGCTAATTATTGCCTTTGTGGTTCTAATTTCACCTAAATTGGCAATTAATTTGAAACGGTTTATGTAGATAACTTATTAGATAGAGAAGTATGAAATTTTCAGTTTTAATGTCCTTATACTTTAAGGAAAATCCACAATATTTAAGAGAATGTTTTGAAAGTTTAGTGGCTCAAACCCACCCTGCAGATGAGATTGTGTTGGTGTTTGACGGTGCGGTAACGCCAGAATTGGAAGCCGTGGTTGCTGAATTTGAAACCAAATTACCCTTAAACTTAGTGAAGTTGCCAAAGAACTTAGGCTTAGGCAAAGCACTCAATGAAGGATTGAAACATTGTTCACATGATTGGGTTTTCCGTATGGACACCGATGATATTTGTGTGCCAGAACGTTTTGCGAAACAAGTGGCGTTTATTGAGCAAAATCCGGATACGATTATTTTCGGTGGGCAGATTGCTGAGTTTGGCGAAAATATTCAAGACATCGTGGCATATCGTAATGTGCCGACTGAAGCACAATATATCGTTAAATTTACGCAAAAACGTTGCCCGTTCAATCACATGACAGTCGCGTATCAAAAAAGTGCGGTCATTAATTGTGGTGGATATGAAGATTTACAGGAAGATTATTACCTGTGGATTAAGCTTGTGGCACAAGGTCAAAAAGTGGCAAACTTGCCGGACATTTTAGTTTATGCCCGCGTGGGTAATGGCATGGTAGGGCGTCGTCGTGGTTTAAACCAAGCGAAAGCAGAATGGCGTTTATTTAAATTGAAGCACCGCTTAGGTATTCAAGACTTATTTTCTGGCCTATTCACCTTTGCCTTGCGTTCTGGTTCTCGCTTGCTACCAACCTCATTATTAAAAGCGGTTTATAATCAATTCTTACGTAAATAATAACTATATTGATAACGAAAAAAGGAAAACAAATGAATTTAATCTCAACGTTAAAAATGACTGCATTATCGACCGCACTTTTATTAGTCGGTTGTTCAAGCAGTACTACGACAACATCATCAACAAAAAGTATTCCATCAGTAAGCAGTAATGCTGTTTATAGCAAACCAAGAACTTTAGATAACTTTAATGATTATGTACAGTTCTTAAAAGGTAAAGCGGCTGCCGAAGGCGTCTCGTTGTCAGTATTGAATGCACAAAATAATATTCAGTATATGCAAAAGGCCGTGGATTTAGATCGTGCACAAGCGGGTAGAAGTCAGCGTAATGCAGATAAACCACAGTTACCCAATCCAAACGGCACAACCAATTATTTGAATAAAGTACTGACTCAAAACAAAGTGGATATTGCCGAAGAGCGTTATTGGGAAGTCCAAGCACCATTACAACAAGCAAGCCAACGTTATGGTGTTCAACAGGAATATATCCTTGCCTTATGGGGAATGGAAAGTAGCTTTGGTCACTACCAAGGTAGCTATGATGTGCTTTCCGCTTTAGCTACATTAGCCTTTGACGGCAGACGTGAAGCCTTATTCAGTAAAGAATTTGTGAATGCGATGAAAATGTTAGAACGTGATCATATTCAACGTCACAGAATGTTAGGTTCTTGGGCGGGCGCAATGGGACAAACTCAATTTATGCCAAGTGCATTCTTAAACTATGCGGCAGATGGTAATAATGATGGCGTGAAGGATATTTGGACAAGCCAATTTGATGCGTTTGCTTCAATTGCAAATTATCTTCACACTGTAGGTTGGGATAACAAATTGCCTTGGGGTGTAGAAGTCACATTAAATCAACCATTAGATTTATCACTTTCAGGTATTGAGAAAAACAAAGCTCGTTCACTCAGCGACTGGCAGTCTAAAGGCGTCACTTTAGCAAGCTTTAGCCAACAAGAACAAGATAAACTTGCCGCGCTTTCTCAAGCTGATCTTTGGTTAGTTCGTCCCGATAAAGAAGTTGGTCGCGCATTCTTGGTCTCCAATAACTATCGCACGATTTTAGATTGGAACAAATCAAATTACTTCGGCGTGAGCATCGGTATGTTTGCTGATCGCATTAAGATGGCCACCGGCTTGTAGAAAATTATTTTCCTTTTATAATCCAGCAAAGCTTTGTTGGATTATTTTTTTATCTGTAATTTGAATATTTGGAGAACACAATGCAAAAAAAATGGCTTTCTATTTTATTGTTTGCACCTTTGATGCAGAGCAATTATGCCTTAGCTGATCAAGCTAAGGAAAAAGAATTGAATTATCAAGGATTGGGCGAAGTTCTGTTTTTTGATAAATCACTTTCTTTTAATAAAACACAAAGCTGTTCAACTTGTCACAATCCGGGGACGGCCTTTGTGGATCAACGTAAAAATTCGGCAAATCAAATGGTCTCCGAGGGGGATAATCCGCATCTTCATGGTAATCGCAATGCCAACACCGCACTTTATGCGATGTTTTCACCAGATTTTCATTTTGATGAAAAAATTCAAGATTATGTTGGCGGACAATTCTGGGATGGGCGTGCAAAAGATTTAGCCGAGCAAGCAGGTGGTCCACCTATTAATCCAGTGGAAATGGGCATGCCAGATAAAAAATCGATTGTCGAACGTCTAAAAGCGAATTCAATTTATTACAAGGCAATTACGGATATTTATGGTGAAAGTATTTGGGCTGATACCGACAAAATCTATGCTATTATGGAAAAAGCTATTGCGGAGTTCGAAAAGCATGAATTATTTGCGCAATTCTCTTCAAAATATGATCGTGCATTAAAAAATGAAGCGGAATTGACCGTACTTGAAGCGGAAGGTAAGGCATTATTTTTCGATAAAACACGAACAAACTGCAGTAACTGCCATCAATCAAGTGATGCGAATTCTGCAAAAGAAACCTTTACGAATTATCGCTATTACAATATCGGCGTGCCAAGTAACCAAGCGTTAATTAAGTTTAATAAACTCGCAGCTGATTATGTGGATAATGGATTGTTGGATAATCCAATGGTAAAAGGCGATGAAAAGCAAAAAGGTAAATTTAAAGTGCCAACATTGCGTAACATTGGTGTCACAGCACCTTATATGCATAACGGCGTTTTCCGTGATTTAAAAACCGTTTTGCTATTTAAAGACAGTTTTAATAATCCTAATCGTAAAATTAATCCTGAAACAGGAAAAGCGTGGGATAAAGCCGAATATGCTCCAACCATTAATCCTGATGTTTTAAAAGCCAAACCGCTTACAGATGAAGAGATTAATGCGTTAGAGGCATTCTTAAAAACGTTAACTGACGAAGCTTACGAAGAATAATTAAACGCCTGAGTTGAGTTTAGCAATCGTTTTCTCTATTATGTACACCGATAATTATTATCATTTTTTAATTGTTTAATTTTGCTCAGGAGGTTTTTCTTATGAAAAGACGTTTTTCAACTTTAGCGATTACTACCATTCTTGGTTTAAGTGCTGGTTTTGCCAATGCTGATCCCGTGAAAGTAAAAGATATACTTGATCGTGAAGTCACTGTAGATTTACCGGCAAAACGCGTGGTACTTGGTTTCTATTACCAAGATTATATGGCAGTTGGTGGTGACAAAGCTTTAGATAACGTTGTCGGTTTTTCTAAGAAAGTCTGGTCTTCTTGGGCACCAGCAAGCTGGGAGTTATTCAGCAAAGCGGTGCCAAAATTGAATCAATTAGATGATGTGGGTGAAGTAGAGGAAGGTACGTTCTCTGTGGAAAAAGTGCTTTCATTAAAACCTGATCTTTTAGTCTTAGCCGATTGGCAGTACGAAATGCTAGGATCTGATTTAGATGCGATCAATGAAGCTGGTATTCCAATTGTTGTATTAGATTACAACGCTCAAACCTTAGATAAACACATCAAATCAACGGAAATTATTGGTCAATTGACGGGGCAGAAAGATCGTGCTGCGAAAATGGCTAAAGAATACAAAGATATTGTAGAACATATTCAAACGACGGTTAAAAATGCGAAATTAGCAAAACAACCGAAAGTGTATGTCGAGTTTGGTCGTGGTGGCCCTGCTGAACAAGGGGTGACATTCTTCTCAAGCATGTGGGGCTCTATGATTAGCCTTGTAGGCGCAGAAAACGTTGCACCTGCAGAAATCGGTAAATGGGGCACATTAGCTGCAGAAAAAGTATTAGCCGCGAAACCGGATGCGATTATTATTACCGGCCGTGAAACTGAATTGAAGAAAAATCAAGAAGGCATGGTAATGGGCTTTGGTATTGAAAAAGCAGAAGCGGAACGTCGTTTAAATGGATTCAAACAACGTGCAGGCTGGGCAGAATTACCGGCTGTGAAAAATAATCGTGTTTATGCCGCATATCATGCGAACTCTCGTACTTTATCAGACAGTGCTTCCGTTCAGTTTGTAGCTAAAGCAGCGTATCCTGATCTGTTTAAAGATTTAGATCCACAACAAACTTACTTAAACTTCTATAAAAACTACTTACCGGTTACCCCGGAAGGTACGATTTATCTTTTCCCAGAAACCAAATAAGGGAAATACTAATCAATGAAAAACAATTCTATTGTAGCAGATATTGTGGCTAACCAGCGTAAGCTTGAACGCAAACGCTGGTTTGTTATTTTATTTTTTCTTGTGATTGGCATGGTTAGCCTTATTCTCGACGTGATGACAGGCCCAGCGATGCTATCGGTATCTGAAGTTGTGAATGCGTTATTCGGTATCGGTGAAGTCGATAAAATGATAGACAATATTGTGCATAATTTACGTTTACCTATGGCATTGATGGCGCTTGTAGTCGGGGCAACACTGGCTGTAGGTGGGGCAGAGATCCAAACCTTATTAAATAACCCTATGGCAAGTCCTTATACATTAGGACTCGCTGCAGCAGCCGGTTTTGGGGCTTCTGTTGTGATTGCTTTCGGAAGTTTTGGTTTACCAGTACAAGTTGCAGTGCCAATTGGTGCGTTTGTCATGACCATGCTTGCGTCAGGGATTCTTTTCTTGTTCGCGTCTAAACGTCGTTTTAATTCTGAAATGCTCGTGTTGGTAGGGATTGCATTGCTCTTTATTTTTCAATCCTTACTTTCATTAGTACAATTTATTTCGGCTCCCGAAGTCTCGCAACAAATTCTGTTTTGGCTATTCGGTAGCTTAAATAAAGCCACGTGGCAAAGTTTAATCATCATTATTGTTGTGACGACGATATGCGTAGCATTACTTTCAAAAGAGCTTTGGAAATTGACCGCACTTCGTTTAGGTGAAGATCGTGCAGCGAGTCTTGGGATCAATTTGCAAGTATTACGTATCAAGGTATTAGTTCTTGTCGCAATGATGACGGCGACGGCAATTAGTTTTGTGGGCGTGATTGGCTTTATCGGCTTAGTTGCACCACATGTTGCTCGAATGTTACTTGGTGAAGATCAACGTTTCTTCTTACCGGGCGCAATGTTAGTCGGTGCAGCATTCTTATCCCTCTCTTCGGTATTATCCAAAGTCATTATCCCTGGTGCATTGTTCCCAGTGGGGATTGTGACCTCTTTTATTGGAGTGCCTTTCTTCTTTTGGATTATTTTAAACAACAAGAGGGGACAATAATGTTAGAATTAAAGAATCTTACGGTAAAACGAGGTGATCTCACCGTAGCCGATCACATTAATGTCCGTTTTGAGGAAGGCAAAGTGTATACGGTGCTTGGGCCAAACGGCACGGGAAAATCCTCCATGCTGAAAACTATTTTTGGTGAATTGCCACATGAAGGAATGATTACCTATCAAGGCAAACAGCTAGAACGGACGAAGTTAGCGGATTGGCGTAAACCAATTGGCTATATGCCTCAAGATAGCCGAGTAGATGCAAGCTTGACCGCACTTGAAGTTGTCCTTTTGGGGCGAATGGATAGTCTAACGATGCGAGTGAGCGATGAGCTTCTCACTGAAGCAGCAAGTATTATGGCTCAATTAGGTATTGGTCATTTAGCCCATCGTGATATTCTGAATCTCAGTGGTGGACAGCGTCAAATGGTGATGTTTGCCCAGGTTTTATTACGTGAGCCACAGATTCTAATGTTGGACGAGCCGGTGAGTGCGTTAGATATGCATCATCAGCTTAATCTATTAGAAGAAGTTTACACCTATACGAAACAGAAAAATCTGATTACTATAATGGTATTACATGATTTAAGTCTTGCTGCTCAATTTTCAGATGAGCTGATTTTACTTGGTGAAAGTAAAGTGCAAGGCGTGGGGGATGCTCATCATGTTTTACAAGTAGAAACCATTAATCGTTTATATCGTGTAAACGTTGAATTATTGCAATGTAGTTCCGGTTTGCCAGTGGTTCGTCCACAACGTAAATCAGCACATTCTTAGAAGGAAATGAAAATGAAGAAAATCGTACTTGCAGCATTATTAGGTTTAAGTTTTGCTGCTCAAGCCGCTCATCATGACATCAAAATGTTGAATTCAAATAGTGAAGGATCAATGGTTTTTGAACCGGGTTATTTAAAAGTACAACCAGGTGATACAGTGACATTTCGTCCAGAAAATAAAAGCCACTTTGTACACAGTAAAGCGATTCCTGAAGGTGCACAAAAATTCCAATCTGAAGAAGATCAGGAGCTTACAATCACTTTAGATAAAGAAGGCGTTTATGTTTATACTTGCCCTGTACACCGCTCGATGAATATGAATGGTGTGATTCAAGTAGGTGATAATCTACCAAACAAAGAACAAGCAGAGAAAGTGGTGAAAGATCTTGAGAAGAAATCCATGACGAACAAAGGTCGTCTTGAAAAATATTTTGCTCAAGTAAAATAATTATTGAAATCGATGCGCCAGTTTAATGATTGGCGCATCTTCTTTATGCTTAAACCAGTCATTATTTACCATGCTTACGATTACTACTTGCAAAACTTATCCTTCAGCCCCTCAAAATCTTATCCCTGTACAAATACAACTTTCTAATCAAGGTATTCCTACTCAATTTTTACCTTGGCAAGAAACATTACAGAGTCAGTTTATTCTGCCTTTAGCCGCATGGGATTACGCAAATTTCTATGATGAATTTACTCAATGGATTAAACAGCATAAGAATGCATTCATTAATCCTACTGAATTAATGTTATGGAATAGTCATAAAGGTTATCTATGTGATTTGCAGAATTGGGGTGTCAATGTTATTCCTACTCTTATTTGCTCAACAAAAACATCTGAGATTTTGACCGCACTTGAACGCCAAGATTGGCCTGAATTTGTCATTAAACCCACTGTAGGGCAGAGCGGTAATTTAGTGACAAAACTCAGACAAGGTGAAGCGTTACCCAATCTTTCCGCGTATGGTGAGCAAGTTGTGTTACAGCCGTTTATTCCTGAAGTAGCAATAAATGGTGAAACTAGCTTGATTTTTTTCAATGGTGTATTTAGTCATGCTATTCGCCGACAGCCACCTCAAAATGAATGGCGAGCGAATTCACAATATAAAGTTGAAATTATCCCTGTTGAGGTTGATGAGCATATCATTGAAACAGCACGCCATGTTTTACATAAATTACCTGAAATGCCCGTCTATGCACGAGTAGATGGAACGATTATTGACAATACATTTTTATTGAATGAATTAGAGTTGATTGAGCCAGCGTTATATTTAGATCGTTGGGAAGAGGCAACAGAACGATTTGTAGATGTGTTGAAAAGTAAAATACTAAAATAAGTGCATAAAAAAACCTTACTTGTTACAGTAAGGTTTTTTTCATCTTTAACGATTAATTATTTTGCAGCTGGAGCAGCTGGTGCTGCAGGTGCAAATTTTTGTGCTAAATCAGCACCGTCTTTTTGTAATTTAGCTACTGCAGCTTGTAGTTTTTCAACTTTAGCTTGGTAAGCTTTAGTTTGTTCTTCAGTTGGTGCTTTAGTTGCTAAGTTTAATTGATCAACTAATAATTCGCTTGATAATGCAAGCACTTCTTTATTTTGATCTTTAATACTTTTCACTGAAGGCGCAGTAATATCTAATTTATCTAAGCTTGCGATAGTATCTTCAACAGTTTTGTTGAAAGTTTTGATTGCTTCTTCAATTTTTTTCTCATCTTTTGCTTGAACCGCAGCACTTAAATCAGATTGAAGTGTTTGTTGTGCAGCCATTTGAGCTTGCGCTTGGCTTGCGTTCCATTCAAGTAATTTGTTGTAGTCAGCTTGTTCTTGAGCGGGGGTCGCTTCAGCAGGTTTAGCCGCTTCAGCTGGTTTTACTGCTTCTTGTTTAGCTTCTGGCACAGGCTGAGTAGTTTCAGGTTTTGCTGGAGCCGGTTTATCTGCTGGTTTATCACAAGCAGTTAAGAATAATGCAAATAATGCAGTTGCACTGATTTTAGTAAATTTGTTCATAAACAATCCTTTATTGATATATAAAAAATTTCTTAGCTTATAAAAACTAAGCCCTTTCTAAGACCTTACATTCTAAAATTAGTTTAAAAAAATTTCAAAAACTATTTTAGTGTTTGAATATATTCACTTAAATTATGAATATCTTGTTCACTTAAACGTTGTTTTGCAGGACTCCCTGCACCTGTAATATTTCCCGCTTTTCGTTCTGAAAGTGCGGTTGAAATTTCTTCTGGTTTTAGTTGATTAATAATTTTTGACTCACCCATTGCTGGTTTTTCGCCTTGTTTCCCATGACAAGTAGCACAAGAGCGTTTATATACCTTTTCTGCTTTTACTAAGTCAGCTTCGGCAGAAAGCGCTGGGGTTGCAAATAAAAAGCCTAAAACGGGTAAAAGTGTAGAGAGTAAGTAAATTCGTTTTTGCATTTTGGCTAGCCTTTAAATAATTTATCTAAATCTGCTGCGGGAATCGCCCCTTCATATTTAGCCTGAATATTGCCTTCAGGTGTGATCACAAAGCTTGTTGGCGTGCCGATAAGCTGATAGCGTTCAGCAGTGATTTTTAATTGGTCTTTGATAACAGGCAGCGTAAGCTGACGTTTGGCGACTACGGCTTTAGTATCCACTTTATCACCATCTACGTTAATAGCGATAAGTTGAACCTTATTTGGATTAGCTTCAGCCAATTTTTCAAATTCTTTTAACTCAGCGACACATCGACCACAGGTTTCAGACCAGAATGTGAGCAGGCGAGTGCCTTTCCAATCATCAAGTTTCACTTCTTTACCTTGTAAATCATAGGCAGCGATGTCTGGCGCTTTTTGACCAATAGCCGCGACTTCGTCTTTACAAGAAACGCTGCCAAAAATGACCGCACTTATCGCAAGTAATTTTACGAATTTATTTTTCATGAATGTCCTCTTTTACAAATTTTCCGTGATGGAGATAAATAACACGATCGGTTAACTCACCCAATTCAGGATTGTGTGTAACCATGACGATGGTTCGACCTTGGCGATTTAATTCTTGTAGTAAATCCAGTACAAGTGCTTCATTTTTTTCGTCTAGGTTACCCGTAGGCTCATCGGCAAAAATAACCGGAGGTTGGTTCACTAATGCACGAGCAATACACACCCGTTGTTGTTCGCCTCCAGAAAGTTGGCTTGGACGGTGATCAATACGATGACCTAATCCCACTTGTTCAAGTACCGCTTTAGCCGCTGCTTCATCAATCACACTGTGATAGTGCTGTGCGAGCATTACATTTTCAAGTGCAGTCAAATAAGGAATTAAATGGAATTGTTGGAAGACTAGACCAATTTTTTCCGCTCGGAAACGTTGACGACCTACTTCATCCAGTTGTGCGGCATCGACGCCGTCTAAAATCACTTTACCTTCACTGGCGGTATCTAAGCCAGTTAGAATATTCATGAGTGTGGTTTTACCCGAACCCGATGCACCCATGATGGCAATAAACTCACCTTGACGAATTTGAATATTAATATCTTCTAAAGCAGTGACTTGCCCGAATCGTTTATATAAATGTTGCGTTTCAATCACAAATTCACTCATTTTATTCCCCTTTTAACACATTTGCGGTTTGAATATTTAAAGCCCGTTTGGTTGGTACAATCACCGCAATAAAGGCAACCAATAACGATAAGACGATAGTAATTGGAATAACTGGCAGACGCATATCAATATAAGATTTGAATACGGTTAATCCAAGTAATTGTGCCAAGATGTAGCCGAGAATCAGTCCCGCAACAATTGCGCAAAGTGCAATGATCAGAATTTCGGTACTAATTTGCTTAATGATGTCACTTTGTTTTGCACCTAAAGCTTTTTGCAGTGCAAATTCTTTTGCTCGCTCACCAACAATCGCAATCAATGTGGTATTCACACAAAGGGTGGCGAGAATCAAAATGACTAATGAGATTAAGCCCATCAATCCTTTGATTTTATCTAAAATCTGCCCTTCAGACGCTGAGACTTTTCGAATTGGGCGAGCAGTTAGATCTGGTTGGCGTTGCATAATGTCTTGCGCAAATTGTGCGACGTTACCTTGTTCATTTTTGACATTGAGCAAGGCGTTGTTTGCCAATCCTTCTTTATCTAACCAGCTTTGTGCAAATTCTAAGCTGACGATTAACATATTGTCTGTGGCATCACCCGCCTCAACAATACCTTTTATCGTGAATTCATGTTTTTCAACAGAATTTTTAGAAAGCTTTAATTTACTTCCAACGCCTAAATTAAGGCGTTCAGCTAAAGTTTTGCCAATCATGGCATTACGATCGTCAAAATTGACATTAATAGCTGACCCGGTAATTTGCCAATAAGGCGCGAGAACATGCATATCTTCAAACCACACGCCCATAATAACGATTTTTTCTAAATCACTTCGCGCTACGCCATATAAATAAGGGCTGGCTGCTGTGATGAAATTATCCGGTGCATGATGAAGAATTTGCTTTAATTGGCGCTCTTTCATCAAACCACCATTGGCCGCACCAATGTAAAAGTTTGCCCCAAAGGTACGGAGCTCTTGGCTCATTTTGGTATTAATATCAAAATATACTGCTGCCATTGCGGTAACAATAGACGCACCGACAGTCAACGCAGAGAAGATAATAAATACCCGTTGTAAACGTAGGCGTAATGCTTGGAAGATTAAACGCCAAAACATACTTTTATTGGCGGCCATACAGCACCTCCACAGGGTAAAGTTTGGCAATACGATGGGCTGGGAACCAAGTGCCCACCACAGCAATTAAAATAGACAGCATTAATACGCAAGGGATGACAATCCAAGCGAAACTCAGTGGTACACCAAATAGCGCTGAACCAATAAATCTTGCTAAGCCCCAACCTGCAATACAACCAAGAGTGCCACCAATTAAGGCACTGATAATGGCTTCGCAATAAAATAATAAAGCGATTTGCCACTGATATGCCCCTAAGGCTTTCATTAGACCAATTTCTTTTGAGCGCTCAATGATCCCTGTACTCATTAATGAGGCAATTCCCATGGCTGCTGCGATTAAAGCGGCGAGAGTAACGACAGCAAGCAATAATTGGATTTTACCAATGACTACACCTTCTGATGCGGCAACCTGCCAAATTGGGCGAACAATGGCACCAGAGATAGCTTCTTCTAACTGATGTGAAATAGACGAAACATAAGCCGTACAATACCAACGATCGTACTCTTCAGCATCCAATGCATCGGTATTGGCACGCGCTTTACGAGAAAGGTCATTTTCAGGCACGGTCAGTGCAGAAACTTTAACTGATTGAATTTTCCCTTCTAAACCCAGTAATTTTTGTACAGCATTGAGTGGCATGACTAATTGATTATCTTCAGCACCACCTGTAGATAAAATACCGGTAATTTCAACTGCACTTTGATTATCAAGTTTATCATTTTGATAGTGGAGCTGGATTTTGTCACCTTGTTTTAGGCCAGTTCGTTGTGCTAATTGTTCACCAATGAGAGCAGGAATAAATTCACCTTCAGGCGTTTCAAGGTCGTTGACCCATTCCCCTTCAACATGCCAATAAGGACTAATAATTTTTTGGCCAGTATGGAAATCATCTTCATCTGGTACAGGAATGCTGTGATCGAAAAATGTACCAAGCACATTAATTTGTCCAAGTGCGGTCGATTTTTCATGAGTTTTATCAGAAAGAATTTCTGCTTTCACATCTGCACTTAATAATGGCGCAAATCCCACAATGTTATTTCGCCAGAAAATATCTTTAATGTTAGGCAGTTCTTTTTCATCGAGGAAATCTTGGCTACTTAAATCTGTGTTGTGACTGAGCTCATCAGGTAAGGCTGCATTACTCGCAGGTTCGACTAAAATATTGGCACCGTAAGATTTGAGTTCTTTCGCCATTTTGTCGCCGATATCAATAGAAACAGCCAATAGCGCAGAGACTAATCCCGCAGCTAAGAAAATAGTCACCACTGCTAAAAACTTACGTTTTATGCTAAAACGCCAAGATTGGAATAACATTCTTGCTAGCATTATTCCCCCTTACCTAAATATTTTTCAGGGTTATCACGGAATAAATCGAGGTTTTTCTCGCTTTCAAAGAAGTAAGTTTTACCTTCATAATTGTATTTGTGCTCCGTTTTAGTGTTTTTCATTTGGGTGCCACTAATCGGATCTTTTACATCGATTTCAACAATCGTGCTAAATAAATTCAGCCCTTCTTCTAAGCCGGTTCGATTAATGAGAATTTCAGTCTCAGTTTGTTGCCAATCTTCAATCGGTACAGGATTACAGCCACCCGGTTTACCAATAGATGGAATAAACATATGTACGCCGCAGCCCACACAAACGACTTGGTTACCTTCCATGACATAGCCTTGGTCACCACAAAGCAAGCAGG
Organism: Haemophilus parainfluenzae; assembly: GCF_003253005.1. GTDB lineage: Bacteria > Pseudomonadota > Gammaproteobacteria > Enterobacterales > Pasteurellaceae > Haemophilus_D > Haemophilus_D parainfluenzae_M. The sequence goes on along the minus strand of NZ_QEPZ01000009.1, from coordinate 10,660 downwards.
CATCAAATACTGCAGCTAGACTTAATTTATCTGGTTGACGATTAATAACAAAGAAACGCACGGCTTTACCATCATCAGCAATCCAGACAAAACGGTGTAATTTACCATCTTTTACTTGCTCAATTGGAATATGGACTTGTTGCTTTTCATCTAAGGTCAGAGGAATCGCTTCTGAAAGTTGTGGTGGACGAGAAGCAATTTGCTCCCAATAAAGTTGTGTAGCAAAAATAATTGCCAAGGCCAAATAGCCCCATCCAAGTAAGCGAGAGGAGTTACGCAATGCGGCTAATTTTTGGCGTTTTTCAATTGGCTCTTGTGTGGCATTAACTTGTTTCTTGCGTGATAAATGAATTTTGCCGTAAAAGATGGCAAGTACAACGAAGAGTAATACTGCACAGATGTAATTTAACCAGCGAGTGATTTCGCCTGATTTCGCAACAAAACTTAAACGAGGCTTGGTAAGCTCAAGCACCTGAAGTTTCATTAAAATCAATAAGAGTTCACCAATAAGTGGCACAAGCAAGCAAACTAAGAGAAGGCTAATTGCACCTTTTAAAAGTGCGGTAGATTTTTGTTGTGTTTTTACCGCTTGTTTTAGAAGTAAATAGATCCAGCCTTGTAAGCATAAACAAAAAACAAAGGCAAAAATGACCGCACTGATATGTAAGATCGAATCGGTATTGATAACATCAGTAGAAACGAGAGCAGTAATGTTGGGATCTTTTGCCCAGAAGCTTCCCGCGATGAGCATTAATACTGTTTGCCAAAAGGCAGGTAAGCGACCTTTGCCGAAAATTAAACATAAGGCAAAGATAATCAATAGCGCCAATATCACCGCATTGACGATTAAATTGGTTTTTTGTCCCGTAGGTAAACTAAGGCGCAGTACGATACCGGCAATAAAACCGAATAGGCTAAGCCAAATTATTTTTTTTGCACTTACAGAGGATTGTTTACTGTGATAAACACCGAGCAATAATGAAAAAGGTAAAAGTGCTTGAAGCAGGAAAGTAAAAAAATAATTCATAGTTTGACCATTTAATAGGATAAAACAGACGATATTTTAAGGTTAAATGAAATGCTATTGCCTTCCCCTGAAATACAAGGGAAGGCAAGTCGGTAAAATTAATATTTACCTTAGATTATTTGATGCCGGTGAATTTGAATTCATAGCTTACATCAAATGGTTTCCACCAACGGCCTACACCCGTTTCAGAGTCAGTATGACGGTGCATACCTGCTTTTGATGGTGGGTCGATGTGGTAAGTTAATTTATAGTTACCCACGCCCATCATTTTCACGTTTGCACCATAGTGAGGACCGTCACCTGCTACCATTGGCATGAAAGTACCTTCTTGTTTTTCACCAGTATCAGTATTCACTAAAGTGTAGTTGATGGTTAAGTAAGGCATCCATTCACCATCACCAAAGCCATTTTTGTTACCTTTTACTGCGTGGATATCCGCTTCTAAGTGGATATCTGATTTCGCTGCAGGTAAACCCATGCCACGTGGTTCCATATCGATTGGTTTGAGATAAACCGCTGCAATTTCCATTTCATTCATGGTAACCGCTTCGCCGATTGGATATTCTTGGAATGCGTTTGCAGTAGACGCGGTAAAAATACCCGCAAATAATGCTGTTGCTAAAAGTGCTTTTTTCATTGTTTTTCTCCTAAAGGATTGTTGGGTATTACGCGGCTTTTTTGCTTTGATATTTCATAATAAACAGAGCAAATACGGCTGCGATGAGTAAGATTGCTTGTGGGATTAGGGTTTCCATATAAGGATAAATACCTAACCACGAAATTTCAGGCACGCCGCTAATCAGCGTTGGCTCGAAAAGTTTGCCTTCAATGAGTTCTAAAACAGATTTACCGGCGAATACAAAGGCCATTAAATACATAAAAGAACCCGTGAACATAAAGAATGGTTTAAGCGGTAATTTCACCACGGTATAACGCATCACGAAGTAGCAAATGGTGAGAATAATTACACCGACAATGATACCTGCGAAAAGGTAAATAAAACTGACCGCACTTTTCGCATCACCCACGAGGGCATAGTAGAACAATACAGTTTCTGCCCCTTCACGATACACGGCTAAGAAGCTAGTAAGCCATAAGCCAATGAGTGAGCCAGTAGTGAGGGCAGTAGAGAGTTTTCCTTCTAAATAACGTTTCCAGTTTTGTGCTTCGACTTTGGACAATAACCAGTAACTCATCATAAAGAGCATGACTACAGCAAAAATCATCGTAAAGCCTTCGAGCAATTCGCGGTTTTGACCTGAATTTTCAAAGATAAGTTGGAAGATAAATGCGGTAACCACACTGGCAATTAATGCCACATAAACAGATTGGCGGATAACTGGCAATTTATCTTGGTGGTTATTTTTAATTAAGTAAGTCACAATAGCCGCAACAATTAATAAGGCTTCCAAACCTTCACGAAGGATGATTAAAAGGCTATATAAGAACATAGACCAATCGCTTTGTTCTCCGCCCTGTAACATTTCAACTGCTTTAGTTAAATTCTGGTCTAAACCATCAGCTTGCTCTTGTAACTTATCACCTTGTTCAGCTTTCATTAAGCTGACTAAACGGGTGAAGTAGCCTTCAAGTTGCGCTTTAAAGTTGCTATCACGAGAACCAATTTTGTTTTCCATCCCCGTACTTTCAAATACGTCGAAATAGGTGTCTTGTACGGAAAGAATCGCTTTTTTGCTTTCACCTTGTTGATAGAGCGCAATAGCTTGTTGAATACGTTGGTTGATCTCTTGTTTAATCTTATTCCAATCTTGCTCTTGTTGATTATCTGTTGCTTGCTGCGCTGCATTGGATTGAACATTTTGTTCTTCACGTGTCGTTGGCAAGTTAGGCAAGTTTTCTTCAATATCTTGTAATAATTGCGTACTTTGATAGCCAATTTCTGTGATTTGATCGGCTTGTTCACTTAAACGGATGATATTGTAAAACTGTTGATTAATCGCCGCTGAAGTTTCTGCAGAGCGATTTTGGCGAATGGACATTTCCATTTCTGAATTTTTATAGCCATCGTATTGCGCTTGTTGGAACAATTTTTTTGCGTTAGCGAGATCACCATTTTGATATGCTTCTAGCCCTTGAGCGAGCAAATCATCAATGGTTTTAAAACTTTGTTGCCAATAAGGGGCAATCTCTTGATTATCATAAACACCATGTTGACCATTGGCATTGAGCTGATGACCTTTAATCAATGATGGCAACACTTCTTGTAATTCTTTTTTAAGTTGATCGATTTTAGCTTGAATCTCTTGTTGTGAACTGCCTTCACCGATCATTTTACGGATCTCACCAAAAGTCGCTTCCATTTGGTAACTTTTTTGTGCGGAGAAATTGATACGAATCGGACCTTCTAGATTTTCAAACACTTCAAAATAAGCCATTTGAACTTCAGTGCGCGCATCATCAGTATTACCTTGCTGGACAAGTTGAGCGGTTTTGTCTAAGCGCGACGTAATATCATTAACCCACTGTTGGTAGTTGTCTTGTGCAAAGAGTGAAGAAGAGAAGACGAGTGAAAAAATTAAAAAGAAAAATCGAATAGAACGGAATAGCATCGTCTATTTACCTCAAATAAAATTAATTCCTATTTATAATTATCCTTTGATATCAGTGAAATGACAATAAATAATTCTAATTTTTGTGATGGAGATCAAAAAATTCACAAGAGTCGGAAATGTCTAGAGGGTGATTGTATGCTTAAAAGAATAAAGCGCCTTTGTTAGGCGCTTTATGGAGATATAAAAGTGCGGTTAAAAATAAGCGAGTTTATTGAGCGGGTGCGCCTTCTTCAACAGGCGCTTTGTTATCTAACACATCCCATACACTTTCTTGTTTTGCTGATTCCGGTTGCTCAGGTTGTGGCGATTGCGTAGTTTGTGCAGCGGTAGCAGTTGCCGTACTCGTTGTTTGTGCAGACGCACAGAAGTTTTGATCTTTATTTGCCCAAACTGGAATTGTTCGATTACTACCACAGCTCCAACTACCGTAAGCATTAATGCCAACCCATTTAATTGTAGAAGGTTGTCCGAGTTTTAGTTTTTCAATAACGACACGGTTTAAATAATCTTTATAGATTTGTAATGCACCTGAGGCTCCCGTCAATTTGGTTTCACCGTTATCATCACGACCTAGCCAAATGGTGCTGACATTTTTACCATCAATACCGACAAACCAAGTATCACGGGCATCATTGGTCGTGCCTGTTTTACCTGCAAGACGAAGATCTGCGTAATCATTTTGTAAGCTACGCGCGGTACCACGTTCTACGGTTTGTTGCATCGCATACAAGGTTTGATAAGCTGCTTCTCTCGGCACCACTTGATCCGGCACGGTATTGTGTTCATAAATAATATTCCCTTGACGATCGGCAATGCTTTGAATGGTACTTAACTCAATTTTGCCACCTTGATTTGCAATGGTTTGATAGAGTTTAGTCACATCATAAGGTGAAATACTATAAGAACCAAGCAAGGTTGCAGGCACTTTTGGAATGGCTATATTATCCCAGCCCATGGCTTTTTGCGTATCGATCACTTTGCTTAAACCGACTTTCATTCCAATATTTACCGTTGGAATATTCAGCGAGCGAGCAAGGGCATCCATCAACATCACCGAACCGCTGTATTTGCGATCGTAGTTACGAGGTTGCCAAGGTTGGCTACCTTTAACATAAATCGTGATTGGCTGGTTTTGAATTGGCGTATTTAAACGAAATTGTTCCGGATTCATCAGTGCGGTCAAATAAATGGATGGTTTTACCAAAGAACCAATTTGACGTTTTGACATTAAGGCTCGGTTAAATCCGGCATATTCTGTTTGTAATCCACCGACAACAGCACGTATTTCACCCAAGTAATAATCCGCGACAATCATTGCGCCTTCTAAATGTGGATTTTTAGTTTGTATTTGTAATTGATTAACCGTATTCACCACAGCATTTTCAGCTTGTTCCTGTTGTTTTAAATCCAGAGTGGAGAAAATTCTCGCACCAAGTAGTGCAGACGTTTTATTTTCACCTAATTGACGGCGAAGATCCGCTTGTAAGGTTTGGATGAAAGCAGGGTATTTACGTGAAATTTGACCTTTAGCTTGCACGCCTAATGGACGTTTACTCAACATCTCATACAACTCATCCCCAATCATTTGGTGATCAAGCATTAGTTTTAATACCACATTTCGGCGATCGAGTGTATATTGTGGATTTCGCCATGGATTATAAAGGGATGGACCTTTAACCATGCCAACTAAAAGGGCAATTTGGTCTAGACTAATTTCACGGATGGAGCGACCAAAATAGAATTGGCTCGCCAATGCAAAACCGTGAATTTGGGTATCACCATTTTGACCAAGGTAAATTTCGTTAAGATAGGTTTCTAAGATACGGTTTTTATCATATCGCCAATCTAATACTAATGACATCAACGCTTCATTGGCTTTACGGGTAATAGAACGTTCGCTCGATAAGAACAAGTTTTTAACTAATTGCTGTGTGAGCGTACTGCCGCCTTGAACCGTTTGACCTGCTTTAATATTGGCAATCATTGCACGCACAATACCCACTGGATTAATCCCGTTATGATCGTAAAAACGGCGATCCTCTGTGAGTAATAAGGCATCAATGAGTAAGCGAGGGTATTGTTGTAATGGAATCGCCAAACGATCTTCATTATCTGATTCCAACATCGCAATTAATTTAGGCGCAAGACGGAATTCATCAACCGCTTTTACATTGACTAAGTCTTCAATACGAGAAAGTTTGTTATCCGTAAAACGTAAACGTAATACACGTTGTGGCTCTGGTTTGTCAGGGTAAGGGAATGCACGACGAAGTAATACGATGGTGTCCTCTTCGAGTTTAAAATCACCCGGTGCTGCAATCATTGTGGTTTGACGGTATTCGTTATCAAGTAAGATTTGAATCACTTCGTCAAAAGAAAGGTTATCAGAAAGTTTTACGCTTTCTAAACGGCTATACACTTCTGCCGGTAAACGCCAAATTTGGCCATCCATTTTAGAGCGAATTTGCCAATCCAAATAGCTACCATAAAACACGGCAAGCGTCCCTAAAGTAAAGGCTGCTTTAGCTAAAAAGATTTTACAAGAACGGCGTTTATCTGGCGCTTGTGTTTCTTGTTGTTCAGGTGAGGTGTTTTCCGTTTCCGACATAATAGTTAGCTTCAGAGAATGAGGTTAAGCAATAAATTCAAAATAGGCATTAAGAAAGTGGATGAAGTCTGTTGTACCGCAGAAGGCAATACTTTCTTCATCATAATAATGGAAGTCGTCTTCTAAAATTTCATCTGTTTCAATCGCAAGGTTATTGGCGCGAATCATCACTTCATCGGTATTGATAAAAAGCGTGTATTCTGAACCAATTAACGTGACTTCATCATTATTTTTAATCTGCTCACAGGCAGAAAGTGCGGTCAAAAACACTTGAGGATTTGACCGCACTTCTGAATTAAACCAATTGGCTAGCGCAATGTGTTCCATTGAACATTTGGCGTGCACATTGCCTAGATAATGGGTAAATTGAAAATCCATATTAGATGCTGAATGACGAACCACAGCCACAGGTGCTGGTTGCATTTGGATTGTTCACCACAAAACGAGAACCTTCCAAGCCTTCAGTGTAATCCACGGTGCCACCAATTAAGTATTGTAAACTCATTGGGTCAATCACTAATTGCACACCGGCTTTTTCAATGGTTAGGTCACCTTCATTGACTTTATCGTCAAAGGTGAAACCGTATTGGAAACCGCTGCAACCGCCACCAGTAATATAAACGCGTAATTTTAGTTCATTGTTTTCTTCTTCGCTAATTAAACTTTTTACTTTATTAGCTGCCGCATCAGTAAAAGTTAGCGGTACGGCCATATCTAAATCTGACATATCTCTATCCCCACTTTCCTAAAAATAATCCTTGTATTATCTAATAACCTGTTAATTCATTCAAGATTTTTCACGGAATTAGTGCTATTATATGCGAATAAATCAGAATTAAATAAGGAGAAATAATGGGCATTCCATTAAGAACTGAAGAAGAACTTGTTAAGTTACGTGAAGCGTGTAAATTAGCGTCCGATGTTTTGGTCATGATCGAACCTTATGTCAAAGAAGGGGTGACCACAGGTGAATTGGATCGCATTTGTCACGATTATATGGTGAATGTACAAAAAGTGATTCCTGCGTGCTTAAATTATCATGGTTTTCCAAAAGCAACCTGTATTTCTATAAATGAAGTGGTTTGCCATGGTATTCCAAGCGACGATAAAAAATTAAAACAGGGCGATATTGTCAATATTGATGTGACCGTGATTAAAGACGGTTATTTCGGAGACAACTCTAAGATGTATGTCGTGGGTAAAACCAATATTCGTAGCCAAAAATTGGTTGAAGCCGCACAAGAAGCGCTTTATGTGGGATTGCGTACAGTTAAGCCTGGCATTCGTTTAAATGAAATTGGTAAAGCGGTACAAAAATATACTGAAAGCCAAGGCTTTAGCGTGGTACGTGAGTACTGTGGCCACGGCGTGGGAACTGAATTCCACTGCGAACCTCAAGTATTACACTATTATGCTGATGATGGTGGTGTGGTTTTAAAACCTGGCATGGTATTCACCATTGAGCCAATGATCAATGCGGGTAAAAAAGAAGTGCGGGTTATGGGCGATGGTTGGACAGTAAAAACCAAAGACCGTAGTCATTCAGCGCAATATGAACACCAAATTGTCGTGACCGAAACCGGTTGTGAAGTCATGACAATCCGCGATGAAGAAATTGCGGAAGGCCGAATTCAACGTGTAATGAATAACCTTTAAATTCAGCTAAAAGCCTACGATAGTGGGCTTTTTTTATAATTGTTTTGTTTGTGGAATACCTATGCTTTTTCCTTATCATTTCGATTCTCCACTTACGCCAAGTGCGGTCAAAATCCAGCGTGAAAATTTGAAGGAATTTGAACGTCAGAATTTTTCTGATTATTCTGTTTTTGAGCTAATCGCTAACCGTACACAATTTTGTGATGATTTGTTAAAACAGCTTTGGCAGCAATTTGAACTAGATAAAGCTCATCTCACCTTAATTGCGGTAGGCGGTTATGGCAGACAAGAAATGTTTCCTTTATCTGATTTGGATGTTCTTATTCTTTCAAAAGAAGAAAGAGGCGTTGAAACGGAAGAAAAAATTGCTCAGTTTGTGCAGTTCTTGTGGGATTGTGGATTCGACGTAGGGCATAGTGTTCGTTCTTTGGAAGAATGTGAAAAGGAAGGTAAACAAGACATTACTATTGCCACCAATTTGCTTGAGTCTCGCTATTTATCGGGAGATGTATCGCTTTTCAATGCGTTAGGTGAAATATTGAAAAAGCCAGATTTTTGGGCGGTAAAATCATTCTTTGATGCCAAAGTACAAGAACAAATTGAGCGTTATCAGCGCTATCACAACACCAGTTATAATCTAGAACCTGATTTAAAATACAGCCCAGGTGGCTTGCGGGATCTTCATCTTTTATATTGGATCGCATTACGTCATACCGGAGAAATGACCCTTGATGGCATTTTGGAAAGCGGCTTTATTTACCCATCAGAACACCAACAATTATTAGAAAGCCAAGAATTTTTATTCAAAGTGCGGTTCGCTTTACACTTGATTTTAAAACGTTATGACAACCGACTGCTGTTTGATCGTCAAATTAAAGTGAGCGAGATGCTTGGTTTTGAAGGCGAGGGAAACCGTGCTGTCGAAAAAATGATGAAACGTTTTTTCCAAGCTTTACGCACGATTTCTCGTCTGACCGATATCCTGATTAAACATTATAAAGAGCATTTTTTATCAACAGATGGCGAGCTCTCTATTCATCCTTTGGATGAGAATTTTGAATTAGTGAATCAAAGTTTGTGTTTACGTAAAAACGATCTGTTTTTACGTTATCCAGATCATATTTTGGATCTTTTTTTCTATCTTACCCAGCATGAACAAGCCGAAATTCATTCTTCAACGTTACGTCAATTACAGATTGCGTTGGAAAGTTTGACACTGAAATTATGTGATATTCCTGAAGCAAGGGAGAAGTTTATTCGGTTATTTAATCAATCGAAAGCGATTCAGCGTGCATTCCTCCCAATGCACCAATATGGTGTGTTAACGGCTTATTTGCCACAATGGCAGGGGATTGAAGGCTTGATGCAATTTGATCTCTTCCATATTTACACGGTGGATGAGCATACCTTGCGAGTGATGTTGAAATTGGAAAGTTTCTTAGCCGAAGATGAGGCAGAATCACATCCCATTTGCCATCAAATATTTACTCAAATTTCTGACCGCACTTTGCTTTATGTTGCCGCACTTTTCCATGATATAGCGAAAGGGCAAGGGGGGGATCATGCGGAGTTAGGGGCTGAAGACATCGCTGACTTTGCTCGTTTGCATGGTTTTGATCGTCGAGAAATTGAAACAATGATCTGGTTGGTGAAAGAACATCTGCTCATGTCAATTATCGCACAGCGTCGAGATATTCATGATCCGGAAGTCGTGATGAACTTTGCAGAAAATGTGCAAAATCGTGTTCGTTTAGATTATCTTACTTGCCTGACCGTTGCGGATATTTGTGCGACAAATGGCACATTATGGAATAGCTGGAAGCGTTCTCTTTTTGCCTCTTTATACGATTATACGGCGCAACAATTCCGCCAAGGGATGGATTTATTATTAGACAATGAAGAAAAAATCCTTGAAAATCGTCAATTGGCGTTGGCAATTTTATCCGAAGATAAACCAGAATTATCGGAAGAAAAAATTTTAGCACTCTGGCAAGGTTGTCCAAATGATTATTTTTTACGAAATAGCCCAAAACAAATTGCGTGGCATACCGAGTTATTAACTGAATTTGATGGTGAAGTACTGGTTAAAATCAGTAACCGATTTTCTTCTGGTGGGACAGAAATTTTCGTTTATTGCCCAGATCAAGCTAATTTGTTTAATAAAGTGGTTTCAACTATTGGTGCGAAAAAATTTAGTATTCATGATGCGCAAATTTTAACATCCGATGATGGCTACGTATTCGACAGCTTTATCATCACAGAATTAAATGGTGAATTAGTTCGTTCAGAACGACGTCGAGAATTAGAGACGGTATTAACTTCTGTTTTATTAGACGAAAAATTGCCGTCAATGTCTTTTGCAAATAATCGACAGTTACAACATTTCACCGTAAAAACAGATGTACGTTTTTTGAAAGAAACTAAAAAAGAGCATACCGAATTAGAAGTGGTGGCTTTAGATAAACCCGGTTTATTGGCTCAAATCAGTCAAATTTTTACCGAATTAAAACTCAATATTTGTAATGCAAAAATTATGACTGTGGGAGAAAAAGCCGAAGACTTCTTCATTCTGACAAATGAAAACGGAATTGCATTAAGCGAAGAGGAAAGGGGATTGTTAGAAAACGTGCTTTATGAACGCTTATAATATGAAATAAAAAAGTACGGTTAAATTTGATCTGCACCCCAAAAGTTGGACTCAACAAACCAACAATTGAGGTGCAGATTTTTTATGGGTAAACACTACACAATCAAATTTAAATTACAGGTTCTTCAACCTATTTTGAATGAGAAAAT
>NZ_QEPZ01000008.1 GCF_003253005.1 Haemophilus parainfluenzae | reverse complement strand
AAGGAATAATCCTGGCGGCGATAGAGCGGTGGTCCCACCTGACCCCATACCGAACTCAGAAGTGAAACGCCGATGCGCCGATGGTAGTGTGGGGCTTCCCCATGTGAGAGTAGGACACCGCCAGGTACTGAATGTAGAACCCCGAGCTGAATGGCTTGGGGTTTTTGTTTATGGATTTTTATTAAAAATTATATAGAATGATCTCAATTTTTATTTCTCAATATAAATAATGAAAAACTTTAGATATTTTGCTCAACGTTATGTTGATTGGGTTATTCGATTAGGTCGAGTTCGCTTCTCTTTACTTGGTATCGCTATTCTTGCGATTTTAGCTATCTGTATACAAATCCTATTAAGTACGCTTCTTAGTGACGGTATTCACTGGAGTGACATTATTCGCTCAATTACTTTTGGTTTATTTACTGCTCCTTTTGTTATTTATTTTTTTACGCTACTTGTTGAACGACTAGAACGTTCTCGTCTAGAGTTATCTAAAACACTTGCTCGATTAGAAAAAAATAATCGGGATAAAAGTACCTTACTGGCTACCATTAGCCATGAGTTACGTACCCCATTAAATGGAATCATTGGTTTAAGTCGAATTTTATTAGATGATAAATTAACAGAACAGCAACAAAATTATCTCAATACCATTAATCTAAGTGCGATCAGTTTAGGGCATATTTTTAGTGATATTATTGATCTAGATAAGATTGACTCTAAACGCATTGAATTAAATATTCAGCCTTGTGATTTTCATTCACTACTTAATGATTTCTATAATTTTGGTACCTTAATGGCAGAACAAAAGGGACTAAAATTCTCTTTAAGACAGGATGAGAATTTACCTAATTGGCTTTATCTCGATCGTGCTCGCATCAGCCAAATTCTTTGGAATCTAATTAGTAATGCAGTGAAATTTACTGACAAAGGTAAAGTTATCCTAACAGTACAGAAAATTCAAGATAATCAGTACCAATTTAGTGTTGCTGATACGGGAGCAGGTATTGCACCTTATGAATTAGATAAGATTTTTACCATGTATTATCAGGTCAAAGATAATATTCATCGTTCAGCAGGAAGTGGCATCGGTCTTGCAATTTCTAAAAATCTTGCGCAGTTAATGCAGGGGGATTTAACTGTTGAAAGTGAGTTGGATAAAGGTTCTACTTTTTATTTAACAATTATTGCGGATAAAGCTCAAGCTAATGATATGAATGCTGAAACAGCCATGCAGCATCTTTCTATTTTATTAGTTGAAGATGTTGAATTGAATGTAGTTGTGGCCAAAAGTATCCTTGAAAAGCAGGGGCATTATGTTGATGTTGCCATGAATGGTGAACAGGCGATCCGATTATTTGAGAAAAATACTTATGATATTCTTTTTCTTGATATTAAGTTACCAGATATGTCAGGCTTTGATATTGCATACTATCTACGTAAAAACTACGAAGAAGGGATTTATGATTTTCTCCCACCTTTAATTGCTTTTACGGCAAATGTGATGCACAGTGAAGAAGAATATCAAAAGCAGGGTATGGATGGTGTGCTACGTAAACCTCTTTCTTTGACAGAATTGCGTCAGTGCTTTAAAACCTTTTTAGGGGATGACATCGAGACTACCTCTGATGAAGAAGAGATCCCTCAAGTTCAGGAAGGCATCAATATTTCACTTATTGAGTTAATTGGAAAATCACAAGCTAAAGCTAATGTAGAGTTATTCAAACAATGGATGCCGATTTATTTAGATGAATTAGAAACAGCGTATGAGGATTATCTTGCAAACTCAGATATGCAACAAACAGTGTCAGATGTCGCACATAAAATTAAAGGTGCAGCTGCATCAGTAGGACTTGTTAATGTTCAAAATATCGCAAAACAGGCTCAAGATATCTCATTACCAAATTGGACATCCGATATTGCTTCATGGATAAAGCAACTCAGTAATGAATGGCCTCAAAATTTATCTGAATTAGAAGCGTATTTAGAAAAGTAATTCATGACACGTCATTTTCAAATTTTAGTCAGTGAGAATATGCCGTCTAATTTACCGGCAAATACCTTGATCATTAATGAGTTTTCTAAAATTCAAAATCTTCTTGGGCAAGAGTTTGAGACGATCTTGTTTGATGCACGGAAAGGTATCCATTTAGAGGCGCTTGCTATTGCGGCAGGTACATTGAAAATGAATGGCGCCTTAATTATCTTGCTATCAAATTGGGAGGAGATTCATTCTCAAATAGATGAAGATAGTCTTCGTTGGTCCGGTTCGATTAAGGCAATTGCTACGCCAAGATTTATGACATATTTTAAGTATTGTATTCTTAAATATGGTTTTCCCGTCCTTTATCATCAAAATGATTTAAAATTTGACCGCGCTTTTCAGCAATTATTTGTAAATCATAACGCGACCTTAGATCAGCAGAAAATCATTGAGCAAATCTTACAAAAAGAATCTGAACTTTACTTTCTTACAGCCAAGCGAGGAAGAGGGAAATCAGCTCTAGCTGGCTTATTAGCGAATCAACTGGATACTAAAATTTACCTCACAGCACCGAATAAAAGTGCGGTTAAAATTTTGGCTGAATTTTCACAAAAAGAGATTATCTTTATTGCACCAGATGAGCTTTTCCTTGCTTTGCAAAATGATCCTTCTTTTTCTGAAAATGCTTGGCTTTCTGTTGATGAGGCGGCAATGTTGCCAATTGCTCAACTGAGCGCTTTTTCCCACCATTTTAAACATATTCTATTTATGACTACCATCCATAGTTATGAGGGAACCGGGCGAGGTTTTGAGCTTAAATTTAAGCAAAAAATTAACCGCACTTTTTCTGACTTTGAGCTTATTGAACCGCTACGTTGGTCTAAAGATGATGTTTTAGAGGCGTTTATTGATGAGCTTTTATTATTGAATGTAGAGGATGACTTTAAACAAACGCCATACGACAAAAGTAAAATATGCCAAATCACTGAACGCTCACAAGAGGAAATACTTTCTTCATTGCCTCAATTCTATGGCTTGATGACATTAGCTCATTATCGTACATCACCAGTAGATCTACGGCGATTGTTTGATGCCAATTCACAGTGTTTTTTTACCGCTGAAAGTGAGCGAAATTTACTAGGTGCAGTTTGGGCATTAAAAGAAGGCGGGATTGAAGATTCATCGATTATAGAGACCATTAATCTGGGCATTAGACGCCCTAAAGGTAATCTTGTCCCGCAAGCACTTTGTTTTCATGCTCAACAACAAAAGGCTTGTGAATTGCATTCTTTACGTATTTCGAGAATTGCGGTTCAGCCTATGTGGCAGCAGCACGGTGTTGGTACACAACTTATTGAATACATCACACAAAATGCCGATGTGGATTATTTATCGGTGAGTTTTGGTTATACCAAAGAACTGGCTCAATTTTGGCAGAAATGTGGTTTTTCTCTTGTTCATTTAGGCGAGCATTTAGAGACGAGTAGTGGTTGTTATTCTGCTATTGCTCTAAAAGGGCTTTCTGCAGAAGGGATTGAATTAGAAAAAGACGCAACGCAATCTTTTCAACGGAATATGCCTTTGTCTTTCCATCCCCTCGCTCAGGAATTTAATACCGCACCAGTTGATTGGGAATTGATTGACGAAGATTGGCTAAGCTTGAAAAATTTTGCTTATTTTCACCGCACTTTAGCTTCCGCTTTGCCGGCAATTCGTCGATTTTTAATGAATTTAGATGAAAAAGATTGCCCTTTAATGAGAGATTATTTCATCACAAAACAGGTACCCTATAATAAGAAAAATGGGTTAAAATTATTACGTTCGGAGATTGCACAAAAATTAAAAAAGGAGGCAAGATGAGCGAACAAGAAAAAAAAGGTTGGTTCCGTAAAGCGGTAGATGAATACAATAAATTTTGCAGTGAACTTGGTTTAGATAAAGGTAGTTGTCGAGGTTGTATGCCACGCATTGAATTTGATGATGATGGTAAGGTAAAAAAAGAGAAACCACTAGAACCACTCAAAAAATAAAAGAAAACAGGGTTAATCAAGCCCTGTTTTTTTATACAGATAAATATTGAAAACTAGAGTGAATTTGTTAAACTAATCAGCTATTCACGCAAAAATGAGATAAAAATTGACCGCACTTATGAAAACAACCTATTTTAATTTTGATATTCCGACTCAGCCCAATGATCATAAAATTCTTGGCAATGTATTGGCGAGTGCAGATGCACTTGCTGTTAGTGAAATTGCAGAGCAATACAATGGATTGACTGTGGTTGTGGCACCGGATACCAAAAGTGCGGTTCGTTTATCACAAGTTTTACCGGATTTAACTTCTCAGCCCATTCAGTTTTTCCCTGATTGGGAAACCTTGCCTTATGATTCTTTTTCTCCTCATCAAGAAATTATTTCTTCACGTTTAAGTGCGCTATTTCATTTGCAAAATACTAAAAAAGGTATCTTTGTTTTACCGATTAGCACATTAATGCAACGTGTGTGCCCGCCGAAATATCTACAGCACAATGTCCTTCTGATTAAAAAAGGTGACCGTCTTGTCATTGATAAATTGCGATTACAATTAGAGTCAGCAGGATATCGTTCTGTCGAGCAAGTACTAGAACATGGTGAATATACTATGCGCGGATCACTTTTAGATCTTTTCCCAATGGGAAGTGCGGTTCCATTTCGCTTAGATTTTTTTGATGATGAAATTGATTCGATTCGTACTTTTGATGTCGATACGCAGCGAACGTTAGATGAAATTCAATCTATTAATTTATTACCTGCACACGAATTTCCAACTGATGAGAAAGGCATTGAATTTTTCCGTACACAATTTAGAGAAACCTTTGGTGAAATTCGTCGTGATCCAGAACATATTTATCAGCAAATCAGTAAAGGCACTCTAATCTCAGGGATTGAATATTGGCAGCCGCTATTCTTTGATGAAATGGCTACGTTGTTTGATTACTTGCCAGAAAAAACGTTGTTTGTGGATATGGAAACAAATCAAGCACAAGGTGAACGTTTTTATCTTGATGCTAAACAGCGTTATGAGCATCGCAAAGTTGATCCAATGCGCCCTCTTTTGCCGCCAGAACGTTTGTGGCTAAGCATTGATGCGGTAAATCATGCATTAAAAAATTATCCTAAAATTAATTTTAAAGCAGAAAAAGTGCGGTCATCTGTTCGTCAGAAAAATTTATCAGTGTCCGCATTACCAGCAGTGACCATTCAATCACAGCAAAAAGAACCGTTATCCCAACTTCGTCAGTTTATTGAGCATTTTAAAGGAAATGTTTTATTTTCAGTGGAAACTGAAGGACGACGTGAAACTTTACTGGATTTACTTTCACCATTAAAAATTAAACCAAAACAAATTAAAACCTTATCTGAAGCCAATCAAGATAAGTTTAATCTGTGGGTAAGTCGTCTTGAGCAAGGATTTATTCTTGATGAGGCTAAACTCGCCGTTATTACTGAACATGAAATTTTAGGCGAGCGAGTACAGCAACGTCAGCGTGATAAACGCAAGGCGGTCAATCCAGATACCCTAGTGCGTAATCTGGCTGAATTAAAAATTGGGCAGCCGGTTGTACATTTAGATCATGGTGTTGGACGTTATGGTGGTTTGGTTACGCTTGATACGGGCGGTTTAAAAGCGGAATATTTGCTGATCAATTATGCAAATGAGTCCAAACTTTATGTGCCTGTTGGTTCTCTTCATTTAATTAGTCGCTATGTCGGTGGCTCAGATGAAACCGCACCATTACATAAATTAGGTAATGAATCGTGGGCGAAAACGCGTCAAAAAGCCGCAGAAAAAATTCGTGATGTGGCCGCTGAATTACTTGATGTATATGCTCAACGAGAAGTGAAAAAAGGCTTTGAGTTTAAATATGATCGTGAGGAGTTCCAGCAGTTTGCTGTAACCTTCCCGTTTGAAGAAACACACGATCAAGCCATGGCGATTAATGCCGTCATTTCGGATATGTGCCAACCCAAGGCGATGGATCGTTTGGTTTGTGGTGATGTGGGTTTTGGGAAGACGGAAGTGGCGATGCGCGCCGCATTTTTGGCGGTCATGAACCATAAACAAGTCGCCGTATTGGTTCCAACAACCTTGTTAGCTCAACAGCATTACGAGAATTTTAAAGATCGTTTTGCTAATCTTCCAGTTAATGTGGAAGTGCTTTCTCGCTTTAAAACAGCCAAAGAGCAAAAACAAATCTTAGAAAATTTAGCTGAGGGGAAAGTCGATATTCTGATTGGAACCCATAAATTGATTCAATCCGATGTGAAGTTTTCTGATCTTGGCTTACTCATCATTGATGAAGAACATCGCTTTGGTGTGGGACAGAAAGAGAAAATTAAACAACTTCGAGTGAATATTGATATTTTAACGCTTACCGCAACGCCAATTCCTCGTACTTTGAATATGGCGATGAATGGTATTCGCGATCTTTCTATTATTGCGACACCACCGGCTCGTCGAGTGAGTATAAAAACGTTTGTTCGTCAGAAAGATGATTTAATTATTCGTGAAGCGATTCTGCGTGAGATTTTACGTGGTGGGCAAGTTTATTATTTGCATAATGATGTGGCGAGTATTGAAAATACGGCTGAAAAACTGACCGCACTTGTACCGGAAGCTAGAGTCGTCATTGGTCATGGTCAAATGCGAGAACGAGAACTTGAGCGTGTGATGAGTGATTTTTATCATCAACGTTATAACGTATTAGTCTGTTCCACCATTATTGAAACAGGGATTGACGTACCAACGGCAAATACGATCATCATTGAACGTGCAGATAATTTTGGTTTAGCACAGCTTCACCAGTTGCGTGGTCGAGTAGGGCGTTCTCATCACCAAGCTTATGCTTATTTGCTTACACCGCCGCCGAAGTTAATGACGAAAGATGCAAAACGTCGTTTAGAGGCATTAGAAAGTTTAGATAACTTAGGTGCAGGTTTCATTCTTGCGACGCACGATTTAGAAATTCGCGGTGCAGGTGAATTATTGGGGAATGAGCAAAGTGGACAAATTGAGAGCATCGGTTTTTCACTTTATATGGAATTACTTGATGCGGCAGTTAAAGCCTTAAAAGAGGGAAGAGAACCTTCATTAGAAGAGATTACACATCAGCAAGCTGAAATTGAGCTACGTGTTCCAGCTTTATTACCAGATGACTATCTTGGTGATGTGAATATGCGTTTGTCGTTCTATAAACGCATTGCAGCAGCGGAAAGTAAACAAGAGTTAGATGAATTAAAAGTTGAATTAATCGATCGCTTTGGCCTATTACCTGAAGCAACTAAAAATCTTTTACAAATTGCTGAAATGCGTTTAATGGTGAAACCATTAAAAGTACTGAAAATCGATGCAGGGGCTCAAGGCGGCTTTATTGAATTTTCACCTTCGGCAAAAGTTGACCCAGAAAAATTCATCAAATTAATTCAACAAAATCCAATTGTTTATCGCTTTGATGGTCCATTAAAATTTAAGTTTGTGAAAGCACTTCCAGAAAACAAAGAGCGGCTAGAATTTGTGATGGATTTGGTGAAGACGCTTACTGAGTAGCAAGTAAATAAAAAGGCTGACAAAAATGTCAGCCTTTCTTTTTTTACGTTTGATTAGTGAAGCGCTTCAACAACGCTTAAGAACATTTTTAAGATACCGGCATTTAATAAGTCGATAAAGAATGCCCCTACCATTGGTACGATTAAGAACGCTTTGTGAGATGGTCCGAAACGACTGGTAATCGCTTGCATGTTAGCAACGGCTGTTGGTGTAGCACCGAGACCGAAACCACAGTGACCCGCACTTAATACAATCGCATCATAATCTTTACCCATCATGCGGTATGTAACGTAGATAGCGAAGAAAGCCATGAAGACAACTTGAACCGCTAAGATAACTAATACATCTGTTGCAAGACCTGCTAATTCCCAAAGTTTGAGAGACATTAAAGCAATCGCTAAGAAGATAGATAAACCTACGCTACCTAATACGTCAATCGCTGAATCAGCCACTTGGAATTTGAATAAGTGAGTTAAGCTGTTACGAATGATTACACCTGTAAACAAACACCATACGAATGTTGGTAATTGAATGTGAGTACCTTTTGTTAAGCTATCTAAGTATTGACCGATGAGTAAACATAAAGAAAGCATTGCGATGGTTTCAATGATTGAACGCGCATTGATTTTTCGTTTGTAAGTTGGGTGCTCAAATGCTTCTTGTACGTCATCTACTTCATCATTCTCTGGGTTCTCACCTTGTTTTTGATGATTTAATAAATAACGAGATACTGGACCACCTAAGATACCACCAAAGACTAAACCGAATGTAGCACACGCCATAGCGATTTCTGTCGCAGCCGGTAGATTAAATTCTTTAGTGAATGTTTCTGCCCATGCCGCACCTGTACCATGACCACCGGTTAGGGTAACTGAACCAGCAAGTAAGCCGTAAGCAGGATCAATGCCTAATAATTGAGTACCTAAAATACCGATGACATTTTGGCAAACAATGAGTATTGCTGCCGCCAATAGGAAGATAACTAATGGTTTTCCGCCTTTAATTAAGCGGGCAAAGTTTGCACTTAAACCGATAGAGGAGAAGAATACCAACATCATAGAGGTTTGTAAGCTTTTCTCAAAAGTGAATGAAGTGCCATTTACTTTGTATAAAATGGTTAATGCAATAGCCACAATAAAGCCGCCAACAACAGGCTCAGGGATATTAAATGTTTGTAAAACTCGAATGCGTTTTACTAGAAAAAAACCGAGTAATAATACAAAACTTGCTAAAGCAAGTGTTTGATAGGTATCAAAAACAATATTCACGAAATATCCTCCTATTTAGTTTGGTTTCGAGAATTCTTATGAGTTGTGTTCAGGTTCAACCACCACAATGTCAACATTACTATGTAATCCACGTGGTAATTGGGAGCCTTTTCTGCCGCGTTCCGCACGGAATTTTTGCAGATCTTCCGGTTTTAATGTGATTTTTCGTTTACCGGAATGGAACTCAAGGCTGGCTTGCTCTGAAATTAAGAACAATTTCACCAATAATTCTGACCGCGCTTTTGCATTCGCTGCTGGAATACTGATGATTTTGTTGCCTTTCCCTTTTGATAATGCCGGTAAATCCCGTACCGGAAAAATCAGCATTCGACCCGCTGAAGTGAGGGACACAAGAAGTGAGGTCGACTCGGAAAGTGTCTCAGGTTTCAAGACTTTCGCATTTTCTGGCAAAGAAATCAAGGCTTTTCCTGCTTTATTACGCGCAATTAAATCTTCAAATTTGCAAATAAAACCATATCCTGCATCTGATGCCATCAATAATTCTTGTTTTTCAGGTTCCATAATAACCTGTTCAATGATCGCACCTGGCGGTAATGTCAGTTTACCGGTGAGCGGTTCACCTTGTGAACGCGCAGAAGGCAAGCTTAATGGATCTAAAGCATAGCTACGACCGGTGCTGTCAATAAAGATCACCGGTTGATTACTTTTACCACAAGCGTGAGCGAGATATTTATCGCCTGCTTTGTAGCTTAATCCTGCCGGATCAATGTCATGACCTTTTGCACAGCGTACCCAACCCATTTCAGATAAGATAACGGTAACAGGTTCTGCTGGAGTCATTTCACTTTCAGAAATCGCTTTCGCTTCTTCACGCTCAACTAATTGAGACATTCTAGGGCTGGCGTATTTTTTCGCATCTTCTTGAATTTCTTTTTTGATCAAGGTATTTAAGCGACGCTCAGATCCTAAAATTAACTCTAAATTTGACCGCTCTTCTTCGAGTTTATCTTTTTCAGCTTGCAATTGATGTTCTTCTAATTTGGCTAAATGACGTAAACGTAAGTTTAAAATGGCTTCTGCCTGTTCATCACTTAAGTTAAAGCGAGCCATTAAAACTTGTTTAGGTTCATCTTCAGTACGAATAATTTCAATCACTTCATCAATATTGAGGAAGGCAATCATCAAACCATCTAAAATGTGTAAACGAGCGAGTACTTTATCTAAACGATGTTGTAAACGACGCGTTACTGTTGTACGACGGAATGTCAGCCATTCGGTAAGAACTTGAAGTAAGCCTTTCACGGCGGGTTTATGATCAAGCCCGATCATATTCATATTCACACGATAGCTTTTTTCGAGATCAGTCGTCGCAAATAAATGCGCCATCAAGGCATCCGTGTCAACGCGATTTGAACGAGGTACAAGTACAATACGC
This sequence comes from Haemophilus parainfluenzae, assembly GCF_003253005.1. Lineage (GTDB taxonomy): Bacteria > Pseudomonadota > Gammaproteobacteria > Enterobacterales > Pasteurellaceae > Haemophilus_D > Haemophilus_D parainfluenzae_M. Next base: position 62,333 of record NZ_QEPZ01000008.1, on the reverse strand, counting down.
ACAGGATTTTCGTAATCCGCCTCATCACGAATATCTTCCACCATTGGCAATTTTTTCGCCGTCATTTGCTCAGCGATTTGTGCAATGATTTTTGATGGTGAAGATTGATGAGGAAGTGCGCTTATGATGATTTCACCGTCTTCTTTATGCCATGTTGCACGCATTTTGATAGAACCACGACCGGTTTCATACATTTTGCGAATATCATCTTTTGGCGAAATAATTTCTGCTTCAGTTGGGAAATCCGGGCCTTGAATGATATTGAGTACATCATCTAATCCTGCTTTTGGATTATCTAATAGCAGGACCGCTGCATCCGCCACTTCATTAATATTGTGTGGTGGAATATCGGTTGCCATCCCGACGGCAATCCCAGTAGTGCCGTTCAACAGAATATGAGGCAAACGTGCAGGCAAATATTGAGGTTCTTCTAAGGTACCATCAAAGTTCGGTTGGAAATCAACAGTGCCTTGACCTAATTCAGTTAATAGAATCTCAGAAATTTTGGACAGACGAGATTCTGTATAACGCATTGCCGCGAATGATTTAGGATCATCTGGCGCTCCCCAGTTTCCTTGGCCATCCACCAAAGGATAACGGTAAGAAAAGGGCTGAGCCATTAATACCATGGCTTCATAACAGGCGGAGTCTCCGTGTGGATGGAATTTACCTAACACATCACCGACGGTACGCGCAGATTTTTTAAATTTCGCTGCAGCATTTAAACCCAGTTCAGACATCGCATAAACAATACGACGTTGGACAGGCTTTAAGCCATCACCAATAAAAGGCAATGCACGATCCATGATGACGTACATTGAATAATTAAGATAAGCCTTTTCTGTAAAGGTGCGAAGTGGCATCTGCTCGATGCCTTCGTAGTTAATATTGCTCATATTCTTCTAATTTATTTTCTTGTTGCACCGGAGTTCGCATCAGACTGTTCGTGATGAGAATGTCCCATATCCATTCCTTTGTGACTGTCAATTTCGTAAGGAACGGGTTGTGGTTTTTGTGGGTTAGTTTCTTTAAAGGCTTCGTCTTTTAGTTTTCCAGAATAAATATTCGAATTTTTTTCACCTTCAACCACAATATGTCCCATTGTGCCTTTATTTACTGCGCGGAAAATGGAGTGATCCATAAAGACATAAGTACCCGGTACATCAATTCGAGTTTCCACCATGGTGGCACAGCCGGATGGAATCAAGGTAGTTTGAACATTGTGATTAACAAGCGTACCGCCTTCCACATATACATTGTCAAATACCGCACCAATCAAGTGGAAAGAAGAACATAAATTTGGCCCAGCATTTCCTACGAATAGACGAATGGTTTCACCGGTTTTCGCTTTTAAAGCATTTCCATCCATGGTCGCGCCGACTTTACCGTTGAAGAGAACATATTCAGGACGTTCATCAATGGCTTTTTGCATACTGAATGGTTGCAAGCCAGGATCACCAAACTCGCCTTTGGTATAGAATTCACTTTGCATAATGTAAAATTCGCGATCCACTTTTGGCAGGCCTTCTTTGGGCTCAACTAAAACTAAACCATACATCCCCTTGGCAAGGTGAATATCCACAGGCTGACTGCCACAGTGGTATAGATAAATCCCCGAACGTAACGCTCTAAATTGGAAGGTTGATGTCCGAGTTGGTGGGGTTTCACTTGCCATTGCCCCCCCCATTGGTACAGGTGCTGCATGGAAATCAAGACTATGTGGCATCATGGAACTTACTGAATTGGAAAGTTGCACTTCTACCATGTCGCCTTCGCGCACACGAATAAATGGTGCAGGCACGCTACCGTTTAACGTCCAAAATTTAAATTGCACGCCATCCATTAGATCCATAATTTGTTCAAGTGCGGTCAGTTTTACCACGACTTTTGCAGGATAGTTACGTTCAATTGGTTTTGGCACATTGGGCGCGAGCGTCAATTCTGCTTCAATCTCAGGTAAATTTTCAACTGCAGTAGCTGCCACATTTGAGGCTTTTTCTTCCGCTTGAGCAGAAGGAATGAAACTAAAACCTGCACCTAATGTAATCGTTGCTAAGCCTAATGCGCTGTTTCTAAAAAAATCTCGACGTTGTTCGTTCATGATTGACCTCAAATAATTAAACGGCTAAATCCACTTGGTCGCCATTGGTTTGTAACCAATTTTTGCGATCTTCCGCTCGTTTTTTGGCGAGTAACATATCCATTAATTCTAATGTTTCTGCCCCTTGATCTTCGCCTAGCTCATAGGTTAATTGAACTAAACGACGTGTATTCGGATCCATGGTGGTTTCACGTAATTGTGACGGATCCATTTCACCCAAACCTTTGAAGCGTTGTACGTTTAAGGTACCTTTTTTATCTTTTAAGCGTTCTAAAATTGCTTCTTTTTCGTTTTCATCTAAGGCATAAAAGACTTCTTTGCCTAAGTCGATACGATAGAGTGGTGGCATTGCCACATAAACGTGTCCATCTTGTACTAGTTTCGGGAAGTGACGTAAAAAGAGTGCACAAAGTAGGGTGGCAATGTGCAAACCATCAGAGTCCGCATCGGCTAAAATACAGACTTTACCGTAACGAAGCTGAGATAAGTCTTCATTATCAGGATCGATACCAAGCGCCACTGCAATATCATGAATTTCCGTTGAACCAAGCACTTGATCGCTGGCTACTTCCCAAGTATTTAAGATTTTTCCACGTAACGGCAGGATCGCTTGATATTCACGATCTCTCGCCTGTTTGGCTGAGCCGCCCGCAGAGTCACCTTCTACCAAGAATAATTCAGTTTTTTCTAAATTTTGTGATGCACAATCGGCTAATTTGCCCGGTAGAGCTGGGCCACTCACTAATTTTTTACGCACGACTTTTTTGGCTGCGTTTAAACGACGTTGTGCAGAGCTAATGGCCATTTCAGCTAAGCGATCCGCATCTTGTACGTTTTGATTCAACCATAAACTGAAGGCATCTTTTAAAACACCTGCAACAAAGACCGCACTTTGACGGGAAGATAAGCGTTCTTTGGTTTGGCCGGCAAATTGAGCATCCTGCATTTTCAGTGAAAGAATATAAGCACAGCGATCCCAAATATCGTCTGCTGTTAATTTCACGCCGCGTGGTAATTTATTGCGGAATTCACAATATTCGGTCATGGCATTGAGTAAGCCTTGGCGAAGACCATTTACGTGTGTTCCGCCTTGTACTGTTGGAATCAAGTTTACATAGCTTTCTGCAATAAGCTCGCCACCTTCCGGTAACCAAAGTAATGCCCAGCTTACTGCTTCGGTGGAGCTTTTAAATTCACCGACAAAAGGTTTTTCAGGCAAGGTTTCAAAACCATTTACCGCTTCGGTTAAGTAATCGGATAAACCATCTTGATAGCACCACACATCTTCGGTGTTATTCACTTTATCGACAAATTTAATTTCTAAGCCTGAACAAAGCACGGCTTTCGCACGTAATAAGTGGCGTAAACGGCTAACAGAAAAATTCTTGCTATCGAAATATTTTGGATTCGGTTTGAAGTGCACGGTGGTGCCTGTTGTTCGTCTGCCACAAGTCCCGATGACTTCTAATTCTTCTACTTTTACGCCATTTTCAAAAGCAATTTTATACACTTCACCGTTACGTTTAACTTGAATATCAACGCGTTCAGAAAGAGCATTGACGACAGAAATCCCCACCCCGTGTAAACCACCGGCAAATTCATAGTTTTTATTCGAGAACTTACCGCCAGCATGAAGTTTGGTTAAGATGACTTCGACACCAGAAACGCCTTCCGTTGGGTGAATGTCCACTGGCATCCCGCGTCCATTATCAATGACTTCAAGTGATTGATCAGCGTGTAAAATTACTTCAACTTTAGTGGCAAAACCTGCAAGGGCTTCGTCCACACTGTTATCGATAACTTCTTGAGCAAGGTGATTTGGACGGGTAGTGTCCGTGTACATACCGGGGCGAATTTGCACCGGTTCGAGATCTTTCAGAACCGTAATTTCTTGAGCAGAATAATTTGTAGTCATTTTTAAAATTAGTTACTTATTTATAAAAAAATTAGCGTGATTTTATCAAAAAATGACGCGTTTATAAAATCAAAGATGAGAAAAGGTAAGGATACTATTTTAAGTAAAAGTGCGGTCAAAATTTGACATGAATTTTGACCGCACTTTGGGTTCATTTGAATCTATTTAATCTGTTATAGATTGAGTTATCTCGATACTAAGCTTTTGCTTTTGTTGCTAAATATTCCTGTAAGCCTTTATCTCTCAATTTGCAGCTCGGGCATTCTCCACAGCCTCCTTCAATACCTTCATAGCAAGTGTGAGTATGCTGACGAACATAATCTAACGCACCTAATTCATCAGCTAATGCCCAGGTTTGTGCTTTGGTGAGATACATTAAGGGTGTTTTTAAATTGAACGGGTAATCCATGGCTAAATTAAGGGTGACATTCATGGATTTGATAAACACATCGCGACAATCCGGATAGCCACTGAAATCTGTTTCACATACGCCTGTGATAATGTCATTAATACCTTGTCCTTTTGCATAAATTGCCGCATATAATAAGAAGAGCGCATTTCGGCCATCCACAAAGGTATTAGGTAATTCACCGTTTTTTTGCTCAATATCAGCGTTTGCATCCATTAAGGCGTTGTGGGTGATAGATTTTATGAAGGACGTATCGATCAACGTTTGTTTTACACCGAGATCCTGAGCGATCCAACGGGCTTTTTCTAATTCAATGGCATGACGTTGGCCGTATTGAAAGGTGACGGTTTCGACATTTTCCACGCCATATTCAGCGATGGCTTGAATTAAACAGGTTGTGGAATCTTGTCCACCAGAGAAGATCACAAGGGCTTTACGATTGTGATTAGGATTTGAAATATTCATAGGATACCTAGTTTTTTTATGTAGGAGGTTTGCGAACTACAATGTTAAAAATGAGGCGGTATTGTAGAAGTCAAAGATAAATTTTGCAAGAAAAGGGCTAATTTAAGCAGGAAAAAGCGGAGAAAATTGTGATACAATTCTAGCAAGCTAGTTTTAAAAAAGGTAAATACAATGAAAAAATTAATTCTTATTGTTATCGGTGCATTAGTGATTTCAGCTTGCGCAAATAAAGACGTTTATTTTAATGGTTCGGAAGGATCTCATTCAGGCATGAAATTTGATAAAGACACTCGTCATTGGGGCGTTAATCAATAATTGTTTTGATAAAAGAAAAGCCATACAGTTAGTTGTATGGCTTTTTTGTCAAATCACTTCTTCTTGGCAATGTGGGCAAGTCATTAAATGTTCTTCATTATTGTGCACAATATAATGGCCCATTTTTTTTGCTTTAGTATCAAGATATTTCGTATTGTAACGGTTTTCACCTACATTCAATGGTACACGTTCTACGATATTAATTCCCGCTTTTTTCATAGTTTCTACTTTTTGCGGGTTGTTTGTCATCAAGCGAACTTGCTTCACACCTAATAATTCAAACATATCGGCACACACATTAAAGTTACGCTCATCAGCTTTAAAGCCTAATGCAAGGTTGGCTTCAATAGTATCCATGCCTTGATCTTGTAATGAATAAGCACGAATTTTGTTAATTAACCCAATGCCACGACCTTCTTCACGATGATAGATCAACACACCTCGACCTGCTTCGCTAATTTGACGTAATGCAGCTGCAAGCTGGAAACCACAATCACATTTTAAACTGTGTAACGCATCACCCGTTAAGCATTCAGAATGAATGCGGGCAAGCACAGGCTCATCTTGGTTTGAAATATCACCCATCACTAAAGCGACATGTTCTTTTTTTGTATCGGGAAATTCAAATCCGACCATTTTAAATATGCCATATTCGGTAGGCAAATTGGCTTGAGCAACCAGTTGGATTTTTGACATAACGTATCCTTTTTTCAACTTTATTCTGCTAAAATGTGCACTTTATTTTTATTATCAAGAGGCAACAATGTTTAAAAGGCTGTCATTATATACGTTATTCCTTTGTCTTGTACCATTTTTTGTTTGGGGTTTTGCTTATCATTGGCATGGAAACAACCAATTAATGAAATGGGATTATTGGCTTTATCTTTTAACGGAAACGGGTAGCGTACCTTATGCTTTAATTACCTGTGGTGTGTTTGCTTTACTTTTCCGTTTTCTTTTTGAAAACCGTAAACAGTGGATTATGGGCGTGATTGTAATGGGCTTATCTGTATTATCCACACAAGTAATTAAAACAGGTTTAAAAACGGTTTTTGCCGAGCCGCGTCCTTTTACCGTCTATTTAGCGGAAAAAACAGAAAGTACGACAGATGCCTTTTATCATCAAGATCGTTCAGAGCGTGCGAAATTAGTAGATAAATTTTATTCTACACAAGCGGATACACCAGCCTGGTTAAAAGCGCATTATGAAGATGAAACGGGTTATTCTTTCCCATCTGGACATTCTATTTTTGCCGCCACTTGGTTAATGTTAGCCGTCGGGTTTAGCCAATTATTAGGGAAACGTTCTTTTAAAGCGGAATTACTGATTGGTGCCATGACCATTTGGGGCGTATTAATGTTGATTAGCCGCGTACGCCTTGGAATGCATTATCCTATCGATTTATTTGTGGCGATAATTTCGGCATGGATTGTTCATTTGATTATTTTTGGGTTCTTACAGAAGAAGGGCTTGTTCAACAATAAATAGCATCAAAGACCGGTTTTAGTGATAAAGCCGGTCTTTTTTATTGTTTGTACAAAATATGATTTTTGTCATAGATTTTCAGTGAGATTTCAAGGAAAATAAAACCTATATATTCCAAGAATTTTGACCGCTCTTTTGAGGAGACAATATGTATTACGGTATTGATATTGGTGGCACAAAGATTGAATTGGCTGCTTTTAATGAAAAATTAGAAAAACTTTATACCGAGCGAGTGCCAACGCCACAGACAGATTATCAAGATTGGTTACAGGCGATTAAAACTTTAGTCGAACGTGCGGATGCCCACTTTGGTAAAAAGGGGACAGTAGGTTTAGGCTTGCCAGGATTTGTTAATTTGACAACGGGGCTTGCTGAAGTGACGAATATTCGTGTTGCAGATAATAAGCCTATTTTAGCCGATCTTGAACGCGTTTTAGATCGTGAAGTGCGGGCAGAAAATGATGCAAATTGTTTTGCACTCTCTGAAGCTTGCGATGAGGAAAATACTCAATATCCTTCTGTATTAGGGCTTATTTTGGGTACTGGCTTTGGTGGTGGTTTTGTGATTAATGGCAAAATTCACTCAGGTCAAGTCGGGATGGCAGGGGAGTTAGGCCATCTTCAATTAAATTATCATGCCTTAAAATTATTAGGCTGGGATAAAGCGCCAATTTACCAATGTGGTTGTGGCAACCAGGCCTGTTTAGATACGTATATTTCTGGTCGCGGCTTTGAAATGTTGTACCGTGATTTAAAAGGGGAAGAGTTATCAGCCAAAGATATTATCGATCGCTTTTATGCGAAAGAGGAAAGTGCGGTTGATTTTGTTCGTATTTTTGTTGAATTAGCGGCTATTTCTATCGGCAACATTATCACTGCATTTGATCCGCATATGATTGTGCTCGGTGGTGGTTTATCGAATTTTGATTATCTTTATGAAGCGTTACCAAAAGCATTACCTGCTCATTTAATGCGTAGTGCAAAAGTACCACCAATCAAAAAAGCAAAACATGGTGATTCCGGTGGTGTTCGTGGAGCTGCCGCGTTATTTTTAAACCGTGAATAGATTTAATCTAAAAATACAGTGAAAATTTGAATAACTTTTATATTATAGGAAAATAATCCAGTTTTTCTTTAAGAAAGCTGGATTTTTTCTTTTGTCTCTCTACAATCAGAATATTAATTTTTTTAGTGAGGTTTTTATGCTGACAGAATTTGGGAACTGGATTGAACAAGGATTGACATGGGTTATAGAACATTTTGATGAGCCATTATGGAATATCACCATTGTTATTTTATTAGGTGTAGGTCTATTTTTTACCATTACTACAGGTTTAGTACAGCTACGTCTTTTCCCTACAAGTATACGCGAAATGTGGTTTGGACGTGCGGCAGAAGGTAATTCTTTAACCCCATTCCAAGCTTTTGCAACCGGGCTTGCAAGTCGAGTTGGCGTAGGTAATATCAGTGGAGTAGCAACAGCCATTGCGCTTGGTGGTGAAGGTGCGGTGTTCTGGATGTGGGTAACGGCATTTATTGGAATGTCGAGTGCTTTTGCGGAATCTACCTTAGCACAGGTATTCAAAATTCAAGATAAAGATGGCTCTTTCCGTGGTGGCCCTGCTTACTATATTACACAAGGTTTAAAATCACGTTGCTTAGCGGTAGCGTTTGCAGTATCACTTATTTTTACTTTTGGTTTTGCATTTAATTCAGTGCAAGCAAACTCAATCGTAGAAGCGACTAAAAACGCTTGGGATTGGCAAGGTGAATATGTTGGTCTTGTTTTAGTGGTATTAACTGCCACCATTATTTTTGGTGGTGTGAAACGTATTGCGACCATTTCTAGTAGCGTAGTACCGATGATGGCACTCTTTTATTTAATTATGGCGGTAATTATCTTGGGCATCCATATTGATATGATCCCGACGGTAATCACCAACATTTACAAAAGTGCCTTTACTTTCCAATCTGCAGCTGGTGGAATGTTTGGTGCTTTAGTATCTAAAGCTATGATGATGGGGATTAAGCGCGGATTATTCTCTAATGAAGCGGGGATGGGATCAGCCCCAAATGCGGCTGCTGCAGCACATGTAAAACATCCAGTAAGCCAAGGTTTAGTGCAAATGCTTGGTGTATTTGTAGATACTATGGTCGTCTGTACTTGTACTGCGGTGATTATTCTGCTTTCTGATAATTATGGTAGCGAAACATTAAAAAGTATTTCCTTAACGCAAAACGCATTGCGTTATCATGTCGGTGAATTTGGCGTACACTTCTTGGCTTTTATCTTATTGCTTTTTGCTTATTCCTCTATCATTGGTAACTATGCTTATGCGGAAAGTAACATTCGTTTTATTAAAAATAAACCTTGGTTTGTATGGGCATTCCGCTTATCGGTATTATTCTTTGTTTATTTTGGTTCAGTAAAATCAGGTAATGTGGTGTGGAATTTCGCGGATACCGTGATGGCTGTGATGGCAATTATTAACTTAGTCGCGATTGTTTTACTTTCCCCAATTGTGTGGAAGTTAATGAAAGACTATCAGCATCAATTAAAAGCAGGAAAAGAGCCTGAATTTAAAATTGACCTTTATCCTGATATTAAAAAGCGAGTATTAGAGCATCGAATTTGGAAATAAGTGTTCAATGAAATATGAAAGGCGGGGAATTCCCGCCTTTATTTTTAGATTTAAAATCTGTTTATAACATTAATTGCACTTATAACAATCCGCCTTGACCTAATGCTGGGTCAGTTTCACGTGCTTTTAATGCGTCTTCAACGGTTAATCCTAATGCTTTTGCAACGCCTTCACCATATGCAGGATCACACCAGTGACAGTTACGGATATGACGGTATTTGATGAACTCAGGTGCATCACCCATTGCAGCTGCAGTATTGTTGAACAATGCTTGTTTTTGCTCTGGATTCATTAAGTTAAATAATGCACGCGGTTGGCTGAAGTAATCATTATCATCGTTACGATAATCCCAGTGTGCTGCATCTCCGTTGATACGAAGTGGTGGTTCAGCAAAGTCTGGTTGTTGTTGCCATTGGCTGAAGCTGTTTGGTTCGTAGTGCGGTAAACTACCGTAATTGCCATCTACACGGCCTTGGCCATCACGTTGGTTGCTATGAACAGGGCAACGTGGACGGTTTACTGGAATTTGACGGTAGTTCACGCCTAAACGGTAACGTTGTGCATCCGCATAGTTGAATAAACGAGCTTGTAACATTTTATCTGGGCTTGCGCCGATCCCAGGAACTAAATTACTTGGTGCAAACGCAGATTGTTCTACATCAGCAAAGAAGTTTTCTGGGTTACGGTTAAGCTCAAATTCACCTACTTCAATTAACGGATAATCTTTTTTTGGCCATACTTTGGTTAAGTCGAATGGATGATAAGGTACTTTTTCCGCATCTGCTTCAGGCATAATTTGTACATATAATGTCCATTTAGGGAAATCACCACGTTCGATTGCTTCATATAAATCACGTTGATGGCTTTCACGATCATTTGCGATGACTGCAGCCGCTTCTGCATCAGTTAAGTTTTTAATACCTTGTTGAGTATGGAAATGGAATTTTACCCAGAAACGTTCACCAGCTTCATTCCAGAAACTGTAAGTATGTGAACCATAACCATGCATATGGCGATAGCTTGCAGGAATACCACGATCACTCATTACAACAGTTACTTGGTGTAATGCTTCTGGTAATAATGTCCAAAAATCCCAGTTATTGGTTGCTGAGCGCATATTAGTGCGAGGATCACGTTTTACCGCTTTGTTTAAGTCTGGGAATTTACGTGGATCACGTAAGAAGAATACCGGGGTGTTGTTACCCACTAAGTCCCAGTTACCTTCTTCGGTATAGAATTTTAATGCGAAACCTCGAATATCACGTTCAGCATCAGCTGCACCACGTTCACCTGCAACAGTGGTAAAGCGTGCGAACATTTCTGTTTTTTTGCCCACTTCACTGAAAATTTTTGCGCGAGTATATTTAGTAATGTCGTGTGTGACAGTAAAGGTACCAAATGCACCAGAACCTTTTGCGTGCATACGACGTTCTGGAATGACTTCGCGTACGAAATCAGCTAATTTTTCGTTAAGCCATAAATCTTGTGAAAGTAATGGACCACGCGGACCTGCAGTTAAACTGTTTTGATTGTCCGCTACAGGGGCGCCATTTCCCATAGTTAGGTTAGTAGACGATAAATGCGAAAAAGGGCATTGAGAACTCATTATTAACTCCTTGTATGTATGAAATAAGTAGGGTTGAAATAAATTTCGTAAACATCATACAAAAAGGTTTCAGTGATTAAAATCTATTAAATTAATCAAAATAATCTATTGATTTGGAGGGGGGAATTTTGTATCAAATTTCATGAAGGCTGTTGTATTCGCTTTAAATGAGACAAAAATACTAGTCTAACTGAAAACAATTACGTCCATTCATATCTAATAATTACTTATTAGATATGAATAAAATTTTTATTATTTAGTTGAATTGCAATGCCGATAAGTCAGGAAATAGTAAGAGAGGGCTGAAATAACTACGCAAGCTGCCATTGTATAGAGCATTGGTGCTGCTGTTTCCATTTTAAAGCTCGCTACTAGGGAACTCATTACTGCGCCGACACCAAAACGGACACTTCCCATTAATGAGTTTGCAGTACCTGCCATCATTGGGAATTTTTCTAGAATAGAGGCGGTCGCATTGGAGGAAATTAATGGGTTTTGTCCTACAAAAAAGGCTACACCAATTGCCATTGACCAAAAACCAAAATCAAAAAGTGCGGTTAAAAATAACCAAATTCCTGAAATGAATTGTACGGCAATACCAATTCGTAACATGGTTTCTGCACCTAGCTTCAATACAAATTTACCATTTAGATAAGATGCAGCGGTCATAATGGCAATATTGATCATAAAGAAATAGCCGAATTGATCGACAGGAATACCATAAATACCGATATAGACAATCGATCCCGCAGTGACGAAGGCAAATAAACCACCAAATCCAAAAGAGGCTACTGCCATATAACCTAACACTTCTTTTTGTTTAGAAAGCATCATGAAGTTACGGGCAATAATATTAAGACGCAAGGGAATACGATTTTCTTGTTTATGGGTCTCGGGAATAATGAAAAAGACAAGCAATGTCGCAAGAAATCCCATGATGCCAATTACATAAAAAATCATATGCCAGTGGAAATATTTCACGATATATCCGCCAATTATAGGCGCAACAAGTGGCGCGATCATAAAGACAAGCGTGATGGTTGATATGATTCTAGAGAGCTGATCTTTGCTAAATAAATCTCGTAATAAAGCCCCTGAAAGCACAACAGGTGCCGCCCCAAAGAAACCTTGAACGAAACGCAGTACAGTGAAACTGCCAATAGAATGAATACTCGTTAAAATAATGGATGTGATAGCACCAATAATGACCCCTAATAAAATAATTGGTTTACGACCAAAGCTGTCACCAAAAGGCCCCCAGAACAATTGCCCTGCCGCCATACCATAAGCGAAGAATGTCAGCGTGTACTGTACTTGCTCGGCGTTGATATTTAAGTCTTCAGCAATATTTAAAAATGACGGAATATACATATCTACGCCCAAAGGCGGTAGCATCGAGAGGATGCCGAGCGTGGCGATAAAAATAAAGGTAGGTTTAATATTTTGACTCATATTATTTCACTAAATTGTCGATTTCTTCCTGAGTGAGTGGACGAAATTCGCCTTCTTCTAAGCTTTCATCTAATTCAACGTTGCCAATTCTCCAACGGTGTAGCGCAACGACTTTATTACCCAGTGCAGCAAACATTCGTTTCACCTGATGATAGCGCCCTTCAGAGATAGTCAAATTCACGTTGTAATCGTCTAATACTTCTAATTTTGCTGGCTTAGTGGGTTCTTTTTCGCCACGTAGCAGAATGCCTTCTTCACAAGCTGAAGCATAATGGTTCTCAACCGGATCGGCTAAAGTGACTAAATAGGTTTTTTCGCATTGATGTTTTGGTGAAGTAATACGATGTGAGCATTGCCCATCATCCGTTAATAGCACGAGGCCAGTGGTATCCACATCTAATCGTCCAGCGCTGTGTAACTTGCCAGAAAGAGGTGGTTCAAAGAATTGATAAATAGTTGGATAGTCACTGTCATCATGAGAGCAAACGTAGCCCTGAGGCTTATGCAACATAAAATATTGACCTTCTTCTACCCAAGGCAACAATTCATCCTCAAAATAAATTTCATCTTCTTGGCTTACTTTGGTCGCCCCATTTTTCACAATTTCACCGTTAATTTTGACCGCACTTTGGCGAATGGCCTTGGTGGCTTGTGAACGGGTTAAACCTGTATTCTCGGCAATAAATTTATCTAGTCGCATAGTAAACTCTTATTTTTGATTGAACCAGCTGACGTAATCAAACTGATCGTAATATTTTTCACCATTCCAACCGGAAAAAGTAAATAAATCGCCCACTTCTCCTTCGTTTTCAAAGCCTTTAATGTAGAAAGCGGATTTTAATTCGGGATATGGCTTATGGGTAAAGACGACTTTGTTTGGATAAGGTAAGTTATCGAAGGCTTGCAACTCCTCATATTTTGCACCTTTTCCACCATCTTTATCTGTCATCATAATAAACAAGTTATCTAGGTCTAAACGCTGTGAGCGCGCTTCCCATTTCTCTTTGGCTTCTTGTTCAGAATGATAATGCATAAAGTGCACTTTAAGATCATCTAATAAGCCAACGGGATACGGTTTTTCTGTTTGTATAAATTGAAGCGGTTGTGCTTGATAGAATTCGATATTCTGTAGATAGTGAACAAAATCACTTGGGTCTAAATAAAGGTTAACAAACGGAGAATTAAAAGGCTGATTAAGGTCGTGCAAAATAAATGCACCGACACAGTTTGCCGAAATCACCGACATGCCTTGGTTGGTTAAACGTTTTTGATAGGTTTGATTAATGGCTTTCCGTTGTAATTTATTGATGGCGCTTCTAAATTTAGAAAACAAACTCATTATTTATATCCTGTATATTTTTTGCGATATAGTAACGTTTTTGCTTATGAATGTGAAGAAAAGACAAAGGTGTGGTCGATTTCAATCATATTTTTGTAATAAATTTGTAAAATTTTTGCGGTATGTCACAAAATTCTGTTTAAAAGAGAGTATAATGGCGCAAATTTTATTTAGCCTAAGTGAAAATGGAGTATTTTTATATGAGTGAACAATTGCGCCAAGCTGCATTAGATTTTCATGAATTCCCTATCCCAGGAAAAATTGCAGTCACCCCAACCAAATCATTAGCAACTCAACATGATTTAGCCCTTGCGTATTCTCCAGGTGTTGCAGAGCCTTGTCTCGAAATTGAAAAAGATCCTTCAGCTGCAAGCCGTTATACTGCGCGTGCTAATTTAGTGGCTGTGATTTCAAATGGTACTGCTGTATTAGGTTTAGGAAATATTGGAGCACTTGCCTCCAAACCTGTTATGGAAGGGAAAGGGGTATTGTTCAAAAAATTTGCAGGCATCAATGTATTCGATATTGAAATCAATGAACATGATCCAGATAAATTAATCGATATTATCGCTTCATTAGAACCTACTTTTGGTGGGATTAACCTTGAAGATATCAAAGCACCGGAATGTTTCCACATTGAAAAAGCATTGCGTGAACGAATGGGAATTCCGGTATTCCATGATGACCAACATGGTACTGCCATTATCGTCGGTGCAGCAGCATTAAATGGTTTAGAAATTATTGGTAAAAATATTGCAGATGTTCGATTAGTAGTAAATGGCGCAGGTGCTTCAGCTATTGCTTGTACCAACTTGCTTCGTGCATTAGGTTTCAAAAAAGAAAATATCACCATGTGTGACTCTAAAGGCGTGATTTACAAAGGTCGTGGCGATAACATGGATGAAACCAAACAATTCTACGCGATTGAAGATAATGGTTGGCGCACATTAGCGGATGCCGTTAAGGGAGCTGATGTGTTCTTAGGTTGCTCTAAAGCAGGTGCATTAAAACCTGAAATGGTGAAAACCATGGCAGAAAATCCATTAATTCTTGCATTAGCTAACCCTGTGCCTGAAATTACCCCAGATGAAGCCAAGGCAGTTCGTTCAGATGCGATTGTTTGTACTGGTCGTTCCGACTATCCAAACCAAGTAAATAACGTACTTTGTTTCCCATTCTTATTCCGTGGTGCATTAGACGTAGGCGCAACAGCGATTAATGAGGAAATGAAATTAGCGGCTGCTCATGCCATTGCGAGTCTTGCGAAAGAACCGGTTCCATTAGAAATTATTGCTAATTATGGTGCGTTATCATTTGGACCGGATTATGTAATTCCGACTCCGTTCGATCCTCGTTTATTATTTACCGTGTCTTCTGCGGTAGCGAAAAAAGCAATGGAAACAGGTGTGGCAACCCGTCCAATTACCGATTGGGCAGCTTATGAAAAACAATTAAAAGCATTAGTTGCAGCTTAATCCTTCTTTTTCAAAGTGCGGTCAAAAATGATGATGTTTTTAACCGCACTTTGTGTTTTTTTATCTGTCTATGGAAGGAATGGCACATTAATGTGCTTTAAATTAATCAAGGGGTAGCGATTCCCTTAGGACTTATGAGTGCCAAAATGAAACAAACACGTTCTCCTTTATATCCGATTTTTCTCTTCGTCATCATTAATCTGATCATTTTCTCCTTATCTCGTCTTGGGCTTGCGATTTGGCAAGCAGACCGTGTCTCTGCGGTAGCGGGCTGGGGGCAATTATTCTTACAAGGCTTGCGTATGGACATCGTGGCTTTGTGTTATCTATTTGGTGTGCCGGCATTATTTACGGTGTTATTTCATAATAGCCGTATTTGGAAAATGATTTTACGTATCTGGCTTACCCTTGGCAGTGTGTTTATTCTGTTTATGGAACTCGCTACACCTGCATTTATCGAAACCTATGATTTCCGTCCAAACCGTCTCTTTATCGAATATCTAATTTATCCGAAAGAAGTCTTTTCAATGTTGATGGAAGGCCATTTAACTGCGGTCATTTTTAGCCTCATTTTTACCGTTACGGCTTTCTTCTGTTATTGGAAGCTATCTGGTTATGCAGTGAAAAATTTACGCCCAATGAGTTGGAAATTACGTCCTGTTGTCGCATTGCTTGTGATTGCAGTTGCTTTTTTAGGCGCACGTTCTAGTTTTCAGCACCGTGGTGTGAATCCTGCAATGGTGGCTTTTTCCTCTGATGGTTTAGTGAATTCGCTTGTGTTGAATTCAGGTTATTCCGTTCTTTATGCTGCCCAACAATTTAAAGACGAAGGAGCCTCTTCTGAAGCCTATGGCAAAATGGATACAGATGAAATGTTGCGTATCGTCAAAGCAAGCCGTGGGCGCCCTGAAAGTGATTATATTTCAGAGAAGATTCCAACTTTAACGAAAAACCAAGCAACTTACCAAGGTAAACCGAAAAATATCGTCATTATTTTGGAAGAAAGTTTTGGGGCGCAATTTGTCGGTTCATTAGGCGGAAAACCGCTTTCACCAGAATTTGATAAATTAGCCAAAGAAGGCTGGTTATTTGAAAATCTCTATGCGACCGGTACGCGTTCTGTACGCGGTATTGAAGCCACAACTGCAGGTTTCACACCCACTCCAGCACGTGCGGTGGTGAAATTGAATAACAGTCAAAGTGGTTTCTTTACCATTGCAGATTTACTTGCTAAACAAGGTTACAACACTTCGTTTATTTATGGCGGTGAAAAGCACTTTGATAATATGGCAAGCTTCTTCTATGGTAATGGTTTCCAAAATATTATCGATCAAAAGGATTATCAAAATCCTAAATTTACTGCGACTTGGGGCGTGAGTGATGAGGATTTATTTGATAAAGCGAACGAAACTTTTACCCAATTACAGAATGAAGGAAAACCATTCTTTAGCTTAGTGTTTAGTTCGAGCAATCACGATCCTTTTGAATTTCCGGATGGTAAAATTGAGCTTTACGAACAACCAAAAGCAACCCGTAATAACAGTGCAAAATATGCGGATTATGCGATTGGTTATTTCTTCAACTTAGCGAAACAATCTAATTATTGGAAAGATACCGTGTTCTTGGTGATTGCCGACCATGATTCTCGTGCAGCTGGGGCAAGCTTGGTGCCAATTAAGCATTTCCATATTCCTGCGTTAATTTTAGGTGATCATGTTGAGCCACGCCGAGACAGTCGTTTAGTGAGTCAAATTGATATGCCGACAACCTTACTTTCTATTGCGGGTGTAAGTGGTAATTATCCTATGATTGGCTTTGATTTAACGCAAGATGTGAATCCGAATCGTGCCTTTATGCAGTTTGATCAAACCCAAGCTTTAATGAAAGGCAATCATGATGTCGTTATTCAAACACCAAATAGCAAAGCAAAAGGTTATGTGTATGATAAAGAAAAAGATACATTGACTGAAAAAGAGGTGCCGGAAGAAATGAAAAAAGAAGCGTTGGCACATGCCTTACTTGGCAGCTATTTGTATAAAAACCGTTTATATAAAGGCAGTGAAGTAAAGTGCGGTCAGTTTTAGGCTAATTTTAAAGGGCGAATGATTTCGCCCTTTTTCTTTATATGATTTGTTCTTAGTGATTTTCAGCAATAACGCGAGGGAATAAAATATTATTTTCACGATGAATATGCATCATTAAATCATCTGCAAATTCTTGGATGCCACTATAAAGCGCACGCCATGTATTGCAAGCATCTGTCGGAGGTGTCATATTGTTTGTTAATGATTTCAAAACTTCCAAATGTTCGCCATGTTCTGCGTGTTCCATTTCCATCATACGAATCGGCATTTGTGCCATCATATAATTACCCGCTTTGATCATTGGGAAAAGCACATGCTCTTCTTTCATCATATGGTTGCTCAAATCTTCATAGACATTGCGCAATTCAGCTGCAACACCCATTGGACAATCTTCACGATCGCCATGAACACTTTCTACGCGATCCGCTAATACGATTAATTCTTGAAGTTGTTCACGATGGCGTTGATGGTAGCGAACTAAGATATGATCGATAATTTCAGGATAAGTTGCATTAACCCAATATTCTTCTGGGTTTTCTGCTTTACTGTTTTGAAGCTCCGTTAAACGCGTTTCGATTTCAGCTAAATTTAACCCTTTTTCTGCGGCAGCGTTGGAAAGTGTATCTGACCCACCACAGCAGAAATCCAAATCGTATTCACGAAGTAGGGAAGTTGAGCCGGGTACGCTGACAGCGATTTCACTTAATTTTTTATCTCCAAAAGACATAATGAATCTCCTTATTGATGAGGTAGAGTTAGAAGTTGAGTAAAATACTAAGATAATAAAAGAAAAATGCAACGGTTTTTTTAGCAAAGTATGATTTAAATCAAAGCTAAAAGTTAAAGTTACCATGTTGTAGGTAGGTATTAATGAGTATTAAAAGTGAAAGTTGCATTGCTTTGATGAGGTGTTATTATTCGAGCATAGAGAGAGGATCATCATGAAGCGAATTTATCGATTTTTAGCTGTTGGATTACTATTGCTGATTTTAGGTGGCGGCTATTTTTTTGCGAATTTAACAATTTTTAAACGTACATTTATCCAATTAAATACGTCACAAAAAGTAAATTATATTCCTTTTAAAAGCAGGTTAAATATGCAATGTGACAATGCTGATAATTCAGTGTCTAAATTAGCCTCTTCACATTTTCGTTTAGTCAATTGGAATGTACATAAAGGGCAAGATAAGGGTTGGCAAGAAGATTTAGCTAGACTGTCTAAACAAGCTGATTTTGTGTTATTACAAGAGGCGACGCAGCATCAAAATTTAAGTACATTTTCGACCGCACTTTTTGTGTCCTCTTTTTCTTTTAAAGATCTTTTATCAGGTGTAAAAACATTCACCAAAACGCAACCAGAATGGTATTGCGGTGGTGGCGTAGCAGAACCATTAATACAAATACCTAAAGTGGCAAGTGTGATGAGTTTTCCATTAGAAAAAGGCGATAGCTTGCTACTTATTAATGTGCATTTGATTAATTTTGAATGGGGGATTTCCGCTTATCAAACTCAGTTAGAGCAGCTCTTTTCTTTTGTGGAAAATCATCAAGGCCCCATCATTATGTCTGGCGATTTTAATGCATGGAATGAGCGTCGTCTGAATTTAGCTAATAATTTGATGCAAAAATATGGATTAGATGCAGTGACGCTCTCTCAAGATGAGCGGGTTAGATTTTTAGGTTATCCACTTGATTATATTTTTACGCGAGGCGTAAAAGTGGTGAGTGCAACATCAGAAGTGGTTACTTCGTCAGATCATAATCCGTTACTGGTTGAATTCGAATTGGAATAAAGTGCGGTCAGATTTTGAGAAAATTTTAGGGCTAACTTTATGTTAGCCCTATGTGTTAATTACTTGGTTTGATTAATTAAAAATTGTGTTAATAGAGACACTGGACGACCTGTTGCGCCTTTATTTGCACCTTGAAGCCAAGCTGTCCCGGCGATATCTAAATGTGCCCAAGTGTACTTTTTCGTAAAGTTGGAGAGGAATGCGCCTGCAGTAATTGCACCGCCCCAACGACCGCCAATATTTGCCAAATCAGCAAATGGGGATTTTAATTGCTCTTGATATTCTTCACTTAACGGTAAACGCCAAGCTTTATCAGTAGTTTGCTGTGCGGCTTGTAATAACTGTTTGGCTAAGGCATCATCAGTTGAAACTAAGCCACTGTTATGTTGACCTAAAGCAACCACACAAGCGCCAGTCAGGGTCGCAACATCAATCACATATTGCGGTTCAAAACGCTCTACATAAGTTAATGTATCACAAAGCACTAAACGTCCTTCAGCATCAGTATTTAACACTTCTACGGTTAAACCGTTCATTGTGGTGAGAATATCACCCGGACGATAGGCATTGCCATCAGGCAAGTTTTCACAACCCGCTAATACACCGATAACATTGAGTGGTAGATTTAATTCAGCAATGGCTTTCATTGTACCGAATACTGAAGTAGCACCGCACATATCGTATTTCATCTCATCCATATCTGCGGCTGGTTTTAAAGAAATACCGCCCGCATCAAAGGTCAATCCTTTGCCCACTAATACAATAGGTTTAGCATTTTTATCAGGTGCATTGTTGAAATGTAAAATAGACATATAAGCCGGATTTTGCGAACCTCGAGATACGGCTAAATACGCATTCATGCCAAGCTTTGTCATGTCATCTTCATCAATCACATCTAAGGAAAGTGCGGTTGATGTTTCGGCTAAATTTTTAGCTTGTTCAGCTAAATAAGCCGGTGTACAAATATTGGGTGGCATATTCGCGATATTACGCGCAGCTTTTACACCATTTGCAATGGCTTGTGCTTCTGCGATAGATTGTTGAGCTTGCGAATCATCGGTATTAAAAATGATTTCTTGAAGTGGAATAGCATCCGCTTTTTTACTTTTAAATTCATCAAATTGATAAAGACTATGTTCGATGGTTTCAACAGTAAAACGTACATTCCAAAATAGATCGCGATCTTTAATTTCCACATCCGTTAAATTATTCACCGCTTGTTGAATATTTAATTCTTTTAATGTTTGGGTTACACGTTGGATGATTTGTTTAAATTGGCGTTCAGTCGTTTCGCCTTTTTTGCCACAACCTGCGACTAACACGCGTTTAGTTGCAAGATTCGGTAACGAATGAAGCAGAGTCGCTTGCCCAATTTTGCCTGAAAGATCTTGGCTTTGAGCTAACTGGCTGAGGTAACCTTGTGTGATTTGATCGATTTCATTGAAACTTTTTGTCAATTCATTGCTCTCATAAATGCCGATAATAAGGCAATCGGTTGATTGAGAGAGTGCGGTTGAGTTTGCTTGATATTTCATGTTATTTCCTTATGTTGCTAATTTGCTATTTAAATCAGTCAAAATAAGGTATCATACGCCATCTAAATTAGCCAGTTTCCCGTGTTTTTTAGTTAGAAAAAAGAATGATATTAACCCGATATTTAACAAAGGAAGTCTTTAAAAGCCAGATTGCAATTTTGTTTATTTTGCTTTTAATTTTCTTCAGCCAACAACTTGTGCGCGTACTTGGTTCTGCGGCAAATGGTAAAGTGCCCGCCGATCTGGTGTTCTCTTTACTCGGTTTAGGGATGCCGACAATGGCGCAATTAATGTTGCCATTATGTTTGTTTATCGCCATTTTACTGACTTTCGGTCGTCTCTATGCAGAAAGTGAAATTACGGTAATGCGAGCCTGTGGTGTGGGCCAACGTATTCTTGTTCGCGTGGCGTTAATTCTTTCTTTACTCACAGCGGGATTGGCCGCTTACAATGCTTTATGGCTTTCCCCATGGGCCATTCAAAAACAAGCGGCTATTGTTGAAGATGCTAAAGCGAATCCTACCATGGGCGCATTGACTTCTGGTCAATTTATGTCCACGAGTAACAATAATTTTGTCTTATTCATTGATAAGATTAACGGTAATCAAATCAGTGATGTCTATCTTTTCCAAATGAAAGCCAAAGGTCAAACGAAACCATCAGTGGTTACCGCTGAAAAAGGTGAGTTAAAAGCGTTACCAAATGGCGACCAAGTACTGAATTTACAGAATACCTTGCGTGTAGAAGGGACTTCGGTACTTCCTGATTTCCGTATTACACATTTTGATGATTATCAAGCCTATTTAGGCCATCAAGAGACAAACTCGGAAAGTGATGAAGCGGCTGAATTATCTTTTGAGCAATTATTAAAAGATAAAAGTGCAGCAGCAAAAGCTGAGTTGCATTGGCGCATTACCTTAATTTTAGCGGTGCCTTTAATGGCGCTCATCGCCGTACCAATGAGTAAAGTGAATCCTCGCCAAGGCCGTTTTGCGAAGATCTTACCGGCACTATTGCTTTATTTAATTTACTTCTTATTACAAAGCTCATTTAAATCTGCGGGTGGTGCAGGTAAGCTTGATGCAGGTTTATTAATGCCATTGGTAAATATCGCCTTTTTAATTTTAGGGATTATGCTGAATAGTTGGGATAGTACCGCTATGCATAAATTCCGTCGTGTATTCAGAAAAGGGTAATAACAATGTTGATGAATACTCTTGATCGTTATATCGGTAAAAGCATCTTAGGGGCAATTTTTGCCACGCTATTTACGTTGGTTGGCCTTTCGGCAATTATCAAATTTGTAGAACAATTCCGTAGCGTAGGGAAAGGTTCTTATGATATTTGGCAAGCGGTGGCTTATACAGGATTAACCATTCCTAAAGATGTAGAAACTTTTTTCCCAATGGCGGCCTTGTTAGGTGCATTAATTGCGTTAGGTAATTTAGCCAGCCGTAGCGAATTAGTGGTAATGCAATCTGCGGGTTTTTCTCGCTTTAAAATTGGATTAGCCGTCATGAAAACGGCACTTCCACTGGTGCTTTTTACCATGATTATTGGAGAGTGGGGGATTCCACAAACTGAACAGTTTGCCCGTGATATGCGTACTCGTGCACTTTCTGGTGGTTCAATGCTTTCGGTGAAAAATGGGGTATGGGCAAAAGACGGTAATAATTTCGTGTATGTGCGTCGAATTAAAGATGATGCGAAATTAGAAGATATTTATATTTATACTTTTGATGACCAGCGTAATCTCACTCATTTGAAGCATGCAAATCAAGCGCAATATTCTGCTGAAAATAATCAATGGCAGTTACGCCAAGTGAATAATTCAGCGGTATCAAAAGAGCAAATTACCACGACAAACCGTTTAACAGAAGATTGGGTAACAAGCTTAACGCCAGATAAATTAGGCGTAGTTTCATTACGTCCAACGTCATTATCCATTTCAGGTTTGTATGAATATATTGCTTTCTTAAAGCAAACGGGACAGGATTCTCGTCGTTTTGAATTAACCTATTGGCGTAAGATTTTACAGCCGGTTTCTGTGGGGGTAATGATGATGCTTGCGTTATCTTTCATCTTCGGTTCATTACGTAGTGTCACTGCAGGAGCGAGAATCGTAACGGGGATTTGCTTTGGATTCTTGTTCTATGTCGTTAATGAAATTTTTGGACAAATGAGTGTGGTATTTAATGCACCGGCCTTTTTAGGCGCACTGATGCCAAGTCTCTTATTTATGGCGATTATTTGGTGGTTACTTGCAAGAAAACGAGACTAATTGATACAATAAACGAAAAAGGCGAACCCAGAAAGTTCGCCTTTTTGTTCGCTAAAAAAGTGCGGTCAAAGTTGACCGCACTTTAGGAATTTAATCTTCTTTAAATTCTCTCATCATTTCTTCTGCTTTTTTCACCATTTCTGCAGAACCGACGAAAAGTGGTATACGTTGGTGAAGCGCTGTTGGTTGAATATCTAAAATTCGATTGTAACCATCAGAGGCAATACCACCCGCTTGTTCTGCTAAGAATGCAATTGGATTGCCCTCATAAAGTAAACGAAGTTTACCATTTGGGTAGTTCGTTGCGCTTGGATAAATATAGATACCACCTTTTAATAAATTACGGTGGAAGTCAGCCACTAATGAACCGATATAACGTGAAGTATAAGGGCGGTTAGTCGCTTTATCTTCCTCTTGGCAGTATTTAATGTATTTTTTTACCCCTTGTGGGAATTTGAGATATTGTCCTTCATTGATGGAATATATTTTTCCCTCTTTTGGCATTTGCATATTTTCATGAGAAAGACAGAAGGTACCGATAGATGGATCATAAGTGAAACCATTCACACCGTGACCAGTGGTATAAACCAACATAGTAGATGAACCATATACGATATAACCCGCAGCTACTTGTTTATTACCTGGTTGCATAAAGTCTTCTAAGGTAACTGGTGAGCCAATTGGGGATACACGACGATAAATAGAGAAGATTGTCCCAACTGAAACATTTACATCAATATTGGATGAACCATCAAGAGGATCGGTCAAAATAATATATTTCGCATTACGAGCACGTTCAGTATCAAAAGCGATAAAGCTTTCTTCTTCCTCTGAAGCAAAACCCGCTACCTCTTCACGCGACATAAGGGCCGCATTCATCGTGTTATGGGCGAATAGGTCCAATTTCATTTGGCTTTCACCTTGTACGTTTTCGATACCAGACTGACCAAGGATATTGGTTAAACCAGCTTTGTTAATATCACGATGAATGATTTTTGCTAATAAACGAATAGAAGACAAAATACCACTAAGTTCCCCTTTGGCGTTTGGGTACTCAGCTTGGCGTTCAACAATAAATTCACTCAATGTTTTCATTTTTATTCCTTTTTTATCATTGTTAAGTAACAGACGTTTTAATTATACGCTATTTCGTAATTTTGATTGAGATCAAAATATGAATAATGAGATCTGCATCACACTTTATTTTCAATACAAAGCCTTGACAAACGCTATAAATATCCTTTAAAAGAGAAGCGTAACAAAAAAATAACAAACAACACAACATCACAATACAAAGGGTATCCTATGAATATAACCCCGATAAGCGAGTCGGCGCTGGTTTGCTCTTTACAGCCACCAGCTTCACTTCAACAACAACGCCAACTCTGGGCATTTGCTAACAAACTACAGTCTGAGCAAGATATTGTAGAAGTTGTCGTGGGAATGAATAATCTTACGGTCTTCACTGATTTTTATGTGGATTTTGGTCCGTTTATTCAACGTTTGGAACGACGTTGGACAGAATTGAAAGTATCCACTTTTCAAGGTCATCATATCGAAATTCCGGTAATTTATGGTGGTGAATTAGGACAGGATTTATGTGAGGTCGCCAAATTACATGACACAACACCGGAACGGATCGTTAAAATGCATAGTGATCCCATCTATACCGTGTATATGATTGGTTTCCAACCTGGTTTTCCATATTTAGGTGGTTTACCTGAAAGCCTGCATACGCCTCGCCGAGCCACACCAAGAACACTTGTTCCCGCAGGTTCAGTCGGCATTGGTGGAGCTCAAACCGGCATCTATCCCTTTACTTCTCCAGGAGGATGGCAATTAATCGGTCATACCAAGCTAGCACTCTTTGATAAAAACCAAGCTCAACCCACTTTATTGCAAGCAGGTGATACGGTGAAATTTGTCGTGGAGGGCATTGAACTATGATTCATGTTATTGATGTGCAATCCCGTGCCACAATTCAGGATTTAGGCCGTTTTGGTTTACGTCGATTTGGCATTAGTCATTGTGGGGCGATGGATAAATTAGCATTACGTGCAGGTAATATTTTACTCGGGAATGCTGAAGGAGCCCCAGCAATCGAAGTGCCTTTAGGTGGCATTACATTACAATTTCATCAAGATATGAATTTTTGTGTCACGGGGGCATTTTATGAAATGGCTTTAGATGATAAACCAGTTTTTGCCTATTGGCGTTATCAAGCTAGAGCGGGGCAAGTTCTGAAAATGGTACGTGCAAAAATTGGTATGTATGGCTATTTATGTGTTCAAGGTGGTTTTATCTTACCCCAAGAATTGAACTCTTGTAGTACGGATCTTCGCGCTCAAATAGGCGGTGTAGAAGGGCGTTGTTTACAAGTTGGAGATCAATTACAAACGGTAAATGATCCTATTTTGCGTAGTGAAATTGGGGTTGCACCTATTCCACTTAAACATACGATTCATGCGTTACCTTCCTCTGAATATCAGGCGTTTAAACGAAAATCCCAATATTATTGGTGGCGAAGTAAATGGACGTTGCAAAGCAGCAGTGATCGCATGGGCTATCGTTTTCAAGGGCAAAAATTAGAATTAAAGCAATCGCTGGAAATGCTTTCTCATGCTATTCAATTTGGAAGCGTACAAGTGCCACCAAGTGGTCAACCAATTATTTTGATGGCGGATGCGCAAACTACAGGCGGTTATCCCAAAATTGCCAATGTGATCGATGCTGATCTAGGTGCGTTGGCACAAGTTCGTTTAGGCTCAACCATTCAATTTGAGGCAGTTAGTTTAGAACAGGCCGCAAAATTACGTCGTAAAAATGAGATATACCTCGATCAAATTAGGAGAATTGTCGATGAAAAAAATTGATTTAAATGCCGATATTGCCGAAGGTTTTCCTTTTGATGAGGCATTATTGAAATTGCTTTCTTCTGCCAATATTGCTTGTGGTTTACATGCTGGTGGAGCAAAAGAAATGCAAAGTGCGGTCAGATTTGCGAAAGAAAATCAGGTTCGCATTGGTGCTCATCCAGGTTTTCCGGATAGAGAAAACTTCGGGCGTACTCAAATGGATTTACCTGAACAGGAATTAATTGCGCATTTGCGGTATCAGCTTGGTGCCTTAAAAGCAATTTGTGATGGGGAAGGCACGGAAATTAGTTATGTTAAGCCACACGGTGCTTTATACAATCAAGCTGCAAAAGATGAAAAGCTTGCTCGTTTAATTGCTCAAACTGTTCATCAATTTGATCCAAATTTAAAATTAATGGGATTAGCGGGCAGCTTAATGTTACGTATAGCCGAAGAAGAAGGTTTACAAACCATTTCTGAAGTGTTTGCGGATCGTCATTATATGCCTGATGGAAGTTTAGTGCCTCGTTTGCACGCGAATGCCATGGTGGAATCTGATGAGGAAGCCATTCAACAAGTGTTACAAATGGTAACAGAAGGTCAAGTTAATGCTATTGATGGAAGCCTTGTGTCAGTAAAAGCAGAAAGTATCTGTTTACATGGCGATAATCAACATTCTCTACAATTTGCGGCACGCATTGTGGAAGAATTAGAAAAAAATCATATAACAATAACGGCATAAGCCGAATAAACACAACACACAACATCAACTTAACAAGGGAGGTGCTTTATGGCATCAATTACTCACCGCCGAAATGCGGTGCTGGGGGCGGCATTTTTAATGGCAACCTCTGCAATCGGTCCGGGCTTTTTAACTCAAACGGCAACTTTTACAAACACCTTATTAGCCAGTTTTGGCTTTGTGATTTTGCTATCGATTTTGTTAGATATTGGAGCTCAGCTTAATATTTGGCGAATTGTGGTGGTATCAGGAAAGCGAGCACAAGATATTTCTAATGCAGTTTTCCCTGGTGCAGGATATTTCCTTGCAGCGCTTATTGTGATGGGAGGACTCGCGTTTAACATTGGTAATGTGGGGGGAGCAGGTCTTGGTTTAAACTCAATGTTCGGTATTGCACCAGAAACGGGAGCGATCATTAGCGGTATTATTGCCATTTTGATTTTCTTGCGTAAAGAAGCTGGATTATTAATGGATCGTTTTGCCCAATTAATGGGTTTTATCATGATTGCACTCACGTTTTATGTCATGTTTAAAACGGAACCACCCGTTGTTGAGGCGGCATATCGCACCTTTATTCCAGAACAAATTGATCCTATTGCTATTGTGACATTAGTTGGGGGGACCGTAGGGGGCTATATTACCTTTGCAGGAGCGCATCGTTTATTAGATGCTGGCATTCAAGGAGAAAAAGCGATGGCTGAAGTGAGCCGCAGTTCTGTTTCGGCTATTTTGATTGCCTCAACTATGCGAATTGTGTTATTCCTCGCGGTACTAGGCATCGTGGTAAAAAGCATTCCTCTTAATCCTAAAAACCCCGCTGAAACACCTTTTGAATATGTGGCTGGGAATTTGGGGCAAGTGTTATTTGGCATCGTGATTTGGGCAGCTTCGATTACATCAGTGATTGGGGCGGCTTATACTTCAGTTTCTTTCCTAACCAGTCTTTGTCCAACCATTGAACGTAACCGTAATCGTTGGATTATTGCCTTTATTGTGATTTCTACAGTTATTTTGGTGACGGTCGGAAAACCTGCAGCGGTATTAGTCTTTGTGGGAACATTGAATGGTTTAATTCTCCCAATTGCACTCGCATTAATTCTGCTAGCAGCCTACCGAAGTGACATTGTTGGAAGTTATAAACATCCAATTTGTTTAGCTTTTGCGGGCTGGTTTGTTGTGATTGTCATGGCAATATTAAGTGGAAAAACCATAATTTCTTATGTGTCCAGTTTTGTAAGTTAGTTTTTATTTCAAACCAAAGTGCGGTTAGAAATGACCGCACTTTTTCTTTTTATATCAATTTTATTCATATAAAATGACAATAAAATTCATATCCATCTAGACGTCTAAATCTTTAATGAAGACGTTCATTTTGTTACACTCAGCCCGTCTTAGAATTAATTAAATATAGGAAAGCAAAATGAGTAAACTTTTTCCCAATGCCACTATTCGTACTTCTTCGCCATATCGTTTTGATATTGTAGGCAGTTTTTTACGCCCAGAGACTTTAAAACAGGCTCGTCATCAATGCAGTTGTGGTGATATTTCTTGTGCTGATTTAACGCAAGTTGAAGATGTAGAAATTGCAAAATTGGTAGAGCATCAAAAAAATGTCGGATTACATGCGGTGACTGATGGTGAATTTCGTCGTACTTTTTGGCATTTAGATTTCTTAGCCGGATTAGATGGCGTGAAAGAAGTGGATGCCGAAAAATTTTCAGTACAATTTAAACATGATAATGTACGTCCAAAAACATTAAAAATTGTGGATAAAATTGGTTTTTCAGAGAGCCATCCGTTTGTCGAACATTATCGCTCATTACAAAAAATTGCAGGGGAGACTGAAGTTAAATTAACAATTCCTTCTCCGTCTATGCTTCATTTAATTTGTACCGTACGTGCCACAGATTATCAGCCGATTGAACGTTATAAAGATAACAATCAATTGTTATTAGATGAGATTGCTGATGCTTATATTGATGCAATGAATATCTTCTATAAATTAGGCTGCCGTAACTTACAGTTGGATGATACAAGTTGGGGCGAATTCTGTGCGGAAGATAAACGTAAAACCTATACTGAACGCGGTTTAGATTTAGATCAAATCGCTAAAGATTATGTGTATATGTTAAACAAAATCGTGGCAGCGAAACCAGCTGATTTAGCGATTACAATGCATGTTTGCCGTGGTAACTTCCGTTCAACTTGGTTCTCCGCTGGTGGTTATGAGCCTATCGCAGAAACCTTATTTGGTCATTGTAATGTGGATGGTTTCTTCTTGGAGTATGACAGTGATCGTGCTGGTGATTTCAAACCTTTACGCTTTATTAAAAATCAACAAGTGGTATTAGGATTGATTACCTCTAAATCTGGCGAGTTAGAAAACCGTGATGAAATTATTGCTCGTATTAAAGAAGCAGCGCAATATGTGGATATCAATCAACTTTGCTTAAGTCCACAATGTGGTTTTGCTTCAACGGAAGAGGGTAATATCCTGACAGAAGAACAACAATGGAAGAAACTCGAATTTATCCGTAGTATCGTGGAAGAAGTTTGGGGTAAATAATTTCAAATTGGAATGTAAAAGAGGTAATTGTTAAGATGGTTATCTCTTTTTTCATAAAAGTACGGTTAAAAATAACCGCACTTTTACAGAATAAAAAAGGAAGTCCGTAGACTTCCTTTTATGTGATTTTAATTTAATTATTTTTGACGCATTGCAGGGAATAGGATCACATCACGGATAGATGGGGCGTTAGCGTAAAGCATTGCTAGGCGGTCGATACCTAAACCTTCACCTGCTGTTGGTGGTAAACCGTGTTCAAGTGCAACAACGAAGTCATCATCTTTAAACATCGCTTCATCATCACCCGCTTCTTTCGCTGCAACTTGTGCATCAAAACGTTCGTTTTGGTCTTCGGCATCGTTTAATTCTGAGAAGCCGTTACCAATTTCACGTCCACCGATGAATAATTCAAAACGGTCTGTTACTTCTGGGTTTTCATCGTTACGACGTGCAAGCGGAGAAATCTCAGCAGGATGTGCCATTAAGAAGGTTGGTTGAATTAAGTGATGTTCAGCCACTTCTTCAAAGATCGCATTCACGATAGAGCCTAAGCCCCAAGATTTTTGTACTTCGATACCTAAGCGTTCAGCTGTTGCTTTTGCACGATCGAAATCATAAAGATCTTCTTTTACGATACCTTTATCTGCACCATATTTAATGGTTGCATCATGTAATGTAATACGCTCAAATGGTTTGCCGAAGTCAAATTCTAAATCTCCGTATTTCACAATGGTGGTACCAAGAATATCCATCGCGAGTTTGCGTAATAATTCTTCAGTATTATCCATTAAATCGTGATAATCCGCATAAGCTTGGTAGTATTCAAGCATAGTGAATTCAGGGTTATGGCGAACAGAAACCCCTTCATTACGAAAGTTACGGTTTAATTCGAATACGCGTTCAAAACCACCAACCACTAAACGTTTTAAGTAAAGTTCTGGCGCAATACGAAGGTACATATCCACATCTAACGCATTGTGGTGAGTGATAAATGGACGAGCAGACGCACCACCTGGAATCACTTGTAGCATAGGCGTTTCAACTTCCATGAAGCCTTTAGAAATAAAGAATTCACGAATACCCGCCACCACTTTTGAACGAATCACAAAAGTACGACGAGATTCTTCATTAGAAATTAAATCTAAGTAACGTTGACGATAACGTGCTTCCATGTCGGTTAAACCATGGAATTTGTTTGGTAACGGACGAAGTGCTTTGGTTAAAAGTTGAACTTCAGTTGTTTTGATGGTTAATTCATTGGTTTTGGTTTTGAAAAGTGTACCTTTCACGCCAATAATATCACCTAAATCCCAACTACCCACATCTTCAGCATAAACGCCTTCAGGAAGGTTATCACGAGCAACGTATAATTGAATTTTGCCACTCATATCTTGTAAGGTAATAAAGGTGGCTTTACCCATTGCACGACGAGTCATAATACGACCGGCAACGGCTACTTCAATGGCTTTTTCCTTTAATACTTCGCTCTCTTCGGCTTCGTACTTATCATGTAAATCTTGGGCAAGGGCGTCACGACGGAATTGGTTTGGAAACGCATTACCTTTTGCGCGTAATGCGGCTAATTTTTCACGGCGAACGAGCATTTCGCCATGGAGATCTAATTCTTTCACTTCTTGTTCTGACATATCCTTTACCTCGTTAGTTTTTACTTAGAATGTGATTTATTAAAAATAGAATTTCCTTATTCTACCTATAGCATTGTTTTTTGTTAAGCCTTTTTTAATTAAGTCATCTTTTTTAGTCAGAAAGTTTAACAAATTGAATAGTAGCAAGAGAAATCATGTAATTTTATAGCATTAATACTTATTTCTAGACTGTGGGCTACTATATAAAAATATAAATAAAAAAGCGCGGTCAATTTTATCAGCGTTTTTAAAAACGTTTGAAAAGTTGAGCGCACTTTTAGCGATATTAAGAATTATAGATCGAAATCATCAAAATCTTTGGTGTCTACTTTTGAGTCAATTTGACCCACAAGGTAAGAACTCACTTCCACTTCTTGTGGCGCCACTTGTACGTTGTCAGAAACAAGCCATGCATTAATCCATGGAATTGGGTTAGAACGCGCACCAAATGGTAATGGAAGACCAACGGCTTGCATACGGATGTTGGTGATGTATTCCACGTATTGCACCAAAATGTCTTTGTTTAAACCAATCATTGAACCGTCTTTAAACAAATAATCCGCCCAGTCTTTTTCTTGTTCTGCTGCCGCTAAGAATAAATCGTAGGCTTCTTGTTTACATTCTTCTGCAATTTCTGCCATTTCCGGATCGTCTTGTCCCGCCGCCATGATATTTAAAATGTGCTGCGTACCGGTTAAATGTAACGCTTCATCGCGGGCGATGAATTTAATAATTTTTGCATTGCCTTCCATTAATTGACGTTCCGCAAAGGCAAAGGAGCACGCGAAAGACACATAGAAACGAATCGCTTCAAGCGCATTCACGCTCATTAAGCAAAGGTAAAGTTGTTTTTTTAAGTTACGTAATGTCACCACACATTCTTTACCATCTACTGTGTAAGTACCTTCACCGTACAGGCTGTAAAGCTGGCTATCACGGATTAAATCATCGTAATAAGAAGAAATGTCACGTGCACGTTTGATGATTTCTTCGTTAGTCACGATGTCATCAAATACAATAGATGGATCGTTCACAATGTTACGAATAATGTGCGTGTAAGAACGAGAGTGGATGGTTTCAGAGAAGGTCCAAGTCTCAATCCAAGTTTCTAATTCAGGAATAGATACCAATGGTAATAATGCAACGTTAGGGCTACGGCCTTGAATAGAATCTAATAGGGTTTGATATTTTAAGTTACTGATGAAAATATGTTTTTCATGCTCAGGTAACGCGGCATAGTCGATACGGTCTTGAGATACATCCACTTCTTCTGGGCGCCAGAAGAAAGAAAGTTGTTTTTCAATGAGCTTTTCAAATGTCTCATATTTTTGTTGATCATAACGCGCAACATTAACATTTTGACCGAAGAACATAGGTTCTTTTAATTGGTCGTTTTTGGTTTGTGAGAAAGTAGTATATGTCATGTTATATCCTTATTTATAGCGGGCTTTTACCCACTTAATGATTGATTGCCTAACAATATCAAAAGGCGGACTTGTAAACAAGCCCACCTAAATTATTAAATCTTACACGCTCCGCCCGCACAGCCGTCATCTAAATCTTCTTGGCTGTCTTCAGCACCGTCACGGGTGTTTTGATAGTAGAGGGTTTTTAAGCCGTATTTGTAAGCGGTTAAAAGATCTTTTAACAACACTTTCATTGGCACTTTACCGTCTTCAAAACGTTTCGGATCGTAGTTTGTATTTGCAGAGATCGCTTGGTCTACGAATTTTTGCATAATGCCCACTAAGTGTAAGTAACCGTCATTGCTTGGAATATCCCAGAGCAACTCATAGTTATCACTTAAGTTTTCATAATCTGGTACAACTTGTCTTAAGATACCATCTTTTGATGCTTTAATACTCACATGACCACGTGGAGGTTCGATACCATTTGTTGCATTAGAAATCTGTGAAGAAGTTTCTGACGGCATTAATGCGGTCAAGGTTGAGTTACGTAAACCGAATTCTTTGATTCCTTGGCGCAATGTTTCCCAATCATAATGCAATGGTTCTTGCGTTAAGTTATCGATATCTTTCTTATAGGTATCGATTGGTAAAATACCTTTCGCGTAATTGGTTTCATTGAAGTATTCGCATGCACCTAATTCTTTCGCTAAGTTCATGGAGGCTTTCAATAGATAGTATTGAATCGCTTCAAATGTGCGGTGAGTTAAATCGTTCGCTGAGCCATCAGAATAACGCACGCCATTTTTCGCTAAGTAATACGCATAGTTAATGACACCGATACCTAGTGAACGACGACCTAATGAAGAGCGTTTTGCCGCTGGAACAGGGTAGCCTTGGTAATCTAGTAATGCATCTAATGCACGTACTGCAAGATCTGCCAAGTTATCTAACTCGTCTAAATCATCTAATTTACCCAAGTTAAATGCAGAAAGTGTACAAAGCGCAATTTCACCATTTTCATCATGGAAATGTTGTAATGGTTTAGTTGGCAATGCAATTTCTAAACATAAGTTAGATT
Organism: Haemophilus parainfluenzae; assembly: GCF_003253005.1. Classification (GTDB taxonomy): domain Bacteria; phylum Pseudomonadota; class Gammaproteobacteria; order Enterobacterales; family Pasteurellaceae; genus Haemophilus_D; species Haemophilus_D parainfluenzae_M. The sequence goes on along the minus strand of NZ_QEPZ01000008.1, from coordinate 29,139 downwards.
GACGCACTGGTGCAACAAGCGGATCAAACGGTGAGTGAGTATTACAGTGATCCACGTTTTGGATATAAATACGACCGGTTGATGCACGTTCTTGCATTAATAAAGAGAATAACTCAACGGCTTTTACAGCACGTTTACGGATATTTGGATCCTGTTCGTATTTTACGTAAAGTTCTTCAAATTTATCTTGATCTGCAAAGAAGGCTTCATAAAGTCCAGGTACATCTGAAGGGCTAAATAAAGTAATGTCTGTGCCTTTGATTAAGCGTTGATACATTAATTTGTTTAACTGTACGCCGTAGTCCATGTGACGAACACGGTTATCTTCCACACCACGGTTATTTTTCAATACTAATAAGCTTTCAACTTCTAAATGCCAAATCGGGTAGTAAACTGTCGCCGCACCACCACGTACGCCACCTTGTGAACAAGATTTGACAGCACTTTGGAAGTGTTTATAGAATGGAATACAACCAGTATGGAATGCTTCACCACCACGAATTGGGCTACCTAACGCACGAATTGCACCTGCATTTACCCCGATGCCTGCGCGTTGTGAAACGTATTTCACGATTGCTGCAGAGGTAGCGTTGATAGAGTCTAAGCTGTCACCGCATTCAATCAATACACAAGAGCTGAACTGACGCGTAGGCGTACGAACCCCCGCCATGATAGGTGTTGGTAAAGAAATCTTAAAGGTTGAGGTCGCATCGTAGAAACGACGAATATAATCCAAACGGGTTTCTTGTGGATATTTTGAGAATAAGCTCGCTGCAACTAATAAATAAAGGAATTGCGCAGATTCATAGATTTCGCCGGTTACACGGTTTTGAACTAAGTATTTCCCTTCTAATTGTTTTACTGCCGCATAAGAAAAGGTCATATCACGCCAGTGATCAATAAACCCATCCATTTCATCCCATTCTTCACGAGTATAGTCGTCTAAAAGAGCAGGATCATATTTGCCCATACGCACTAATTTTTTCACATGATCGTATAAACGTGGCGGATCAAAATGGCCATACGCTTTTTTGCGTAAATGGAAAACCGCAAGACGTGCAGCAAGATATTGATAATCAGGAGTATCTTTGCTAATTAGGTCTGCTGCCGCTTTAATAATCGTTTCGTGAATATCAGACGTACGAATGCCTTCATAAAATTGAATATGAGAACGCAATTCAACTTGAGAAACAGAGACGTTTTCCAAGCCTTCAGCCGCCCAAGTAATCACACGGTGAATTTTGTCTAAATTGATTTGTTCAAGCGTGCCATCGCGCTTTGTAACCATTAATCCTTTATTCATGGAAGATAAACCTACTAGAGAAACGAATTGAATAAAACACAAGATATAGTGTTGGGGGAAATAACAGTGCACAAGATAGAGTGTTTTAAAATTGAATTCAAGCGGTAAATTTTTTACTTAGATTATTGACAAAAGATAAGTTATTTAAAATAAATGACTTATCTTTAAAGTGGTGTTTTTTTAGGCAGGATCTTTTTTGTAAATCTTTGTAAAGAAAAAAGTGCGGTCAAAAATCATCTCGTTTTTGACCGCACTTTAAGAGTTTAAAAATCAATTAATTCAAATATTTAAATACTTTTACAACTTTTTGAACACCAGTAACTTTACTTGCAATTTCTGCCGCTGAGTCTGCTTGTGAGCGGGTAAGGTTGCCGAGTAAGAATACTTCGCCATTTTCGGTGATCACTTTCACATCTGTTGCTTTTACATTATCGCCAACGAAGAGTTTTGATTTTATTTGTGTGGTAATCCAACTGTCTTTAGTAATTTGACCAAAGTTAATTTTATTGCCCACACGTAATTCGTTATAGACATCATTCACACCATCTACGCCTTTAGTAAGACTGGTTGCAATTTCTTTTACGCCTTCACTCGGTACTTGACCAATTAATAATACACGGCCACTATAAGAAACGGCATGTACACGACCTTCCGATTTAATTTGTGCATCCTTATCTAATGAATTTTCAACTTTTACTTCTAAAGTTTCATCATCGACTTGCGTCCCCATTGTACGAGGATCTGTTGTAACTTTAGCACCTGCAGCCGCACCACCAAGCACAGCAGCTACACAGCCTTGTAACATAATCGATGCACCAAGTATGAAGGCGAGTTTTTTAAATGGGGTTAATTTCATCATTAATCTCCTTTTTATAAATGAGTGAGTTAACTAATTAGTCAATTAATTTTAGAAATAGTTTGGTTGGAAAAGCCTTTAATGTCAAGCTCTTGGGAAAAGTGTGCTATCAACAAGCTCACACAGTGCATTTATGACGAATAAATGATTTTCCAAAATACGCGCTTCTTTCGTTGCGGGAATAGAGATTTCTAAATCTGCTTCAGCTAACACACCTTGAATCGCATCATTGTTTGCACCGGTTAAGGCAATGACCTGAATTTCTTTGTTGACGGCATTAGCAATTGTATTTAGCACCGCTTTTTCTGTACCAAGCGGAGCAAAAGCGATCAATAAGTCACCGGGCTTCGCGATAGCGTTGAATTGATATTGATAAAGCTGCTCGATAGGTTGATCAAAAACCAGTGAAGAACCGACCGCACTTTCAAGGCTAAGGTGTACGGATGGCAGGCTAGGACGCTCAAAATCGTAACGATTAAGCAAATTTGACACTAAGAATTGCGCATTCGCGTAAGAGCGAGCGACGCCACAGGCAATCACTTTATGACCACTTAACAAACATTGCATGACCATTTGTGTGGCAGTTGCAATATTTTCTGATAATAGGCTCGAAGCAGAGATTTGAATCTGAATACTTTCGCTATAAATATCTTTAACTTTTTGTAACATAATCGGAAAAGGTTAATCGAGAAAATTAGGAATCCATTGGATATTACTGGCAGTTTTTCCAAAGGCGACAAGATCAAAACGACAATCTGCATCTTCGAGGCTTAGGTTGTGTTTGGCAAGCCATAAATTTGCAGCATTTAGCCATTTTTGTTGCTTTTGCCAATCCACACTTTCAACAGCGGATCCAAATGCTGAGCTAGATCGTTGACGTACTTCAACAAAAACAATGGTTTGCCCGTCTTGCATAACGAGATCTAATTCACCGCATTTGAAATGTTGATTCGCCGCGATGAATTTGAGACCTTTAGACTCTAAGAAAAGGCGGGCTTGATGTTCAAAGCCCGCCCCTTGTTGACGTTTTAATGAAAACATGTATTAGTTCGCAACCGCTACCACATTACCATCTTGTACTTGATACCATGTCATATCACGGTCCACATCACAGTTTGAATCAGTGCTAAGCTGACCAGTTAAACCACTTAAGGTGTAACCTGGTACTTGGCGTAATTCATTAAAGTGATTGATGAGCAACCAAGCATCAGCTCCCATTGCATATAAACGCATTAATTGGAATTCACCACCGGTTGAACCTGCCACTTTTTGATATTGCGAAGAATCGCTTTGTTTAAAGAATGGAATATCACTAAATTGAACGCCATTCATTTTTGCATAGTATTCAGGGGTATTGCTTGCTGCGTTAGAACGAGAACTTGCATAAATACGGATATTTGGATTACTGGTATCTAAATAACCTTTAATTTCAGCCAATTCATCTGGTGAAGAGATGACATAAAGTGCACTTGTACCTTGCGGAGCACCTTGGAAGAAATAGGTAATATCAGCCGGTAAGTTATAGTAGCGAATATTTGCATCTGTACCCGCTAAACGTTGCCAACGTACATTGAAAGCATTACCAACACGTTGTCCTAAATCATTTTGCGGCATTGCAACAATTGGATTGCGAATACCATCTTTCCACATTTTGTTAGCAGCGGACTCAGCTTCATCTTCTGGAGATAAACCGTAATAACAGACTTGGTTAATCGCTTGTGTATTTACTGTTGCATTTAATGTGAGTACATCCATGCCTTGTACTGCGCTTGGATTCGCAATGATGGCATCGACATTTTGTTTAAGCAATGGCCCCACTAACGCTTTAATACCTGAAGCTTTTGCTTGAGCGATGATCTCGTTAATTGGAGTCGTAGAGGAGTCAAACACTTGTACTGGAATAGTTGAATCGCCTTTTGCTTCATTAAAACCCGATTGAATGGTTGAGCCTAAAATTTGACCATCACCACTTAAAGGTAACACTAAACCAATTTGTGCTACATTAGTTTGTTGGAAATTCAACATACTTTGTAATTCTTTCGGGAATAAGATTGCAGCTGCATGATTTGGATAAGCCGATTTCCAGCTTTGTAACGCTTGGCTTAATTGCACTGGCTGACGAATGTTATCGTTATATGCCTTGATTAAAGTGAGCCAGCCACCTAATGCAACACTGCCTTCATCTGATGCATTATTAATGACACCTGTATTGGCTGAACGCAATAAAGCCCAAGTTTTATCTACATTATCTTGACGTCGTTGTACATCCGTTAAGTTTTCATCCATTTTGATGCGTGCTTTCACTGCTTCAATCACGTCTTTACGATTTTCTGCAGTCTGAGCAAAAGTTTCGTAATAACGAGATTTTTGTGATGGACTTAATTTCGTGAGATCAAGCGCACGTAATTTACTTTCAGCCATCTCATTAGCGCCTTTCGCCGCAGCGATACGTGCTTCAACTAAAGTACGGTCTAATTGTTGCGCTTCGTTTAAGTCAACCAATTCATTTAATAATTCTTCGGCTTGTGGCACTTTATTTTCAGTAATTAATACACGTGCGGCTAAGAGTTTGTAAGTTTGTTGATCTTCTTTATCTTGTGCTTGTCCTAATTTGTTCATATAAAATTCAGAACTTGCATTGGCATCACGTTGTAATGTTTGGGTAAAGCTGCTGCCAAATAAGTTAGAACAACCCGCTAATGCAATAGACAATAAAATCGGCATTAAACGTTTTTTAAAACGACCGCCTTGTAATAGAATAGACATATTCGCTCCATAATGAATAAATCAATAATGGTCGATCTTACTTATCTCACAATGTAAAAGCAAACAAAAATGAATGATTTAACCGGAATTTTATATATTGTCGCCACGCCAATCGGGAATTTACAAGATATTACACAACGTGCTTTAGAGACCTTTTCACAAGTGGATTTAATTGCTGCGGAAGACACGCGCCACAGTGGTTTATTACTCAGTCATTATGGTATCAAAAAGCCTTTTTTTGCCTTGCATGATCACAATGAACAAGAAAAAGCACATGTGTTGGTAGAAAAGCTAAAACAAGGTACCAATATTGCATTAATTTCCGATGCCGGAACCCCCTTAATTAGCGACCCAGGTTTTCATTTAGTACGTAAATGTCGTGAGGCAGGCATTAAAGTAGTACCGTTACCCGGTGCTTGTGCAGCAATTACGGCATTATGTGCATCGGGCATTGCGTCAGACCGTTTTTGCTTTGAAGGTTTTTTACCCGCCAAAACCAAGGCGCGTAAAGATAAGTTAGAAAATGTCGCAGAAGAAGACCGCACTTTAATCTTCTATGAATCAACGCACCGCATTTTAGATACCCTTGCCGATATGCAAGATGTATTAGGTGGCGAACGCTATGTTGTACTTGCCCGTGAAATTACGAAAACGTGGGAAACCATTGCAGGGGATAAATTAAGTGATCTTCGTCAATGGTTAAGTGAAGATCCGAATCGCACGAAAGGTGAGATGGTGTTAATCGTGGAAGGCAAACCCAAATCAGAAGATAGCGAAGAATTTTCACCACAAGCAATTAAAGCACTCACTTTAATAGCTAAAGAATTACCTTTAAAAAAAGCCTCGGCGATTGTGGCTGAACTTTATGGTTATAAGAAAAATGCCTTATACCAATTTGGATTGGATAATTTAGATTAGTCAAAAAACTATCCCACCTCTTCAGCAAAGAGGGGCGAGGGGAGATTTAGCAGAATTAATTTTTATAAATTTCGGAGAACAAATGTTAAAACAGGTTTCAGATACCTTACTTGCACCAAGCAATTTATCGCATCAATCATTGCTTAATATTTTTGATGTGATGTCGCATCGTCATATTGATTATGCGGATCTTTATTTTCAATTAAGCCAAGATGAAAGCTGGGTATTAGAAGACAGTATTATTAAAGAAGGTGGCTTTCATATTGATCGCGGTGTGGGTGTACGCGCAGTTTCTGGAGAGAAAACAGGCTTTGCGTATTCTGATCAAATTAATTTAGCCTCATTACAACAATGTGCTGAAGCTGTAAAAGGTATTGCGCAAATTAAAGAAGGCAATTTAATTTCGCCTCAAGCATTTAATGCGGTGAATGCGGTTCAGCGTTATGCAGCGATCAACCCGTTAGAAAGTTTAAGTAAAGAGAAAAAGATCGAGTTATTACACTTAGTGGATCGTACAGCGCGATCTGAAGATCCTCGTGTTACGCATGTTTCGGCAGCATTAAGTTCGATTTATGAAGAAGTATTGGTAGTTGCAACAGATGGCACACTTGCTGCAGATATTCGTCCACTTGTGCGTTTATCCATTTCTGTTCTCGTGGAAGAAGATGGCAAACGTGAGCGTGGTAGTTGCGGTTCAGGTGGACGCTTTGGCTTAGATTGGTTCTTTGAAGTGGTAAATGGGGACATTCGTGCCGTTAATTTTGCTAAAGAAGCGGTTCGTCAAGCCCTTGTAAATTTAAGTGCGGTTGCAGCGCCAGCAGGATTAATGCCTGTAGTTTTGGGAGCTGGTTGGCCAGGCGTGTTACTTCATGAAGCAGTAGGACACGGTTTAGAAGGGGATTTCAACCGTAAAGAAAGTTCCTTATTTACGGGTAAAATTGGTGAGTTGGTGACGTCGCCATTATGTACGATTGTGGATGACGGCACATTACAAAACCGCCGAGGTTCTTTAACCATTGATGATGAAGGCGTGCCAAGTCAGTGCAACGTTTTAATCAAAGACGGGATTTTGCAAGGTTACATGCAAGATAAACTCAATGCGCGATTAATGGGCGTTAAACCAACAGGGAATGGTCGTCGTGAATCTTATGCACATTTGCCAATGCCGCGAATGACGAATACCTATATGTTGGCTGGTCAAAGTAAATTTGATGATTTAATCGCTTCTGTGGATCGCGGTATTTATGCACCGCACTTCGGTGGTGGGCAAGTGGATATCACCTCAGGTAAATTTGTGTTCTCGACATCTGAAGCTTATCTTATTGAAAAAGGCAAAATCACCAAACCCGTTAAAGGTGCAACGTTGATTGGTAGCGGTATTGATGTGATGCAAAAAGTCTCTATGGTCGCGGATGAAACCGACTTAGATCTTGGTATCGGTGTTTGTGGCAAAGATGGCCAAAGTGTACCGGTCGGTGTTGGGCAACCCGCCTTGAAAATTGATGAAATCACCGTTGGTGGAACAAATTAATCATATAGCCCGATAAATCATATCGGGCTTTTTATTATCTTCTTTCTAAGTGCGGTCAGTTTTTCATCTATTTTTGATTAATTAGTTTCTGATGAATCATTATTTCGTTAGGCTAAAAGTTAAACACACTACACATTTCTCTCGATTCTTTTATGATCCCTATCACAATATCTTGTAAAACCAGTTAAAAAAATTCCCCAAATAACCATAATAAGTGATACATTTATCGTTGCATGACTTTTTGTCATTTAAGAGACAGGGACAGGCGTGAGTTTGTCTGAAATTTCATCAACCAGAGGGAAACATTTATGTTAATTGGTGTACCTAGAGAACTGCTTGAGAGCGAAAATCGTGTGGCGGCGACGCCAAAAACGGTTCAGCAGATCTTAAAACTGGGCTTTGACGTCATCGTAGAACACAATGCGGGATTTAAAGCAAGTTTTGAAGACCAAGCATTTATCGACGCCGGCGCAAAAATTGGCTCAAGTTCAGAAGTGTGGCATTCGGATATAATTTTTAAAGTGAATCCACCAACGGATGCAGAAATTGATCAAATGAAGGAAGGTGCAACACTTGTGAGCTTCATTTGGCGCGCACAAAATCCGGATTTAATGAAAAAACTCACGTCGAAAAAAATTAATGTATTAGCGATGGATTCTGTGCCTCGTATTTCCCGTGCGCAAGCGCTTGATGCATTAAGCTCTATGGCGAATATTTCTGGTTATCGTGCGGTGATTGAAGCCGCTCATGAATTTGGTAGTTTCTTCACTGGACAAATTACTGCAGCAGGTAAAGTGCCACCAGCAAAAGTGTTAGTCATTGGTGCGGGTGTAGCTGGTCTTGCTGCGATTGGTGCAGCTAATAGCCTTGGTGCGATTGTACGTGCTTTTGACTCTCGTCCAGAAGTAAAAGAACAAGTACAAAGTATGGGCGCGTCTTTCTTAGAAATTGATTTCAAAGAAGAAGGCGGTAGCGGCGATGGTTACGCGAAAGTGATGTCAGAAGAATTTAACCGTCGCGCGATGGAGCTTTATGCGGAACAAGCCAAAGAAGTGGATATCATTATTACCACTGCAGCGATTCCAGGTAAACCAGCCCCTCGCTTAATTACGAAAGAAATGGTTGATTCCATGAAACCAGGTTCTGTGGTGGTGGACTTAGCGGCTGCAACAGGCGGTAACTGTGCTTACACTGAAGCAGGTAAAGTTGTCACCACTGAAAACCAAGTGAAAATCATTGGTTATACCGATTTCCCAAGTCGTTTACCAACACAATCTTCCCAACTTTACGGTACAAACTTAGTTAATTTATTAAAACTACTTTGTAAAGAAAAAGACGGCAAGATCAATATCGATTTTGACGATGTGGTATTACGCGGTGTGACTGTGGTACGTGATGGGGAAGAAATTCCACCAGCACAAATCCAAGTGTCAGCACAGCCAAAACAAGAAGCGAAAGCGGCACAAAGTGCGGTTAAAAAAGAGGAAGAAAAACCAGCAGATCCTCGCATCAAATACGGTGTGATGGCGGGTGTAGGTGTGTTATTCCTCTGGCTTGCATCTGTGGCGCCAGCGGCATTCCTTTCTCACTTCACCGTATTCGTATTGGCTTGTGTAGTTGGTTACTACGTGGTTTGGAACGTCAGCCACGCTTTACACACCCCACTTATGGCGGTAACCAATGCGATTTCAGGTATTATCATTGTGGGTGCATTACTGCAAATTAGACAACCAACAGGCAACTTCTTTATTGATGTATTAGCCTTTGTGGCAATCTTGGTGGCAAGCATCAACATCTTTGGTGGTTTCCGTGTAACCCAACGTATGTTGGCGATGTTTAGAAAAGGTTAAGGAGAAGACGATGTCTGAAGGTTTAGTACAAGCAGCCTATATTATCGCTGCATTACTTTTCATTATGAGCTTAGCCGGTCTTTCTAAACATGAAACGGCAAAAGCCGGTTGTTGGTATGGTATTGTCGGTATGACAATTGCCCTTGTTGCAACCATTTTCGGCCCGCAATCAGAAGGCACATTATGGATCATCATTGCTATGATCATCGGTGGCGTGATTGGTGTTCAACGTGCATTAAAAGTTGAAATGACTGAAATGCCTGAACTTGTTGCGATTCTTCACAGCTTTGTGGGTTTAGCCGCAGTGCTCGTAGGCTTTAACAGCTACGGCTTAACACACGAAACTGATCCTGTGTTAATGAATATCCATAACGTTGAAGTATTCTTAGGGATCTTCATCGGTGCTGTAACATTCACGGGTTCTATCGTCGCATTCGGTAAATTAAGCGGAAAAATCAATTCAAAAGCATTAATGTTGCCACATCGCCATAAATTAAATTTAGCGGCATTAGTGGTTTCAGCTTTCTTGATGGTAGCATTCTTAAACAACCCAGATAATATCTTCCCAGTGTTACTTATGACCGCGATTGCACTTGCATTCGGCTGGCACTTAGTGGCATCTATCGGTGGTGCAGATATGCCGGTTGTGGTTTCAATGCTTAACTCTTATTCTGGTTGGGCAGCGGCTGCAGCAGGTTTCATGCTAAGCAATGATTTGCTTATCGTCACCGGTGCATTAGTGGGTTCTTCTGGTGCGATTCTTTCTTACATTATGTGTAAAGCGATGAACCGCTCATTCATCAGCGTTATTGCAGGTGGTTTTGGTAATGATGTTCAAGTGTCTTCAGATGAAGAGCAAGGTGAATACCGTGAAACAACTGCAGAAGAAGTGGCTGAATTACTCAAAAATGCAAGCTCTGTGATCATCACGCCAGGATATGGTATGGCGGTAGCACAAGCGCAATATCCAGTCGCAGAACTTACGGCGAAATTGCGTGAACGTGGTATTAACGTACGTTTTGGTATTCACCCTGTTGCAGGTCGTTTACCGGGTCATATGAACGTACTTTTAGCCGAAGCGAAAGTGCCTTATGACATCGTGCTTGAAATGGATGAAATCAATGATGATTTCGCGGATACTGATGTGGTATTGGTTATCGGTGCAAACGACACCGTAAACCCAGCGGCGATGGAAGATCCAAACAGCCCAATTGCAGGTATGCCAGTGTTAGAAGTATGGAAAGCACAAAACGTTATCGTATTCAAACGCTCTATGGCGGTAGGTTACGCAGGCGTTCAAAACCCATTATTCTTCAAAGAAAATACTCAAATGCTCTTTGGTGATGCAAAAGAACGTGTTGATGACATTCTTACTGCATTAAACAAATAAGCAAAAAACTGAAGTAAAACTGACCGCACTTTGAGAGATTAAAGTGCGGTTTTTAGTGTTATGACCAGAGTATAAAAATCTTAATAATAGTGTAAGAAATGATATGAGTATGAAACATGATGTTTTAATTGAATTATTAGATGTTTTTTCTAATTCTAGAATTCAGATTGATAGAATTTTATTTGAATATGAGGAAGAGATTCAAAAATTTATAATTGAAGTAAGAAATACCCAAGATAGTAGTCCTATTTATAGCTTATTCAAGATTCAAAATGATTTATCGCTATTGGTATATAAATATAATTACCCATTAAGTAATTTTTTATATAACTTCATTTATGAGTTTGATAGACAAGATGATGAGAGTGTGACGTATCTTGTAGATAAAATAGTTAATAATGAAGGCTTTTTAATAGATTGACTAATCAGTTTAAAAGTAAAATCACTTAGCTTAAAAATTAATTATTAAGATGTGTTTGTATTTAGCATAGCATACCAAAATTTTATAAAAAAAGTGCGGTCAAAATTGACCGCACTTTTTTACATTAACGTTGAATCAAATAGCGTAATTTGGTGCCATCTTGTTCTACACTTAATAGTGTGTAACCGTGGTTTTTAGTATCAACAGGAATGTTGTTGATAGATTGAGCACAGTCACTTAAGAGCTCTAAAATTTCGCCTTTTTGTAATTGTGGCATGGTTTCGAGCATCACGATTGCCGGATACGGGCAAGGTTCACCTAACGTATCTAACGTGTAATCTGGGGTGATGTCTTTTGGATCTTTATCTAATTTTTGAACAACGGTAAATGCCATAATAATGTCCTCTTTTTTGAATGAATTCGTTAATATTTAATTAGCAACCACAAGCTTGTGGATTCGCTGCCGCAATTTTTGCTTTAGCTTTTTTCAAGAAGTGGCGTTCCCACCAAACAACAGCGATTAAGCAAAGAATAAGCAAGCCGTAATTCACTAATAAACCGCCAACAGGGCCAAAGGATTTAAGTAAGTTAAGTTTTTCGTAATCTAATGCGAGCACTGGTGCAAGATCATCCCATGCATAGGCTAAATAAGTTGAACCGATAACATTGCCTAAGCCCACCCACATAAAGTGAACTTGACCTTCCATTGAGCGATACATCCAACCGGTTTCACATCCGCCCGCTAATACAATACCGAAGCCAAATAATAAACCACCGATAATCGCATTTGGACCTGCCCACATGATTTTGGCTGGCACACCTAATTGAATATAGCTAAACACGCCAAGCGTGCCTACGATAATACCGAAGATAATCGCTTTTGCCATATAAGCACGACCCGTTACCCATAAATCACGGAAGGCAGAAGTAAAGCAGATTTGAGCACGTTCGATTAACAAGCCGAAAGCTAAACCGCAAAGCATTGCAAAGCCCAGTTTGATGGAGTTTGTCATCACATAAAGGGAAGCGATAAGATAGGCAAAAAAGACAACCATACCAATCCAGAAACGACGATTAGCTTGTTTCGGGTCAGTTTCTTGTAATTTTGCAGCGCCTTTTTTCAATTCTAATTTCACGCGAAACATCGGAAGTAAGGTGACTTTTACCCCTGCATAAGTACCAATGGCAGTGGCAATAGTGAAGAACCAAGCGTGAACCGAAAATTGTGGAATACCGGTGAAGAGAGAGGCGAGGTTACAGCCCATTGCTAGACGTGCACCAAAACCGGCTAATGCACCACCAATGAGGGCTTGAACAATACGACGTTTGTGTGGTTGATTACGCCATTTTACGTTGTTTGCCCAAAGTGCGGCAGAAATACATCCCGCGAACATACCTAAAATCATCACGCCATCAATACGGGTGAAGATCGTGCCTTGCATGCCGATAATTTTATAATAGCTCCAGTCGGATATATCCACGCCTAGCGCTTGCAAAGCATGTCCACCCCAACGGGTAAATTCTCCAGTAACCGCCCAATAAGTGCCAGTTACCCCAAAGTAATAAGCTGAAATAAGCCCCGCAGCAATAACTGCCGCGACAGGATTCCAGTATTTGATCAGATAATTTTGTTTGAATTGCTGCAAAATCTCTTTCATTAGTGAATAAATCCTTAAATTGAAATGATGATTTGCAAGTGAGGTATAAAATGAAGATATTTTGAAGTGTCTGCCATTTTCCTATACACAAAACTTGCGATATAAGACAAATGAATTGTCGAGCAAGATAATAGCATTTGTTTTTTGGCAATGCACGAGGGGAGGGATAATTATTTGTGGGTAATTTAGGATTTAGACAGACTTACTGTCTGTCTAAATATTGATAGAAAAGTTAAACAGGCAATTTCATTTCTCGTACACGCATGGTTAATCCATCGATTAACAATAAGCGTCCACATAAATTTGAACCGATTTTTAACCGCACTTTGATGGCTTCTAAGGCTTGAATAGAGCCAACAATCCCCACGATTGGCGCCAGTACGCCAGCTTCTACACAGCTTAAAACGTTTTGTCCAAAGAGTTGGCTAAGTTGGCGATAGGTTGGGGTATTGGGTTCATAAGTAAAGACGGAAACCTGTCCTTCTAAACGGATCGCAGCACCAGAAACAAGCGGGATCTTCGCTTGTTCGCACCCACGATCGAGCGCATTACGAATATCCACGTTATCGGTACAATCTAATATCACATCAAAGTGCGGTATGATTTCCGCGAGTTTTTCTTCGGAAAGTTGTGCATTGATGGTTTCAATTTCTACGTGTGGATTAATCTGTTGTAACGCAATTTTTGCTGATTCCACTTTAGGCATATTTAATCTGCTATCGGTATGTAATACCTGACGTTGCAAATTAGAAAGCGATACCGTGTCAAAATCCAACAAGGTTAAATGACCCACGCCAGCCGATGCAAGATATTGACTTGCCGCACAGCCTAAACCACCCAGACCGACAATTAACATTCGGCTGTCTTTCAGCTTTTCTTGTCCGTCAAAATCAACCGCTTTTAAGATGATTTGGCGGTTATAGCGCAGTTCTTCTTCGTAACTTAATTCAGCCATTATTGCCCCAATAGGTGATTAAACGGTTCAATGGTGACGATTTCGCCTGCAGTCACATTGCCGCGATCTTTTTCGAGGCGAATAAAACAGTTACTTTTCACAAAAGAACTGAATAAATGTGACCCTTGGAAACCCACTGGTTGCACTTCAAGTTGACCATTTTCATTGATTTGATAGAAACCACGTTGGAAATCTAAACGCCCTGGCGCTTTTTTCAAATTGGTTTGAGCAATCGCTTGAAAGTGCGGTTGTTTTTTCGGGTGTTTTTTACCGCTTAATTTGGCAATAGCCGGTTGCACTAATTGATAGAATGTCACTAATGCAGAAACGGGATTGCCGGGTAAACCACAGAACCAGGCATTTTCTAATTTACCAAAAGCAAATGGCTTGCCAGGTTTCATTGCAATTTTCCAGAAATTCACTTGACCCACTTTTTCTAACACGGTTTTCGTGAAGTCTGCTTCACCCACTGAAACGCCACCGCTTGTGATCACAAGATCTGCCTGAGCTTGTGCTTTCACAAAAGCCGCTTCAAATTCTGCTTGGTTATCCGGCAAAATACCAAAATCAAGCACGTCACAATTTAATTTTTCTAGCATTAATTTGACGGTGAAGCGGTTGGTATCGTAGATTTGTCCCGCTTGTAACGGTTGACCGACTGGGACTAGTTCATCACCGGTTGAAAGCACGGCTACTTTTAAACGTGGGTAAGCTTTGACTTCAGCGATACCTAATGACGCGAGTAAAGGTAAAGAAACGGCATTTAACTCATCGCCTTGATGTAATACCACATCACCTTTTTTCACATCTTCACCAATACGGCGAATATTTTGATTGGCTTTAGGTAATGCAGCAAAGGTAACAGAACCATCTTCATTGACGGTGACCTCTTCTTGCATAACCACCGCATCGGCACCTTCAGGAATCATTGCACCCGTCATAATTCTGACTGCACTTTGTGCTACCCATTCCCCTTGAAATGGATTACCCGCAAAGGATTTTCCCGCAATAGAAAGTGTCATAGATTGCTGTAAATCGGCTAAACGAACCGCATAGCCATCCATCGCGGAGTTATCAAAAGACGGTACGTTAATCGGAGAAATCACATCTTCCGCACAGACACGATCAGCGGCTTCAGTTAAAGCCAGTGTTTCAGTTTTTGTTGGGAAGGGAAGTTGGTTGAGCATTTGCGCCAAGGCATCTTCAAGTGGCAACATAATCAATCCTTTGGGTTGAGCGAAATAAAAGTGGATATATTGTAGCCCGAAATACAATATGAAGGAAATTAATAAATTAGGGTGATTTTTCGCATTTTACGAATAATTCATCTTTTGCTAAAATGCCGCATTATTTTTTTATAAATGGAAAGTGAATGAACGCGATTTCACCTGATGCGGAAAATGTCCGCCGCGCCTTGGTAGCCAAAGGCATCGAAACCCCAATGATTGATCCGACTCAATGTAAAGATGAGCGCCGTGCGGCGATTGCCTCGCATATGCGTGAAGTGATGAAATTGATTGGGTTAGATCTGCGTGATGATAGCTTAGAAGAAACGCCAAATCGCTTAGCCAAAATGTTTATTGATGAAATTTTCAGTGGAATGGATTATGCCAATTTCCCGAAAATGACGAAAATCAAAAACCAAATGAAAGTGAGCGAAATGGTGCAAGTGAATGACATCACCTTAACCAGTACTTGCGAACACCATTTTGTGACAATTGATGGCAATGTTGCTGTGGCATATTATCCCAAAGATTGGGTGATTGGCTTGTCTAAAATCAATCGCATTGTGGCGTTTTTTGCGCAGCGTCCGCAAGTGCAAGAGCGTTTAACCGAACAGCTTTTAACGGCATTTCAAACCATTTTAGAAACTGATGATGTGGCAGTTTATGTGAAAGCAACACATTTCTGTGTGAAAGCTCGCGGAGTAAAAGATACCCATAGTTATACCGTGACATCAGCCTATGGCGGGGTCTTTTTAGAAGATCGCGAAACTCGAAAAGAATTTTTATCTTCCATTCAGAAGTAATGAGCAGAAGCACCGAATACTCGGTGCTTTTTTATGTGTTTTTAGCTTCGAATACTTAATTTCTCAAATTCATCGAAGAATGTGGGAAAGGTTTTATCCGTACATTTGGGATCTAAAATCGTGACGGGGGTATCCGATAATGCAATCAACGCAAAGCACATTGCCATACGATGATCATTATAGGTCTCAATTTCGGCATGTTTAAATTGAGAAAGGACAAGTGGTTGAATGCGAATAAAATCTTCACCTTCTTCAACTTCCGCACCGACTTTTCGTAACTCAGTAGCCATTGCAGCAAGGCGATCAGTTTCTTTCACTCGCCAGTTATAAATATTGCGAATAACGGTTTCACCCTTTGCAAATAAGGCTGTTGTGGCAATCGTCATGGCTGCATCAGGAATGTGGTTCATATCCATATCAATGCCATGGAGCTCAGCTTGTTCTGCTTGAATAAAATCTTCACCCCAAGTGATTTTGGCTCCCATTTTTTCTAGCACGTCGGCAAATAGGCGGTCGCCTTGAATGGAATGTTTACCAATTCCTGTCACTTTTACGTTGCCTTTAATCGCGGCGGCTGCGAGGAAATAAGAGGCGGATGAAGCATCACCTTCTACCATATATTTGCCAGGTGAGACATAGGATTGGTTACCTTTCACCTTAAACACTTGATAATGTTGATTTTCAACTGAAACACCAAAATCTTTCATCATCGCGAGGGTGATATTAATATAAGGTTTTGAAACTAAATCACCCACAATATGGATATCTAAATCGCCTTCAGCAAGAGGTGCAGCCATTAAAAGTGCGGTCAAAAATTGAGAAGAAATTGAACCATCAATTTTAACCATGCCACCTTTAATCCCTTGATTAAGAATCGCAAGCGGTGGGTAACCGTCATTTTCTAAATAACGAACATTGGCACCCGATTGAAGAAGCGCATCCACCAAATGTTTGATTGGACGCTCTTTCATACGAGGTTCACCAGTCAAAATGACTTCGCCTTCAGTGTTACCTTTTAAACAAAGTGCAGCCGTTAAAGGGCGCATGGCTGTGCCGGCATTGCCGAGAAACAGTGATAAGCCATTTTCAACCTGAAACGCGCCACCTAAGCCCTCAACTTCGCAGCAAGTTTTGTCTTCAGATAGTTGGTAATTCACCCCTAAAGCTTTGAGGGCGTTTAACATATGGCGAATGTCATCACTGTCTAATAGGTTAGTGACGGTTGTGGTGCCTTTAGCCAATGCTGCTAATAATAATGCACGGTTCGATAAACTTTTCGAACCCGGTAAGTTGATTTCACCTTCAATACGAGAAATCGGCTCTAAGGTGATAGCTTTCATTACAAGACCACCGTTTTGTTTTTATATACAAAAATACGATCATGTAAGGCAAGATCAAGCGCACGGCTTAATACTGTTTTTTCCACATCTCTGCCTGCACGCATCATGGCATCGGCGGAGTAAGTGTGATCCACATTAATCACGTTTTGCATAATGATCGGACCTTGATCTAATTCATTATTAATAAAGTGGGCTGTTGCACCAATAATTTTGACACCGCGTTCATAAGCTTGCTGATAGGGTTTTGCACCAATAAATGCGGGTAAGAATGAATGGTGAATATTAATCACACGATTTGGATAGCGCGCCACGAATTCTGGATTTAATACACGCATATATTTAGCTAAAACAATATAATCAGGTGCATATTCATCAATTTTTTCAGCAAGTAATTTATCGTGTTCCACACGCGTGAGCCCTTCATGGCTGACACAATGGAATGGAATATCGAAGCGTTCAACTAATTCACGTAAATTATCGTGATTGCCAATTACAGCCGCAATTTCTACGTCTAACGCACCGTAGTAATTTTTCATTAAAATATCACCTATGCAGTGCGCTTCTTTGGTCACTAAAATTACGATACGTTTACGTTTAGCGCTGATTAGGCGGCAATTTGTCCCCGCTGGCAAACTATAATTTAAGTCAGCTAATAAGGTTTCTTCGTTAAAAATGCCTTCCAATTCGGTACGCATAAAGAAATGCTTTGTTTCGAAATCAACGAACTCATTATTATGAAGGATATTTAATTGATGTTTGTAACAAATATTGGTGATTTTGGCGATTAAGCCTTTATCATCAGGACAGTCGGTTAGTAATATTTTCTTTTCTAACATAATGAATATTTTGCAAGATAAATAAAAAAAGAGAACCCATAAAAATGGGTTCTACATAGTTGATAATGAAATTAGATTTCGAAAGAAGCTAAAGAGGCACCTTTATCTAAGGCCTTTTGAATCACACGAGGTGTACGGCCTTGACCAGTCCATGTTCTTTCTTGACCCGTTTCATCAGTATATTTGTATTTTGCTGGGCGAGGTTCACGTTTTTTACGAATTGAAGACGGTGCAATACCAATAATTGCCGTTAATTCTTCTGCCGTGATGCCTTCTTGTTTAATTAATTCTTTATATTTTGCGATACGTGCGCGACGTTCTTGTTCAGCTTGTTCAATTTCAGCTGCTTGAGCGCGTTTTTCTTCAACAGCAGCTTGTAATTTTAAAAGTGAGTTTTCGGCTTGTTCTAGTGTTAAATCGCGTACAGCAGCGCGTAAACTACGAAGGTTCGTTAAACCTTTTGTTAATTCGTTCATTATTACCCCTTTATATGTGTGAATGCTTAATTATTTTCTAGATATATATAATAGCGAAAATAATATATTTGGTAAATATGAATTAGCCTAAATACGGAAACTAATTGGTCGGATGTCATCATATTTTACTGTATAAAGTTGATTGTTTTTCCATGTTATTGCAAACGTTTGCTTATAAAACAACTTAACAAAGTCTTAACAACCTCATTAGAAACTTTAAATTAAAAAATAGATTTAGGGGAAAGTATAAGATTTTATTGGTAATTTCATTCATTTTAATGTAATCTCTCACCATCCTATACAACAGTAGAGGTGCGGTCATTATGAGTATTTTCCTGGAGTGGATAGCGTTGAAGGGAAAGGAAAGGAATGATTGCCGAAATCGAATAGGCGTCATCTTATTCGGTTGGTCACGTCTTCGAAAGGAACGTGACTGTCATAGTTTTTGTGTATTAACTATGGAGCGCTACGGTTCGGTCTGGTCATAATTGTGTCTTTTCTTGCCGTTGTCTCCATTAAATTATTAGGTATAACTTAATGGAACTAGTCGATTATTCTTCATCTATTTATTCAATTATACCCGCATTACTTGCGATTATTTTAGCAATTGCAACTCGTCGGGTTTTGGTGTCCCTCAGTGCAGGGATTATTGTCGGTGCGTTAATGTTGGTTGATTTCAACCCATTGAATGCACTTATTTATTTAAAAGATAATGTTGTGGCATTAGTTTATAGTAGCGAAGAAGGCATGAATTCAAATATGAATATCGTGTTTTTCTTAGTTTTACTTGGCGTATTGACCGCACTTTTAACTGTGTCAGGCAGCAACCGTGCGTTTGCTGAATGGGCACAAAATAAAATTAAAGGTCGTCGCGGTGCGAAATTATTAGCGGCATCTTTAGTGTTTGTGACATTTATCGATGATTACTTCCACAGTCTTGCTGTCGGTGCGATTGCACGTCCAGTTACTGATCGTTTCAAAGTTTCTCGTGCAAAATTAGCGTACATTCTTGATTCTACTGCTGCACCAATGTGTGTCATGATGCCAGTATCAAGCTGGGGGGCATACATTATTACTCTTGTAGCAGGTTTATTGGCGACGTATTCTATTACCTCTTATACCCCAATGGGCGCATTCGTTGCTATGAGTTCAATGAACTACTATGCGATCTTCTCATTATTAATGGTATTCTTTGTGGCCTATTTCTCATTTGATATTGCATCAATGGCACGTCATGAAAAATTAGCCATGGAGCGCGATTATAAAGAAGAAGTCATTGAAGGTGTGAAAGGTAAAGTTCGCAACTTAATTTTACCAATTTTAGTCTTAATTACCGTCACTGTTTTTATGATGATTCACACAGGTAGTGAGGCCTTAGCGGCAGATGGAAAACCATTTAGCCTCTTAGGTGCATTTGAAAATACGACAGTAGGTATTTCGCTTGTTGTTGGTGGTTCAAGTGCGGTTGCTATGTCAACATTATTGATTATTCTTGAGCGTCAAGTTTCTTTACAAGAATACGGAAAAGCATGGATTGCCGGTATTAAATCTATGTTAGGTGCAATTGCAATCCTATTCTTTGCGTGGACAATCAATAAAGTGGTGGGTGATGCACAAACCGGTAAATACTTATCTTCTTTAGTGAGTGGCAGCATTCCAGTTCAATTTTTACCAGTGATTTTATTTATTCTTGGTTCAGCAATGGCATTCTCAACAGGGACAAGCTGGGGGACATTTGGCATTATGTTACCAATCGCTGCGGCAATGGCGACTAACTCAGCACCAGAATTATTACTTCCTTGTTTGTCTGCAGTTATGGCAGGCGCGGTATGCGGCGACCACTGTTCACCGGTTTCGGATACAACGATTCTGTCGTCAACTGGGGCAAAATGTAACCACATGGATCACGTCACCACCCAATTACCTTATGCGGCAACTGTTGCGACAGCAAGTGCTGTGGGCTACATTGTGGTAGGCTTTACAGAATCAGGTTTAGCTGGATTTGTGACAACAGCAGTTGTTTTAGTAGCTTTAGTGTTTATCGTGAAAAAACGTTAAGCATAAACGTGAAAAAGAAAGGGCGTACTGTGTGGTACGCCCTTTTTGTATTTACTGTGAAAATTAGAGTAATGGACTAAACAAGAAAAATAACCGCTCGATGATTCGATGATAGAAAGGACGATTGAGCCATTCTTGCATATCGAGTGCGGAGGAATTCGCTAAATAATTCTCATGGAGTGTGGCCACTTCATTGGCAAAATTACGATCTTCTACGGCAACGGTGATTTCAAAGTTAAGCAGAAAACTGCGTAAATCCATATTTACCGTACCAACGAGTGCAAGCTTGTTATCGATTAACACACTTTTTGTATGGAGAAGTCCTGCTTCAAAATGATAAATTTTTACACCCGCTTCGAGTAAATCATCAAAGAATGTTCGACTCGCCCAACGAACCATCAAGGAATCATTGTTCTTAGGTAAAATGAGCGTGATATCAACACCTCGGAATGCGGCAATGCGTAATGCTTCAGCAATATTGTGACTTGGCACAAAGTAAGGTGAAGTGATCACAATACTTTCTCTTGCAGCATAAATGACTGTTGCAAGAGATTGAGCTATTAAATCATCTGGGAATGCGGGACCACTCGCAATCACTTGCACAGAATGGGTGTCGTTATCGTCAATTTCCACAAGTGGACAATTTGGCAATAAAAGAGGTAATTCTTCCATGGTTTCAATTTCCCAATCCCAAGCATGTAAGCTGTTTAAAATCGGTGAAACAGGACCGTTGATTCGCACCATCACGTCTATCCAATTGCCTACGTTGCTGTCTTGTTTGAAGAAATTTGGGTCCACCATATTCATACTGCCTGTATAGGCAATTTGATTATCAATGATGATGATTTTACGATGTTGACGTAAATCAATTCGGCTGAAGAACATCCGGAATAAATTTACATGTAGCGCTTCGGTAATTTCAATGCCTTTTTCTCGCATTTCTTTACAAACAGGGCTTTTCAAAAAAGCATTACTGCCAACGGAATCGAGTAAAAGACAAACTTTAACTCCACGTTGCACGGCCTCTTCTAAGGCTTGTTTCACTTCATTAATCATGCCATCATTGCTCCAAATATAGAACACCATATTAATGGAATGATGTGCTTGTTGAATATCACGAATGATACTTTGAATGATGCTTTCTGGCGTGTCGAGAATATGTAATTCATTACCTCGAATGTTCGGAATACCTAAGCGGTGGTGGACTAGTTTAAATAAAGCACGATAACGAGGATCCTGGGAATGTGTAACCAGATCTTTTTGTTCTGACAGTTGCTGAAGCCATTGGGTATATTTAGGTTTTAACAATTGAAAGGCTTTGGCTCGGCGCGTACCTAGTTTAATCTCACCAAAAATTAAATAAGCAATGACGCCAATCAGTGGCACAAGGTAGATAATCATCAGCCATGACAACGTAGCAGAAACCGCTTGTTTTTTGACGAGTAAACGCAAGGTGACAGAAATAACTGCTACCCAAATTAACACGGGAATAATATAAACCAGTATAATATGTTCAAAACTCATTAATTTTTGACCGCACTTATGAAATTAGACATTATTTATCAGACCGATGATTTTATCATTATTTATAAGCCTTGTGGGATAAGTGTGCATAAAGATCAGAGTGAAATTGGTTTAACCACTTTGCTTGCTGAGCAGTTTAGCGTGCCACAAGTCTGGCTTGTACATCGGTTAGATAAAGTGACATCTGGTTTACTCATTTTGGCATTGAATGCTGAAAGTGCGGCTGAATTTTTCCGACTTTTTTCTGAACATCATATCCAAAAGACTTATCTTGCACTCAGCAATCAAAAGCCAAAAAAGAAGCAAGGATTGATTGTCGGCGATATGCAAAAAGCTCGTAATGGGGCTTGGAAACTTTGCCAATCGAAAGAAAATCCCGCAATTACGCGTTTTGAAAGTGTAAGTTGTGAGCCCAATTTACGGTTATTTATCTTAAAACCACAAACCGGTAAAACCCATCAATTGCGTGTTGCGATGAAAAGCTTAGGTAGCCCGATTTTAGGCGATGCGCTTTATGGCAAAAAGACGGAAAAAATTGACCGCACTTATTTACACGCCGCAAGATTGCAATTTGAATTTAAAGGTCAGGCATTTGATGTGTTTATCCCTCCGAAAGAAGGGGAGTGGTGGCATCGTGAAGGTGTCATGTCTCAGATTCAAAAAATAGGCTCAGCAAGTGCTGAGCCAAAGATATAAACATTATTGATTATTTCGCTAATCCGATACCCGTATAGCCACGTTCACGCATGGTCGCTTCTTTTGATTTACGAATTAAGGTTTCAATTGTCATGCCTTGCACGAGAATTGAAAATGCCACAACTGCATACGTCATACCTAAAATAAGATCGCGAACATCCATTTCTAATCCTTCAATATAAAATTGATCACTTGGAATAGAAAGCGCCATAGCGAGCGCTAATCCGCCTCGTAATGCGCCCCAAGTGAGAACTTTCATGGTGTAAGGGTTGTATTTACGGTAGCGTTTCATGACTTGGAATGGTAACCAAACACTTGCATAGCGACAGATTAAACACACTGGAATAGCAAGGAAAATTAAGATTAACCCTTGCCAAGAGACATGAATCAATAAAATTGCTAAACCGATCAAGATGAAGAGTAAGGAATTGAGAAAATGATCGATCATTTCCCAAAAGTGATCTAAATAGCGTTGGCTTTGTTGAGAAAAGCCAGTGTATCTTGTCCAGTTACCAATTAAAATTCCCGCGACAACCATGGCTAATGCACCTGAGACGTGTAAGAGATTAGCCAGCATAAAGCCCGCAGTAGGTACGATTAAGGTCAAAAGAATTTCTAACGAACCATCATCGGTGGCTGAAATCAGATAATGGGCGAAGAGACCTAAAACCAATCCAAATGCAATCCCGCCTAAAGCTTCTTTAAAAAATAAATGGAGAATGCCGCTTGCTGTCGGTTCATGACCGCCAAATGCGACAGCAAAAACCGTAGTGAAAATTACCAAGCCAATCCCATCATTAAAAAGTGATTCGCCTTCCACTTGCATAGATAAGCGTTTTGGTGCTTTTAAGTTTTTGATAATGGCAAGTACGGCAATCGGGTCATCAGGCGATATGAGTGCACCAAATAAGATGCAGTAAATTAAATCAATATGCCAACCGAAAAGTAAAGCTACGCCATAAAGTAGAAAACCAATAAAAAAGGTAGAAGCAAGCGTTGAGAACAGAGCAAAAGTGGTAATTTCCCATTTTTGATTGTTTAAGACTGGAAGTTTAATGCCCAAGGCGCCAGCAAAGAGTAAAAAGCCTAAAATCCCGTTCAATAAGAAATCTTTAAAATCAATGCGTTCGATAACGCGTGTTGCAATGTCATCCAAATTAAACCAGCCGAAATATCCCAATAACACCAGGAAAAGCGAGCCTGCCATAGAAGTGGCAGTGATGGCGATGGTATATTGGATATTATCGTTCAGTTTTCGTGTGATAAAACTGATAAGAATGGCTATTGTGGTGAGAAAACACAAGTAAGTATAAATATTCATAAAATGATCCGAGTAAAGTAATAAAAGCGCCGCCAGTATAAGCAAGTTACTTTTATTTATAAAGTGCGTTTTTAGGAAAAATTTTAATGAGAAAGAAGGGTAAAATTCATTTGATTGTAACTGAAGCGTAATCACATTAATAGGCGTAACTTCTTCCATTACAGAGGAAAAGTGCGGTTAAGATTTCAATTATTTTGTATAATAGACTCAATTTTTCACATTAGGAACAAAAATGAAATTTATCTCTTTTAATATTAATGGTTTACGTGCCCGTCCTCATCAACTTGAAGCAATTATTGAAAAATACCAACCAGATGTGATTGGTTTACAAGAAATCAAAGTAGCAGATGAAGATTTTCCTTATGCAATTACTGAAAATCTGGGCTATCACGTTTTTCATCACGGGCAAAAAGGCCACTATGGTGTAGCACTATTAACTAAACAAGAACCGAAAGCGGTACGTCGTGGTTTTCCAACAGATAATGAAGATGCGCAAAAACGCATTATTATGGCGGATTTAGAAACGCCATTTGGTTTGTTAACAGTAATTAATGGCTATTTCCCACAAGGCGAAAGCCGTACACATGAAACTAAGTTTCCGGCAAAAGAAAAATTTTATGCGGATCTTCAACGCTATTTAGAGCAAGATCACGATAAAGCCAATCCGGTTTTAATTATGGGGGATATGAATATCAGTCCAACTGATTTAGATATTGGCATTGGTGATGAAAACCGCAAACGTTGGTTGCGTACCGGTAAATGTTCATTCTTACCCGAAGAGCGTGAATGGTATCAACGTTTATACGATTATGGATTGGAAGATACGTTCCGCAAATTAAATCCAACAGTCAATGACAAGTTTTCGTGGTTTGATTATCGCTCAAAAGGTTTCGATGATAACCGTGGATTACGTATCGATCATATTTTAGTGAATCATCAATTAGCAGAGCGTTGCGTGGACGTTGGCATTGCATTGGATATTCGTGCGATGGAAAAACCATCCGATCACGCACCAATCTGGGCAGAGTTTAAATAGGAAAGCAGCATGGATATGGCAAATTGGCAGAATTATCGTTCGCAAGTGAATGGCATGCCAGCCGTGTTTACCGCAAATATTGAAGATTTAGATGTTTATCATGGTAAACATCTCAGTAAGGTTGTGCAATTTACCGTGCCTTATCAGGGAGATGAGGACGGTTTACCAAATGAAGACGAATATGAAAAATTGATTAATCGTCTTTTTAAAATTCTTGCACAATTGACCGCACTTCCGAATGTTTTTTTTGCTGGGCACTTTATTTGTAACCATCAGGCAAAAATGCATTTCTATTGTGAACACGATGCTTTGCTTAAAGAAACCCTTCAACAACTCGATTTTGTCTCAGAAATCAATGTGCAGGATGATCCCAATTGGGATACTTATTTCGATTTCTTATTGGCTTCGCCATTGGAAATGAAATTAAATGCGACAGAAGAGATTTTAAGTATGCTAAATAGCAAGGGGCGCAATTTAAGCGATACTTATTTGATTGAGCATACTTTTCATTTTGACGAAGAAGAAAAAATGTTCCCATTTATGGATGAACTCACACTTGGAAAAGTGTCTTTTAGTACGTTGAAATATTCAAGCCAAGCGATTCAAACAGAAGAAGATGAACATCCTTATTTCATGGTGAAATTGGAACAAGAGCTTCAATTAGATAGTAATGAGATTTTCGAATGGGTAGAGCGCTTTGAAAAGTTAGCTACAGAGTTTTCCGGTGATTATATCGGCTGGGAATGTGATAATTTAATCGATGACCGTTCATCATTAAATTAGTTTGATAATTCATCAAACTAGCATTGATTCGATAAAAATAAAGCCCATCAACATGATGGGCTTAAATTCTTTTGGCTACTAATTTAGAATTCGTAAAAGGAGACAAACGAAAGCTAAACCAAAAGAGAAATTTGGCTCCTCCTGCGGGACTCGAACCTGCGACATATGGATTAACAGTCCACCGTTCTACCGACTGAACTAAGGAGGAATAAATTTGGTATCACAAAGAATAGGCGCGCATTTTAATGAGCTTGCAATACCTTGTCAAGAAAAAATCTATATTTTTTAGCACGTAATACATCAAATCATTGTAATGATAAACACTCACACATGTCCCCTTTATTGATCCTATAACCTTTTACAATTCTTTACAAAAAGAGCAATATTCTTATTCTTACTTTTATGGCAGAATACGCCGATTTTGTTTTAAATTTAGCCTTGTTAAAACAAAATAAAAATAATTCAGTAACCCACAAATAAATTTCAACAACTTAAAGATTACCCTATGAACAACATTTTTAAAATTATTTGGAACAAAACTACTCAACGTTTAGAAGTTGTATCAGAATTGGCAAAAGGTGCTGTAAAAGCATCTTCCAGTACTCAAACGAAAACAGTGATAACAAAACAATTATTCAAACTCACTGTTTTATCAGTTTGTTTAAACTATTCAAATTTATCCATTGCCGCAGAGAAAATTATTGTAAATGGCATAAATTTTAATGACAAATTAATTGCTATCGGTGGTGATGGCGGTGATGACCGTAATCAAAAAGGAGTTCAAGTTGGAAATTATGCAGGTATCCCTGGTAATAAACAAATTGCAATTGGACATGATCATATTGTCGCAGCAGGTAATAACAGTATTCTGATAGGTTCTAACTATAATTCTCGCCCTGGAGGAACAACTGGAGTAAACACAATAGCAATTGGTCCTGGAGCTCAAGCTATTGGGCGTAACACTCTAACGTTAGGAGCAAATAGCGGTAGCGGTAGTGGCTATAATGGCTATGACGATGCTGTTTTTCTTGGTTCACATTCAAGAATCAGCTCTAAAGGGCAAGGTCAAACTCAAACAGATGAGGAACTTAAAGCCCTTGAGAAAACATATACTGATGCTGTCGTAACATATAACAAGTCTGGGACAGATACTAACTTAAATAAAGTAATTGCAGCTGGTAAAGCCATTAACAATGTCGCATTAAATAAAGTAGATGCAATGACTATAAAATCTAATTCTAATACAAATAATAAATTTAATGTAACAGAAAGCACTATAACTCCCCTTAATGAATCAAAAGATAAAACAACAGTTTCCATCCTCTCTATAGGAGGAGAAAATGGCGATAACAAAATGTATCGCCAAATCCAAAATGTGGCTGCAGGTCGTATGTCAGCTGATAGTTTCGATGCTGTAAATGGATCACAACTTTACTATGTGAGAAATTATACTGGTTGGAATATTGGCCACAACTCAAATAATCAAGAGACAGTAACTGGCCGCGTAAATAACGATCACACTGTTATTTTTAAAGCAAACGATAATTATGTAAACGTATCAACGACTTTAGACTCCACGAATAAAAGTACCGTTAACATTGGCGTAAATACCAGTGACATTAGTGTAACTAAAGATAATGGACGTATTACAGCTGTAGCAGCCAATAATCCAACAAATACAGTTGAAACAAATACAGTTGCAACAGCTACAAGTGTAAGAACAGCATTAAATGCATTCAATGAAGTTAAAGCTGATAAAAACACAAAATTTACCATTAATGCAGGAAACGATAAGGTAAAAGATTTAACCTTAGGGAATGATGGTACTGTTAATTTTAAAGCCGAAGATGGATTAGAAGTTGAAGCTAAAAATGATGCTGTAGTTTATAAATTAAATGCAGAATCAAAACAATCAATTGCTGATGCTAAAGCTGCAGCTACAACCGTAACTAATAAACTTAACGAGATCAATCAATCTGTTAAACGTGCAGAAACCGCTGCGGGTAAGGCAGAGGCTGCGAAGACTGCGGCAGAGACGGCTAAAGCTGGAGCAGAATCAGCGAAGACAGCTGCTGTAACAGCTCAAGGTAAAGCCGAAGCAGCTCAAGGCAAGGCAGAAGCAGCCCAAGGTAAAGCTGAATCGGCTCGTGATGAAGCAATCACCGCTAAAGATGCTGCTGTAACAGCACAAGGCGAAGCTGAAAAAGCACAAGGTAAAGCTGAATCGGCTCGTGATGAAGCAATCACCGCTAAAGATGCTGCTGTAACAGCACAAGGTGAAGCTGAAAAAGCACAAGGAAAAGCCGAAGCAGCTCAAGGCAAGGCAGAAGAAGCCCAAGATAAAGCTGAATCGGCTCGTGATGAAGCAATCACCGCTAAAGATGCAGCTGTAACAGCACAAGGCGAAGCTGAAAAAGCACAAGGTAAAGCTGAATCGGCTCGTGATGAAGCAATCACTGCTAAAGATGCTGCTGTAACAGCACAAGGTAAAGCCGAAGCAGCTCAAGGCAAGGCAGAAGCAGCCCAAGGTAAAGCTGAATCGGCTCGTGATGAAGCAATCACCGCTAAAGATGCTGCTGTAACAGCACAAGGCGAAGCTGAAAAAGCACAAGGTAAAGCTGAAGCGGCTCGTGATGACGCAATCACCGCTAAAGATGCTGCTGTAACAGCACAAGGTGAAGCTGAAAAAGCACAAGGTAAAGCCGAAGCAGCTCGT
This sequence comes from Haemophilus parainfluenzae, assembly GCF_003253005.1. GTDB lineage: Bacteria > Pseudomonadota > Gammaproteobacteria > Enterobacterales > Pasteurellaceae > Haemophilus_D > Haemophilus_D parainfluenzae_M. The sequence continues at coordinate 676 of NZ_QEPZ01000008.1, read as the reverse complement.
GATGAAGCAATCACCGCTAAAGATGCTGCTGTAACAGCACAAGGTGAAGCTGAAAAAGCACAAGGTAAAGCTGAAGCGGCTCGTGATGACGCAATCACCGCTAAAGATGCTGCTGTAACAGCACAAGGCGAAGCTGAAAAAGCACAAGGTAAAGCCGAAGCAGCTCAAGGCAAGGCAGAAGCAGCCCAAGGTAAAGCTGAATCGGCTCGTGATGAAGCAATCACCGCTAAAGATGCTGCTGTAACAGCACAAGGTGAAGCTGAAAAAGCACAAGGAAAAGCCGAAGCAGCTCAAGGCAAGGCAGAAGCAGCTCGTGATGAAGCAATCACCGCTAAAGATGCTGCTGTAACAGCACAAGGCGAAGCTGAAAAAGCACAAGGTAAAGCCGAAGCAGCTCAAGGCAAGGCAGAAGCAGCTCAAGGCAAGGCAGAAGCAGCTCAAGGCAAGGCAGAAGCAGCCCAAGGTAAAGCTGAATCGGCTCGTGATGAAGCAATCACCGCTAAAGATGCTGCTGTAACGGCACAAGGCGAAGCTGAAAAAGCACAAGGAAAAGCCGAAGCAGCTCAAGGCAAGGCAGAAGCAGCCCAAGGTAAAGCTGAATCGGCTCGTGATGAAGCAATCACCGCTAAAGATGCTGCTGTAACAGCACAAGGTGAAGCTGAAAAAGCACAAGGAA
>NZ_QEPZ01000007.1 GCF_003253005.1 Haemophilus parainfluenzae | reverse complement strand
AAGGAATAATCCTGGCGGCGATAGAGCGGTGGTCCCACCTGACCCCATACCGAACTCAGAAGTGAAACGCCGATGCGCCGATGGTAGTGTGGGGCTTCCCCATGTGAGAGTAGGACACCGCCAGGTATTTTTTTATTTTGTTAGTTTATTTTTAGAGTAAATTAACAAAATAAAAATTTGGCAGCAACAGTGCAATGGTCCCACCTGAATCCATATCGAACTCAGAAGTGAAACATTGTTACGCTGATGGTAGTGTGGGGGTTCCCCATGTGAGAGTAGGTCACTGCCAACTGTACCTCATTTAGCGGAGTGGTAGTTCAGCTGGTTAGAATACCTGCCTGTCACGCAGGGGGTCGCGGGTTCGAGTCCCGTCCATTCCGCCAATTCTTAATACCAATAGGGGCGTAGTTCAATTGGTAGAGCACCGGTCTCCAAAACCGGGTGTTGGGAGTTCGAGCCTCTCCGCCCCTGCCATTATTCTATATCAATTTATCTTTAATTTTTTATAAGAATATTGTCTATTTTGCTATTCGTTTTATACTAATCGCACTTTTAGTATTTTAGAGATATTCTTATGCATTATTCCATTCAAGATTTTATTCAATTAATTGCGCAATTACGTAATCCTAATGGCGGTTGTCCTTGGGATCTTAAACAAAATTATGAATCAATGATTCCCTGTTTAACCGAAGAAACTTATGAAGTCATTGATGCCATCCAAAAGAAAGACATCGCTAATTTAAGGGAAGAGCTTGGCGATCTTTTATTACAGGTTGTATTTTTTAGTCAGCTTGCTTCTGAAGATGGTTATTTCACATTTGATGATGTACTTAATGATATTTCTAAAAAGATTGTGCGTCGTCATCCTCATGTGTTTGGTGATGCAACAGCTGGAAATGAAGAAGAAGCGTTAGCTCGTTGGAATAGTATCAAAGCACAAGAGAAATCAGTTCAAGAAAAACGTTCTATTTTAGATGATATTCCGAATGCTTTTCCTGCATTGTTAAGAGCTCAAAAAATGCAAAAACAATGTTCAAAGATAGGATTTGATTGGAATGAACTTGAACCTGTATTGGCAAAAGTAGAAGAAGAATTACAAGAAGTACGGGATGAAGTTAATCAAATGCCTCGCAATCAAGAAAAAATAGAAGAGGAAATCGGAGATTTATTCTTTGCTACAGTTAATTTATCTCGTCACCTCAAATGTAACGCAGAAGAGGCTTTGCGTAAGGCGAATAATAAATTTGAACAACGTTTTCGTAAAGTAGAAGAAAAAGCATTGGAACGAGGTTCATCAGTTAAAGATCTTTCTTTAATTGAAATGGATATTCTATGGGATGAAGTGAAAAGAGAAGAAAGATAATTGAAATGGCAGAGGGAGATATCCTCTGCCATTTTTTATTTTATAGAATGGATAAATAGCATATAAGCACTGATTACCAGTAAACAGCAACAATTCGATTTAGAAAAATCACAAAAATTGACCACACTTTGTCGTCATTATGAGTTTCGCAAACTCTGTTATGGCGGCTGCCCAAAACAGAGTTTTATTTCTCTCGAAAATGAGCCTAATCCACATAATTATTTATGTGCCTCTTACCGTTATTTCTTTGAACAAACGGCGCCTTATATGCAAGCCATGGCTCGCCAAATTCGGTTACATCCATCAGCCGCTTAAGGTAGAATAGCGTTTTCTACTTTATGTTTTGATTGATATGAACCCTTGGACATTACTTGCTATCTCTATTTGCCTTGAAATCGTGGCAACGAATTTATTAAAAGTCAGTGATGGCTTTACCAAACTTTTACCCACCGTTGGCTCATTAGCGCTATACTCCATTTCATTTTATTTTGTTTCCATTGTTTTCCGAACACTTTCTGTTGGCTTGGTTTACGCCATTTGGTCGGGCGTCGGCATTGTTCTGACCGCCATTGTGGCATATTTCGCTTTTGGTCAGAAAATCGATACTGCAGGGCTAATAGGTATGGCCCTGATTATCAGTGGCGTTTTAGTGATTAACTTGTTTTCTCAAACAGGACATTAATCCTTCAAATGAAACGTGATCAAGCTCACAAATTTTATTTTTCTTCAAAATAAAATTATGTCAGCAATCGATTCACCGCTATAACTCTCCGGCATTTTTAACCGCACTTTGTGCAACTTTAAAGGAAATTCTATGAAAAAATTACTTTGCTCATTATTTGCGCTTTCTGCAATTAGTGCTGCAATAGCGCAAGAAGTGAATATTAAATTATTAGGGACCTCCGATGTTCACGGTCGTATCGTACCTTGGAGCTATGGTGCAGACGTAGAGGACAAATCAGGTTCTTATGCACAAATTGCAACTTATGTGAAAGATGTGCGTAAAAATAATAAAAACGTGGTGTTAGTGGAAGTTGGTGATGCGATCCAAGATAACCAAGTCGATGTGTTTGCAAAAGATAAGAAATATTACAAAGATCACCCAATTCCAAAAGTATTAAACGAAATGAAATACGATGTTTTCGTACTTGGTAACCACGAGTTTAACTTTGGGATGAAAGCATTAGATGAAATCTTAAAAGACATCAAAGCAAAAAAATTAACCGCAAACTTCTATTATAAGAAAAATGACAAACGTTATATTGATGCAACAACTATCATTGAAAAAGATGGCGTGAAATTAGGGATTATCGGTTTAAGTACCCCAATGCCAGCAAAATTTGAAGAAGACACGGGTAACTTAAAAGACATGAAATTTACTTCACCAACAGAAGAAGCGCGTACACAAGTTGAGAAGTTAAAAGCGAAAGGTGTTGATGCAATTATTGTGATCGCTCACATGGGTATCGACAATGAAAACAAGATTCCAGACACAGGTATGCGTGATGTGATCAATGCGGTAGATGGAATTGATGTCGTTATCGCAGGTCACATGCATAAAGATGTGCCAAGTGAAACCATCAAAAATACACTAATCACTGAACCACACCGTTACGGTACCGTGGTATCTGAAGTGGATCTCACTTTTGATATCAATGATAAAAAAGAAGTGAAATTAGTGAAGAAAGAATCTAAAACGGTTCCAGTTAAAGCTCTTGAAGCAGATAAGAAAATTGAGGAAATTTACAAGCCTTACCATGAGAAATTACGTGAATTAAACAACGTAGTAATCGGTCAAACTGCGAATGAAATGGTACCTCAAGAGACTAAACACGGTGTATCTGCTGCATTCTCAAAAGATACCGGTTTATCTTCATTCATTAATGATGTTGAACAATATTACAGTGGCGCAGATGTTGTCACTTTCTCTTTCGACCATCAAAAAGCACGTATGGATAAAGGCGATATCAAGAAAAAAGACATCATCTTTAACTATCGTTATGCGAGCGGTGATGTCACTGTTTATGAAATGACAGGTAAACAATTGAAAGAATATATGGAATGGTCTGCGAACTACTTCGATACTATTCAACCAGGTGACACTGAATACCGTTACAATGCGGAACGTAAAAAATCAAAATATGTGACTTATGACATTTTTGGTGGCGTAAATTACAAAATTGACTTACGTAATCTACAAGGTAGCAAAATCGTTGATTTAACCCTTGCTGACGGCAAACCGGTAACTGACGATATGAAATTAAAAGTGGGTATGAACTCATATCGTTTCGCTCAATTAAACGGTAAAGGTGGTATTTGGGAAGGTCAACAAATTCCGGTACTTTGGGAATCTAAAGTGGCAATGGGCCGTGAAAAAGGCACTATCCAAAATATGATGATCGATTACATCACGAATGTGAAAAAAGGCAAAATCGATGGTCAATCTCACAATCGTTGGGAAATCATTGGATTAAACTAATCGGTCTTTTTAAAATACGATAAAAACTAACCGCACTTTGAGGCAATTGAATCAAGTGCGGTTATTTTTTTCTTTGTTTTCAGATAAAACTTGTAAATAATCAAGGTAAAATTGAGCTCAACGTAGTAAACTACAGGCACTTTTATCCTTTAGGAGATAACAAATGAAACCTTATTTAATCGCCCCTTCTATCCTTTCTGCAGATCTTGCTCGTCTTGGTGATGATGTGCAAAACGTGTTGAATGCTGGTGCGGATGTGATTCATTTTGATGTAATGGATAATCACTATGTGCCGAATTTAACCTTTGGCCCTGCAGTATGTAAAGCTTTACGTGATTACGGTATTAAAGCACCTATTGATGTGCATTTAATGGTGAAACCAGTCGATCGTATCATTCCTGATTTTGCCAAAGCCGGTGCGGATTACATTACATTTCATCCTGAAGCCAGTGAACATATTGACCGCTCTTTGCAGCTCATTCGTGATCACGGTTGTAAATCTGGTTTAGTGTTTAATCCAGCAACGCCATTAAGTTATTTGGATTATGTATTAGATAAGGTGGATGTGATTTTGTTAATGTCCGTGAATCCAGGATTTGGTGGACAATCTTTTTTACCTTCCACATTGAAAAAATTACAACAGGCACGTCGTCTGATTGATGAAAGTGGTTTAGATATCCGTTTAGAAGTTGATGGTGGGGTAAAAGTAGATAATATTGCAGAAATTGCCGCGGCCGGTGCAGATATGTTTGTGGCAGGCTCAGCGATTTTTGGTAAACCAGATTATAAACAGATCATTGATCAAATGCGTACGCAATTAGCTTCAGTAAAATAAATGGTAGTAAGAATGAACACTCAATTTAAAGTTATCGGTTTTGATTTAGATGGTACGCTCGTGAATAGCTTGCCAGATTTAGCGTTGTCTGTGAACTCTGCTTTAGCAGACTTTGGTTTACCTCAAGCACCAGAAGAGTTAGTGTTAACTTGGATTGGTAATGGAGCACCTGTATTGATTGCTCGCGCTTTAGAATGGGCAAAAGGGCAAACAGGTAAAGACTTTTCAGATTCAGAAATGGAGCAAGTGAAAGAGCGTTTTAATGTGTATTATGCGGAGAACCTTTGCAATGTGAGTCGTTTATATCCAAATGTAAAAGAAACATTGGAAACTTTGAAAGCTCGTGGTTACGCCTTAGCCGTGGTAACGAACAAACCAACTCGCCATGTTCAGCCAGTATTAGCGGCATTTGGCATCGATCATTTGTTCAGTGAAATGCTTGGAGGACAGTCATTACCCGCGATTAAACCACATCCAGGCCCATTGTATTATTTATGTGGTAAATTTGGCGTAGAACCTCGCCAAGTGTTGTTTGTAGGTGACTCTCGAAATGACATTCTCGCCGCACATTCAGCAGGTTGCCCGGTTGTGGGATTAACTTACGGATACAATTACAACATTCCAATTGCTGAATCAAACCCAGATTGGGTGTTTGATGACTTTGCGAAGTTATTAGAAATTCTTTAACCTATCTTAAAGCGTAAAGTGCGGTCAAAAATGACCGCACTTTTTCTTAAACCTCCCACCAAATTAACGCCCATTTGCGTTGTCCGTGTTTTATCGGTTCATTGTTTATTTGTTTTTGTTGATAGAATTGAGCCAAATCTTGTTTTTCTTTTTCAGTGAGATTGCCGAGAGAAAACTCCACAGAATTTAATAAATCCTCAAAGGTTTCACCTTGGAAACGGCCTGATTCGGTTTCAATAAAACTCACATTCGCGTGAATGCCTTTTTGGTAAAGGCGATTAACTAAATAAATATAAGTCGGAAAGCCCACATCATCACGACCAATGGCTTCAAATACGCCTTCATCGAGAAAATGACGTTGTGTCACCGAGGTTAAAAAGACGCGTTTTTTTGCCTTACTTTGAAGCTTTTCAATCATGTTATCCAAATCATCCACAAGCGTCGAGCGAGAGGCGAGTATCACATCCGCTTGAGGTACATCATCCCAGTTATCCGACCATGATTTATGTAGAAGCGTAATATTATTCAGTTGATGCTTTTCTTTATATTGCTGAACCATCTCTAACATGCCTTGGCTGTAATCGAGGGCATATACGGCTTGGCATTGTTGGGCTAAAGGAATCACAAAGGTGCCGGGGCCACAGCCGATATCTAATACCGTTTCATTGGGTTGCACATTCATGGCTTTAAGTAAGATCTCGTTATAACGGCTTGGTTTGCCCACTAAATTCTCAGCCATTTTAGGGGCTTTTTTATCCCACTTTGTTGGTGGAAGATTATAGTGATTACAGGCTTTTAGATGTTGTTGATAGAGATCGTTGAAATTGATGTCATTGATGATCATAGTAACGCCCCAAAGTGCGGTTAGTTTTAGGATTGTTTTAAATTGCTTGATGATTATATGCTTTCTCCCATTTAAAATCATTTTAAAATGATTGACGCAAACGTTTTCGTTTTGGTGTTTTTCCTTTATAATAGCCCGCGATTTTTACCTCAAACACAACTCAAAGGTACCCGTATGTTTCAAACTTTTCGTGGCTCACCCGCCCTTTCTGAATTCCGTATCCAAGGCTTAATGCAAAAATTCCAACAAAATCAATTACCGGTGAAATCGGTTTATGCTGAATATTTGCATTTTGTGGAATTAAATCGACCGCTTGTTAGCGAGCAGGAAGCTAAGTTAAAAGCATTGTTACATTACGGCCCAACCTTGGCTGAACACGATGCCAAAGGCGAAACTTTTATCGTGATTCCACGCGTTGGCACGATTTCTTCTTGGTCTTCTAAAGCGACAGATATTGCGCATAACTGTGGTTTAAGTGAAGTGGAGCGTATTGAGCGTGGTTTTGCATATTATTTTGAGTTAAGCCAACCGCTTGATGAGAAAACAACAGAAAAATTGACCGCACTTTTACACGACAGAATGATGGAAACTGTGGTGCGTCGTCCTGAAGATGCAGAGATCTTATTCCGTCATCAAGATCCGAAACCGTTTAAAACCGTGGATATTTTAAAAGGTGGACGTCAAGCTTTGGTGACTGCTAACGTAGAATTAGGTTTGGCGCTGGCAGAAGATGAAATTGATTATTTGGTGGAAAACTTCACCCAATTAGGGCGCAATCCGCACGATATTGAACTTTATATGTTCGCGCAAGCTAACTCTGAGCACTGTCGTCATAAAATCTTTAATGCGGATTGGATTATTGATGGCAAAAAACAGGATAAATCCCTGTTTAAGATGATTAAAAACACCTTTGAGAAAACCCCTGATTTCGTGCTTTCTGCGTATAAAGATAATGCTGCAGTAATGGAAGGCTCAAAAGTCGGCCGTTTCTTTGCGGATCAAGATGGGCAATATCGCTATCACAATGAAGATGCACATATCTTAATGAAAGTGGAAACCCACAACCACCCAACCGCGATTTCGCCATTCCCAGGAGCGGCAACAGGTTCGGGCGGTGAGATTCGTGATGAAGGTGCAACGGGTCGTGGTGCAAAACCAAAAGCAGGTTTAACCGGGTTCTCGGTATCAAACCTTATCATTCCAAACTTTGAACAACCTTGGGAAAATCCACTTTCTAAACCAAATCGTATTGCCTCTGCCTTAGATATTATGATTGAAGGCCCATTAGGTGGCGCAGCATTCAACAATGAATTTGGTCGCCCTGCCTTATTGGGTTATTTCCGCACCTATGAAGAGAAAGTCAACAGCTTTAATGGCGAAGAAGTGCGTGGTTATCACAAACCGATTATGTTAGCCGGTGGTATCGGTAATATTCGTAGCGAACACGTTCAAAAAGGCGAAATCCCCGTTGGTGCGAAATTGATCGTATTAGGCGGCCCTGCAATGAATATAGGCTTAGGCGGTGGCGCAGCGTCTTCGATGGACAGCGGGAAATCAAAAGAAAATTTAGATTTTGCCTCTGTTCAACGTGAAAACCCAGAAATGGAACGTCGCTGCCAAGAGGTGATTGACCGTTGCTGGCAATTAGGTGAAGAAAACCCAATTCTCTTTATTCACGATGTGGGCGCGGGTGGTTTATCTAATGCCATGCCTGAATTGGTGCACGATGGTGAACGTGGCGGTAAATTTGATTTACGCTCAATCCTTTGCGATGAAAAAGGCATGTCACCATTGGAAATTTGGTGTAACGAATCGCAAGAACGTTATGTCTTAGCCGTTGCGCCAGAAAAACTCGAATTATTTACCGCACTTTGTGAACGTGAGCGCGCGCCGTTTGCGGTCATTGGTGAGGCAACGGAAGAGAAACATTTAACCTTGCACGATAGTCATTTCGACAATAACCCAATTGATTTACCAATGAATGTGTTATTAGGCAAAACCCCGAAAATGACCCGTGAGGTTTCGTCAAAAACTGTCGAAAACCGACCGCTTGCAACGGAAAATATTCAATTAAAAGAAGCCTTCCATCGCGTATTGCGTTTACCGGTGGTGGCAGAAAAAACTTTCTTAATTACCATTGGTGACCGTTCGGTAACCGGTATGGTGGCGCGCGATCAAATGGTTGGCCCATGGCAAATTCCGGTGTCTGATGTGGCGGTCACAACTGCATCATTAGACAGCTATCACGGTGAAGCCATGGCTATGGGTGAACGAGCACCTGTAGCGTTATTAGACTTTGGTGCTTCTGCACGTTTAGCGGTGGCTGAATCTATCACTAACATTGCGGGCACTAACATTGGCGATATTAAACGTATCAAACTTTCTGCAAACTGGATGTCTGCAGCGGGTCATGGTGGTGAAGACGCTGGCTTATATGAAGCGGTGAAAGCAGTCGGTGAAGAACTTTGCCCTGCATTAGGTATCACTATTCCAGTGGGTAAAGACTCTATGTCGATGAAAACCACTTGGGAAGAAAATGGCGAGAAAAAATCCGTCACTGCACCGCTTTCTTTAGTGATTTCATCTTTTGCGCGCGTGGAAGATGTTCGTAAAACTGTCACACCTCAATTGCGCACAGACAAAGGTGCAAGTCGTTTATTGTTGATTGATTTAGGCGAAAGAAAAAATCGCTTAGGCGCGACCGCACTTGCGCAAGTGTATAAACAATTAGGTGACAAACCAGCCGATGTGGTGAACGTAGCCAAACTGAAAAATTTCTTCGATGCAATGCAAGTATTGGTGGCAGAGCGTAAATTATTGGCTTACCACGACCGTTCAGACGGTGGTTTAATTACCACGCTTGCAGAAATGGCGTTTGCGGGTAACTGTGGCGTGGATGTGGATATTTCTCCGTTATTCGATAGCGGAAAAGGATGGGCGCTTGAGCTCGGTGCGGAACACTATGCGCAAGAAATTTCCGAGTTAGCCATTTTATTTAACGAAGAATTAGGCGCGGTGATTCAGGTATTAGAGGCGGAACTTGACGCTATTTATACGGTGTTGAAAACACATGGATTAGAGGGAATTACCTACGACATCGGCAAGGTTAGCAACGATGATCGCATTGTGATCCATCAATTCGGAAGGGAAATTTTGGATGAAAAACGCTCTGAATTGCGTGGCATTTGGGCAGAATTGACCCATCAAATGCAACGCTTACGCGATAACCCAGAATGTGCTGACCAAGAATTTGAAGCGAAAAAAACGACAGACAACAAAGGTTTATCGGCTTACTTAACCTATGATGTAAATGAAGATATTGCTGCGCCGTACATCAGCAAAGGCGTGAAACCGAAAGTAGCCGTATTGCGTGAACAAGGCGTAAACAGCCATGTTGAAATGGCGGCAGCGTTTGACCGCGCTGGCTTTGCGGCGATTGATGTTCACATGAGTGATTTAATGACAGGCCGTTATAACTTAAACGATTTCAACGCGATGGTGGCCTGTGGTGGCTTCTCTTACGGTGACGTATTAGGCGCTGGCGGTGGCTGGGCAAAATCCATTTTATTTAACCCACAATTACGCGATCAATTCAGCCAATTCTTCGCCAATGAAAACACGCTTTCATTAGGTGTATGTAACGGCTGTCAATTTATCTCCGCCCTTGCAGAAATTATCCCAGGTGTAGAAAACTGGCCACGTTTCGTGCGTAATAAATCAGAACGTTTTGAAGCTCGTGCTGCGATGGTGAAAATCAACGACACTAATTCATTGTGGTTTAAAGGCATGGCTGGTTCACATATGCCGATTGCGGTTTCTCATGGTGAAGGCTGCGTAGAATTCAAAACACCTGAGAATTTAACCGCACTTCAAGCCCAAAACTTGATTGTGGCACAATATATCGACAGCCATTTAAACGTGACTGAAACTTATCCAGCCAACCCGAATGGTTCGGCATTAGGGATTACAGCGATTTCTAACGTCGATGGTCGTATTGCGGCGATGATGCCACACCCAGAACGTGTATTCCGTGCTGTGAGCAACTCATGGTATCCAGAAGATTGGTCTGAAGATGGTGCGTGGATGAGAATTTTTAGAAATGCGAGAGTGAATTTTAAATAATGTGAAATTGCTCACAGAAAATTAATACAGAATAAGAGATACTGGGCGAGTCAGTATCTCTTTTTTATACTGAACAATTCTTGGATATTTTGTCCGTAATATCAATTGAACTATATGAGGAGTTCTTAATGAGTAGTTTAGTTACATTGCTAGCTAATATTGTTGCACCATTGCAACGTCAATTTATTAACTTTATCCGCATTGCGATTTGTGTTGTGATGGTTTGGATTGGTGGCTTAAAAGTTTGCCAATATGAGGCAGATGGTATCGCACACTTTGTGTCAAATAGTCCTTTCTTAAGCTTCCTTTACAAAAACGGTGCAAATGAAGTGACAAATGATAAGGGTGTTTTAGTGAAAGAATATACCTTATATAAAAACCCTGAAGGCAAAATGGTCGCTAAAAATATTGAGTGGCATAAAGCTAATGGCACCTATACCGCTTCTTATATTATTGGCGCAATCATTGTGGCAATTGGTATTTTAGTATTAGCAGGAATTTGGTCTCCGACACTCGGACTATTTGGAGGCTTACTCACGTTTGGTATGTCGATAGTCACACTGTCGTTCCTGATATTTACGCCAGAAACCTGGGTGCCGAATTTAGGTGGAGACTTCCCAACACCTAATTATGGCTTCCCATATCTCTCTGGTGCTGGTCGACTCGTTATTAAAGATATTATTATGATGGCAGGTGGCTTAGTTGCAGCAGCAGAATGTGCGAAACGTTATTTAGAGAATAAAAAGCAATTTGCATAATAGTTAGATTTTAAGAGGCTTGCTGGGATAAACGGCAAGCTTTTTTGTTACTATAAATATAGAAAGAAACTTAATAACAGAGAAGAGATTAATAGTATTTATAAGGTAATTGTCGTGATAATTTCTCCAGATCTTGTATTCAGTGTCATAACTGATGCATAGTATCTAAGATGATTGAGCTGAATATAGCGATTGAATAGTAATTTTTATGAATGCGAGTGTTGAATTTTAAATAATAAGAATCGATATATGTTTTTATATAAAATAGTAGAGGTTATTTTATGTCTATGAAGGAAATTATTATTAAAGCTTTAGTAGCATCAGCTTTTAGTGTAATAGGGTTCTTTGGTGGTAGATATTTTGAGCAGAAAGACAAGCAACAAGTATTTGTAGAGCAAATATATAAGGGGTTATATGATAAAAACTCTGAAGTGTTTAATAAGATACAAGATGCTTACTCGAATTATCATCAAATACTATCAGAAAAATATGGATTAACTTCTTATCAACTTAAAGAACCAACTGAAAAGTTTAAAGATGCAATAAATGATTATTCTAAATATTTTGGTGAGTTGGAACGTTTTGGTAATTCAGGTCAAATAGAGGTTGCCAAGAGTTTATATAATTGGCTAACACATATTTATTCAGAATACGAAATGCAATATTCTGTATCGGAAATGTATCAACGTAAAATAAGTAACTTATTATACAGTTCCTCAGATTTTGATGATGAAGAATTAAAAAAGCAATTAAAATTATTAGATGTGGAATTAGATAGGTTAATTCAGAGTGAAAATAGGATGTATTATGAAGTTAGTTTATATGAGTATCCGATGGTTAAAGGATTAGAGCAATATTTAAACTACCAGTTTCGTGATGCGATAGGGTTAGGAATAACACAGAATATAGAGGAATCTATAAATAATTTATCAAAAATGAAATCCTCTAAAAAAGAAAATGAGTATGTAGAGAGTGATTTACCTTTCGGACTTGCAAGAAGTAGGAGATATTCATCTCCTACGATTAAATTTGAAGGTGATTTATCTAATTTAAAGATTATAGAAGAATTAATAAAAGAAGAGATCAGGGGAAAGTTTATAATTCAAGTAATAGAAAATGATGAAAATCTAAAAAAATTATTAGAGACTAGAAAGAAACAAAACAAAAAGTGAAGCCTTATAGTAGTTACGTAGATATCTTTCATAAATAGACATTCAGAATAAGAAAAAGCGGCCAAAAATCACAACGAAATTTGACCGCTCTTTTATTACTTTTACTTACATATTATTTTTGTTTTTTCAAAAACTCAACGCCAGTGTCAGGGAAGTCGGTGAATACACCGGTTGCACCAGATTTATTCAATAATGCATCATACATTTGATTTACGTCAGTGAAGAATTCAGGTAACGCATCTTTACGCACGGTGTATGGGTGTAATTCCACTTTGTATTGTGCGAGTTCTTTCACTAATGGAGTGTACACGATGTTACCTGGTTTAGATTTTTCTTTATCCACTAACATATACCAGCCTGGACCAACTCCATCAGCATATTTTACGACTTCTGCCATTGCACCTGGTTTGAACATCCAATCGTAATCGTAGTTCACCCATTTGCCTTTCGCATCTTTTTCTTCAGTTTCATGCCAGTCGGTGTATGCCACTAATTGAACAAGTTTTAAATCCATGCCCATTTTTGGTAGCAATTCGTTTTTGATACGTTTTAACTCATTGAAGTCGAAGGTTTGTAAGTAAACCATGTCAGATTTCTTATCGTAACCGTATTTTTTCAACACTTTAAGGGTTTCAACTGCAATGTCTTTGCCGTTTTGGTGGTGGAACCAAGGCGCTTTGATTTCAGGGTAGATACCCACTTTTTTACCGGTAGATTTTTCTAAACCTTGGATAAATTCTAACTCATCTTCAAAAGTATGGATTTTGAAGTGTGATTTCCAAAGTGGGAAACGACCTGGATATACTGCAACTTGTTTACCATCTTTAGTTTCAAAGTTTTCAGTCATATTTAAACTTTGAATTTCTTTTAAGGTGAAGTCAATTACATAGTAACGACCATCTTTACGATGACGATTTGGGAATTTTTTCGCCACGTCAGTTAAGCCATCTAAGAAGTGGTCATGGATAACCACTAAACGACCATCTTTTGTCATCGCTAAGTCTTGTTCTAAGTAGTCTGCATGTTGTGCAAATGCAAGCGCTTTAGACTCAAGTGTATGCTCTGGTAAGTAACCACTTGCACCACGGTGAGCAATGATAATTTTGTCTGATTTCATAGTGTCCACGGAAGAGTGTGCGCTACATCCTGCAAGTACGCCTGCAGCTAATAAAGAAAGCGCTAAAGTTTTGAGTTTCATTGTGTGTTCTCCTTGATTTACTTATTACATCTTGGTTTCATGTCGTAAAAATAGATTTCACTAATTTCACGGTCATATCCTGGATAAAATCCTTTTGGCATCCCTAACACAATTTGTTTGCCTCGGTTTGCATGGACAAGCAGTTGCTTCGTTTTCGGATTCACATTCAAGCCTTCGACTTCGCCGACATCTCGAATGTCATTCAATGTTTTTTCTAAAACAACGCGAGCTTCATTATTTTTATCTGAAATTTCTACACGATAAATATGATCGGGTTCTTTTTCATCTGCCGTACCATCATCAGATGTAACGTAGAGATCACCGTTGTAGGCATAAACCCCTTGAATCCATTGTGGAACAGGTTGTAAATGCACTTTAAGTTTATATTTACCGGTTGAAAGATCATATTCATATAAATAACGACCACTTTCCTCACCAACCCAAGATGCCATCCAAACAGAATTGTGAACGGTATCTACGGTGATGCTGGAAACTTCGACTTGACCTGACTCAGGATTAAAATCAACTGATCTTTTTAATGCGAGGGTTTCGGGATCATGAATCGCAATTTGAATATTTTTACCTACGCCAGCATCAAACCATTCAGAAGAAACATAAAGTTCATTGTTGTAGATATCAATGTCGCCAATGTGATTGGCTTCCTTTTGGTAGCCGACAAAAGGATCTTTATTTTCTTTAATCAGTTTTCCATCCATGTCGTATTTGGCGAGCGTTTTACTGCCTGATACATATAAATATTTGCCATCAGTGGTAATACCTTGACGTCCATTGACGTCAAGTACTTTGTCTAATTTATACGTATAAGCGGGGAGTGCTGAACGATAGGGCGCTTCACAAGTTTGATTTGCGAATGCTGCATTTGCCATAACTGCCGCGCCTAATATAATGGTTAATTTATTCAATTTCATCACATTATCTCCTTTTAAAGTGCGGTTAAAAATTCAGTTGTTTTTTGTAATAAAAAAGGCGACAAGCCTTCGCCTGTCGCCTTTAATTTATAGATTATTTAGTACCGTAGGTATCGCCTAATTTTGCTTTGTGTTTACCTTCTTCAACCATTACGATGAAGAGTAATAACACCGCTAAGACACCACCACCGATCATGACGTAGAAACCGCCGTCCCAGCCGTAGTGTTGTGCTGCCCAACCGATAACAGCTGAAGCTGATACAGTACCACCTAAGTAACCGAATAAACCAGTGAAACCTGCTGCTGTACCTGCTGCTTTTTTCGGTGCAAGCTCAAGCGCGTGTAAGCCGATTAACATTACAGGACCGTAGATTAAGAAGCCGATTAAGGTCATTAATACGAAGTCAGTTAATTGATATGGGTTTTCATACCAAGCTGCATAGTTTGCAAGCTCTGCTTCAGGTGTTGCTGGGTTCATCCAGTATGCCACTACAGCTGCTGTAGTTAAGATCATGAAGATAAAACCGGTTAAACCACGTTTACCTTTGAAAACTTTATCTGATACCCAACCACATAATAATGTACCTGGAACCGCTGCTAATTCATAGATTGTGTATGCCCATGCGGTACCTTTGATGTTGAAGTGTTTCACTTCACTTAAGTAAACCGGAGACCATTTTAATACGCCGTAGCGGATTAAGTATACGAATACGTTAGCAATCGCGATGTACCATAACAATTTGTTTTTTAATACATAAGTTACGAAGATTTCTTTTGTACTTAAATCGTTTTCGTAAGTTTTTTCGTTATAGTCATCTGGGTAGTCATTACGCCATTTTTCGATTGACGGTAAACCACAAGATTGTGGAGTATCACGCATGACGAAGTAAACAGGAATTGCACAGATCATTGCAGCAATACCCGGATAGTAGAGAGATTGTTGCCAAATGTCTTTTGCTTGTGCTTCAATGCCGTGAGTGCTGAAGAAGACAGCACTTGCTAATAGCACCATTGCACCTGGCATCATACCACCGATGTTGTGCGCGGTATTCCAGATAGATACGATAGTACCGCGTTCTGATTTAGACCACCAGTGCACCATTGTACGACCACATGGAGGCCAACCCATACCTTGGAACCAACCATTTAAGAAGATCATTACCCACATGATGGCAATGCCTGAAGTTGCCCATGGGAATAAACCCATCATGGTCATACAAAGACCAGAAAGCAATAAACCAAATGGTAAGAATACACGAGGGTTCGAACGGTCAGACATACCTGCCATTACGAACTTAGATAAACCGTAGGCAAGACCGGCTGCTGAGCCGATAACACCTAATTCCGCTTTTGAGTACAAGCCGGCTTGAATTAAACCAGGTTGTGCTAAGTCAAAGTTTGCACGTACAAAATAGTAAGCGGCATAACCAAAGAAGATCCCAGCAAACACTTGCCAACGTAAGCGTTTATACGTGGAATCAATTTTCTCCGCAGGAAGTTCCGCAATATGCGGTGCGGGTTTAAATGGTCCAAACATAATTTTTCTCCAAAATCATTTTAATTATGAGTCCACCCCGACAATGGGGATAGTGTGCATGATAAAATAAAAATAGAAATTAAAAAGAGAAATAATTCAAAAATGTGATGTATTTCACAAAAAAAATTTTAACAAATGAGCGAATACGAAAATTATGTGATCTACTTCACAAAATAGCTTTCTTTTTCGCTCAAAATGTTGTGAATTTAACCGCTCTCCCATACAATAGCTACAGACTTTGTAACAGTTTTTACGTTTCTTTTTATTAATATTTTGGCTTTGGGGGTAACAATGGGATTATCGCCTAATATGTATCGTGATGTGGGTGATTTTTCACCTATCTCGACGGATGTGATTATCATTGGTGGGGGGGCAACAGGTGCGGGTATTGCTCGTGACTGCGCATTGCGTGGAATTAACTGTATTTTATTAGAGCGTCGTGATATCGCGACAGGTGCAACAGGTCGTAACCACGGTTTGTTACATAGTGGTGCGCGTTATGCCGTAAACGATCAGGAATCAGCAGAAGAATGTATTAAAGAAAATAAAATTCTGCGCAATATCGCCCGTCACTGTGTGGATGAAACAGAAGGTTTATTTATCACCTTACCTGAAGATTCCCTTGATTATCAAAAAACGTTCATCGAAAGTTGTACCAAATCCGGTATTGAAGCCGTCGCCATTGATCCTAAACTTGCCCAGATTATGGAACCATCAGTAAACCCTGATTTAGTTGGTGCCGTTGTTGTGCCAGATGGTTCAATCGATCCTTTCCGTTTAACAGCCTCAAACGTGATGGATGCTACCGAAAATGGCGCGAAAATGTTCACTTATTGCGAAGTGAAAAACTTAATTCGCGAAGGGGGCAAAGTAATCGGTGTGGATGTTTACGATCACAAAAATCGTGTAAACCGTAAATTTTTTGCGCCATTAGTTGTCAATGCAGGTGGTATTTGGGGACAAGGCATTGCAGAATATGCGGACCTTAAAATTAAAATGTTCCCAGCCAAAGGCGCATTACTTGTCATGGGGCACCGTATCAATAAAATGGTGATTAACCGTTGTCGTAAACCGGCGGATGCGGATATTCTTGTACCGGGTGATACTATTTGCGTTATCGGTACAACCTCTAGTCGTATTCCTTACGATCAAATTGATAACATGGAAGTCACCCCAGAAGAAGTGGATATCCTTTTCCGTGAAGGGGAAAAACTCGCACCAAGCTTGCGTCATACTCGTGTATTACGTGCTTATGCTGGAGTACGCCCGTTAGTAGCGTCTGATGATGACCCATCTGGTCGTAACGTGAGTCGTGGTATCGTGTTACTTGACCACGCAGAGCGTGATGGCTTAGACGGCTTTATCACTATCACTGGCGGTAAATTAATGACTTATCGCTTAATGGCTGAATGGGCAACGGATCTTGTTTGTAAAAAGCTCAATAAAACAGCACGTTGTACAACAGCTGAGCGTCCATTACCAGGTTCAAGTGAAAGCCGTGCAGAAACCAATCAGAAAGTCATTTCTCTTCCAAGTACGATTCGTTATTCAGCCGTATATCGTCATGGATCCCGTGCCACTCGCTTATTAGATAAAGAACGTCTCGATCGTTCAATGGTATGTGAATGTGAAGCCGTGACCGCGGGCGAAGTTCGTTATGCTGTGGATGAATTAAATGTAAATAACTTAGTAGATTTACGTCGCCGTACTCGTGTAGGTATGGGTACTTGCCAAGCTGAGCTTTGTGCGTGCCGTGCGGCGGGCTTAATGAACCGTTTTGAAGTGGCAACGCCTCGCCAATCTACCACACAATTAACCTCTTTCATGGAAGAGCGTTGGCGCGGTATCGAACCTATTGCATGGGGCGAAGCAATTCGTGAAGCCGAATTTACTTCATGGATGTATGGCAGTGTGTTGGGCTTAAATGATGTTCAACCGCTTGAAACTGACAAACAGCAAGGGACGGATAACAATGAATTTTGATGTAGTGATTATTGGTGGCGGCCTTGCAGGTTTAACTTGTGGCATCGCCCTACAAGAACAAGGCAAACGTTGTGTCATTATTAATAACGGTCAAGCGGCGATTGATTTTGCATCTGGCTCCTTGGATTTATTAAGCCGTTTACCAAATGGCGCGTTTGTTAAAAATATTCCTGAAAATTTGACCGCACTTTCCGCTCAATTACCACAACACCCTTATAGCATTATGGGAGCTGAACGCGTATTAGCAAAAGCGCAAGATTTCGAAAAATTAGCGGAATCGTTAAATTTAGATTTAATTGGCTCAAGTGCAGAAAATCATCTTCGCGTAACGGGTTTAGGTAGCTTACGTGGTGCATGGCTTTCACCAAATAGTGTACCAACTGTACAAGGCGACACACCATTTCCGTATAAAAAAATTGCGGTTTTAGGCATTGAAGGCTATCACGATTTCCAACCGGAATTATTGGCGGATAACCTTACACTCAATCCACAATTTGCCCATTGTGAAGTGAAAACGGGCTTTTTAAATATTCCTGAATTGGATCAGTTACGTGCAGATTCCCGTGAGTTTCGCAGTGTGAATATTGCGCAAGTTTTAGAATATAAATTGAAATTTGATGATCTGGTGGCTGAAATGAAAGAAGCCGCGAAAGGCACCGAAGCGATTTTCTTACCAGCTTGTTTCGGTCTAGAAAATCAAGAGTTTATGGAGTCACTTCGCAAAGCAACTAGCTTGCCATTATTTGAATTACCAACTTTACCGCCTTCTTTATTAGGTATGCGACAACGTATTCAATTACGCCATCGTTTTGAAAAATTGGGCGGTTTAATGATGAATGGTGACAGTGCATTAAAAGCGCATTTTGATGGAAGCAAAGTTCGCGCCATTCAAACTCGCTTGCACGAAGATGAAGAAATCACGGCAGAGCATTTCGTATTAGCGTCAGGCAGCTTCTTCAGTAAAGGTTTAGTCGCTGAATTCGATAAAATCTACGAGCCCGTATTCCATTCTGACATCATCGGTGTGGAAGGCTTTAAAGATACTGATCGTTTTACTTGGACAGATCACCGTTTCTCAAATCCACAACCGTACCAATCTGCGGGTGTTGCGATCAATGCACAATGCCAAGTACAAAAGAGCGGTCAATTTTTAACGAATTTATATGCAGTGGGTAATGTGATTGGTGGTTTCAATGCGTTAGAACTCGGTTGTGGTTCAGGCGTGGCAGTGGTAACAGCGCTTGCTGTTGCGGATGAAATTCTTCACAACACACATTAAGGAGGCGTTATGAACATTCAACAATTAATTGAAAATGCAAAACAATCCCTTAATGCACCACAACATCATCATGCCTTTGATGAAAGTTTTGAGAGCTGCATTAAATGTACCGCTTGTACAGCGGTATGTCCAGTTTCGCGTCAAAATCCAAACTATCCAGGTCCAAAACAATCGGGTCCAGATGGTGAGCGTCTACGCTTAAAATCAGCCGAGCTTTATGATGAAGCATTAAAATACTGTACCAACTGTAAACGTTGTGAAATTGCGTGTCCGTCAGATGTAAAAATTGGTGACATTATCGTTCGCGCAAGAAACAAATACCTTGCTCAACAACACAAGCCAGCAGTGCAAAAATTACGTGATGCGATTTTAAGTAACACCGATATTATGGGGTCACTTAACACACCACTAGCCCCAATTGTGAACACAATCACGGGTTTGAAAGCGACAAAATTTGTGTTGGAAAAAGCGTTAAAAATCAGCCGTCATCGTACGTTACCAAAATATTCCTTTGGTACGTTCCGCAGCTGGTATATGAAAAAAATGGTGGAAAGCCAACAAAAATTCGAACGCAAAGTGGCGTATTATCACGGTTGTTATGTGAACTACAATAATCCACAATTGGGTAAAGAATTTATTCAAGTGTTCAATGCTATGGACATTGGCGTGGTGTTATTGGAAAAAGAAAAATGCTGCGGCTTGCCATTAAGCGTAAATCAATTCCCAGAACGTGCGAAGAAAATCGCTCAATTTAACACTGATTACATCAGTAAAATGGTGGATGAAAATGGCTTAGATGTGATCAGTGAAGCATCGAGTTGCTCCCTAAATTTACGTGATGAATATCATCATATTTTAGGTATCGACAATGCGAAAGTTCGTCCGCATATTCACATGGTGACACCATTCTTATATCAACTCTTTAAAGAAGGTAAAACCTTACCGCTTAAGCCATTGAAATTGCGTGTAGCTTATCACACCGCATGTCACGTGGATAAAGCAGGTTGGGCACCGTACACCTTGGAAGTGTTAAAACAAATTCCAGGCTTAGAAGTGGTGATGTTACCATCACAATGTTGTGGTATCGCAGGAACATACGGTTTCAAAGAAGAAAACTACGAGGTATCCCAATCTATTGGTAAAAACTTATTCGATAATATCAATGCAGGTGGATTTGATTACGTGATCTCTGAATGCCAAACTTGTAAATGGCAGATCGATATGTCATCTAACGTGACTTGTATCCATCCATTGACGTTATTGTGTATGTCGATGAATCAAGCTTAGTGAAATAGAGCGGAAACTGATAAAAAAGTGACCGCTCTTTTTGTTATTTAATCCAATATGGAGAATTAATTATGCAAAAAATCTTCAAGGTTTCCTTACTTGCTGTGCTTTCATCTCTTGCAGTAAGCAGCTTCGCCAGCACGGCAGAAGTGAAAGTGCTTGAGCCTCAATTAAATTATCAACAACTTCTTACTCAAAGACAGGTTGTGGATGAGTTACTTGAACAAGCGGTGAAAATCCAAAACTCACCGGCTCGTGTTTCAAATGCAGGTTTTACCGCGAAACTTCCTTCCAATATGGAGCGTATTGCGGATCTTTTATTAGAAGCGTATAAGCTTGAGCCTTATCGTGTGGATTTTTTGTTTGGTGCAGCGAATGCCAATATTTATAACGGCAATACCGATAAAGCTATTGAGCTTTATCAAAAAGTACTTGATGTGGCGCCAGATGATGTGAAAGCCCACACTTACTTGGCAGCGTGGAATCGTTTTAAAGGCAATCAAGCAGAAACTACTAAATATTTAGAACGCTTAAAACAACTTTCCCCAGAAAGTGCGAGCAAATTAGAGAAAGTTTTTGCAGTGATTGATAAAGCGGCTAATCAGCCAATTACTGACAAACTTGAAACCAAATTACCGGCACAATCGGCAATTATTACGTTGGGGTATGCTTTAAACCCAGATGGCAGCATGCATGATATTTTGGTGCAACGTTTAGAGAAAACTCTAGAAATTGCGAATCAAAATCCAGATGCTTTAATTATTGTGACAGGCGGTGTACCACAAAACAATAAAACCGAAGGGGATTTGATGAAACAATGGTTAATTGAGAAAGGGGTGGATGCAAGCCGTATTTATTCGGATAACTATGCACGTTCAACAGTCGAAAATGCACTTTTCTCTCGTTACTCTTTAGCGAAACACAAAATCAAACATGCCGTGTTGATTAGTTCGGGTAGTCATGTTCGTCGCGGACAAGTGTTATTTGAAATTGCGACGCAGGAATCCGGTCCACAAGGTCTTGTGATTGAAACAGTCGCTGCGTTAGATAAACCGTTAGATGAGTTACAAAAAATTACGGAGAAAGATTTGCTAGGTATTTATCGCGACAGCTTAAAAACAATGGGATTGCCAATGTTTAACAGCGGTGCATTGCAAGATTAATTAATCTTTCAAAACGAAAGTGCGGTGAAATTTCACCGCACTTTTTATTTTCTCTTTCGATTAAAGAATATGTTGATATTGTTCTAACATTTCTTTTGGCCATACACTTGATTGCACTTCACCAATGTGTTTTTTGTGAAGTAAAAGCATAGCCATACGAGATTGACCGATACCACCACCGATGGTGAGAGGTAATTTACCGTTTAATAAATCTTGGTGCCAATCCATTTTTAAGCGATCTTCATCACCGGTTAAGCCAACTTGTAAACGTAATGCTGATTCATCCACACGAATACCCATTGAAGAAAGCTCAAATGCTTTACCTAACTCAGCGTTCCACACTAAAATATCACCGTTTAAGCCTTTGTAGCCGTTTTCAGATTCAGTTGTCCAGTCATCATAGTCTGGTGCACGACCATCATGTGATTTACCGTCTGATAATTTGCCACCAATACCGATTAAGAACACGGCGCCATATTCTTTACAAATCGCATTTTCACGCTCTTTGCTTGAAAGATCTGGGTAGCGTTTCACCAAATCCTCACTGTGAACGAAGGTGATTTCTTTTGGTAAGCTTGATGGGATATCAAAACGAGCTTCTACCGCTAATTCAGTTAAACGGATTGCACGATAGATAGAACGTACAGTTTCTTTTAAATAAGCAAAGTTACGACGACCTTCAGGAATCACTTTTTCCCAGTCCCATTGGTCCACATAAACAGAGTGAGTTTGATCCAATGAATCTTCATCTGGACGTAACGCTTTCATGTGCACAAATAAGCCTTCGCCTTCTTTAAAGTGGAAACGTGCTAAAGTGTGACGTTTCCATTTTGCTAATGAGTGAACCACTTCATAAACCGCATTTGGGATGCATTTCACGTTTACTTGAACCGCTTTCTCAATGCCTGATAAGTTATCTTGCATACCATTGCCAACTTCACTAAGAATTGGACCTTGTACTTCGATAATGCCAAGTTGTTCAATCAAGTTTTGAGTAAAGGTGTTCTTCACAAAGCTGATTTCTTGTTGTTGTAAAATAAACGTCTTTTTCATATTTATCCTTCTTTTATAATAACTGATAAGATTTGTTGTGCATTATTCAATAAAATGACAAATTATTTCAAGTAATTTCTTTACATTGTTTTAAATTTTGAATATTATCAAAAATAAAGAAGATATTTTAAAAAAGATCTAATAGGGAGTGTTTTATGAACAATATCGATACACTTGATCGCCAAATTCTCCGTGTACTGACTAAAGATGCTCGTACACCTTATGCAGAAATGGCGAAAAACTTTGGGGTGAGCCCAGGGACGATTCATGTCCGCGTAGAGAAAATGCGTCAGTCTGGTCTGATTGAAGGGACAAAAGCGATTATTGATGAGCGTAAGCTGGGTTACGATGTGTGCTGCTTTATTGGCATTATTTTGAAAAGTGCAAAAGATTATGAAAAAGTGATTAAAAAGCTCGATACCTTTGATGAAGTGGTGGAGGCCTATTACACCACAGGAAATTATTCTATTTTTATTAAAGTGATGACACACACGATTGCTGAATTACATTCCGTGCTGGCGACTAAGATCCAGTTAATTGATGAAATTCAATCAACGGAAACCTTGATTTCCATGCAAAACCCTATTTTACGAGATATTAAACCTTAAATGTCATCGAAACAATAAAGGCGTGTATTAAACACGCCTTTTGTTTTTTAATTAACGATAACGATCGAGGAATTTGTAATAGAGTACGCCGATCTTGGTGGCTAAGTTTTTAAGATATTTTCCACCATAAAATGAAGGCACTTTTAATCCTTCAAAAATTCTTAAACGTTCGTCATTACCTAAAATAGCTTCTGCAATAATGCGTCCAGCAAGTCCAGTGAGAGCGACACCATGTCCAGAATAGCCTTGTGCAAAATAAATGTGCGGTGATATACGACCGAAATGTGGACTTGCGTTGAGTGTCATATCAATCGGTCCTGCCCAGCCATAGTCAATTTTGGCGTTTTCTAATTGCGGGAAAACATGCAACATATTGCGGCGCATAATTTGCACCATATCTTTTTCTGAGCTTGAGTCACTACCAAATAACAAACGGTTATCCGCACTCAAACGATAGTAATCGAGCAAGATATTGTTATCACAAATAGACATGCCATTATTGATCACGGAATCAGCTGTGGCTTGATCTAGGGGTTCGGTTGCGATAATAAAGCTCTCGACCGGTAAAATTTTGCGATTAATACCGTGATGAATGGATTTTGGTAGCACATCAATATAAGCGTTAGTGGCTAAAATAACGTCTTGAGAAATGACCGCACTTTTATCGGTTTTGATTTCAATGCAGCCTGATTTTTCCACTAAATCCACAACGGGAGATTGTTCATAAATCTGCACGCCTAAATCTAAGCAGGCTTTTGCTAAACCTAAGCAATAATTTAATGGGTGTAAGTGGCCTGAGTTGCTATCGTATAAAGCGCCTACATAGATATCACTGCCTAGATGTTGTTTAAGTTTGGTTTTATCCCAAAGTTGCATTTTGTCATAGCCAAAAGTCGCGTGGCTGGCTTTTTCCATTTCAATGAGATCGTCCATACGACGTTCATTCAGCGCCAATGTGGCATAACCTTTTTTCCAATCACATTGAATGCCATATTTCGTAATGCGTTCATCAATAATATCAATTGCTTCTAGCGACATATCCCAAAGTTGTTTTGCTTTATCAAAGCCCACTTGAGCAATATATTCGTCAATGCCTTCTTCAAAACCGTTGATAGCTTGGCCGCCACTTCTCCCTGAAGCACCAAATCCCACTCTGGCACCTTCTAACACAATGACTTTCTTGCCTTTTTCTGCTAATTCAAGGGCAGCGGATAAACCGAAGAAACCCGCACCAATAACGCAAATATCCGCTTCTTCTTGCTGAGTGAGAGGCGGTAGTTCGAAGGTTTGGTTTCGACTGTCGAAATAATAAGATTTGATATGTTCTTGATGAGCGAATTCGAGCATGATTGATGCCTAATTAATTAACATAAAATTGAAATTGAGGGAATCTTACCCTGATGGGAAAATATGTCAAACCTTTTGCAAAAAAGGTGCTATACTCCCCTAAGTTTATACAAGTAAACGATTACTTAAGGTTTATTTTGATTGTCCTGAGGAGGTCAATAAATTGAAAAAAAATGCTGTTCAATACATCAAATCACTTTGTCTTTCTGCTGTTGCATTTGCTGCAACTTCTGCTGCACTTGCTGCTGAAAAACTGTATGTTTACAACTGGACTGACTATGTGCCATCAAATTTGGTTGCAGAATTTACCAAAGAAACCGGCATTGAAGTGATTTATTCTACGTTTGAAAGTAATGAAGAAATGTATGCTAAATTGAAACTGACCTCTAGTACGGGCAGTGGTTATGATTTAGTTTTCCCATCAAGCTATTACGTCAATAAAATGGCGAAAGAAAATATGTTACAAGAGCTTGATCACAGCAAATTAAGTAATTTTAAACAAATTCCGGCAAACTTATTAAACAAGGAATTTGACCCAAATAACAAATATTCTCTGCCTTACGTTTATGGCTTAACTGGTATCGGCGTGAATGCGGATGATATCGACCCAAGCAAAATCACGAGCTGGGCTGATTTATGGAATCCAGAATTTAAAGGCAAGGTATTATTAACCAGTGATGCGCGTGAAGTATTCCATATTGCATTGATATTAGATGGAAAATCACCAAACACCACGAATGAAGAAGAGATTAAAGTGGCTTATGAGCGCTTAGTGAAATTGTTACCAAATGTGGTGACCTTTAACTCCGATTCGCCAGAAGTACCATTTGTACAAGGTGAGGCATCTATTGGGATGTTATGGAATGGTTCGGCTTATTTAGCCCATAAAGAAAATCCAAGTATCCAATTTGTGTATCCAAAAGAAGGCGCGATTTTCTGGATGGATAACTACGCGATTCCCAAAGATGCGAAAAATACAGAGGGCGCTTATAAATTTATCGACTTCTTACTTCGTCCTGAAAATGCGAAATTAGTCGTTGAGAAAATGGGCTTCTCTATGCCAAATGAAGGCGTGAAATCATTACTTTCACCTGAAATGGCGAATAATCCAACCTTATTCCCATCTGCTGAGAACATTGAAAAAGGCATTATGCAAGGCGATGTGGGTGAAGCAGTGGATATTTACGAAAAATATTGGAATAAATTAAAAACGAATTAATGATATTTTGATGAAAAGTGCGGTTAGTTTTGACCGCACTTTTGCATTGTAAAGGATGACAAAATGAGCTTTCTTGAGCGACTTTTTCACGCGACTTTGTTTGAAGCCACTGTTGTGTTGCTTTCCGTTTTCGCCTTGTATTTCTTTACGGAAGAAAGTGTTTCTGTTCTCTTTGGTTCCATGGTGCTGGTTTCCTTAACCGCGATGCTATGGAATATGATCTTTAATTATTTCCTCGATAAAATTTTTACTGGTCCGCGAGAAAAGCGAGGTGTCCTTTTCCGTACGCTCCACGCAATTTCATTTGAAGCAGGTTTGCTTATTTTTACTATCCCGATCATTTCCTACTTTTTAAAAGTGGATTGGGTCACAGCTTTTATGATGGATTTCAGCTTAACGGTGATGATCACCATTTATACCTTTATTTTTAATTGGGTGTATGATCACGCTAGATTACTATTTATTAAACGTGAATAATGAAATAGGAAATAGAAGAAATAAAAAAGTACGGTCAAAATCTCTGGTGTTTTTGATTTGACCGCACTTTAATTTTTAAGGGCGTGATAAAACGCCTTTTTGTTTCTTAAAGTTTTTCCACTAACTCAACGGCTGCACCGATGTAGGTGGCAGGTGTGAGTTGTTGTAAACGCTCTTTTTCATCTGCAGGGATATCTAGTTTCTCGATGAATTCACGCATTGCTTTTTCATCAACACGTTTACCGCGGGTGAGTTCTTTTAATTTTTCGTATGGTTTTTCAATACCATAGCGACGCATCACCGTTTGAATTGGCTCAGCTAAAACTTCCCAGTTTTGGTTGAGTTCATCACGTAGATGTTGTTCGTTCACTTCTAATTTGCTGATACCTTTACGGGTTGAAGCATACGCAATTAAACAATAACCTAAGCCCACACCTAAGTTACGTAATACAGTGGAGTCGGTTAAGTCACGCTGCCAGCGAGAAATTGGTAATTTTTGACCAAGGTGAGTCATCACGGCATTGGCTAACCCTAAGTTACCTTCTGAGTTTTCGAAGTCAATTGGATTCACTTTATGCGGCATGGTAGATGAACCAATTTCACCCGCAATAGTGCGCTGTTTAAAGTGATTTAACGCAATGTAACCCCATAAGTCACGATCGAAGTCGATGATGATGGTATTAAAACGTACCACGGCATCAAAGTATTCAGCTATGTAATCGTGAGGTTCAATTTGTGTGGTGTATGGGTTCCAATCTAAACCTAATGAGGTGACAAATTCTTCACTGAATTTGTGCCAGTTGATATTTGGATAGGCGGATAAATGCGCATTGTAGTTACCCACGGCACCGTTGATTTTACCCAAGATTTCATTTTGTTGGAGTTGTTTGAATTGGCGTTTTAAACGGTAAACCACGTTTGCCATTTCTTTACCTACAGTACTAGGAGAGGCGGGTTGGCCGTGTGTACGAGAAAGTAATGGGATAGTTTTATATTCGTTCGCTAAATGGGTGATTTCATCAATCAGTTTTTGCCATTCAGGTAAGATTACTTCTTCACGTGCTGTTTTTAACATTAAGGCATGAGAAAGGTTGTTAATATCTTCCGAGGTACAAGCAAAGTGAATAAATTCAGAGACTTTGGCTAATTCTGGTAAGGCTTCACTTTTTTCTTTTAAGAAATACTCAACCGCTTTTACATCATGATTCGTGGTGCGTTCAATTTCTTTAATACGTTCAGCATCTTGAAGACTGAACTCTTCCACAATTTTATTAAGGTAATCGTTTGCTTCTTTAGACAAAGAAGAAACTTCTTGGATTTCAGCGGTCGCCGCCAATTTTTGTAACCAACGTACTTCCACGGTGACACGGAATTTGAGCAAGCCAAATTCACTAAAAATACCACGCAATGCAGTGGCTTTATCTTGATAACGACCGTCAATCGGGGAAAGAGCGGTTAATGCGGAAAGTTGCATAAGAGTTCTCCAAGGATTAATTTAAAGTTAAGTAGAGTTGTCGTGCCGCTTGCACTAATTTTTTACGATGAAATAACAGTTGCCATTTGCTGCCGCCGACTTGACGCCACAAAACGGCGGAACGAATGCCAGCTAGCAAACACGCACGAATTTTGTCTTGTACATTTTGTTGCTGTAAATGATATGCCGAACCAATAATATGAATGCGTTTGCCTAAAGGACTAATTGTATCGACATAAATATTTGCCATGATTGAAAACATCTCATCATCAAATTGATTGTTGTGATAAGCAAGTTGCTCAGGTAAACGAGCAATACGGCGACCAAGTTCTTGTTTGATTTCAGGTTGCTTGTTTAATTTGCTCTCTAACGCTAACAAGCTGCCCCAATAATTTAATAAATTTTTGTCATTTAATTGGGTGAGTTGCTCGATAAGTGTGTTTAATCCCACTTTAAGATGTTGAACACCACCGCCAAATACGGCTAATGTATCTTCAGGTTGAGTGATGAGAAGAGAATGAATGGTAGTTTGGAATGCATCTTGATCATCAACTTCGCCTTTTTGTGCTAATTGACTGATTAATAAGACAGATTGACAAACACCGGCAAGTGCCAGAGCCATATCATTATAATTTTTCATTGGGACTATAGATTGTAAGCTGAAGAAATTTTGGGCGTAATATAGCATTTTTACACATTGTTTTGAACTCAATCATTAAAAAACGCCCTATCTTTTGTTATCATAGCGCCAATTCAGTTTACAGAATGAAAGGATAACCAATGACAAAACCAATTGTATTCAGCGGCGTGCAGCCTTCCGGCGAATTAACTATCGGAAATTATTTAGGTGCACTTCGCAACTGGGTGAAAATGCAAGAAGATTATGAGTGTATTTTCTGCGTGGTGGATTTACACGCCATCACTGTACGGCAAGATCCTGCAGCACTTCGCAAAGCCACCCTTGATGTACTCGCCCTTTACTTGGCTTGTGGCATTGACCCGAATAAAAGTACGATCTTCGTGCAATCTCATGTACCAGAACATACTCAACTAAGCTGGGTGTTAAACTGCTACACCTATTTTGGTGAAATGAGCCGTATGACGCAATTTAAAGATAAATCAGCACGTTATGCCGAAAATATTAACGTGGGTTTATTTGACTATCCAGTTTTAATGGCAGCAGATATCTTACTTTATCAAGCGAAAAGTGTGCCGGTAGGGGATGACCAAAAACAACATTTAGAAATCACTCGTGATATTGCGGCTCGTTTTAATGCCATTTACGGTGATATTTTTACGATCCCTGAAATCTTCTTAGGCAAAGCGGGTGCGCGTATTATGTCTCTGCAAGATCCTGACAAAAAAATGTCAAAATCAGATGATAACCGTAATAACGTGGTGACCTTGCTTGAAGATCCAAAATCGGTGGCGAAAAAAATCAAACGTGCGGTAACAGACTCTGATGAACCACCTGTTGTACGTTATGATGTGCAAAATAAAGCGGGTGTATCTAACTTATTGGATATTCTTTCTGCAGTAACTGA
This sequence comes from Haemophilus parainfluenzae, assembly GCF_003253005.1. Taxonomy (GTDB): domain Bacteria; phylum Pseudomonadota; class Gammaproteobacteria; order Enterobacterales; family Pasteurellaceae; genus Haemophilus_D; species Haemophilus_D parainfluenzae_M. The sequence continues at coordinate 56,439 of NZ_QEPZ01000007.1, read as the reverse complement.
TAAATCTGTAGCAGAACTTGAGAAAGAATTTGAAGGCAAAATGTACGGGCACTTAAAAACAGCGGTGGCTGACGAAGTGTCAAACTTGCTTGCTGGTTTACAAGAACGTTTCTATCAATATCGTAATGATGAAGCACTTTTAGACGAGATTTTACGACAAGGTGCGGAAAAAGCCCGTACAAGAGCGAAAGAAACCCTTGATAAAGTATACGAAGCCGTCGGTTTTGTTGCAGCAAAATAATTTTAAACTTAATAAGCCGTGTTCTGTCACGGCTTTTTTAGATAAGGAGAAAAAGATGGCCATTCAAACTGAAAAACCAATCGAATGCGTAGGTTGTAATACTTTCGATATGAAATCATTGTTTGATAACAGCGATTGTAGTTTACCTATCGAGCAGTTTTACGCGACTCGTCAAGATGCAGAAGGCGCATTGGAATATTTCATGTTAAAAGCACGTGATATCGAAAGTGAACCTTGTCAAATTCAGTCTGAAATTCAACAGGTTGAAGATGGATACTTGCTTAAAGCGGTTTTCACATTTTGCTGCCAAGCGGAATTAGTGATTTTCCAAATGAAACTTTCGTAAGTAATGACTTACTCTAGAAAACAGCGTTTTTTGTGACCGCACTTTCTGATATTTATGTTCCCCTGCATCGTATTATTCCTTTTTCTAATGTAGAAGGGCAGGGGAATCGCACCAGTATTTTCTTACAAGGCTGTAAGTTAAACTGCCTTTATTGCCATAATCCAGAAACCATTCCCCGTTATGCAGAGGGGACTCATCAAGTCAGTCTACAGTATTTGTATGAGCAAGTGATGGATGCAGTACCTTTCATTCGTGGTGTGACGGTTTCAGGCGGGGAACCCACCATTCACCATAAAAAGCTCGTACCATTGTTTCAAAAACTACGTGAGGAAGGGCTAACTTGCTATTTAGATAGCAGTGGTTTCTTTGAGTTTGAAGCAATTCGACCTTTAATTGATGTGACAGACAAATTTCTCTTTGACCTGAAAGGAGAAGGGCTTGGCTTACAAAGTTTGTGCTTTGATAGACAAAATCGCCAAGGCATTGTCCCTCAAAACATCATTCCTACTCATCAACATATCAAGCAAGAAAATTTAGATCGCAATTTGAAGAACTTGGCGCAATTATTGCCATTAAATAAAGTGGAAGAAGTGCGGTTAGTTTATGTGGCGAATTTTTTTGATGCAGAAAAGTTGGTGGAAAAAGTCGCTTCCTTATTGAAAAATTATCCGGATGTTTTGTTCAAAATTATCCGAATGCACACAAAAGGTGCGCGAGACGCCGAAGGGCTAACACCTTATGTCCCAACCGTTGAGCAAACGCAAGCGCTTGAAAACTACGCGAAATTTTGTGGTCTGACCAAAATCATGACCATTTTATAAGCAAACATATCGAAAGTATCAAAAATATTCCGACTTTTTACTGAAAAACAAGTAGAATAGGGCAATTTTATTCACTTACTTATCTAACCAACCTAGGGGAAAAAAATGGGTATTTTAGGTAGCGTTTTAGGCATTGTCGTATTACTGATCATTGCCGTATTATTTTCAAATAATCGTAAGGCGATTAATTTACGTACTGTATTAGGGGCTTTGGCGATCCAAATCGGATTTGCGGCCCTTATTTTGTATGTGCCGTTTGGTCGAGATGCATTACAAGCGACAGCAAATGGTGTATCAAATGTTATTGCCTATGGTAATGAAGGGATTAACTTCGTCTTTGGTGGCTTAGCGGATCCTTCAAAAAATGCCGGCTTTATCTTTGCGGTGAAAGTGTTACCAATCATCGTCTTTTTCTCTGGTTTAATTTCTGTGCTTTACTACTTAGGCATTATGCAAGTTGTCATCAAAGTGATTGGTGGTGCATTGCAAGCCGCATTGGGTACATCTAAAGCAGAATCAATGTCTGCAGCAGCGAATATTTTCGTTGGCCAAACTGAAGCACCTTTAGTGGTTCGTCCTTACATTAAAAACATGACCCAATCTGAATTGTTCGCTATTATGGCAGGTGGTACAGCTTCTATCGCGGGTTCAGTGATGGCGGGTTATGCAGGAATGGGCGTGCCGTTGACTTACTTAATCGCAGCATCTTTCATGGCTGCACCAGCAGGTTTATTATTTGCGAAAATTTTATTCCCACAAACTGAACAATTTAACGATAAACAACCTGAAACGGATGATAGCGAAAAACCGACTAACGTGCTTGAAGCAATGGCAGGCGGTGCGAGTGCCGGTATGCAATTAGCGTTAAACGTAGGTGCGATGTTAATCGCTTTCGTGGGGTTAATCGCTTTAATTAATGGTATCTTAGGTGGCGTAGGCGGTTGGTTCGGTTACGGTGATTTAACGTTACAATCAATCTTTGGTTGGATCTTCAAACCATTAGCCTACTTAATCGGTGTATCTTGGGATGAATCTGCAATTGCGGGTCAAATGATTGGTATGAAATTAGCCGTGAACGAATTCGTAGGTTACTTAGAGTTCGCGAAATATTTACAACCAGATACAGCGGTAGTATTAAGTGAAAAAACCAAAGCCATCATTACTTTCGCATTATGTGGTTTCGCTAACTTCAGCTCTATCGCAATCTTAATCGGTGGTATCGGTGGTATGGCACCAAATCGTCGTGGTGATGTGGCTCGCTTAGGTTTAAAAGCAGTTGTTGCAGGTACATTAGCTAACTTAATGAGTGCAACTATCGCAGGTTTATTCATCGAGTTAAGCGGCGTAGCAATGTAATTAAAATGTGGTGAAATTTGACCGCACTTTATCTCTCAACACCACGAATTGTTCGTGGTGTTGTACTTTAAAGCAGGCGAAAACGTTTGCTTAAATGATTTTTTATTTATCAACAAGAGGAAAAAACAATGACTCCACATATTAACGCTCCTGAAGGCGCATTTGCAGATGTTGTATTAATGCCAGGCGATCCGCTTCGTGCAAAATATATTGCTGAAACATTCTTAGAAGATGCGAAAGAAGTGACTAACGTTCGCAATATGTTGGGTTATACCGGTACTTATAAAGGTCGTCGTATCTCTGTTATGGGTCACGGTATGGGTATCCCATCTTGCTCAATTTATGCGAAAGAATTAATTACTGAATATGGTGTGAAGAAAATCATCCGTGTTGGTTCTTGTGGCGCTGTACGTATGGATGTTAAAGTACGCGATGTCATCATCGGCCTTGGTGCATGTACCGATTCAAAAGTAAACCGTATTCGTTTCAAAGATAACGATTTTGCTGCAATTGCTGATTTTGATATGGCACAAGCTGCGGTTCAAGCAGCAAAAGAAAAAGGTAAACAAGTTCGCGTAGGGAATCTCTTCTCTGCAGACTTATTCTACACGCCAGATTTCGACATGTTTGATGTGATGGAAAAATACGGCATCTTAGGCGTAGAAATGGAAGCAGCTGGTATCTATGGTGTAGCAGCAGAATATGGTGCAAAAGCACTTTGTATTTGTACCGTTTCAGACCATATTCGTACACACGAGCAAACCACTGCAGAAGAACGTCAATTAACCTTCAATGATATGATTGAGATTGCGTTAGCGTCTGTATTAATTGGTGATAACGGATAATCTGTCTGATTGATAGAATAAAAAGAGCGATCAATTTTGACCGCTCTTTTGTTTTTTCTACTTCGCTTTCGCTATTTCTCATACCAAATTCGGTTCACATAGAGCACGACTTTGCCAGAGGGAGTCTCAACATGAATTTCATCATCAACACCTTTCCCGATTAGGGCACGTGCGACAGGAGAATCAATGGAGATCCAGTTTTTAGCGGGAGCGAATTCATCGCAGCCGACAAGGCGATATTGCTTCACTTCGCCTTCTTCATCTTCTAGCTCAACCCAGGCACCGAAAAATACTTTGCCTTCTTGTTTCGGATGGTAATCCACGATTTGTAACACTTCTAAGCGTTTGGAAAGAAAACGCACACGGCGATCAATTTCACGTAAGCGACGTTTGCCGTAAATATATTCTGCGTTTTCACTGCGGTCACCAAGCGCGGCGGCATCTGAAACCGCTTGGGTAACTTTGGGGCGTTCTTCTTTCCACAAAAACTTAAGTTCTTGGTCAAGCGCAAGCCAGCCTTGACGGGTAATGTAATTTGATTTTGCCATAATAAAAATAAAAGAAATTTTTTTGAATTATATTTGAGCCTGTTGTCTAAAACCAGTATTCTATTCCCGTTTTTATTGAATCCTTTAATAACAAAGAAGTATGACAATGTTAAATCAACAAATTAGCCAAATTATTGCGGCAGAATTAACCGTTCAACCCCAACAAATCCTCGCCGCCATTCAATTATTAGATGATGGCAACACCATTCCATTTATCGCCCGTTATCGTAAGGAAGCCACAGGTGGCTTAGATGACACCCAACTTCGTCATTTTGAAACCCGTTTAATTTATTTACGTGAATTAGAAGAACGTCGTCAAACCATTTTGAAATCTATTGAAGATCAAGGGAAATTGACCGATAAATTACGTGACAAAATCTATGCGACACAAAGCAAAACTGAATTAGAAGATTTGTATTTGCCGTACAAACCTAAACGCCGTACGAAAGGGCAAATTGCGATTGAAGCCGGTCTTGAGCCATTAGCTGATTTACTTTGGAACGAACCGGAAAATGATCCTGAAACGGCAGCAGCGGAATTTGTGAATGTTGATAAAGGCGTAACAGACACCAAAGTAGCACTTGATGGTGCACGCTATATTTTAATGGAGCGTTTTGCTGAAGATGCGGGTTTATTAGCGAAAGTCCGTGATTATTTAGCGAAAAATGCCGTTATCGTATCCAAAGTGATCGAAGGCAATGAAACGGAAGGCGCAAAATTCCAAGATTATTTCGACCATCAAGAATTATTGAAAAATGTGCCTTCTCACCGTGCATTAGCCATGTTCCGTGGACGTAATGAGGGCATTTTACAATTAAGCTTAAATGCTGATCCTGATGCAGAAGAGGGAAGTCGCCAAAGCTATTGTGAAGAGATTATTCGTGATTATTTAGATGTACGTTTCACGGGTCAGCCTGCGGATAAATGGCGTGAGCAAGTGATTGCGTGGACATGGAAAATCAAAGTTTCGTTGCATTTAGAAACGGAATTAATGGCAAGTTTACGTGAAAAAGCGGAAGAGGAAGCTATTGATGTTTTCGCTCGAAATCTGACCGCACTTTTAATGGCGGCACCCGCTGGCGCGAAGAGCACAATGGGCTTGGACCCAGGCTTACGTACGGGGGTTAAAGTCGCGGTGGTAGATAACACAGGTAAATTATTAGATACCACCACCATTTATCCACACACGGGGCGTGAAGCTGAAGCGCAAGTGGCGATTTTCAGCTTAATCCGCAAACATAACGTAGAGTTAATTGCTATTGGTAATGGTACCGCTTCTCGTGAAACCGAACGCTTTGCGAAAGAAGTGATTAAAGAAATTAAAGAAAATAAACCACAAACCGTTGTGGTGAGTGAAGCGGGCGCATCGGTTTATTCCGCCTCTGAATTTGCGGCAAATGAATTCCCTAATTTAGATGTATCTTTACGTGGTGCGGTATCTATCGCCCGTCGTTTACAAGATCCATTGGCGGAGTTAGTGAAAATTGAACCGAAAGCCATTGGTGTCGGGCAATATCAACATGATGTAAACCAAACCCAACTTGCGCGTAAACTTGATGCAGTGGTGGAAGACTGTGTAAACGCGGTAGGTGTGGATTTGAATACGGCATCCGCGCCATTACTTGCTCGCGTGGCAGGGATGACGAAAACCTTAGCGCAAAACATTGTGGAATACCGTGATGAAAATGGTCGTTTTGAAAGCCGTAGTGAATTGAAAAAAGTGCCGCGTTTAGGGCCAAAAGCCTTTGAGCAATGTGCGGGCTTTATGCGTATTGCAGGCGGGAAAAATCCACTTGATGCTTCAGGTGTCCACCCAGAAGCGTATCCTGTGGTCGAAAAAATCTTGCAAGCCACCGCGCAATCTATCCAAGATTTAATGGGCAATGCGGGTGTGGTACGTCAGCTTGATGTAAAACAATTCATTGATGAGCAATTTGGTTTACCGACCGTCCAAGATATTTTCAAAGAATTGGAAAAACCGGGGCGCGATCCGCGTGGTGAATTTAAAACTGCGGTATTCGCAGAAGGCGTGGAAGAAATCACCGATTTAAAACCGGGTATGATTTTAGAAGGTACCGTCACCAATGTGACTAACTTCGGCGCATTTGTGGATATTGGTGTTCACCAAGATGGTTTAGTACATATTTCATCATTAAGCGATAAATTCGTAGAAGATCCACATCAAGTGGTGAAAACTGGCGATATCGTGAAAGTGAAAGTATTGGAAGTGGATGTGCCGCGTAAACGTATTGCGTTGACGATGCGATTAGATGAAAGTGCGGTCAAAAATGACGGCAAATCTGACCGCACTTTAAGTGCAAAACCAAGAAGTAATGCACCTCGCCAAGATCGCAATCTAAGAGGAAATAGTGCGATGGGTAATGCCTTTGCCGATGCGTTGAAAAATTGGAAAAAATAATTTCGTCATTTAGATGAACATTGTGGCCAAATAGGCGTACAATAAAGGGGATCTGGTCAATCATTCAATCCCCTTTTTTATTTCAACGAAAGGAATATTCTTATGGAAAAAGGTATTCTTGGGCCGCATGAAGGCAAGGAGCTGGAATTAATGTTAAGGGGCGAAAAGCAAGTGGCATTATTCAATCAGGAGCTTGGTATTCCTGACGCCTTTCTCCCTTATCTTGAGCAAGGAATGCTTCATTCAAAAACAGTGCAACGTCATGTTAATGATGTTTGCTTAACTGATTTTATTGTCTATTTACCCCAATCTCTTGCACTCGCTGAACAAATGGAGGTGCTACTTCCTGCAAGCACTGTGAATGGTTTCGATCCAAAAGTGGAACGTGAAATCGGCCGAATTCTTGGCTACCGAGAAAAAGATATCGACTATTACATTCAGCATTTTCAAGATAATTTAGAGAAGTATCGGCAGCAGTATAGTTAATAGATAAAATATAAAGTGCGGTCAAAAACACAAGCGATTTTGACCGCACTTTATTATTGATCAGGAAGGATTATTCCGTGTCTTCTTTTGCCCATTCTAATGAGCGTTTAACTGCTTTTTTCCAGCCTTTATAACGACGTTCACGTTTTTCTTCATCATTATCTGGTGTGAAGGTACGTTCTACACGTGCTTTGTCGTGAAGTTCGTCTAAATCTTTCCAGAAACCAACCGCAAGACCAGCAAGGTAAGCTGCACCAAGTGCAGTTACTTCTTTCACGACTGGACGTTCTACGTTCACATCTAAAATATCCGCTTGGAATTGCATTAAGAAGTTGTTGTTGGTTGCGCCGCCATCAACACGTAAATATTGTAAGCGTTGACCTGAGTCAGATTGCATTGCTTCTAATACGTCACGGGTTTGGTAAGCGATAGATTCAAGGGTTGCGCGTACAATATGGTTACGGTTAGAACCACGAGAAAGGCCGAAAATTGCACCGCGTGCATACGGATCCCAATATGGTGCACCTAAACCAGTGAAGGCTGGAACAACATATACCCCGTTGCTATCAGGGACTTTTTGTGCGAAGTATTCGGAGTCATGGCTGTCATGAACGATTTTGAGTTCATCACGTAGCCATTGGATTGAAGCACCTGCAATAAATACAGAACCTTCAAGTGCGTATTCAGGTTCGCCTTTAGCGTTACAGGCGATGGTGGTTAATAGGCCATTTTTAGAGGTAATGGCTTTATCACCGGTGTGTAGCAACATAAAACAGCCTGTACCATAGGTATTTTTCGCTTGGCCTGCGCGTGTGCATAGATGGCCGTAAAGTGCTGCTTGTTGGTCACCCGCAATACCTGCAACAGGAATACGTACGCCTCCTTTACCCCCGATGTTGGTTTGGCCATATACTTCGGACGAATTACGTACTTCAGGTAGCATAGAGCGTGGAATATTTAATAATTTCAACATTTTGTCATCCCATTTTTTCGTATGGATGTTAAATAACATGGTACGGGATGCGTTGGTGTAATCCGTTACGTGCACACGGCCTTGGGTTAATTTCCACACAAGCCAGGTATCGACGGTACCAAATAGAAGCTCACCGCGTTCCGCTTTTTCGCGCGCGCCTTCGACATTGTCCAAAATCCATTTTACTTTGGTACCTGAGAAATATGGGTCCACCACTAAACCTGTGGTGTTGCGGATATATTCTTCGTGACCATCCGCTTTAAGTTTGTCTGTAATATCTGCAGTACGACGACATTGCCACACAATCGCGTTATAAACCGGTGTGCCGGTTGCTTTTTCCCACACAATGGTGGTTTCACGTTGGTTAGTAATACCAATTGCCGCAATTTCGTCTGAGGTAATGCCTGCTTTTGCAACCACTTCGTTTAATGTTGAACTTTGTGTTGCCCAAATTTCCATTGGATTATGTTCCACCCAGCCTGCGTGTGGATAAATTTGTGTAAATTCACGTTGGGCGATTTCGACAACATTCGCATTATGATCTAATAATACTGCACGAGAGCTTGTGGTACCTTGGTCCAAAGCGATGATGTATTTTTTGTCTGTCATGGTTCTATTCCTTAGAGTGTTTGGCACTCTCATTAAATGAATGAAGAAATTTTGAGCTTAAACGAACAAATTGCGAACCTAACTTAATTGAATTCGAATTTAATTGGAACAAGCAATGTTGGGTTTTGTGATAGGTATCACAGATTTTTTTCTGAAAATATGTGGATGATTGCGTTAACGCACAAAATAATGTGATCGCTCTCTCATTTTTAGAAAATAGATCGGTTTCATCTATTGAATTAATTGGCTAAAGCTAGATAATGAAGCCACTCACTTTGAGTATCTCAATATTTGATCAAACAACGAACCAAATTGCAAAGCAAGATTTCTTCAATGAAATCATTAAGTTAATCATTATTTGGAGATTCTCTTATGAATGCCTATTTTGCAGAATTTTTTGGCACAGCACTCTTAATCCTGTTAGGTAACGGTGTGGTAGCCAACGTATGTTTAAATAAAACGAAAGGGCAAAGTTCTGGTTGGATTGTGATTACTACCGCATGGGCATTTGCGGTGTATGTGGCGGTTGTTGTGACTGGTCCTTACAGCGGGGCACACTTAAATCCAGCGGTAACACTTGGTGTGGCAATGAAGGGTGCATTTGCTTGGGAGCTGGTTCCTGGCTACATCGCGGCACAAGTTGTGGGGGGCATGGTAGGTGCGTTGTTGGTTTACATTATGTATAAAGATCATTTTGCAGCGACCGAAGAAGAGGGCTTAAAACGCGCTTGTTTCTGTACTGAACCAGCAATTCGTAACTATCCAATCAACTTAGTGAACGAAATTGTTGGTACCTTCGTACTCGTCTTCGTAATTTTCTACCTTGCAGGTGCAAATATTACGTTACCAGGCACAGCAGAAAGCACGCCAATTGGTTTAGGTTCTATCGGGGCATTACCAGTAGCGATTTTAGTTTGGGCAATTGGTTTAAGCTTAGGTGGAACAACCGGCTATGCGATTAACCCAGCTCGAGATCTTGGTCCACGTTTAACCTTAGGTCTTTTCCTTGGTGGCACATTAAAAGCCAAATCAGACTGGGGATACAGTTGGGTTCCGGTTGTAGGTCCATTTATCGGGGCGGCTTTAGCAGCGGTATTCTATAACGCCATTATGTAATTTATTCAAATAGAAAGAGCGGTCAAAATTCATGATGTTTTTTGACCGCTCTTTTTATATTTAGGGGGACTAAATACAATAATCTTCGAATTCCATTGGCATTTTAGCTTGCAATAAGAATTGTTTGGTGCGCTCTTGCTGTGGATGACTGAAGAATTTAGTCGCGGTATTTTGTTCAACTACCTGACCATTTTCCATGAGAATCACGCGATCTGCCACGTCTTTGGCAAAATTCAATTCATGTGTGACGATAATCATTGTCCAGCCTTCTTGTGCGAGCATTTTGAGTGCCTGTAACACTTCACCAACGAGTTCCGGGTCAAGAGCAGAAGTAGGCTCATCTAACAAGATAATATCGGGTTTAACCGCTAAAGCTCGAGCAATTCCTATACGTTGCTGTTGACCACCAGAAAGTTGAGAGGGATATAAATCCGCTTTCGCTTTTAAACCAACTTTTTCCAATAATGCCAAGGCTTTTTCACGTGCACTCTCTTTGGGTTGTTTTTGCACAACCACCATCCCTTCCATCACATTTTCAAGTGCTGTGCGGTGGGGAAATAGATTGTATTGTTGGAACACCATTGAGGAACGACGACGTAATTTTAGTTCATCGGATTTGCTGATCTTCTTGCTGAAATCAATGGTTAAGCTTCCATCGGTAAATGCTAATACTCCTTTTTCTGGGCGTTCGAGCAAATTTAAACAGCGTAAAAAGGTCGTTTTACCTGAACCTGATGGGCCCAGAATGGCAACCACTTCACCTTTATTAATTTCAAAATCAATGCCTTTTAATACATGGTGGCCATTAAAACTTTTCTGAATATTCGTGACTTTTAACATAACCAGTCCTTATAAATGGCGAGAAAGGCGTTTTTCTAAGCGGGTTTGCCCTATCGACAGCACAAAACAGAATACCCAATAAATGAGAGCCGCTTCACTATAAATTAAAATAAATTCGTAGTTTTCGGCTGTGATGTTTTGTGCTACACGGAATAATTCTGCAATCCAAACGAGTGAAGCAAGGGATGTATCTTTCACTGTGCTAATGAAAGTGTTTGATAGCGAAGGGACTGAAATACGTAAAGCTTGCGGCATAATAGTACGCAAGAAAGCTTGTGTGTAATTCATGCCTATCGCATAAGAGGCTTCCCATTGACCTTTAGGAATCGCAAGAATGGAGGCCCTTACCGTTTCTGCCGCATAAGCACCAATGTTAATGGAGAACGCAATAATTGCGGTTGGAAAAGGTTCTAGCTTGATACCAACTTCAGGTAAACCGTAGAAGATAATGAAGATCTGCACCAACATTGGCGTACCACGAATAATTGAAATATAAGTGCGACAAATGCCCTGCAGTATTTTGGTCATTAAATTGGGATGTGGCAATGTGCAAATCACAGCCACGATAACCGCAATGAATAAACCGCAAAAGAAGGAAATAACCGCAAGGGGGATCGTATATAAAATTGCCCCTTCCATCATAGGCCAAAACGAGCTGATTACATAATCAGCTCGTTCTGTGGTCATAAATGGAAGGCTGGCTAACCAATTATTGAGTAATGTCATCGCCAAACCATTTGATTGAAATTTGTTTTAACGTTCCGTCTTTGCGTAGTTCTTCAAGTGCTTGGTTTACTTTTGCAATAAGAGGTTCTTCACCTTTCAAGAAAGCAAAACCGGTCGGGATTTTTTTATCACTTTCTACAGCAATTTTTAAGCCTGAGTTAGGTTGTTTTTTGAAGTAATCTAATACTGCAAGCTTATCGTTTACTGTTGCATCAACACGACCTTGTTTTACCGCCTCAAGGTTTTGTGCCAAGCTATCAACGGTTACGATAATTGCACCATTATCACGTGCGTCTTTGCTCCAGTTACTGGTTGCAGATTGTGCAGATTTTTTACCTTTTAAATCAGGGAATGATTTAATGCTATCGTTATCAGCTTTAGTCACGATTACACCAGCAGAGTAGTTATAAGGTGCACTGTAATCATATTTTTTTAAACGTTCTGGGCTTGGATTGGTTTGGTTCGCAATAACATCAAAACGTTTTGCATTCAAACCTGCATACATACCGTCCCAAGCGGTTTCTTTGAATTCGACTTTCCAACCTAATTTTTGTGCGACTTTTTCGATAATTTCCACATCAAAACCGGTTAATTTGCCATCTTTGTCATGGAAAGTGAATGGGGCATAAGTTCCCTCAGTACCGACTAATAAAGTTTTAGTTTGTTCAACGCGATCAGCAATTTCACCTGCGTTGGCAAAAGTAGAAAGGGCTAATCCTGCCGCTAAAAGTGCGGTGCTAAAAAATGATTTTTTCATAAGTATTCCTTTTGTAGATAAATAACGAAAGTGAAATGAATTATAAGAAGCGAAAAAGAAAAGAAAAGTATTATTTATTTATGAATTATTTCCTTTAGTTATATCAAATAAAATTTGTTTAATTAATAAACAAAAAAAGGTCTGTAAAAACAGACCTCAGATTAAATGAATTCAATCAATAGATTAAGCTTCAATACCTTCAAATAACGCCGTACTTAAATAACGTTCTGATGCAGAAGGTAAGATCGCAACAATTAATTTATCTTGGAATTCTGGTAGTTTTGCCAAGCGGTCAGCCGCTGCCACTGCAGCACCTGAAGAAATACCCGCAAGAATACCTTCTTCAGCCATTAAGCGACGAGCGGTAGCAATTGCCGTATCGCTATCTACAGTTTCCACGCGATCAATTAATGATAAATCTAAGTTTTTTGGAATGAAGCCCGCACCGATACCTTGAATTTTGTGTGGACCCGGTTTCACTTCTTGACCTGCAAGGGTTTGGCTAATAACAGGTGATTCTGTTGGTTCAACCGCCACAGAGGTAATTTTTTTACCGTGATCTAATTTGATCGCACGAGAAATACCGGTAATTGTACCACCAGTACCCACGCCGGCAACTACGACATCAACTTTACCTTCAGTATCTTTCCAGATTTCTTCACCGGTAGTTTGACGGTGAATGTCTGGGTTAGCCGGATTTTCAAATTGTTTTAGCATCACATAATGATTTGGGTTAGATGCCACGATTTCTTCAGCTTTGGCAATCGCACCTTTCATCCCCTTTGAGCCTTCAGTGAGCACAAGATTTACCCCTAAACCACGTAATAAACGTTTACGTTCAAGACTCATGGTTTCAGGCATGGTTAAGGTGATTTTGTAACCGCGCGCAGCAGCTACATAAGCCAAAGCAATACCAGTGTTACCGCTGGTTGCATCTACAATTTCTTTACCCGCTGTTAAAATGCCGTCTTTTTCTGCTTGCCAAATCATATTGGCACCAATACGGCATTTCACGCTGAAGCTTGGGTTACGGCCTTCAATTTTTACAACAACGTTACCATTGTGTCCGAAATGTTTTAAACGAACTAATGGAGTATTACCGATTGAGTATGAGTTATCTGCATAAATTGTCATTTTACTGTCCTTTTATATTTTGGAATGAGTTGATGCAGTAGTTATAACACCGGTTTTTATATAAAAAAAATAGTTAATAGCTATATTTTATAACTAAATGCTATTTATTCACGATGCTGTTTCCCGAAGGCTTAATTTCCGTACTCGTAGAACGAGTCACAATTTGTGTTGAACCTGAAGTGCGGTCAAAATTCATATCAAATTTTAATTGTGAGCGATAATTTTCTACCCACATCACGGTTGCACCGCAGACTGCCACAGGAATAATCAGTAAATTCACAATTGGCAATGCCGTACAAAGGGTAATTAATGCTCCAAATGTCAGGCTTTGAGAACGTCTTTCGCCTAACGCATTTTTCATAATGCCAAAAGAAATTTTATGGTTATCAAACGGGTAGTCACAGTACTGAATCGCCATCATCCAACAGGTAAATAGGAATGTTAGTACTGGAATAATGGTTTGTCCAATAACTGGGATAAAACTCAATAAGAATAAGCCCACAAATTTTGGTAAGCTGTACCACAATTTTTGCCATTCACGATTTAGCATACGTGGCACATCTTTCATAATTTCGGCAAAACCATCATCATTAACTGCTTCACCAGTCAGCATTTTTTCGACTTTTTCTGCCAATAATCCATTAAACGGCGCGGCTATAAAGCCTGAAAGGGTCGTAAAGGCAAAATAGAAAAATAAGAGAATTGAGCCAATAGACAGCACAAGCAAAATCACACTTAAAAAGCTTAGCCAATCTGGAATAAAGCTCATCACCCAATCAATCATCGTGGAGATTTGTGAGACAAATAGCCAGAATAAGCCTGTAAGCAGAACGATGTTAAGTAAAATTGGCATAATCACAAAACGGCGTAGGCCTTTTTGCGTAATGAAATGCCAACTCATCACGAAATGATTGAAAGCAGATTTTATTTCATTTTGATCGATCATCATTGTTCCTTTAAATTGAAAAGTAAAAAATACAAAATGTCACAGAAAGACAATATTTTTTGAGAAAAATTCCATCTCATCCCTTTTAATATCTTGTTTGCTTTTCTATTTTTTCACCTGTCGAAATGTGATAGGATCAGCAGAAATCATTGCGTTAAGGAGCAACAAGCATGGACTTAAATACCATTTTGATCATTTTAGGGGTGATTGCTTTAATTGCCTTAGTAGTACACGGATTATGGTCAAATCGTCGTGAGAAATCAAAATATTTTAAAAGTGCAAATACATTTAACCGCACTTCTAAAAGTGGTGAGGTCAATCCTTTTTCGCAAGCCGATGATCCTAATGCGGATATTCGTTTAACACATCGTGCTCAAGCGGCACAGCCTGTACAACAAAATGTTCAACCTAAAGTGACACCTCAGGCTGCAAGCCAACAACAATTTAATTTTGATGAGCAACATGCTCAAGTTGATGCGCGTCAAATAGAAAAAAGCGTGGATGATATTAAAATCTCTCTACCAAATCAGCCAGTTTATGAGATGAATACGGCGCAACCTGCTCCTGCGCCACAGCCTGAACCTGTGGTTTATCCTGAAACGAATGTACAACCGAAACTACGTGTGGCAGAAATGACAATCGAAGAATTAGAAGCACAAAGCAATGATTTTGACGGTGTGAATTCTTCTTCGCCTGAATTGCGTGAGCAGTTAGCCGAGATGTCATTAAATCCAACTCAAGAACCTGCTCATGAGAACGTGCATTTTAACTATCACGAACCGGTAGAAGTGGAAAAACCAAAACAAACCACGGGTTTTGTTCAACTTTATGTGATTTCGAATCAAAATCGTGAATTTTATGGTCCACAATTATCTCAATCGTTAGAAAACTTGGGATTCATTTTTGGCGAGCGTCAAATGTATCACCGCCACTTTGATTTAAGTGTGGCAAGCCCTGTGTTATTTAGTGTGGCAAACATTGAACAACCAGGTACATTTGATTATTACAATATGGCTGAGTTTTCAACTATGGGCGTGGTGCTCTTTATGCAGTTGCCATCACCAGGTAATAATTTGGCTAACTTACGTATGATGATTCGCGCAGCAAAAACCATCGCGGAAGATTTAGGTGGTGTGGTATTGACTGATCAGCAAGAAATTTTTGATGATATGGCTGAGAAAGATTACTTATCTCGCATCGCATAAAACGCACGAAAAACTAACCGCACTTTGGGCGAGCCGATGGTTCGCCCATTTTAATTCAATGAGTAAACCGTTAGAGAACATTATGAGCCTTCAGCAACAAATTGATACATTACGTCAGGATCTTCGTCGTTATGAATATGAATATCACGTGTTGGATAACCCAAGCATTCCTGATGCGGAATATGACCGTTTATTTCATCAACTTAAAGCCTTAGAGGCTGAACATCCTGAACTCATTATAGCAGATTCCCCTACTCAACGTGTGGGCGCCAAACCGCTTTCTGGTTTTGCACAAATTCGTCATGAAATTCCAATGCTGTCTTTGGATAATGCCTTTTCAGACGAGGAATTTTATGCATTCGTAAAACGTATTGAAGATCGTCTTATTCGTTTGCCTGAACCGCTCACTTTCTGTTGTGAACCTAAATTAGATGGTTTAGCGGTAAGTATTTTGTATGTAAATGGCGTACTGACTCAAGCTGCAACCCGTGGTGATGGGGCGACAGGGGAAGATATTACCGCGAATATCCGCACGATTCGAAATATTCCCTTGCAGCTTTTAATGGATAATCCGCCAGCACGTTTAGAAGTGCGTGGCGAAGTGTTTATGCCACATGAAGGCTTTGAGCGTTTAAATCAACAGGCTTTAGAAAAAGGCGAGAAAACCTTTGCTAATCCACGTAATGCAGCCGCAGGTTCGTTGCGCCAGCTTGATCCAAAAATTACGAGTAAGCGTCCATTGGTATTGAATGCTTATGGTATTGGTATTGCTGAAGGGGTTGATTTGCCGAATACGCATTATGATCGTTTGCAATGGTTGAAGTCTATTGGGATTCCGGTAAACCCAGAAATCCGTTTATGTAACGGCACAGATGAAGTGTTGGATTTTTATCGTGATATTCAAAATAAACGTAGTGCTCTTGGCTACGATATTGATGGTACTGTGCTGAAAATCAATGATATTGCGTTACAAGAGAAATTAGGTTTTATTTCCAAAGCGCCACGTTGGGCGATTGCTTATAAATTCCCTGCACAAGAAGAATTAACTCGCCTAAATGATGTGGAATTCCAAGTGGGCAGAACGGGTGCGATTACACCTGTTGCTAAATTAGAACCGGTATTTGTGGCTGGTGTCACGGTAAGTAATGCCACATTACATAACGGCGATGAAATTGAACGCTTGGATATTGCGATTGGCGATACGGTCGTGATTCGCCGTGCGGGGGATGTGATCCCACAAATTATCGGCGTATTACACGACCGTCGCCCAGCAGATGCGAGACCGATCATTTTCCCTAAAACTTGTCCTGTGTGTGATTCGGCCATTGTTCGTATTGAAGGCGAAGCCGTTGCACGTTGTACTGGAGGCTTATTCTGTGCAGCACAGCGTAAAGAAGCGCTTAAACATTTCGTTTCTCGTAAGGCAATGGATATTGATGGCGTAGGGGGTAAATTAATTGAGCAGTTGGTGGATCGTGAATTAATTCATACGCCAGCCGATTTATTCAAGTTAGATTTAACCACTCTGACTCGTTTGGAAAGAATGGGCGCAAAATCTGCTGAAAATGCCTTAGCCAGCCTTGAAAAAGCGAAAAATACGACGTTAGCACGTTTTATTTTTGCTTTAGGGATTCGTGAAGTGGGTGAAGCAACGGCATTGAATTTAGCCAATCATTTCAAAACCCTCGAAGCATTGCAAAATGCAGATTTAGAGGCTTTACAGCAAGTAGCTGATGTGGGCGAAGTAGTGGCAAATCGTATTTTGGCGTTTTGGCATGAAGCACATAATGTCGCGGTAGTGAATGAATTAATCGCTCAAGGCGTACATTGGGAAACCGTGGAAACCAAAGAGGTCACAGAAAACCGCTTTAAAGGCAAAACGGTTGTGTTAACCGGAACCTTAACTCAAATGGGACGTAATGAAGCTAAAGCCTTATTACAAGACATGGGGGCGAAAGTGAGTGGCTCGGTTTCAGCGAAAACAGATTTCGTGATTGCAGGAGATGCGGCGGGTTCTAAACTGACAAAAGCGCAAGAATTAGGCGTGGCTGTTTTAACGGAAGAAGAGTTCCTTGCGGAAATTCAGCCATAATTAAACGGTTAGAAAACAAAATGGGGCGTAAAAATTACGCCCCATTTTTTATCTCAAAAACACGCTCAAAATTGACCGCACTTTAACCCGCTACTGCAGGTAAATAACCTGCTTGAATTAAGAATGGTACGATCATAATGATTACGCCAATTACTAAGGCTATCACTAAGGTTACGTTTCCACCGATTACACGATAAGGCAGATTTGGATTCGCTTGACGTGTTTTCCATGCTAGTCCAATAGGTAAAATTAAGCAATAGAATGCACAGAGTAAACCCGCATAGCTTAATGCGGCAATAAAACCTTCAGGATAATACAAGGCGAATGCAAGTGGTGGAGTAAATGCTGCAACAGTCAGTGTTAAACGGTTGTGTGGCAATTTGTAACGTTTAAATAAATCGCCTAAACCTTCAAATACCCCTAGCATCACACCTAGGAAAGAAGTAATTAATGCAAGTGCAGAGAACACACGTACGATTTCACCCATAATGTGGGAGTTCGTGATTTTACGTGTTGCATTGACTAAGCCGTTAAGGGTTGGATCTGCTTGGAGCAATTGTACGAACTCATTTTGGCTTAATACACCGTGAGTCGCTAATTGCCATATAAAATAAGCGATCAGTGGAATGGCTGTACCAATTAAAATCGCTTTACGGAATTGAGTGACACTACCATCTAAATAGCTATTTACGCTACCCATGATGATGTGGAAGCCAAAAGAGGTAAAGAAAATTGGTGCCGCAGAGATCACGAAAGCATAATTTAAAGGTAAGGCCATCAGGTTATCGACAGATACTTTTGGTAACATCATGAACAACACAAAAGCAAAGGCAATTAATTTACCGATGAACAGAATACGGGTGGCACCATCAACGCCTCTTGTACCTACAACCACAAAGGCACCGAGTACGACGGTAAATAAAATGATTGAAAGTTCGGAGGAGAGACTTTCAAAGCCAAAAGCCGTTGGTAAACCAGATAATAATGAACCGCCTCCGGTGATGTAGGCCGCAGAAAGGGCGTAAAGTAAAATGAGCAAGCTAAAAGTCGCTAAGACACGTCCAGTGATACCAAAGTATTTTTCAGCGAGAGTCGCTACGCCATCATTCAGGCGATCAGCTGTTTGATAGACTTCAACAAAAAGTAAACCGCTATAAACTAACAGCGCCCATAAGCCGACTAATAATAAAACAGTGTAACCAAAACCAATTCCGGCAGAGGTTAATGGCATCGCGAGCATCCCCGCTCCGATGGTCGTGCCAGCAATGATTAAGGCACTGCCGAATGTTTTGTTTTTTAGCATAAAATTGTCCTCCGAGTATAAAATTGAAAAACGAGGTTAAAGCTGACCGCATTTTTCTTTGTAATGATAGCGGCAAACCGAAAGGTAAGAGTCGTTTCCACCAATTTGGATTTGTTCCCCTTCCTTAATGACTTCACCTTGTTCATTTAAACGTAAAACGAAATTGGCTTTGCGTCCACAATAACAGATTGTTTTTAATTCTTCTAGTTGATCTGCCCAAGCAAGTAAATACTTACTGCCTTCAAAAAGTTCAGCTTGGAAGTCGGTACGCAAGCCATAACAAAGCACAGGAATTTTCAGTTTATCTACGACATCACTTAATTGATACACTTGTTGTTTCGTTAAAAACTGGGCTTCGTCAACTAAAACACAATGAATTTTTTCTTCTTGTAAATGTTGGCTCACTTCGGCAAAAAGGTCACTCGTTGATGTAAATAAATTCGCATCTTCATGAATACCAATACGTGAAGTGATTTTGCCTGCTCCAAAGCGGTCATCAATGGCTGCCGTATAAACCATGGTGTTCATATTGCGTTCACGGTAGTTATAGGAAGACTGCAACAACGTGGTTGATTTGCCCGCATTCATCGTAGAGTAGTAAAAATAGAGTTTTGCCATTATTTAATCACCCATTTCCAGAAATAATAGGCAATAAATCCTGCAACAGGTGGACAGGCTGCTAGCATAAAGGTACCGTAAGTTGCGCCACCACCAACCATTTTTCCAGCAGCTGAAAGCGCGCTAACGATATCACCACTTGGTGTGGTAAAAATCCATGCGCCAATAATCGCGAGCACTAAAAAACAAGCGATACCGGCTGCACGCATAGCTCTCACTTTAATCATATTTTCCATATTTTTTCCTTAAATTGCAGGGAGTTCAGTCATTGCCCAACGAGGTTTAACATCAATGGCGAGATCGCTATGCTGACCTTGTTTTAAGCGTAAAAAGCCCGTATAGGCAATCATGGCACCATTATCGGTACAAAATTGAGGTTGAGGATAAAACACTTCACCACCAAGATTTTTCATCATAGTGCCAAGGGTTTCACGTAATTTTTTGTTCGCGCTTACGCCGCCAGCAATGACCAAACGCTTATAACCGGTTTCTTTTAAGGCGCGTTTACATTTAATTGCGAGGGTATCCACGACAGAATCTTGGAAGGCAAACGCAATATCAGCTTTGGTTTGTTCGGTTAATTCACCTTCTTGTTTGATCGCTTGATTAATGGTGTTAGCCGCTGAGGTTTTTAAACCTGAAAAGCTAAAATCAAGGCCTGGTCGATCTGTCATTGGACGTGGAAATACAAAACGATCCGGCGATCCTTTTTCGGCTAAACGTGAAAGTGCTGCACCGCCAGGGTAATCTAACCCTAATAATTTCGCAGTTTTATCAAAGGCTTCACCTGCCGCATCATCAATGGATTCACCAATAACTCCATATTTACCTACACCATCAACGCGCACTAATTGCGTATGTCCACCTGAAACTAAGAGGGCAATGAATGGAAAGTTAGGTCGATTTTCATCAAGCATTGGCGCAAGTAGGTGGCCTTCCATGTGGTGTACGCCAATAGCGGGCACATTCCAGGCATAAGCCAGTGAACGTGCGATCGTTGCACCCACTAATAATGCGCCCACTAAACCTGGGCCACTTGTATAGGCGATACCATCAATTTGATCAGCGGTTAAATTGGCTTCTTCTAATGCTGCTTTAATTAATGGTGCGGTTTTGCGAATGTGATCGCGGGAAGCCAGTTCTGGCACCACACCGCCGTAATCCGCATGCAAGGCTATTTGCGTGTAGAGCTGATTGGCAATTAAGC
This sequence comes from Haemophilus parainfluenzae, assembly GCF_003253005.1. Classification (GTDB taxonomy): domain Bacteria; phylum Pseudomonadota; class Gammaproteobacteria; order Enterobacterales; family Pasteurellaceae; genus Haemophilus_D; species Haemophilus_D parainfluenzae_M. The sequence goes on along the minus strand of NZ_QEPZ01000007.1, from coordinate 35,851 downwards.
CTTTGTCTTCATCATAAATTGCGACACCTGTTTCATCACAGGAGGTTTCGATCCCTAAAATACGCATTTTCTTCTCATTTTATTAAAAAAATTGGCAAAGATTTTACCTTGTTTAGCCCACTTAAACTAGTTCAAACGCCAAATTTTCAGCAAATAGGCGATCTTTCCTTTGCTTTTGCAGGGAAGATCGATTAGAATTACGTCCTTTATTGAATTTGCCGTTCATTCGGCAGTAATAAAAATTTAAAATTGCAATTAAATTAAACTCATTGAGGTGATTGGCTTATGCCTGTAATTAAAGTACGTGAAAACGAATCATTTGACGTAGCTTTACGTCGTTTCAAACGCTCTTGCGAAAAAGCTGGTATTTTAGCAGAAGTTCGCGCTCGTGAATTCTATGAAAAACCAACTACAATCCGTAAACGTGAAAAAGCAACGCTTGCTAAACGTCACGCTAAACGTAATGCTCGCGAAAACGCGCGCAATACCCGTTTATACTAATTTGTAGTATTTTCTAACTCGAGTTAAGACAAACCGTGAAACCTTTTGGGTATCACGGTTTTGTTGCTTTAAACTCATCGAAAAAAATCATGCAAAATCAACCGCACTTTCGCATCGTATTCAGGGAGGCAAGGCAATGAAAGGCTCTATTCCACGCCAATTTATTGATGATCTGCTCACAAAATCGAATATCGTCGATGTGATTAATGCACGCGTGAAACTCAAAAAAGCGGGACGAGATTATCAAGCTTGTTGTCCGTTTCATCACGAAAAAACACCATCTTTTACGGTAAGTGAAAAAAAACAATTTTATTATTGCTTTGGCTGCGGTGCGAAAGGCAATGCCATTTCATTTTTAATGGATTACGATAAATTAGAATTTGTTGAAGCCGTTGAAGAACTTGCTGCTTCGGCAGGGCTTGAAGTGCCTTATGAAAAACGCCCAAATCAATTCGGCAATAAACCGGATGTGAGCTATCAAACAAAACGTAATTTATACGATTTAATGAAAGAGATTGCGTCGTTTTATCAAGCTCAACTCCCGCTAAATATTCCTGCTCAAAGCTATCTTCAGCAACGTGGTTTATCGCCAGAAATTATTGCTCGTTTTCAAATCGGTTATGTGCCCAATGCGATGGATACGGTGTTGCGTCAATTCGGTAAAAATCGAGAAGAACAGAAAAAGCTGTTTGATTTAGGTATGCTTTCTCGCAATGATCGTGGCAATGTGTACGATAAATTCCGTAATCGCATTATGTTTCCGATTCGAGATAAACGTGGTCGTACGGTCGCTTTTGGGGGACGTGTTTTAACAGATGAAAAGCCCAAATATTTAAACTCACCTGAAACTATTACATACCATAAAGGTAATGAACTTTATGGTTTGTATGAAGCCTTACAAATCAATGATGAGCCAGAAAAATTATTAGTAGTTGAAGGTTACATGGACGTGGTGGCATTAGCGCAATTTGGTGTAAATTATGCTGTGGCTTCCCTAGGTACATCAACGACCTCGGAGCAAATTCAATTATTGTTCCGTTCAACAGAGCAAGTCATTTGCTGCTACGATGGCGATAGAGCAGGGCGTGATGCCGCGTGGCGCGCACTTGAAAACGCTTTACCTTATCTGGAAGATGGACGACAAATTAAGTTTATTTTCCTGCCGGATGGAGAAGATCCGGATACTTATATTCGTCAATATGGTCAAGAAAAGTTTGAAGAATATATTGAGCAAGCTCAGTCTCTCACGGAATTCTTATTCGCGCATTTAAGTCCACAGGTGGATTTTTCAACGCAAGAAGGGCGAGGTAAATTAGTAGCACTCGCGGCGCCTTTAATTCGTCAAATTCCTGGTGATATGTTGCGCTTGTCATTACGCAATATGTTGACGCAAAAGCTTGGGATCTTTGATCAATCACAGCTTGAAAGCTTAATTCCAAATCAAATAGACAAAGCTGAACCCAAACCTAAAACGCCACAAAAAACAATTAAGAAAACGCCAATGCGTGTGGTGATTTCGCTGTTATTACAGAATTCACAATTAGTGAATCGCATTTCGGATGTGGGTTTACAAGCCTTAAAGCATGAGGCAGGTTACGAATTACTCGAAAAATTGACCGCACTTTGCCGTGAACGAGAAGGCATTACAACAGGGCAAATCTTAGAATATTTTCGCGATACAGAATTCAGTAAGCCCCTTGAAATATTAGCTTCTTGGGATCATCTATTAGATGACTTCGAAATCATTAATGCATTCTCTCAAAACTATCGTCGATTGAATATTCAAGCAATTGAACGTGACATTGAAATGCTTATCGCTAAAGAAAGAGCGGAAGGCTTAACTGATCAAGAACGAGCAATTTTAGTGAATTTGCTCAAGGGAAAAGAAGAGCAGAAAAAACAGTTAGTTAATCCGTCATAACAATGGTAAAATCTCCTGTTCAAAACAAGGGCTTTTATCTTCCAAAAATAACGCAAAACGGGAATAAAAATGGAACAAAATCAACAATCTACCGCAGAGCAATATTCAGAACAAATTGAACAGCTTATGGAATTGGGTCGTACGCAAGGTTATTTAACCTATGCGGAGATTAATGACTTACTTCCGGAAGATGTGATCGATCCGGAATATTACGATAAGTTGTTGCAGACTTTACAGCATGATGCGGGTATTCCAGTTCTTGATGAAGCACCGGAAAGTGACGAAATGATGTTGAATGACACGATTCCGGATGAAGATGCAGTGGAAGAAGCAACGCAGATTTTATCCAATGTGGAATCTGAAATCGGTCGTACAACCGATCCTGTGCGTATGTATATGCGTGAAATGGGTACCGTTGATCTTCTTACCCGTGAAGATGAAATCAGCATTGCAAAACGTATTGAAGAAGGGATTGATGAAGTTCAAACCGCCATTGCAGCATACCCAGAAGCGTTAACAGAGCTATTAAATAATTATGATCAAGTTGAAGCAGGTAATTATCGTTTAGCTGATTTAATCACAGGCTTTGTGGATCCAAATGTTTCTGAAGAGGATACCGCAAACATTGATGAAAATTTTGCGGATGAAGATGAAAGTGCTGAATCTTCGGCAGACATTGATGATGAGAGCGATGAAGAAGATGAAAGCGATAGCAGCTCAAGTTCAGATGACAGCGATTCAGATAACAGCATCGATCCTGAAGTAGCGCGAGAAAGATTTACAGCATTAAGAGAACAACATACTAAAACATTAGCAACTATTGTAAAACATGGACGTAGTGGTAAACGTGCAAAAGAGCAAATTACTCAATTAGCAGATATCTTCAAACAATTCCGTTTAGTGCCTAAACAATTTGATGTACTTGTTTTATCAATGAAGAATATGATGAAACGTGTACGTTCAGAAGAGCGTCAACTACAAAAAGTATTAGTTGATATTGCGGGTATGCCAAAAGATGAATTTGAGGCACTGATTATTGCTAATGGCAGCAGTGATGCATGGGTAGCAAAAGCATTAAAATCAACGAAAGCTTGGGCAAAACGTTTACCAAAATATGAAGAGCGCATCCGTTTATCTTTAGATAACTTAGCGAATATTGAGCAAAATACCAATCTTACCATCCAACAAATGCGTGAGATTTGTGATGCGGTATCTCGTGGTGAGCAAAAAGCACGCCGTGCGAAAAAAGAAATGGTTGAAGCGAACTTACGTTTGGTGATCTCTATTGCGAAAAAATATACCAACCGAGGTTTACAATTCTTGGATTTAATTCAAGAAGGGAATATTGGTTTGATGAAAGCGGTAGATAAATTTGAATACCGTCGTGGTTATAAATTCTCTACTTATGCAACCTGGTGGATTCGTCAGGCCATTACTCGTTCGATTGCGGACCAAGCGCGCACAATCCGTATTCCTGTTCATATGATTGAAACGATTAACAAATTAAATCGTATTTCTCGTCAAATGTTACAAGAAATGGGACGTGAAGCCACACCGGAAGAGCTTGCTGAGCGCATGGGTATGCCAGAAGATAAAATTCGTAAAGTGCTTAAAATTGCGAAAGAACCTATTTCTATGGAAACCCCAATCGGTGATGACGATGATTCACATTTAGGTGACTTCATTGAGGATTCAACCCTTGAATTGCCATTGGATTCAGCAACCGCACAAAGCTTAAAAGTAGCAACTCATGAAGTGTTAGAAGGTTTAACTCCTCGTGAAGCAAAAGTATTACGTATGCGTTTTGGTATTGATATGAATACCGACCATACACTTGAAGAAGTGGGTAAACAATTTGATGTAACCCGTGAGCGTATTCGTCAGATTGAAGCTAAGGCATTGCGTAAATTACGTCATCCAAGCCGTTCGGAAACATTAAGAAGTTTCTTGGATGAGTAATTATTCGGTAATATAAAAAAAGAAAAGGCAGAGAACTCTGCCTTTTTTGTTTGATTAAATTTAGTTATTTACCACGAAATCACATTCCTTTAAAATACGCGACTTTCGTCATTTAAAAACAAAAAAGGAACTTTATGGAAGAATCTCAAGAACTCGAAAAACTGCCGCGAGTGATTACCGGTGTATTAAAAGTAGTATTAAGTTTTTCACTTATTGCTTTGGCTTTAGTGTTGATTATTGCTTTAGCTAAAATCACGTACACTTTAGCAATTATGGTATTCAATACATCAAGCGTCGTGCCTTATGAAGTCGCTGAACAAGCCGTGATGTTTTTCTTATACTTCGGTTTTATTGGCCTTATCGTGCAATATTTTAAAAGTGGCTATCACTTTCCTTTGCGCTATTTTATTTACGCGGGGATTACGGCCATGTTGCGCCTGATTATTGTGAATCATGAGAGCTCAGTTGATACCATCTTATTCGCAGGCGCGATTTTAATTATGGTTATTGCACTTTGTTTAGTGTTGTATTCCAATAAAATTAAAATTTAAAAGTGCGGTCATTTTGACCGAGGTTTTGGAATGGATTATTCAGGCACAATCCATTCCACTGTCCAACTTCCCGTACCTTCAGGGACGAGCGTTTGGGTCAAATAAGGCAAAATAGATTTCATTTGCTGTTCTAATTGCCAAGGTGGATTAATCACCACCATTCCACTTGCGGTCATACCACGTTGATCGCTATCAGGGCGAACAGCCAATTCAATTTTCAAAATTTTACGAATTCCAGTTGCTTCTAATCCTTTAAAAATGCGTTTTGTTTGTTGGCGTAGAACTACTGGATACCAAATCGCATAAGTACCTGTCGCAAAGCGTTTATAACCCTCTTCGATCGCTTTTACTACGAGATCATAATCTTCTTTTAATTCATAAGGCGGATCAATAAGCACTAAGCCACGACGTTCTTTTGGTGGAAGTGTCGCTTTAAGTTGTTGGAAACCATTTTCTGATTTTGTGGTGATATTTTTAAATTCTTTGAAATTATTGCGTAATAATGGAAAATCGCTCGGATGTAATTCTGTCAGTAATGCACGATCTTGCGAACGCAATAATTGTGCAGCAATCATTGGTGAGCCCGCATAATAGCGTAATTCTTTACCGCCATAATTGAGTTTTTTAATGAGAGCCACGTAGCGAGCAACTTCTTCGGGTAAATCTGTTCTTTCCCAAAGTCTCCCAATTCCCTCTTTGTATTCGCTGGTTTTTTCTGATTCGGTAGAACTTAAACGATAACGACCCACACCAGAATGGGTGTCGAGATAGTAGAAACCTTTTTCTTTTAGTGAAAGATTTTCTAGAATCAGCATTAGTACAATGTGCTTAAGCACATCGGCGTGGTTGCCAGCATGGAAGCTGTGACGATAACTTAACATGGTTTGTCCTTTTGACGTAAAAAAGTGCGGTCAAAATTAACCGCACTTTTAGTATTTAAATCAGGGTTAGAATAATTCTTCTGGTTGCGTTGCTGGAATTGCGTCTTTGATTTTACCTGTTCCGCCATTCAAGCGTTGTTGTAACTCAGGTGGAACATAATAACCACGCTCTTTCATTTCCGCAATGTAAGTACGTTTAGGCTCGGTACCAACGATAAAGTATTCTTTACGGCCACCACCTTCAGAAAGTAAACCAGAGTTACTGTCAATGGTTTTCTCTATGATATTTGGTGGAAGCTCAAGTTGACGTTCTGGTACATCAGAAAGTGCCGCTTTCATATAAGCGACCCAGGCTGGCATAGCGGTTTTCGCACCTGCTTCACCTCTACCTAATACACGCTTGTTATCATCAAAACCGATATAGGTCGTGGTCACTAAGTTAGCACCAAAGCCTGCATACCAAGCAACTTTCGCGCTATTGGTTGTACCGGTTTTACCGCCTATATCACTACGCTTAATACTTTGCGCGATACGCCAGCTGGTACCTTTCCAACCGAGACCTTGTTCACCATAAATCGCCGTATTTAATGCACTACGAATTAAGAAGGCTAATTCGCCGCTAATCACACGAGGCGCATATTCTTGTTTCGCCACGCCGTCTTTCGCATCAGCCATTAAATCAACAGAACCGTCATTTAATGCTGATGTTTGAAGCTCTGGCAAGTCTGGTATATTCTCAGGTTGCTGCTCACCCTCACCTTCATCTGTATCGGTGTTGCTATTACCTTTAGCAGATTTTAGATTGTCAGGGTTAGCCACTTCTGCGACATCTTTAAAACCATCAATTTTATCTTTGGTTTCACCATAAATCACAGGAATGTCGTTACAGGTAATACAAGCAATTTTTGGGTTCGCAATAAATAAATCTTTACCGGTATTATCTTGAATTTTTTCGATAAGGTAAGGATCAATTAAGAAACCACCATTATCAAATACCGCGTAAGCACGCGCCATTTCCAATGGAGTGAAGGATGCCGCACCTAATGCAAGCGCTTCGCTGGCAAAATATTGGTCACGTTTGAATCCAAAACGTTGTAAGAAGTCAGCCGTAAAGCCAACACCTGCGGTTTGTAGAGCTCGGATGGCAATCATGTTTTTAGATTGACCTAAACCCACACGTAAACGCATTGGACCGTCATAACGATCAGGTGAGTTTTTCGGTTGCCACAAAGGTTGTCCTGGTTTTTGAATGGAGATAGGACTGTCTTGCAATACGCTTGAAAGCGTTAAACCTTTCTCTAATGCCGCTGCATAGATAAATGGTTTAATCGAAGAACCGACTTGCACTAAAGATTGGGTTGCTCGGTTAAATTTACTTTGTTCGTAGCTAAAACCACCCACCATGGCCTCAATAGCACCATTATCAGAGTTTAATGAAACTAATGCAGAGTTAGCTGCCGGAATTTGGCCTAACACCCACTCACCATTATCACGTTTACGAATCCAAATCTGTTCGCCCACTTTAACAGGGGATTTACCTGCCCAACGCATTGCGTTTGAAGACAGCGTCATCGTTTCATTATTAGCTAAAAGTAATTCTGCATCATTTTTACCCAATGCGGTTACCGCCGCTGGAATAAAAGGTTCTGAATCAGGCAATTTTTTCAAGAAAGCGACAATACGCTCGTTGTCCCATACGGCTTCACCTTTTTTCCATAGAGGCGCGCCACCACGCCAGCCATGACGCATATCATAATCGATCAGGTTATTACGTACGGCTTTTTGTGCTTCTGCTTGATCTTTTGACAGTACAGTTGTGAAGACTTTATAACCTTTGGTGTAAGCATCTTCCTCACCAAAACGTTTTACCATTTCTTGACGAACCATTTCAGTCACATAGTCTGCACGGAATTCAAATTTTGCACCGTGATAACTCGCTACGATTGGCTCTTTGATGGCTGCATCATATTCTGCTTTGGTGATTTTGTTTTCATCCAACATACGACCTAATACCACATTACGGCGTTCTTCCGCACGTTTTGGTGAATACAATGGGTTCATTGTTGAAGGTGCTTTTGGTAAGCCTGCAATGATCGCCATTTCAGAAAGTGTTAATTCATCTAAGTTTTTACCAAAGTAGGTTTGAGCAGCTGCTGCAACGCCATAAGAGCGATACCCTAAGAAAATTTTATTCAAATAAAGTTCTAAAATTTCTTGTTTGCTTAAGGCATTTTCAATTTCAATGGCTAATACTGCTTCGCGAGCTTTACGAATGATGGTTTTCTCTGGGGTTAAGAAGAAGTTACGTGCAAGCTGTTGTGTAATGGTACTTGCCCCTTGAGATGCACCACCATTGTTGACAGCAACAAAAATCGCACGAGCAATACCGACAGGGTCTAAACCGTGATGGTCATAAAAACGGCTATCTTCCGTCGCTAAGAAAGCATCTTGCAGACGCTGAGGCACATTTTCTAATTTCACTGGAATACGGCGTTGTTCACCGACTTCACCGATCAATTTGCCATCAGCCGTATAAATTTGCATCGGTTGTTGTAACTCGACGGTTTTTAGGCTTTCTACCGATGGTAAGGAGGATTTTAAGTGAAAATACAGTACACCACCGGCGACTAACCCCAGTATACATATCGTAAATAGGGTACTTAATATTAATTTTGCGATCCGCATCGTAAAATTCTCTCTGGTTTAATGAATATTCAAAAAATTAAAATTATGATTTTGGCTGCTAAGTATAAAAGATTAATCCCCTAAAGAATAGGAAAGAATATGGAAATTGCCCATAGAAAGCAGCGAAAACAACAAATTGGTGTGAGTAAACAACAAGATAACCTCTATTTCGTTTGGCTAGATGCATTCCACAAAGTTCAATCTATTTGCTTAAATGGACAGCAAAAAGACATTTTTTCCCATTTATTACCTCATTTACCACAAAAAACTAGCCAATGTTGTTTTATCGGAGCCATTTCACCCCATTTAACTTGGTCTAAAACGCTTATTTTACCGCAAACTCTCAATGTCCAGGAATGTGAACAACAATGTCGTTTCATTTTGCAAAAAGAATTACCGATTCCGTTGGATGAATTATGGTTTGATTATCTGACCACGCCATTAAAACAAGGTTTTCGTTTGGATATCACGGCGATTCGACAAGAAAGCGCTAAAGCGGAATTAGCAAAATATTTGCCGCTAAAATTGACCGCACTTGATTTACTGAATCACAGTATTTTACGCGCATTTTATGTCATTTTAGGGCAAGAGCCGATTAACACTTTATTTTTATATCAAGATCAACAAGGTTGTCTCGCTGTTTGTGAACGCTTACAACAACGACAAGTTTTGCAATCTCAAAGTGATTTATCTGAGCTTTATCAACAATTTATCCAACGCTTTCCCGAAACGATAGAACAGGTTTATGTGTATCAAACGCCAGATATATTGAATTCACGCACGATAGAATCACTGCCTCAGGATTGGCAACGCATCGAAACAGATTTACCTTTCATCGCTTTAGGTAATGCACTGTGGCAAACCGATTTAAAGCTAGTGGATTTATCCTCAAAAACACCCGCACTTTTGCCTCCAATTAATCGGGAGAGTGATGATGTTAAGCCTTAATTTATTGCCTTGGCGCTTAGAACAACATCAAAAGGCTTTTAAGCGCTTTATGTGGCAAGGTTTAATTTGGCTAGCTTGCTCAGTGTTGATTGTCTTTGGCTTGAGTCATCTTAATGAACAACAAGTGTATGTGCTAAATCAGACAAAAGAAAAACTCGCACAAATCACCAATCAAGTCCATAAGAAACATATTCAAGTTCAGCAACTACAAAGTAACCTGAAAGAAATGAATGAGCTGACAGAAATGGATACAGAATATGTGTATCGGATGCTTAACTTATTAAGTGAGTTACCATTACAACAAGGTGAGTTAGATGTATTTACGCTCAATGCTAAGCAAGTTGCCCTTTCTGGCATGACGGAAAATCAACAAGAATTTGAAGCGATACATCAATTTCTTAAACATCATTTTACAGAGGTTAATTTGACCAAGTTTCAACCAGTGCAACAACAGTTATTCTTTCAATTTGATATTCAGTTATTGGAGTCTGAGCAATGAAGAATCTTATCGATGAGATTGTTCAAAAAACTGCACAAGGTTGGTTGGGGAAATGGCTTCGATTATCTCAAATGGTGCATGCTATCTTTTGGTTGAGTGCACTAAGTGCGGTCATTTTTTTACCTGTTTTTCGTTACGTTGAAAATAGCAATGAACGACATCGACTTGACGCAGAATTGAGTTTGCAACAACAAGAGTGGGAGAAACAGGAAAAGATTTTACAAACTTTAAGGCAAAAGTCAGACAGCCGACAACTTTCTCCAGAATTGGCTAATTCTGTGTTGCCGATCAATCAGCATGTTCAGGCATTGTTAAATGGGCGACTTCGAGCGTTGGATTTACGTTGGGATTTTTCTCAACATACTTTGTTACATTTGTCATTACAAGGCTATTTTGCCGATTTACAGCAATTTTTGACCGCACTTTTAAGGGACATTCCTAAACTTTCGTTAACTCAATTAAACATTGAGAAATTAGATGAAGAGGAAAATGCTTCTATTACATGTGAGTTAATTTTCCAATTGAATAAGGACAAGTAATGAAAAAGCTCTTTTTAATCTTGATAGCGACTTTTTCTGTATCCGTATTTTCGCAAGATCCTTTTGATCGTAAACAAAGAGAACAAACCGAATATCCAAAAGAGGGGCTCACCCTACCGCCGGTGTCGACTTGCGTATATTCGGAGCCGAGACTGGCGGAGGAACGCCCATTGGCTCAACTACATATTGTGGGTGTCGTGCAATACGGTAAACAGGCAGAAGTATTCTTTAATGATGATGGGCATATTCTTTCTGCTCAAGTGGGGCAGCGGATTGGAAAGGAAGGCTATTTAATCGAAAAAGTAAGTAAAAACAGTGTGGCTTTCCAAGGTTATAAAACAGGGCAATGTGAACAAACGACCTCAATCATAATGGGATTTTAAAATGGTAAAGCAGAAAATAAAAACAAAGTTTGGTCAGTTTTTAATGTGTTTTCTGATCCTATGGACAACTTATTCAGTGGCAGAAAATCGCGTATTTTCACTTCGCTTAAAACAAGCTCCCATAGTAGAGACACTCCAACAACTTGCCCTTGAGCAAAATGCCAATTTAATGATTGATGATGAGTTAGAAGGAACACTTTCATTACAATTAGATAACGTAGATTTTGATCGTTTATTGCGTTCTGTCGCAAAAATCAAAGGGCTCTCTTTTTATCAAGAAAATGATATTTATTATTTAGGTAAGCCTTCTCAACATGAACAATATTCAGAGAAAATAACAGAACCTATGGCGATTAGCGGAGAAAGTTTGCCTAGTGAAACACCACTTGTGAGTACAACGGTTAAACTGCATTTTGCTAAGGCTTCTGATGTGATGAAATCTTTAACCACAGGGAGCGGTTCTTTGCTTTCACCTAGCGGCACAATTACATTTGATGATCGAAGCAATGTATTACTGATTCAGGATGATGCACGTTCACTTAAAAATATCAAAAAATTAATTGCAGAGCTGGATAAACCTATTGAGCAAATTGTCATTGAAGCACGTATTGTGACGATTACCGATGAAAGCCTAAAAGAATTAGGTGTGCGTTGGGGCATTTTTAATCCTACTGAGGCAGCCCATCGAGTGAGTGGCAGTTTAGATGCGAATGGGTTTAGCAATATCAGTAATAATTTAAATGTAAATTTTGCGACAACGGTCACGCCAGCTGGCTCATTAGCACTTCAAGTAGCCAAAATTAATGGTCGATTATTAGACCTAGAATTGACCGCACTTGAACGTGAAAATAACGTAGAAATTATAGCGAGTCCTCGATTACTCACGACCAACAAAAAAAGCGCAAGCATCAAACAAGGGACAGAAATTCCTTATGTGGTGACGAATGGTAAAAATGACACGCAGTCAGTGGAGTTTCGTGAAGCTGTGTTGGGGTTGGAAGTCACACCGCATATTTCGAAGGATAATAATATCTTATTGGATTTATTAGTCAGTCAAAACTCGCCAGGAAATCGCGTGGCTTATGGGCAGAATGAAGTCGTATCTATTGATAAACAAGAAATTAATACGCAAGTGTTTGCCAAAGATGGGGAAACGATTGTATTGGGCGGTGTATTTCACGATACGATCACGAAAGGTGTCGATAAAGTACCATTATTGGGCGATATTCCAGGTATTAAGCGCTTATTTAGTAAGGAAAGTGAACGACATCAAAAACGAGAACTCGTAATTTTTGTGACTCCTCATATTTTGAAACAAGGTGAAAGAATGGAAATGGCCAAAAAAGAAAAGCATTTTAAGCAAGTTGAAAAAGCGAAAAAATAAAGTGTGGTCAATTTTTCTCATGTTTTCTCATTTTTTTCAATTTAGTTGTGTGCATTGCAAGCGAGCTATTCATATTGGTCGAAATGGATTGTGCAGTCGATGTCAGAAGCAAATTAAAACTTTCCCTTATTGTGGGCGATGTGGTTCACCCTTGCAGCATTATGCAATGGGCTGTGGTCATTGTTTGAGAAATGAACCCGCTTGGGATCGTATTGTGATAATTGGACATTACCTTGAACCGCTTTCTTCACTTATTCATCGTTTTAAATTCCAAAAACAGTTTTGGTTAGATCGGAGTTTATCGCGTTTGCTTTATCTTGCGGTGCGAGAGGCGAGACGAACACATGGACTCTCTCTGCCACAGGCGATTATCCCCGTACCGCTATATCATTTTCGACAGTGGCAACGGGGCTATAATCAGGCTGATTTATTGGCTAATTGGTTAAGTCGTTGGTGTGATGTGCCTAACTGTAATCATGTGGTGAAACGGATTAAACATACTCATACTCAGCGAGGTTTAACGGCGAAAGATCGACGACACAATCTTAAAAATGCTTTTGCAGTGAATACCAAAAAGCCTTTTCCTTATGAACGCGTTGCTTTGGTGGATGATGTGATTACAACCGGCTCAACGTTGGCAGAGATAGCCAAACAGCTTCGAAAATTAGGTGTAAAAGAAATTCAGGTATGGGGTTTAGCGAGAGCTTAAATTCTGTTAAAGATAGGATTCATCTATATCTATAAAAATAGGAATAAATGTAGAAAAAATTGCCATATCGGAGTATTATTCTTAACATATTATATCAAATATTAGGACTTTATTTATGGAACAAATTTTTATTTCAGATGCTGCACAAGCACATTTTCGGAAACTTTTAGATACGCAAGAAGAAGGTACAAATATTCGTATTTTTGTCGTGAATCCGGGTACGCCAGGAGCAGAATGTGGCGTGTCCTATTGCCCGCCAAATTCAGTTGAAGCGACTGATACCGAAATGAAATACGATACTTTTTCAGCATTTGTAGATGAAATAAGCTTACCGTTTTTAGAAGATGCGGAAATTGATTATGTAACAGAAGAGCTTGGGGCTCAACTGACTTTAAAAGCGCCTAACGCAAAAATGCGTAAAGTTGCAGATGATGCGCCTTTAATCGAGCGCGTAGAGTATGTGATTCAAACACAAATCAACCCACAATTAGCTAGCCATGGCGGTAAAATCACGTTAATTGAAATTACTGATGATGGTTATGCTGTTCTACAATTCGGTGGTGGCTGTAATGGTTGTTCAATGGTTGATGTCACCCTAAAAGACGGGGTAGAAAAACAGTTAGTTTCGCTCTTCCCGAATGAATTAAAAGGTGCAAGAGACGTAACAGAACACCAACGTGGTGAACATTCTTATTATTAAGAATAGAAGATAAAAAAGGGCTAATCATTCGCCCTTTTATTTTTTAAGCGGCAGATAATTTCTGTAACAACCGATCCATTGCCCGATATCCTAGCGCTTCTGCTAAATGAGGTTGTTGTATCTCTTTTTCGCCATTCAAATCGGCAATTGTGCGTGAGACTTTCAAAATTCGATGGTAGGCTCTTACTGAAAGCCCTAGCTTATTCAGTGCATTCTCAAGAAATAGTGAATCTTTATCTTGTAATTTACAGTCTCGTTCAATTTCTTTGCTTGAAAGATATGCATTGATCTTGCCTGCTCGAGCAAGTTGAATTTCTCTCACTTTTAACACTTTTTCTCTTACTTGTTGGCTTGTTTCGCCTCTATCTCCAGTATTCTGTAAGCTACCTTGTGGCAGAAGGGGCACTTCAATGGATAAATCAAAACGATCTAAAAATGGGCCAGAAAGGCGATTTAAATAACGTATCACTTGTTGTGGCGAGGTGCGGTTATGTGTTCCCGTATAATGCCCCGTTGGACTTGGATTCATCGCCGCAACTAATTGAAAGCGAGCAGGAAATTGGATTTTAGCATTGGCTCGCGAAATAATAATTTCTCCACTTTCTAATGGCTGGCGGAGTGCATCAAGTACTTTACGCTCAAACTCAGGCAATTCATCAAGAAAAAGTACGCCATTATGTGCGAGCGATATTTCGCCTGGTTTTGGAATGGTTCCTCCACCTACTAAGGCTGGCAAAGAGGCACTATGATGTGGTGCTCGAAACGGTCGTTGTTTCCAGTTATGAAAATTTAATTCATTTTGTACTAAACTCGTAACCGAAGCGGTTTCAATGGCTTCTGAATCAGTCATTTCAGGGAGTAATGCGGTGAGACGACTTGCTAACATAGTTTTACCTGTACCGGGAGGACCTAAAAAGAGTAGGTTGTGCTGACCTGCGGCAGCTATTGTTAGTGCTCGTTTCGCATGTTGCTGACCAATAATATCCGTCAAATCTAAGTGATTTTTAGCTGAAAATCTGACCGAACTTTCTTGTACAAGTAATGAGGCCAAAGGTAATTTATCTTGAGTATTTAAGAATTGCACGACCTCTAAAAGGTTTTTAGCGAAATAAGTCTCTTGCTCTGAGACAAGCGACGCCTCATTGGCATTTTGATAAGCGATAATGGGTGCGCGTTTCGCTTTTTGAGCTGCTAAAATGGCAGGAATGACACCGTGTACGCCACGTAATTCACCCGTTAATGCGAGTTCACCAACGAATTCAAATTGTTTTAAACGGCTACCATCTAATTGATCTGATGCAGCCAAGATACCTATCGCAATGGGTAAATCAAATCGTCCCCCTTCTTTGGGTAAATCAGCCGGTGCAAGATTTACGGTGATGCGTTTGGCAGGATATTTGAACTGCGCATTCATTAATGCACTTCTGACACGATCTTGCGCTTCTTTTACAGTTTTTTCGGGTAGGCCAACTAAGGTAAATCCAGGTTTTCCGTTACTTAAGTGTACCTCAATGGTAACAAGAGGGGCTTGTACGCCCATTGAGGCACGGCTATAAACAATGGCAAGAGACATTCAGATTCCTTAAAATGCGGTCAAAAATAATCAGATTTTCGCACTATAAAAAAAGCACAGAATGAAATCATACATTCTGTGCTTTTTTTGCGATCTTGATCGCAGAAATTACTTTTTCTTGATAAAAAACTACGCGAAAAGTGGGGCAAACCAACTATCTAACTTGGCAGCCAATTTATCAATACCAATTTTATTTTGTGCAGAAAAAGCCTCTACTTGAATATCACCTTGGAAGGGTAAAATCGCTTCACGTACCATTTTGACTTGTTTGCTACGTGCACTTTGGCTGAGTTTATCCGCTTTAGTTAAAAGTAGCATAACCGGTAAATCAGCAGAAACTGCCCATTCTATCATTTGTTGATCGAGATCTTTTAAAGGATGGCGAATATCCATTAAAACAACAAGTCCGCCTAAACATTCTCGTTTTTGCAAATATTCCCCGAGGGATTTTTGCCACTCGATTTTCATTTTTTCAGGAACGGCAGCATAGCCATAGCCAGGTAAATCCACTAGTTTACAATTCGGCTCCACCTCAAAAAGGTTGATTAACTGTGTACGACCAGGTGTTTTAGAGGTTCGAGCTAAGCTTTTTTGATTGGTTAACGCATTAAGTGCGGTTGATTTTCCGGCATTTGAGCGTCCAGCAAAAGCAATTTCAATCCCTGTATCTTCTGGGATAGAACGAATATTTGGAGCACTCGTAAGAAAATGTGTTTTATGATAATTCAGTTTAATTTCAGACATAATGGTTCCTTTCATCAATTGACCCTAGCATATCACAAATAGAAAAATTGCTGAAATTATGAGAGAATGTGCACTTTAAATCATTAAAAATATCTTTTAATTATACCAATACCTATGGAATCTCAAGAAAATCAATATCGTTGGACAAAAGCTGAGGCTGTTTATCCCGATCGCCCTGGGCGTTCTTATGCGCTTAAGCGTTTACGTTATCGTCTTCGCGCTTTTTTACACCGTGGATTAATTGTTCAATTTGAGCAATTTATTAACCAGCATCCTTTTCTTGTGACGTTATTAAATGAACATGCAGATTATAGTTATCCGTTAGTTTATCGCTTTTTAGATAAACGTTTTAACAGCAAACAGCGTTTTCAAGCTATCTGTGAGAATCTACTTTTTTTACCTAAAAAATTGACCGCACTTTCAGCACCCATTTATAAAACGCCATTAAGTTTTGGTGAAGTGATTCCTGATTTTGAGATGACATTATCGATGACTACACATCAACCGATGGAAGGTTATTGGGTACTGGAGTTATGGCATAAACCACGTAATGAATTAGTGTATTTGCTTACTTTTGCCAAACTTGGCGAGGCATTACTTATTTCTGTGGTGCAGGGGCCCAATTTTGAAGGATCTAAAGAGATGGTAAAGCAACTCACAAAAACTTGTTATGGTTTGCGCCCCGCTTATTTGATGGTGGAAACGATGAAGGCATTGACGAAAGCATTAGGCTTTAATCAATTGTTAGGTATTCCTCAAAAATATCAAAATAAATCTCGTTTTATTCAAAGCTCTCATTATGTTGTAGATTATGATGTGATTTTTGCTGAATCAGGTGGACAGTTGAAAGATTATTGGGAATTGCCTTTAGAAATAGATAGAAATCTTGATGATGTGCCGAGTAAAAAGCGCTCCATGTATCGCAAGCGTTATGCGATGTTAGATAATTTGGGTAAAGTAATTGAAGAAAAATTGGAATTGTAAAAGTAGAAAGTGCGGTGAATTTTAACCGCACTTTTTGTTTTATAAGACTTTCAAACAAGCCACAAAATGGCTGTTATTTTGGCTGGTGAAAGGTGGTTTTTGTTTCGCACAATTTTCATCGGCTTTCAGGCAGCGGGTACGGAACACGCAACCAGACGGTGGATTAATTGGCGAAGGCAGCTCACCTTCAAGCAATTCGATGGATTTATTGCGTTCCAATTTCGGATCGGGAATCGGAACTGCAGACATTAAGGCTTTGGTATAAGGATGTTTGGTATTGTTATATACTTCCTCATCGCTGCCTAATTCCATTGCATTGCCTAAATACATCACCAACACGCGGTCAGAAATGTGTTTTACCACCGCTAAGTCATGGGCGATGAAAATTAAGGAAAGCCCCATTTCTTTTTGTAGAGATTTCAGTAAATTCACTACTTGTGCCTGAATGGACACATCCAATGCAGAAACAGGTTCATCACAAATGATCATTTTCGGCTCAATGATTAACGCGCGAGCAATACCGATACGCTGACATTGGCCACCAGAAAACTCATGCGGATAGTGGTTAATCAAGTTTGGTAAAAGCCCGACTTTCAACATCATACCTTGCACTTTTTCTTTCACTTCAGCGGTACTTAAGTGCGGTTGGTAGATCTTTAATGGCTCAGCAATGATTTCACCAATATTCATTCGCGGATTGAGAGAGGCGAGCGGATCTTGAAAAATCATTTGGATATCTTTGCGCGTTTCTTTCCATTGTTTCTCTGATTGTTTTCGTAAATTTTTGCCAAGCCACAAGATTTCCCCTTCACTTGCTTCGACTAAACCGATAATAGCGCGCGCAAGTGTGGATTTACCGCAACCAGATTCACCCACTACACCGAGAGTTTCACCTGCGTAAAGTTTAAAAGACACATCCTTGACCGCTTTTAAGGTTTGCGGTTTAGCGAAGACAAGGGATTTATCATTTTTAATTTTAAAACTGACGCCTAAGTGATTGACTTCAAGGAGTAATTCTTTGTTGTTTGAGACTGTCATAGGTTAAATTTCTCCGCGGGTAACCAACAATTACGTAATTGACCGTGATTAAATGTAGTCAGTTTTGGCGCAGTTTGGCATTGTTCGGTAGCAAATTGGCAACGAGATGAGAACGGATAACCTTTTGGCAAATGCAATAAATTCGGTGGATTTCCAGGAATGGTTACCAAGTGTTCTTCATTGCCGTCTAAGCGAGGAATCGCATCCATTAAGCCAATGGAATAAGGATGAGTCGGATGATAGAAAATTTGCTCTGCTGTGCCATAAACGACGCCAAGCAAACACGAAATCGTGCGCGGTAACGGGATCACCATTTGACCATTTGGCATCTTTACGTAAATGGAATGTCCAAGTTTTAAAGTCTGGTGTGTTTTCCCAGCTTTCAGCTACACCCGGTTGAAGTTTACCTTCAGAGTCTGAGGTGACGAGGCCTTCAAGTAATTGATAAGCAACGCTAGATTCAGGTACACCTTCAGTTTTTTGTGGGTCAAAACTTTGTGGTTCAGCCCCGTTATTGATGACGATATGTTGTTTTTCATCTAATTGCGTTCCCTCAGGTACTATAACTGCTTGCGCAGAATAGGAAAGAGCAAGAGCAATTGCAGAGAAAAGTAGTTTGTGTTGCATTTGAGCCTCCTTGTCATTAGGCGATATTTTTATAAAGAGTCTTTCTCTTATTAGCTCAAAATTTCATTTTTGTAAAGATTTGTAAGGTGATTATTTAAAGAAAAATAACGTTTTGTGATTTGTATCTAATAAATTGCGAAAAAATTGCTAAAAGTGATGGTATGAGAGGGTGAATCTAGAATATATTGGTTTTCCCTATCGTAAATATTTTCATGGACGAATTACCCTTTTAAAGCTAATTATGCTATCGTAAGGCAGTTGAATTCAAACAAATCCATTCAAGGAGAATATAATGACAACTCAATTAGATTCACTTCGTCAAATGACCGTTGTGGTCGCAGACACTGGCGATATCGACGCGATTAAAAAATATCAACCACAAGATGCGACTACTAACCCATCATTAATTCTAAGCGCATCTGCACTTCCACAATATGCGCCATTAATTGATGAAGCGGTAGCGTATGCAAAAGCTCAAAGCAATGATAAAGCACAACAACTTATTGACGCAGAAGATAAATTAGCGGTAAATATTGGTTTAGAAATTTTAAAAATCGTTCCGGGACGTATTTCTACTGAAGTGGATGCGCGTCTTTCTTACAACACACAAGCAACGGTTGAAAAAGCGCGTAAATTAATCGCACTTTATAATGCAGCAGGCATTTCAAACGACCGTATTTTGATTAAAATTGCTTCGACATGGCAAGGTATCCGAGCTGCAGAAATCCTTGAAAAAGAAGGCATTAACTGTAACTTAACCTTATTATTCTCTGAAGCGCAAGCTCGTGCTTGTGCAGAAGCAGGCGTTTACTTAATTTCTCCATTTGTAGGTCGTATTTTAGACTGGTACAAAGCAAACTCCGACAAAAAAGAATATGCGCCAGCAGAAGACCCAGGCGTTATTTCTGTCACAAAAATCTACAATTACTACAAAGAATATGGCTACAACACCGTTGTGATGGGCGCGAGCTTCCGTAATGTAGGTGAAATTACTGAACTTGCAGGTTGCGATCGTTTAACCATTGCACCAGCATTACTGAAAGAATTGCAAGAAAATTCAACCGCACTTGTACGCAAACTAGAATACAAAGGCGAAGTAAAAGCGAAACCACAACCATTAACAGAAGCTGAGTTCTATTGGCAACATAACAGTGATGCAATGGCTGTTGAAAAATTAGCAGAGGGAATTCGCAAATTTGCAGTTGACCAAGAGAAATTAGAAGCAATGCTTTCAGCAAAACTTTAATTTAATAGATAAAAGTGCGGTTAGAAATAACCGCATTTTTTATTCTTATCATAAAGTGTTCTAACTCTTAATAATTAGTTCTTGACTAACTCACCAAAGTCATTGAAAATTCAAGACAAGTTTTGCTAAAGCAAAATGGGAACTGCGACTTTTGATACAAAGAGCGGTCATTTTTTTCTTTTTTCGGAGCAAATATATGTCAGGTATTTTTGAACAAACTCCTGCTAATCGTCGTCGTTATGGCGTAGCGATTTTTGTTGGTATTATTGCAGGTTTGATTTCTGCATTCGTAAAATGGGGTGCAGAGCATCCATTTCCTCCGCGTAGTCCAATTGATTTCTTCGCGGCAGCATGTAAAGTAGACATTACAGGCTTAAGCCAAGATCAAATTCTTCAAGTCTGTTCACGTGCATTCTTAAACCCACCACACGTATTCTTACGTGATTATTTAGGTATTGATCCAACTCAAGCCGCATTCACTTTTGCAGATCATGGTTTTGACTGGATTGGTGTGACTCACATTACTTTCTCATTAGTATTTGCTATTGCTTACTGCTTAGTGGCAGAACGTTTCCCTAAAATCAAATTCTGGCAAGGTATTGGTGCAGGTTTAATTGCAGATGTCTGTGTTCACTACATCACTTTCCCAGCATTAGGTTTAACACCACCTGTTGCAGAATGGCCATTGTATGAACATATTTCTGAATTAGTGGGACACATTTTCTGGTTTTGGACAATTGAGATTATTCGTCGTGATTTACGTAACCGTATTACTCGCGAGCCAGATGCAGAAATTCCATTAAAAAATGCAACTGAATAATTAATCTATATTGCAAAGAATGCCACCGAAAGGTGGCATTTTTGTTTATGCTGGGAACAAAAGTCATTTTGGGAAAACTAAAAAGCACTGTTATTAAAAATAGCGAACAGAAAAAGTCATCTAAGGGTTTCAATAAACTTTTTGTAGTTATCTCTCAAGTTGGTTACAATAAAGACAATTTTTTGTGATAGGAAAGTGGAATGAAAAAAACACCTTTACTTGCGGTCGGCTTAATGGCAACAGCTGTATTAACAGGTTGTGCAACAAAAGCAGATGGTGAACGCAATGATAAATTAGAAAGTTTTAACCGTACGATGTTTGATTTTAACTATAAAGTCATGGATCGCTATGTGTTGGAACCAGCAGCAAAAGGCTGGCGTGATTACGTGCCGACACCGGTCACAAAAGGTCTATCCAATGTGGCAAATAACTTGGATGAGCCGGTGAGCTTTGTTAACCGTTTATTAGAAGGTGAGCCGAAAAAAGCCTTTGTTCACTTCAACCGCTTTTGGATTAACTCAACCTTTGGTATTGGTGGCTTATTTGACTTTGCAAGTGCAAGTAAAGAATTACAGGTTTATGATCAACGTAGCTTTGGTGAAACATTGGGCACCTATGGTGTAGATGCAGGCACTTATATTGTATTGCCAATTTATAATGCAACAACACCTCGTCAATTAACCGGTGCAGTAGTTGATGCAGCTTATACCTATCCTTTCTGGAATTGGGTAGGCGGTCCGTGGTCACTTGTAAAATATGGAGTGCAAGCGATAGATAAACGCTCTAAGACATTGGATCAAACAGAGTTGCTAAATCAAGCACAAGATCCTTATGTTACTTTCCGCGAAGCTTATTATCAGAATTTAGAATTTAAAGTAAATGATGGTAAAGTGAAAGAAAGTTCACAGAAAGAACTGTCTGATGATGTATTAAAAGAAATAGATTAATTTGGTAAAAAGTGCGGTCGTTTTTACCGCGTTTTTTAAGGTAACGAAAAAGAAAGGGAGAACAATCATGTCTAATTATGGAATTAGTATTAAAACTACCGTCAATCCTATTCATACTAAAAAAGCCCCAGCAGCAATTGGTCCTTATGTTCAAGCGGTAGATTTAGGTAATTTAGTTTTAACATCGGGGCAAATCCCTGTCAATCCAGCAACGGGTGACGTACCAAAAGATATTGTGGCTCAGGCGCGTCAATCGTTAGAAAATGTGAAAGCGATTATTGAACAAGCGGGTTTGACCGTGGGCGATATTGTGAAAACCACTGTGTTTGTGAAAGATCTGAATGATTTTGCCGCAGTAAATGCAGAGTATGAGAAATTCTTTAAAGAAAATAATCACCCGAATTTCCCAGCTCGTTCTTGCGTAGAAGTTGCTCGCTTACCAAAAGATGTGGGCTTAGAAATCGAAGCTATTGCTGTAAGAAAATGATAGGAAAGTGCGGTTAAAATCTGCAGATTTTTTCTACAATATGCTTTACAAGAGCGAGATTAATCACTATAATCTCGCACCTAAATTACGCTTAGCGTAAAATTTCTGGTTGGTGCTTGACCTATTCAAGCCCCGTCCAAGACCGTAGGGAATGGTTAGCAATAATCGTCTTAATAATCCTACGTAGATGGTGAACAGAATAAGAATATTTCTTGCTTCTGGGCACCGAAGTCGTCCTAGTCTGAAAGATAACTCTTTCGATGAGGTAAATTAATTCCGAGAAATCGGAGTGTATTCAGGAGCTAAAAGCCAATGGCATTAAATCTTCAAGACAAACAAGCAATTGTTGCTGAAGTAAATGAAGCAGCCAAAGGTGCACTTTCAGCAGTAATCGCGGACTCTCGCGGTGTAACTGTTGATAAAATGACTGAATTACGTAAAGCAGCTCGTGAAGCTGGCGTTACAATGCGTGTAGTTCGTAATACTTTATTACGTCGCGCAGTTGAAGGCACAGATTACGAATGCTTAAAAGATACGTTTGTAGGTCCAACACTTATCGCATTCTCTAACGAACACCCAGGTGCAGCAGCACGTTTGTTTAAAGATTTTGCTAAAGCAAACGATAAGTTTGAAATTAAAGGTGCAGCCTTTGAAGGTAAGATCCAAGATGTTGAATTCTTAGCAACATTACCAACTTACGAAGAAGCAATTGCACGTTTAATGGGCACAATGAAAGAAGCTGCGGCAGGCAAACTTGTTCGCACTTTTGCGGCATTACGCGACAAATTACAAGAAGCAGCTTAATCATTAAGCGTTTCTTACTTCATTTAACTTTATTAATTTTAGGAATTGATTGTTATGTCATTAACTAACGAACAAATCATTGAAGCGATCGCTTCTAAATCTGTAACTGAAATCGTTGAATTAATCGCAGCGATGGAAGAAAAATTCGGCGTTTCTGCAGCAGCAGTAGCAGCAGCTCCAGCGGCTGGCGGCGCAGCAGCAGCGGCAGAAGAAAAAACTGAATTCGACGTAGTTCTTGCTGAAGCTGGTGCCAACAAAGTAGCAGTTATCAAAGCAGTACGTGGTGCAACTGGTTTAGGCTTAAAAGAAGCTAAAGACTTAGTTGAATCTGCTCCAGCTAACTTAAAAGAAGGCGTTTCTAAAGAAGAAGCTGAAGCACTTAAGAAAGAATTAGAAGAAGCTGGTGCAAAAGTAGAAATCAAATAATTTTTGATTCTCTTATGTCCTGTTTCTCAGGCTTAATGGCTGGTGGTTTACCATCAGCCATTTTGTGCTATCAAAAACAGCACAAAAAACAGATAGGCATTTTCCGTTTAATGGTATCTGTTTCCACTTAAATTAATCAGACGTTTTAATTTAAGTAGCCCACTACAGAAGTAAGGTTCAGAGTGCGGTATCCGAAACGGCGTCAATCTTCGATATAAATAAAAAACGTCAATCAATTTGACCGCACTTTTTTTATATCAACTCGGTCTCACTAAAATTTACAGAGGAAAACCAATAATGGGTTACTCCTATACTGAGAAAAAACGAATTCGTAAAGACTTCGGCAAACGTCCGCAAGTTTTAAATGTACCTTATTTATTAACTATCCAATTAGATTCTTTTGATAAATTCATTCAAAAAGATCCTGAAGGTCAACAAGGCTTAGAAGCTGCATTCCGTTCTGTTTTCCCAATCGTAAGCAATAACGGTTATACAGAATTACAATATGTTGATTACCGTTTAGAAGAGCCTGAATTTGATGTACGTGAATGCCAAATTCGTGGTTCAACTTATGCGGCAGGTTTACGCGTAAAATTACGCTTAGTTAGCTACGATAAAGAATCTTCATCACGCGCAGTCAAAGACATTAAAGAAAGCGAAGTATATATGGGTGAAATCCCATTAATGACTGACAACGGTACTTTTGTTATCAATGGTACTGAGCGTGTTATCGTTTCACAATTACACCGTAGCCCGGGTGTATTCTTTGATTCAGACAAAGGTAAAACACACTCTTCAGGTAAAGTGCTTTATAACGCACGTATCATCCCTTACCGTGGTTCTTGGTTAGATTTCGAATTTGATCCAAAAGATAACTTATATGCGCGTATTGACCGTCGTCGTAAATTACCGGCAACCATTATTTTACGTGCGTTAGGTTACACAGTTGAAGAAATCTTAAACTTATTCTTCGACAAAGTAACTTTCGAAATCGCTGGCAATAAATTATTAATGACATTGGTGCCAGAACGTCTACGTGGTGAAACGGCGACATTTGATATTGAAGCAAATGGCAAAGTCTATGTAGAACGCGGGCGTCGTATCACTGCTCGTCACATCAAAGCATTAGAAAAAGATAATGTGACACAAGTTGAAGTGCCAACTGAATATATCGCAGGTAAAGTTGCAGCGAAAGATTATGTAGATCTTGAATCAGGTGAAATCATTTGCCCAGCAAATGGCGAGATTTCTTTAGAAGTGTTAGCGAAATTATCGCAAGCAGGCTATAAAGTGATCGAAACATTATTCACTAATGACTTAGATTACGGTCCATATATTTCTGAAACATTACGTGTTGATCCAACTTACGATCGTGTAAGTGCGTTATATGAAATCTATCGTATGATGCGCCCTGGTGAACCACCTACACCAGAATCATCAGAAGCATTGTTCCATAACTTATTCTTCTCTGCAGAACGTTATGATTTATCTGCAGTAGGTCGTATGAAGTTTAATCGCTCATTAGGTATTCCTGAAGGCGAGGGTACGGGTATTTTAAGTAACGACGATATCATTCGAGTGATGAAAAAACTCATCGATATCCGTAATGGTCGTGGTGAAGTGGATGATATCGACCACTTAGGTAACCGTCGTATTCGTTCTGTGGGTGAAATGGCAGAAAACCAATTCCGTATTGGTCTAGTTCGTGTAGAAAGAGCAGTTAAAGAGCGTTTATCTTTAGGTGATTTAGATGCGATCACACCACAAGACTTAATTAATCCAAAACCAATTTCTGCGGCAGTGAAAGAATTCTTTGGTTCTTCACAACTTTCGCAATTCATGGACCAAAACAACCCATTATCAGAAGTAACACACAAACGTCGTATTTCTGCATTAGGTCCAGGCGGTTTAACACGTGAGCGTGCTGGCTTTGAGGTGCGTGACGTACATAACACTCACTATGGTCGTTTATGTCCAATCGAAACCCCTGAAGGTCCAAACATCGGTTTGATCAACTCACTTTCTGCGTTTGCTCGTACTAACGATTATGGTTTCTTAGAAACGCCATATCGTAAAGTGGTTGATGGTCAAGTCACCGAAGAAATCGAATATTTATCTGCAATTGATGAAGCAAACTACATCATTGCACAGGCGAACTCAAACCTTGATGAGAACAATCGCTTTACAGATGCATTCGTTACAGCACGTGGTGAACGTGGTGAATCAGGTCTTTATAAACCAGAAGAAATTCACTATATGGACGTTTCAACCCAACAAGTTGTATCTGTGGCAGCAGCGTTAATTCCATTCTTAGAGCATGACGATGCGAACCGTGCCTTAATGGGTGCGAACATGCAACGTCAGGCAGTTCCTACTTTACGTGCTGATAAGCCGTTAGTGGGTACAGGTATGGAAAAACCAATCGCTCTCGACTCTGGTGTGGCGGTTGTCGCGAAACGTGGTGGTACCGTTCAATACGTTGATGCGTCTCGTATCGTTATCAAAGTAAATGAAGACGAAACTGTAGCAGGCGAAGCGGGTATTGATATTTATAACTTAATTAAATACACCCGTTCTAACCAAAATACCTGTATCAACCAAATTCCTTGTGTGAATTTAGGCGATCCAATTAACCGTGGTGAAGTATTAGCTGATGGTCCTTCAACAGATTTAGGTGAATTAGCATTAGGTCAAAATATCCGTGTGGCGTTCATGCCTTGGAACGGTTATAACTTCGAAGACTCAATGTTAGTTTCTGAGCGTGTTGTACAACAAGACCGCTTCACGACAATCCATATTCAAGAATTATCTTGTGTGGCGCGTGATACTAAATTAGGTTCTGAAGAAATCACTGCAGATATTCCAAACGTTGGTGAATCTGCATTAAGCAAATTGGATGAATCAGGTATCGTTTATGTGGGTGCTGAAGTGAAAGGTGGTGACATCTTAGTCGGTAAAGTAACCCCTAAAGGCGAAACGCAATTAACACCAGAAGAAAAATTGTTACGTGCAATCTTCGGTGAAAAAGCATCTGATGTGAAAGACTCTTCATTACGTGTACCAAACAGCGTAAGTGGTACTGTAATTGACGTTCAAGTCTTCACCCGTGATGGCGTAGAAAAAGACAAACGTGCATTAGAAATTGAAGAAATGCAGTTAAAACAAGCTAAGAAAGACCTTTCTGATGAATTAGAAATCTTAGAAGCAGGCTTGTTTGCTCGTGTACGTAATGTACTTATCGCTGGCGGTATTGATGCGGCTCAATTAGATAAAATGGATCGCACCAAATGGTTAGAACAAACCGTTTCTGATGAAGAAAAACAAAACCAATTAGAACAGCTTGCTGAGCAATATGAAGAATTACGTAAAGAGTTTGAACACAAACTTGAAGTACAACGTAAGAAAATCATTAAAGGCGATGACCTAGCACCAGGCGTGTTAAAAGTGGTTAAAGTTTACCTTGCGGTGAAACGTCACATCCAGCCAGGTGATAAAATGGCGGGTCGTCACGGTAACAAAGGGGTTATCTCAAAAATCAACCCTGTGGAAGATATGCCATACGATGAAAACGGTCAACCGGTTGAAATCGTATTAAACCCACTGGGGGTACCGTCTCGTATGAACATCGGTCAGATCTTAGAAACCCACTTAGGCTTAGCGGCGAAAGGTATCGGTGATCAAATCAATGCGATGATCAAACAAAAACAAGATGTTGAGAAACTTCGTGGTTATATGCAAAAAGCATACGATTTAGGTCATGGCGCACAAAAAGTTGATTTAAGCACCTTTAGCGATGACGAAATTATGCGTTTAGCAGAAAATCTACGTAAAGGTTTACCGGTAGCAACACCAGTATTTGATGGTGCGGATGAGCAAGAAATCAAAGAAATGTTGAAACTTGGTGGCTTACCAACTTCAGGTCAGATCACGTTATATGATGGCCGTACTGGTGAGAAATTCGAACGTCCAGTAACCGTAGGTTATATGTACATGCTCAAATTGAACCACTTAGTTGATGACAAAATGCATGCTCGTTCAACTGGTTCTTATAGTCTTGTTACTCAACAACCACTTGGTGGTAAAGCACAATTCGGTGGTCAACGTTTCGGTGAGATGGAGGTATGGGCACTTGAAGCATATGGTGCAGCTTACACCTTACAAGAAATGTTAACTGTGAAATCCGATGACGTGAATGGCCGTACGAAGATGTATAAAAACATCGTTGGTGGTAACCAACAAATGGATCCGGGTACACCGGAATCTTTCAACGTAATTATGAAAGAAATCCGTTCACTTGGTTTGAATATCGAGCTAGACGAAGAGTAATCGACAAACCGGTCTTCCCCTGTAAGTAGGGGAAGCAAAAGGAAGAAATCGCCGAAGTGCGGTTAAAAAACAAAATATTTTTGACCGCACTTTGAAACCCTTAACTCCGACAGGAGACTATTTGTGAAAGACTTAGTTAAGTTTTTAAAAGCACAATCAAAAACGAGTGAAGATTTTGATGTGATTAAAATTGGGTTAGCTTCTCCAGACATGATCCGTTCTTGGTCATTTGGTGAAGTTAAAAAACCTGAAACAATCAACTATCGTACGTTCAAACCTGAGCGTGATGGTCTTTTCTGTGCACGTATTTTCGGGCCAGTAAAAGATTACGAATGTTTATGCGGTAAATATAAACGCTTAAAACACCGTGGTGTGATTTGTGAAAAATGTGGTGTTGAAGTAACACAAACTAAAGTACGTCGTGAGCGTATGGGCCACATTGAATTGGCTTGTCCAGTTGCGCACATTTGGTTCTTAAAATCACTTCCGTCCCGTATCGGTTTATTACTTGATATGCCGTTACGTGATATTGAGCGTGTGCTTTATTTTGAAATGTACATCGTAACCGAACCGGGTATGACCGATTTGGAACGTGGACAGTTATTAACTGAAGAACAATTCCTTGATGCAGAAGACCGTTGGCAAGATGAATTCGAAGCGAAAATGGGTGCTGAAGCAATTCAAGATTTACTTAAAGGTATTGATCTTGAAGTGGAATGTGAAAAATTACGTGAAGAGTTACAAGAAACTAACTCTGAAACAAAACGTAAGAAAATCACTAAACGCTTAAAATTATTAGAAGCTTTCCAACAGTCTGGTAATAAACCAGAGTGGATGGTTATGACGGTATTACCAGTACTCCCACCGGATTTACGTCCGTTAGTACCATTGGATGGTGGTCGTTTTGCAACGTCTGACTTGAATGATTTATATCGTCGCGTAATCAACCGTAACAACCGTTTAAAACGTTTATTGGATTTAATTGCACCAGATATTATCGTGCGCAACGAAAAACGTATGTTACAAGAGTCTGTTGATGCGTTATTAGATAATGGTCGTCGTGGTCGTGCGATTACGGGTTCTAACCGTCGTCCATTAAAATCACTTGCGGATATGATCAAAGGTAAACAAGGTCGTTTCCGTCAAAACTTATTAGGTAAACGTGTTGACTATTCAGGCCGTTCTGTAATCACTGTAGGTCCATACTTGCACTTACACCAATGTGGTTTACCGAAGAAAATGGCATTGGAATTATTCCGTCCGTTTATCTATGCAAAATTAGAAAGCCGTGGTTATGCAACTACAATTAAAGCGGCTAAGAAAATGGTTGAGCGTGAAGACGCGATTGTTTGGGATATCTTGGCAGAAGTTATTCGTGAGCACCCAATTCTATTGAACCGTGCACCGACACTTCACCGTTTAGGTATCCAAGCGTTTGAGCCACTTCTAATCGAAGGTAAAGCAATCCAGTTACACCCACTCGTTTGTGCGGCGTTCAACGCGGACTTCGATGGTGACCAAATGGCGGTTCACGTACCATTAACACTTGAAGCGCAGTTAGAAGCGCGTGCGCTAATGATGTCAACCAACAACGTACTTTCACCAGCAAACGGTGATCCTATTATCGTTCCATCACAAGACGTGGTGTTGGGTCTTTACTATATGACCCGTGAAAAAGTAAACGGTAAAGGTGAAGGCATGTTATTGCAAGATCCGCGTGAAGCTGAAAAAGCATATCGCACAGGTGAAGCAGAATTACATTCTCGCGTTAAAGTACGTATTACTGAATATGTGAAAAATGAAGCTGGCGAATTCGAAGAGAAAACCACATTAACCGATACCACTATCGGTCGTGCAATCTTATGGATGATCGCGCCAAAAGGTATGCCTTATTCATTGTTTAACCAAACATTAGGTAAAAAAGCAATTTCTAAACTTATCAACGAAGCTTATCGTCGTTTAGGTTTGAAAGAAGCGGTAATGTTTGCTGACCATATTATGTATACCGGTTTTGCTTATGCTGCACGTTCAGGTTCTTCTGTGGGTATCGACGATATGGTTATCCCAGAGAAAAAATACGAAATTATTTCTGCAGCGGAAGAAGAAGTGGCAGAAATTCAAGAGCAGTTCCAATCTGGTCTTGTAACAGCAGGAGAACGTTATAACAAAGTCATCGATATTTGGGCGGCGGCGAATGAGCGCGTAGCGAAAGCGATGATGGAAAACTTATCTCAGGAAGAAGTAATCAACCGTGAAGGTAACCCTGAGAAACAAGCTTCTTTCAACAGTATCTTTATGATGGCTGACTCTGGTGCGCGTGGTTCTGCAGCTCAGATTCGTCAGTTAGCAGGTATGCGTGGTTTGATGGCGCGTCCAGATGGTTCGATCATCGAAACTCCAATTACAGCGAACTTCCGTGAAGGGTTGAACGTACTTCAGTACTTTATTTCAACCCACGGTGCGCGTAAAGGTTTGGCGGATACCGCATTAAAAACAGCAAACTCTGGTTACTTAACCCGTCGTTTAGTTGACGTAGCACAAGACTTAGTGATCGTTGAAGATGACTGTGGTACACACGAAGGCTTAGTCATGACCCCATTAATCGAAGGTGGTGATGAGAAAGTTCCACTTCGCGAATTAGTGTTAGGTCGTGTTGTGGCTGAAGATGTGTATAAACCAGGTACAGAAGAAGTCTTAATTGCACGTAACACTTTATTAGATGAAAAACTTTGTGATGTGTTAGATGCAAACTCAGTAGATAGCGTAAAAGTACGTTCTGTTGTAACTTGTGATACTGACTTCGGTGTATGTGCGAAATGTTACGGTCGTGACTTAGCGCGTGGTCACCTCATCAACCAAGGTGAAGCTGTGGGTGTTATCGCAGCTCAATCTATCGGTGAGCCAGGTACACAGTTAACCATGCGTACGTTCCACATCGGTGGCGCAGCTTCTGCAGCAGCGAAAGAATCTAGCGTACAAATCAAAAACAACGGTACTTTACACCTTGCTAACGCGAAATTCGTTGTTAATGACGAAGGTAAATTAGTTTTAACTTCTCGTAATACCGAATTAACCGTTACAGATGAATTTGGTCGTACGAAAGAACACTATAAAGTGCCTTACGGTACTGTGTTGAATAAAGCAGATGGTCAAGAAGTATCAGCGGGTGAAACAGTGGCAAACTGGGATCCTCATACAATGCCAGTTGTCTCAGAAGTATCTGGTTTTGTGAAATTCGTTGATATCGTGGATGGTTTAACTGTAACCCGTCAAACGGATGAATTAACTGGTCTTTCTTCTATTGTCGTACAAGATGTGGGTGAACGTGCAACAGCAGGTAAAGATTTACGTCCAACCATCAAATTAGTTGATGCAAAAGGTAACGATATCTTCTTACCTGAAACTGATGTTATTGCGCAATACTTCTTACCAGGTAAAGCAATCGTAAGTTTAGATGACGGTGCGGAAGTGAAAGTGGGTGAACCACTTGCACGTATTCCACAAGAATCTGTGGGTACTAAAGATATTACTGGTGGTCTTCCACGCGTTGCTGACTTATTCGAAGCACGTAAACCGAAAGAGCCTGCAATCTTGGCAGAAATTTCAGGTATCGTGTCCTTCGGTAAAGAAACCAAAGGTAAACGTCGCTTGCTAATCACCCCAACTGAAGGTGAAATCTACGAAGAAATGATTCCAAAATGGCGTCAACTCAACGTATTTGAAGGTGAGATGGTAGAACGTGGTGATGTGATTTCTGATGGTGCAGAGACTCCACACGATATCTTACGTTTACGCGGTGTTCGTGCTGTAACTGAATATATCGTGAACGAAGTACAAGAAGTTTACCGCTTACAAGGGGTAAAAATTAACGATAAGCACATCGAAGTTATCGTACGTCAAATGTTACGTAAAGCAGTCATTACGAAAGCTTATGACAGCGAATTCCTCGAAGGGGAACAAGTTGAAGTGGCTCGCGTGAAAATTGTTAACCGTAAACGTGAAGCGGAAGGTAAACCACCAGTTGAATTCGAACGTGAATTACTGGGTATTACCAAAGCGTCATTGGCGACAGAATCCTTCATTTCTGCAGCATCGTTCCAAGAAACCACTCGCGTGCTTACTGAAGCGGCAGTGGCGGGTAAACGTGATGAATTACGAGGCTTGAAAGAGAACGTAATCGTAGGTCGTTTAATCCCAGCTGGTACTGGTTTTGCATATCACCAAGGTCGTCACAAAAAACGTATTGTAGACGATGTTGTGATTAAATTGTCTGAAGACGATGAAGCAGCAATTGCTGATGAATTCGTGATGACAGCAGATGATGCAACAACTAACTTAGCAGAAATGCTTAATATGGCAGATGATGCAGAATAATCGCTAATCGATAAAAAGAAAACCCGAGTTTAGGCTCGGGTTTTTTATTATCTTAATACAAAAAGTGCGGTCAGTTTTTGATGCGTTTTTCGTTTGGAAAAGTATCGTAAAAATGACCGCACTTTCTTTTCATCAATAAAAAAGCCACCTTATCGGTGGCTTTGAAATATTTTGCTTAAGCTAAGATTACCAACCTTTTACAACACCATCTTTAAAGTGTTTTTTCGCTTCTTGGTAAACTTCTTCAGTTTGGTATGCTTTCACGAAATCTTGGATCGCTTTGCTGTCTTTGTTATCAGTACGCGCAACGATGATGTTTACGTATGGAGAATCTTTATCTTCCACGAATACACCGTTATCTTGTGCATTTAAGCCAACTTGACCCGCATAAGTGTTATTTACAACCGCAAGATCCACATCATCTAATGCACGAGCTGCAACAGAGGTATCTACTTCAGAAATTTTTAAGTTTTTCGGATTTTCAACGATATCTGCGACAGTTGAAAGAAGATCGTTAGAATTTTTAAGTTTGATTAAACCTTGTTTTTCAAGAAGGATTAATGCACGACCACGGTTTGATGGGTCATTTGGCACAACAACTTTCGCGCCATCTTTTAATTCATTTACATTTTTGATGGTTTTAGAATAGCCAGCAAGAGGGTAAACAAAGGTGTTACCAACGATCACTAAGTTGTTCAAGTTCTTCGCTTTTACATCTTCATCTAAGTAAGGTTTGTGTTGCATTGCGTTAGCATCTAAATCACCTTTAGATACAGCAGTGTTTGGTAAAGCGTAGTCATTGAATAAAACAAATTCAACATTTAAGTTGTATTTGTCTTTTGCCACTTTTGCAGCGGTTTCGGCTACTTGGTGCTCAGGACCCGCCATTACACCAACTTTGATTGATGTTGGAGCGGGTGCAGTTGATGCAGCATCTGCTTTTTTCTCTTCTTTACAACCTGTTAATACTAATGCTGACGCAATAGCGGTGATAGCAAATAAGTTTTTTAATTTCATGTTTTTTCCTTGTTGTGAATAAAATAGTGTAGAAAATAATTAACGGTGATCCACTCGTTTTGCGAGTGTGTCGCCTAATTTTTGACTGAGCATCACGATAATCACGATAACAATCGTTGCTGCCCAAGTTACTGATGGCATATTACGATAGACGCCATAGTTAATGGCGAGGCTTCCTAAACCGCCACCGCCTTGCGTTCCTGCCATTGCGGTATAGCCAATTAATGTCACGAAAGTGAGTGTAATCGCATTGATAAGCGTTGGTAAAGATTCAGGCAAATAGAATTTACGAATAATTTGCCAATTGGTTGCGCCCATGGCTTTTGCGGTTTCAGTCAAACCGGTTGGAATCTCAAAAAGTGCATTACTCGTAAGACGTGCAAAAAATGGCGTTGCCGCTGCACTTAATGACACAATCGCAGCATTAGAACCAATACTACCGCCAGGGAGTAGCCAGCTCGTTAGCGGAATTAAAGCGAGTAATAAAATAATATAAGGAATTGAACGCCCGATATTAATAATGACGTTTAAAAATGCATTGAGCTTTTTGTTTTCTAAAATCGCCCCTTTATTGGTTAAAAAGGTTAAAAAACCCAGTGGTAAGCCTAATAAAGCCGCAATTAATGTCGATAATACTGACATATAAACCGTTTCAACGGTCGATACGGTTAATAAACTCGCAAAATTATCGGGGAATTGTTGGCTAAATGTTGCCCATAAATCATTGAACATAGCCTAGTACCTCTACTCGAACGTTATTTTCCATTAAATAAACTTTGGCTTGTGTAATCGCATCTTCATCACCTTCAACCTCCGCAATGGTAAAGCCAAATTTTACCCCACCGGCATAATCAATTTGTGAGGTTAAGATACTGAGCTCTACGCCAAATTTTTTCGATGCTTGAGAAAGTAATGGCGCATCGACGGAGCGACCAGTAAATTCAAATTTGATGATCGGATACGATTTGGCATGTTTTGGTGTATCAGATAGATTTTCTAAATATTCTTCCGGCAAGGTAATGTGGAAAGTCGAACTGATAAATTCTTGGGCCAATTCTGTTTTCGGATTAGAGAAAATTTCGCTCACCGTACCTTGTTCAATCAGACGGCCTTTATCAATCACGGCAACTTGATCGCAGATGCGTTTAACTACTTCCATTTCATGGGTAATAAGAAGAATGGTGATACCTAAAGTGCGGTTAATTTCTTTTAATAATTTTAGAATAGATTGAGTTGTAGCAGGATCCAATGCACTAGTTGCTTCATCACAAAGTAAGACTTTGGGATCGCTAGCAAGTGCACGCGCAATCGCTACACGCTGTTTTTGGCCACCAGAGAGA
Organism: Haemophilus parainfluenzae; assembly: GCF_003253005.1. Lineage (GTDB taxonomy): Bacteria > Pseudomonadota > Gammaproteobacteria > Enterobacterales > Pasteurellaceae > Haemophilus_D > Haemophilus_D parainfluenzae_M. Next base: position 1,438 of record NZ_QEPZ01000007.1, on the reverse strand, counting down.
TTAGCAGGATACACATTACGTTTATCACTTAATCCTACAAGTGCTAAAAGTGCGGCTGTTTTTTCTTGAATTTCTGTTTTCGATTTATTTTCTAATTCAAGTGGCAACGCTACGTTTTCAAAAACGGTTCGAGAGGTCAACAAATTAAAATGTTGGAAAATCATGCCGATTTGGCGGCGTGTTTTCACTAATTCAGCGTCAGAAAGCTGAGTTAGATCTACATCATCGATGACAACAGCACCATGAGTCGGTCTTTCTAATAGGTTTACACAACGGATAAGTGTACTTTTACCAGCGCCAGAAGCACCAATGACACCACAAATCTGCCCCTTCGGCACATGTAATGAAACATTATCAAGTGCGGTCAGTTTTTTATCTGGAAGTGTAAAAATCTTCGTAATGTTATTTAGCTTAATCATATAAGCCCTTGTTCTCAGTTAATATTTGAATTTCATTTGTATTCTAGACGTCTAGAATGCTGTGTCAATATCTTAGGAGATCTTTTTTAGACGGATCGGTTATGACTTATTATTGCTTATATTAAAGATAAAAGGGATAATTTTGTCCTAAGAAAAAGATAAATGAGAAAATATATGAAGAAAGCTGTTTTTTTAGATCGTGATGGCACTTTAAATATCGACTATGGTTATGTCCATAAAATTGATGATTTCCAATTTATTGAAGGCTGTATTGATGCATTAAAAGAATTGAAGGAAATGGGATACCTTTTAGTTTTAGTGACCAATCAATCGGGTATCGCACGTGGATATTTTTCAGAAGATCAGTTTTTACAACTTACAGAATGGATGGATTGGTCATTAGCTGATCGTGGTGTGGATTTAGATGGTATCTACTATTGCCCTCATCATCCAGAAGGGAAGGGCGAGTATAAAGAAGACTGTGCATGTAGAAAACCAAAATCAGGTATGTTATTAGAGGCGATTAAAGCGCTGAAAATTGATCCGGCACAATCTATTATGGTTGGCGATAAGATTGAAGATCTTAAAGCAGGTATTGGCGCAAAAGTGAAAACAAATATTTTAGTGCGAACAGGCAAAGCTATTACAGAAGAGGGAGAGAACCTAGCCGATTATGTTTTGGATTCTATTGCTGAGTTACCAAGAATAGCAAAACGATTAATTAAGTAACAAAAATGATCTATTTTTTGCGCGAATAGGTGAAAAGATCTTCAATTAATAAAAAATTTACATTTTTTTACAAAAAGCTCTTGCAAAGGCATCTGAAATCCCTATAATGCACTCCACACAACGACGCGCTATTGTGAAGCTTTATAAAACCGGTGCGTCGTTCTTTTTTGCTCTTTAACAATATATCAGACAATCTGTGTGGGCACTTGTTGATTGACTTGTTTTAAAAATATTTTTTAATTTTGAAGTCTTAATAGGTGCTAACTAGAAATTCATAATACTTTTTAAGT
>NZ_QEPZ01000006.1 GCF_003253005.1 Haemophilus parainfluenzae | reverse complement strand
GGTCTTCTTCAGTTTTGGGTGGCGGTGGCATTTTTGCATATTGGGGTTTCATCGGCGGTCGTCCTGATGGTTTACGGGGAATAAGTCCTTTTATGCCACTTTTTTCAAACCGTTTCAACCATGTCCCAACTAAGGCATTGGAGGGAATATTGTAAAAACGAGCTATTTCTCTGATACTCATTTTTCGATTCAGAATAGGTTGGATAACCTGTAATTTAAATTTGATTGTGTAGTGTTTACCCATAAAAAAATCTGCACCTCAATTGTTGGTTGTTGAGTCCAACTTTTGGGGGGCATATCATTTTCACCACACTTTTGTTTTGTGATTTATTGTCTTGCTAAGCGTAAATTTTGTGGAATTTCCTCAAAGTTAGAACGGAATGGATTAATATCCAATCCACCACGGCGCGTATAACGCGCATAGACGGTGAGTTTTTCTGGTTTGGCGTAATGCATTAAGTCACAGAAAATACGCTCGACACATTGCTCGTGAAACTCATTATGTTGACGGAAAGACACAATGTAGCGGAGAAGTTTTTCGCGATCGATTTGTTTACCCACATAATGAATTTGCACGGTTCCCCAATCGGGCTGACTGGTGATAAGACAGTTAGATTTCAATAAATGGCTTACTAAGGTTTCTTCCGCCACATTATCGGACGTACAATTTTGTAAAATGTTTGCATTAAATTCGTATCTGTGGATTTCGATATCCTGTTCGTCAATACAATCGCCCGTTAAAGTATCAATACTTTGTTCTTGATAGTGAGATAATGGATGTAAACGTACCTTGACCTCACCTTGGGCACAAGCACTGAGATCTTCATGCATAGTGCGTTCTACGCTAGCAAAATCAGCAAAATTACTTTGGTTAAAGCTGTTTAAATAGAGTTTAAAGCTTTTTGATTCAATTAAATTTTCACTGCGATAATCAATTTCCACATCAGCAATGGCGACTTGCGGCAAACCTTTTGGATTTAACCAAGAAATTTCATAGGCTGTCCAAATATCAGCGCCTTGGGTAAAAGGCTGTTGTTCGGTAATGCCTAAGCCATCACGATTGAGTTTACGAGGCACGGGTTGTAACAAAGTGCGGTCATAATTCGTAGCATATGCTGTTGCTTGACCGAGTTTTAAAGATTGAAGACTTTTATCTTGATAGTTCATTTGTTTTCCTAAATGATGAAAGCGTTATAAAAAATTCCACGACATATTCGAGACTAATCGACATTGGTCGCATTTAAAGTAAATCATATCAAATAGTGGCGCGTTTAATGCCCAATCTCCACCACATTGCGGGCAACAGCGTTGCTGTTCCGATTTTAAAGAATGGCCTCCGACACGGTATAAATAATAATAGGTCGGTATGCCGCTTTCTTTTTCAATTTCAGCAGCAAGGTAGCGTCCATGTTTGCTGAGCGTGCTATTAACCTCGGAGATTTCGCTTAACGATTCTTTTTCTAAAGCCGAACCATTCATTTGCAGTTGATCGCAAGCCTGCCAATTTTCCTGCCATTTAATCAAATCTTGGCTTAAGTGCGCTTGATTTTTTAGCTGTTTATAAAGTGGAATTGGAGAAAAATCTTCTCCGCTATGCAAGGGGGAGCAAGATTGCAAATGTGTAGTATAGAGAATCTGCCATGCTGGTTGGCTACATTCTGTGGTGCTGTCTGCATTTAAATCATCGGAAATAATTTGAAAACCTTGAAAATGTAGACCGTACTTTTCAGCATTTTCCATCGCCAGATTCACAGTTTGGTTATTATTCTCGGGTAAAAGGCTATCTTGCTCAGGGCAAATGACGCGCATCGCAAAACCTTGTTCTCCCTCTTCTTCCGTTAAATAAAGAGGGATTTCACGGCCGATAATTTGTCCGTTATAACGCCATTGGTCGATGACTGCATTGAGCAAACGGCTTTGTTGGCCGATATCATTTTCTAAGGCGCCTAATTTAAAAAAGGGTTCGATCAGATACATAATTACAGATTGTGTAAGATTTCTTGAATTTGCTTTAAACCGTTCAAGCGAGTTTCACTTAAGCGAGAGGCAATACCAAGTTCATCAAAAAATTGACGAATATTAAATTGTTGTAATTGGTCTTGGATTTGACCGTTGATGTTTTGCAACAACAACCATAACAAACCATTCATAATGCGCGCTTCGCTGTAAGCTTGAAATTGAAACGTGCCGTCATTTTGTGGAATGGTCTTAAACCAAAGCCCTGCTTCGCAGCCTTGAATCGATTGCATTTGAGCTAATTCATCTGGAGAGGGTTGAGGAAGATGCTTACCGGCTTGAATAATGAAACGGTAACGATCTTCCCAATTTTTTGCCTGTTTAATGTTTTCTAGCATGCTAATAACTCTAAGGATTTATCTAATGCCGCAAAAAAAGCATCCACATCTTGTGGGCTATTGTAAGGCGCAAAAGAAAGCCTTAATGTAGTACGCTCACCAAGACGGGCTAAGTAAGGTTGGGCGCAATGTTCGCCAACACGCAACGCAATTTTTTGTTCGCTCAGGAGCGTAGCAAGATCGGATGCCGCAATCCCATCAAAAACAAAACATACTACAGAACTTGGTTGCGGTGAATTAAATAAACGACAATTTGGATAGTTTTTTAACCGCACTTTACTTTGCTCGGCAAGCTCAACGGCATGCGCCTCGGCAGCCTGAAAATCCCATTTTTTGAGCCAATCTAGCACTACACCAAAGCCAATCACGCCCGCAATATTTGGTGTACCGGCTTCTAATCGATAAGGTAAATCGGCAAAGGTAATACATTCATGGGATACGCGCTCAATCATTTTTCCACCGTAAAAAAGTGGTTGTAGCAGGGAAAGCGAGCTTAATTTTCCGCTTAATACACCAATGCCGTTTGGTCCATAAATTTTGTGTGCAGAAAAGGCGATAAAATCTGCATCTAATGCCTGTAAATCAATTTGTATATGGCTAATAGCTTGGGCTGCATCTACTAAAACGAGCGCATTGCTATGTTGACGGATTAGTCGAATTAAATGCTGGATATGTTGTTCCGTTCCCGTTACGTTGGAGACAAAATTGAGTGCTACTAACTTAGTTTTTTCATTCAATGCTGCAATCAAGACATTTTCATCAATTAACCAATTATCCGAAATGGGCAGTACTTTAATTTTCGCTCCGCATTTTTTCGCTGTTTCGTGCCAAGTGACATAATTTGCATGATGGTCTGCTTGGCTAATTAAAATCTCGTCATCTGCATGAAAAGAGGGGAGTAAACCGTTAGCGACTAAATTAATGCTATGAGTTGTCCCAGACGTCCAAATTACGGCTTTTTCATCTTCCGCATTAATTAAGGTTTTAACTAAGTGACGAGCATTTTCATATTGTGCTGTTTGTGCCGCTTCGTACTGACTACGATGCACAGAGCCTGCCGATTGATAAAAAGTAGTCGTTGCATCAATTAGTTCTTGAGGTTTTAATGTCGTCGCTGCATTATCCAAATAGACCACGGTATTTGGTGATTTAAAATAAGGGAATTCATGTTTAAATGATTGGTAATCAAAAGCCATGGTTATCTCCGTGTTTGACTGCTTTTTGCTGTTTACGCCATTCATAAGGGGCAATAGGGTTGAGATCTCGCCATAATCCGATTTTTTGTTGTTGAGCAAAATCTTGTACCTGGAAGTAGATTGGATTTTTAGCATATTGCGGATAAACCCACGCCATGCCGTTTTTCACCATTTCTAAGTTGATGTTTTGTTCTTGTAGATAAACCGTTGCCAAAATACGTTGGTAGCGATCATAACCGGAAACTGACAACGTCACATTTTGTTTGAAAACAAGTTGTGAAAGATATTGTTTGGCTTTCTTTCCAAACGGTTGGCCTTTTTCTGGAGCATCAATTTCTTGTAATCGTACTTTGAATTGTTTTTTAGTGGGTAAGAGGCAAGTTAAGGTATCGCCATCACTAACACCAACGACCCAACACGCCATTTTGCGTTCAGTAGCGACTGAAAATTGACACCAAAGTGCGGTCAACATTAAGGTTAAAAATAAAAAGAATTTCTTAATCATTTTAAATTTCTTTGATCTATATCGAAAAAATCAACTAAAAAGAGTGAGTAATTTTAGCAAAAAAAGCGTAAAATAAATTTTAATTGTTATTAAAAAAGTTGATAGAGGAAATATGTTACTCCAAAAAGGCGTTCAACTTGTTCGCTCGCTCGTGATTTTATACATTATGTTGCTACTCGGCAATTTGATTTCGCAGTATGTACCCGTTGGAATTCCTGGAAGCATCTGGGGATTATTGATACTTTTTATCGGATTAACCACTCGTATTATTCGCTTGGAATGGATTTATTTTGGTTCTAGCTTGTTGATTCGCTACATGGCGGTACTTTTTGTACCAGTGAGCGTGGGCATTATCAAATATTATGATTTACTTGTTGCTCAATGGAAAATTTTACTCATTCCAAATATTCTCAGTACATTCCTGACACTCTTTATTATCGCATTTCTTGGGAATTATTTATTTTACAAACAATCCTTTGCTCATAAACGTAAAAAAGTATTAGAAAAACGCAATCTTCAAGCTGACTAAGGTTTTATTATGCAGTATGTAATTTATCTTTATACCATTTTAACGATTTTCGGATTTTGGCTTGCGTTGCAAATTAGTAAACGCTGGAAATCCATGATTTTTAATACTTTTGTGCTCACAGTATCAATCCTTGTGCTGATTTTAGTGGTGGGCGATATTCCTTATGATAATTATATGGCGGGCAATGCGCCGATTAATAATTTATTAGGGGTGAGTATTGTTGCTCTGGCGTTACCGTTGTATGAACAACTTCGTCAAATTGCGAAACAGTGGAAAATTATTCTTTCTGTGGTGACATTAGCTTCTCTGTTTTCCATGTTTACCGGTGCTATTTTTGCGATTATTTTAGGGGCGAGTTCTGAAATGGTGGCGACCGTATTGCCAAAATCAATTACCACGCCAATTGCGATGGAAGTGTCTTCACATTTAGGCGGCATTCCTGCAGTGACTGCGGTAGGCGTAGTCGTAGCGGGGTTGCAAGGTTCAGTTTTTGGTTATCTCATCTTGAAAAAGATTGGTATTAAACAACAAGAAGCTGTAGGTTTATCTGTTGGTGCCGTTTCTCACGCATTAGGCACGGTAAGCTGTATGGAAGCCGATCCGAAAGCTGGTAGTTATAGTTCGATTTCTTTGGTACTTTGCGGTATTATGAGCTCAATTTTAGCACCCTTAGTATTCCATGTTATCCATCTATTTTTATGAGAACCCAATTAGCTGATTTTTGGACTGAACGTTTCCTTCCTGATCCGCCTCGCGAAAAAGATCACCGACCGCCATTTCGTCGTGATCGCGGGCGGATTTTACATTCCGCCGCTTTCCGTTGTTTACAAGCAAAAACACAAATTCACGCAGTGGGCGAAAATGATTTTTATCGAACTCGTTTAACTCATTCCCTTGAAGTAGCACAAATCGGTAGCAGCCTGGTTTCCCAATTAAAATTTGCGGAAAGTTATGTTGCTATTTCAGACATGCTTCATATCGAAAAAAGTGAATTACAGAAACAGCTCAAACCTTTATTACCAAGCAATGATTTAATTGAAAGTTTGTGCTTTGCGCATGATATTGGTCATCCACCGTTTGGTCATGGTGGAGAAGTGGCACTCAATTATATGATGCGGAATCATGGTGGTTTTGAAGGCAATGCTCAGACATTTCGTATTATTACTAAACTCGAGCCTTATACTGAAACAGCAGGGATGAATTTAACGCGTCGTGCTATTTTAGGTGTGGTGAAATATCCGAATATTTTAGACTTATCTTCCCCGCAATATGCCCAGTTGCCATATGCTGAAAATGCTGATCCGCGTTATGTCAAAATTAGCGACTGGAAGCCTGGAAAAGGGTTGTTCCGTGATGACGTCACAATGTTTACTTGGCTGTTGCAAAACCTTTCTGAAAATGACCGCACTTTGTTTGGAACATTTCAAAAAGTGCGGTCAAATCCTGCCGAGTTTTTAAAAACACAATTTAAATCTTTAGATTGCAGCATTATGGAGTTGGCGGATGATATTGCATATGGCGTGCATGATTTAGAAGATGCGATTGTGACTGGTGTGGTAAATCAACATCAATGGCAAGAAGCATTGGATGAACTTAAAACAATTCCTTCAGATTGGTTGGCAAAAAATATAGAGCAAGTTAGCCAACGATTGTTCTCCAACCATCATTTCGAGCGTAAAAATGCCATTGGTGCATTAGTGAATTTCTTTATTACCCATGTGCGTTGGAAAGTTACCGGCAATTTTGATGAGCCATTGTTACGTTATAACGCGGAACTACCGCAAGATGTAATTGCGGCATTAAATGTATTTAAAAAGTTTGTGTGGAAATACGTGATTCGTCATGTCGAAACGCAACGTATTGAATATAAAGGGCAACGCATTCTTACGGAAATGTTCCAGATTTTTGAGTCAGACCCAGAACGTTTATTGCCAACGAATACCGCTAATCGTTGGAGAAATGCACCGGAGCAGGGTAAAAAACGTATTATTTGTGACTATATCGCGGGCATGTCAGATGCCTATGCCTTAAAGGTTTATCACCAGCTCTAAAGTGCGGTTATTTTTATTGATATTTTGAATTTATAGGACAATTTTGTGGCATTAATTAGTTTAACTAACGCTTATCTTTATTTTAGTGATCACCCCTTACTAGATCACGCTGAACTGCATATTGAACCCCATGAGCGCGTGTGTTTAGTGGGGCGTAACGGTGCAGGTAAATCGACTTTATTAAAAATTATTGCACAGCAAGTTACCATGGATGACGGCAAGGTGCAGTATGAAAAAGATTTAGTGGTTTCACGTTTAGAGCAAGATCCGCCTCGCCACGCTGAAGGGAATGTATTTGATTATGTGGCAGAAGGCATTGAGCATTTAGCTGATTTGTTAAAGGAATATCACCATATTTCGCAAGAGTTGACACAAAATTACAGTGAGCTAATTCTTAACCAACTGGCGCAAGTGCAAGCAAAATTAGAGCATGCCAATGGGTGGCAGTTTGAAAATAAAATCAATGAAGTTCTGCAAAAATTAGAGTTAAACCCTGATACTAAATTAGCTGATTTATCGGGTGGTTGGTTGCGTAAAGCCGCTCTTGCTCGTGCGTTGGTGTGTAATCCTGATGTCTTGTTATTAGATGAACCGACCAACCACTTGGATGTGGATGCAATCGAATGGTTAGAAAACTTCTTATTAGAATTTACCGGAAGTATTGTGTTTATTTCTCACGATCGTTCTTTTATCCGCAAAATGGCGACCCGTATTGTGGATTTAGATCGCGGCAAATTAGTGTCTTATCCAGGTAACTATGATTTATACCTCACCGCTAAAGAGGAAAGCTTACGTGTCGAAGCATTGCAAAATGACCTTTTTGATAAGCGTTTAGCGCAAGAAGAAGTTTGGATTCGTCAAGGGATTAAAGCGCGTCGTACGCGTAATGAAGGCCGTGTACGCGCTTTAAAAGCCATGCGTGAAGAACGTCGCCAACGTCGTGAGGTGATGGGGACTGCTAAGTTACAATTAGATAACTCAAGTCGTTCAGGCAAAATCGTGTTTGAAATGGAAGATGTAAGCTATGAGATTGAAGGCAAACAGCTGCTCAAAGATTTCAGCACGACCATTTTACGTGGTGATAAAATTGCATTGGTTGGCCCAAATGGTTGCGGAAAAACCACGTTTATTAAACTTTTATTAGGTGAAATCAAGCCAACTAGCGGTCGCATTCATTGCGGTACAAAATTAGACATTGCTTATTTTGACCAATATCGTGCCGATCTCGATCCGGAAAAAACGGTGATGGATAACGTTGCCGATGGCAAGCAGGATATAGAGGTCAATGGCATAAAACGTCATGTCTTGGGCTATTTGCAGGATTTCTTATTTCCACCCAAACGCGCTATGACACCCGTAAAAGCCCTTTCAGGTGGTGAACGTAACCGTTTGTTATTGGCTAAATTATTACTGAAATCTAATAATCTATTGATTCTCGATGAACCAACCAATGACTTGGATGTAGAAACCTTAGAATTATTGGAAGAAATCCTCACTGATTATCAAGGCACCTTATTGATTGTCAGCCATGATCGTCAGTTTATTGATAATGTCGCGACGGAGTGTTATTTCTTTGAAGGCGACGGCGTATTAAATAAATACGTGGGAGGTTTCTTTGATGCGAAAGGACAACAAGCCAATTACTTTGCGATGAAAGCAGAGCAAGAGCCCCAAAAAGCCAAAAAAGAAGCACCAAAAACACAGGAAAGTGCGGTCAAAAATGACGTTGTTTCTCAAAAGCCAAAATCTGTTAAACTTTCTTATAAAGAACAACGTGAGTTAGAACAGCTACCACAATTGTTGGAAGAATTGGAAGAGAAAATTACCGCACTTCAAGCTGAAATTGGTGATCCTCACTTTTTCCAACAAGCCCATGATGTAACAGATGCTAAGCTCAAGGAATTATCAGACACCGAAGCTGAACTTGAAACGGCTTTTCTTCGTTGGGAAGAACTTGAAGAGAAAAAAACTCAAGCTGAAGCAAAATAGAGAATAGATAAAAAAAGCGAGTTATTCTTTTTTTCAGCCCCAGCCTTTCACCTAAAATTAAATGTTCTTGAAAATCTTGGGGTATTTGGAAGAGAACATCCCAAATTTCTACTATGATATTTGTTTAGGGGCTTGTCAAATGACTACTCGCAGTCATTTTGCAATGTTAGATTTACACTTGATTTAGCTTTGATTTCCCTTGTCAAATAATACTGGATCGTATAGCCCATAGGTTCTTAGTTGTACAATTTTTTATCGTCTGCCAAATCCTTCAGAAAGTAGATTAATTTGTGACTACAGTTTCTTAATAGGTAAAATAAATTAATATCCTCTTTATAATAGAGCATATGATTCATCAGTCTTTTTAATAACATCTGTCTTTCATTTAGGCGTTAGCATAATATAACTTGTTCCCAAAATCACTTAAAATAACTGCACTTTTATGAGGAACACTTATGCCTATTCGCTCTAATTTAGCTGAAAAAAATACAATTGTACAACGTCATAAATTGAAACTAAATAAATCCTATTTTACACAACCTACAGTCATTTGGGTTCTGCGTGGTCAGAAAATTTTGCGTTGGATGAACGGGGAGAAAATTATCCAAGCAGGTGAAATGGTAATGTTGGTAGAAAATCAACAGTTTGATGTAATTAATGAACCCGATGAACTGGGAGTATATCAAGCGGATTGGTTATCCATTGATAATGTTGTGGTTGAGCGATTTTTTGAGCAACTTTCAGAGCCGCAATCTTTTGATATTTTGTTTTACTTGCCTAAACACTCTCTTATGCAACAAGCCTTTTCTCAGGTTTCACAAGCTCTTTCCTGCGATGAAATTCCTGATCGTATTGTGGAAATTCGTTTATGGGAATTATTGGCTTGGTTAGCTGAACAAGGTGGTGTGTTTAACCCTTTTTATACACCTACTTTAAAGTGTAAAATTAGTAAGAAAATTTCAGAGCATTTTGAACATCACTGGAAAATTGGTGAAATGGCAAAAGCATTAAATACCAGTGAAGCCACATTACGCCGCCATCTTGCTGCAGAAAAAACATCGTTTCGGGAAGTATTGACGACAGTTCGAATGATGCGAGCATTGAATTTATTACAAGTTACTCAACGCCCGATTTCAGAAATAGCTTACGCAGTTGGTTATGAGAGTCATTCACGTTTTTCGGTGAAATTTAAACAGCATTTTGGCTGTTCGCCGTTAGAGGTTCGTCAATCTGGTATTATGATTAGCGACCATACTCCACAATAATAGATGCTTCTGCAAGGGCATTAGCTTTAGTAAAATACCCTACTAAAGCAGGCATTGTATCTTCTTTCACCTTTGGCAAGGTTTTCACACCTACTGCCGTGACCTTAATTTCGTAACGATGTTTTTGTCCTTTTGGTGGGCAAGCGCCGCCAAAGCCTGGCATGCCAAAATCAGTCCGAGTTTGCAATGCACCTCGCGGCAAATTGCTGCCGTCCTCTGCAATGCCTTCAGGAAGAGAAGTCGTATTTGCGGGAATATTTGCAACAATCCAATGCATCCAACCAATGCCTGTCGGCGCATCTTTATCGTAGATCGTCACTACAAAACTTTTTGTTCCTTTTGGGGCATTTGCCCAAGAAATCGCTGGTGACAGATTTTCTCCATTACAGCCAAAACCGTAGTTGGCACTTAATACGTTTTTGACGTGAAATCCGTATTCAGGTAAATCGGGTACATTGATGCTAAAAACTGATGAATGCGCACAAGCTACGCCAGCAACAAGCGAACAAAATGTAGTTGAGATTATTTTTTTCATTGTTTTTCCTTTTCTGATGTAAATGAAGCGTTATTATAGGAAATATTATTGACTAAAATTGTGCGAAAACGCTCAAATATTTTTAGTTTTTGATATAGTTTGCAAATTTTCACAAAAATTAATTGCGTGCTTTGACTTTTCTTGCTCAACACCTTTCGCAGTATAAATCGTCCAAAATCATTGAAAGCAAATCTGAGCCTAGCCTTGAAGCCCTCGGAAATAATAAAAGCTTGATTATTAAGTATATTTTACAGGTTTCTGGTTGTAGTATAAAATGGATCCTAGTAAAATATTTGAATAAATTATTCTATTCTATAGAGAATTTTTATTGTTTATAAACAATTGGTTAGCAGGTAGGTTTTCTGATTTTTACGTATAAAAAAGCAGCACTTGAGCACTGCTTTCGGTCTATTTTGTTAGATTAAATTACTAATAAAAATCACCAAAATAATTACAGGAACCACAAATTTGACATAGTTAAACCAAATTGTGGTGAAGACTGAATTTGGTGTCGAAGAGAGCTCTTTTTTTGCATCGTCTTTTAACACGAAACCAACGAAAATGGCACAGCCAAGTGCGGTCAACATAAAGAGGATATTTCCGCTGACGAAATCGAAGGCATCGAAAATGCTTTTACCGAAAATGGTGAAATCTTTCCAAAGGTTATCACCTAGAATAGATGGCACGTTACCTAATAGGAAAATCCCCATTAAGGTAACAAAAATCGCTTTGCCTCGGCGCATTCTGAGTTTTTCTTGTAATGCGGTGATGATGACTTCGTAAATCGTAATTGACGTGGTTAATGCTGCAATAAGCAATAAACCGAAGAACACGATAGCAAAGAATTTACCCGCCCATAAATGTGAGAATACAATTGGTAAACTTTGGAAAACCAAGGTTGGCCCTGCGTTAGGTTCAATGCCGAATGTGAATAATGAGGGGAAGATCATAAAACCACATAACACAGCAATGATGGTGTTAGTAAAACCCGTAATAACGGCTGTTTGAATAAGGTTTTCTTCCTTGTTCAAATAGCTGGAGAGGGTAATCAATACACCGAAACCAAGGCTTAAAGCGAAGAATACTTGCCCTAATACGAAGATGAATAATTTAGGTGTGATTTTGCTGAAATCAGGCTTTAAGTAGAAAGTTACACCTTCCATTGCGCCAGGTAAGGTAAGATTACGAATTACCATACCAATTAGGAAGATAAAGAGTAATGGCATTAAGTATTTTACAGAACGTTCAATCCCACCAATGATACCTTTCGCTAAAATGATGTAATTCACCGCCACGAACAGGAATGTGTAAAGCATGATTTCCCATGGGCTGTTGCTGATATGTAAATCGTAGAAATCTTTAGCCACTTCTTTTGTAATTGGTGTGGAAATATCAAGGGTGTTATTAATTAGGCTGATGATATAAGACATTACCCAACCACCAAGCACCATATAATAGGCCATGATACCAAATGCGCCGAGAAGCCCCATGTAGCCGAGAATCTTCCAATATTTGGAGATGTTTTTACCTTTATCTTGGATTTTATCGCCAAAAGCATCAATGGAATTCACACGCAAACGGCGTCCGATAACGTTTTCCACTAAAATCATCGGGATACCAATCACAATCATCGCAATACAAAAGAGGAGTACATAGGCGCCACCGCCATTTTCACCCACTAAATAAGGAAAGCGCCATGTTGCCCCAAAGCCAACTGTCGCCCCCGCTACGGTGAGAACATAAGTTAGTCGACTAGACCACGTTTGGCGAGATTGATTGTTTGTTGTCATAATATATTCCGTTTGATTTTATTCGTTTAATATTCTGTTTTTTCTTTGTATTCGCAGAGATCTTCAATAATGCAAGCACCGCAGCGAGGTTTTCGTGCGGTACAAGTATAGCGTCCGTGTAAAATAAGCCAGTGGTGTACATCTACTTTAAATTCTTTGGGTACAACTTTGAGCAGCTTTTCTTCTACTTTTAGCACATCTTTGCCAGGGGCAAAATTCGTGCGGTTGCATACGCGAAAAATATGGGTGTCCACTGCAATAGTGGGGTGGCCGAAAGCGGTATTTAGTACCACATTCGCTGTTTTTCTACCAACACCTGCAAGGGCTTCTAAGGCTTCACGACTTTCAGGTACTTCGCCGTTGTGTTTCTCAACTAAATCACGGCAGGTTTTAATAATATTTTCTGCTTTGCTGTTATAAAGCCCGATGGTTTTAATGTATTCTTTTAACCCCTCTAAGCCAAGATCTAAAATGGCTTGTGGCGTATTTGCTACAGGGAATAATTTTGCCGTCGCTTTATTGACACCTTTATCGGTGGCTTGGGCCGATAAGATCACGGCGATGAGTAATTCGAAAGGCGAATTATACTCTAATTCCGTGGTGGGATGCGGGTTTTGCTCCCTAAGTCGAGTGAGAATTTCAATTCGTTTAGCTTGGTTCATTTTTTCATATCAATTCGGTTTTTAATCGCCAATAGAATGCCTAATCCAATAAATGCACCTGGCGGAAGAATAAAGAGTAAAAAGCTACTGTCAGCGTGATAAATATGTAATGTAAGGAATTTCGCACCTTGACCAAATAAGTTTTCAATCCCTTCGAAAAAGGTACCTTGGCCTAAGATTTCACGTAATGCACCTAATACGGTGATACTTAATGCCATGCCTAACCCCATTGAAAAACCATCCCAGGCAGCATGTGCTACGCTATTTTTAGAGGCAAAGGCTTCTGCACGACCGATGACGATACAGTTAGTTACGATTAAAGGAATAAAAATCCCGAGTGCTTGATAGAGTGTATAGGTATAAGCATTCATTAATAATTGCACCACCGTTACGGTAGTCGCAATAATCATCACATAAATCGGAATACGGATTTCATGAGGAATTTGCTTACGAAAGAGCGAAACAACTGTATTGGTGCAAGTTAAAACCAACATCGTCGCAAGCCCTAAACCTAAGGCATTTGTTGCCGTACTCGAAACAGCTAAGAGCGGACAGAGTCCTAATAATTGCACGAGAGTTGAATTGTTTTTCCATACGCCCTGAATAAAGATTTCTTTCCAAACAGAAGGCGTTTGAGTTATTTCTTCTGAATTTTCAATCGCACTTTGCTCATCTAGCGCGGTCGTTTTTTCGGTTAAATCAGTCATAATAAATATCCTATTGCGCGTATTTTTTTGCCATTTCGTTGAGCGATGCTTCATTTTCAAGCATCACGAGAGCAGAGCGTTTTACTTGATTAACAATCGCGCGCGGCGTAATGGTTGCGCCAGAAAATTGATCAAATTTACCGCCATCTTTTTTGACCGCCCAATCTTTTAGGCTTTCCGGTACGATAACTTGGTTTGTAAAACTTAAAATCCAATCAGAAATACGAAGTTCGATTTTATCGCCTAATCCTGGGGTTTCATTATGCTCAATGACACGCACACCTAAAACTTCACCTTTTGGTGTAATCCCCACTAATAAACGGATATTACCTGAATAGCCATCTGGCGCTGTGGTTTCATAAGCATAGGCTGTTGGCTCATGATCTTTGATCGCAAAATAGACTTTTTGAATACCTTTGAGTTTATCTTGCTCGGGTGTATCCACGCTTTCAAGCAAGCTATTATTAAAGTAATTTTGAGGGATTACTTGGAGCAATAACGCTTTTTGTTGTTCAGCCATGGCTTCATCAATTTTATCTTTTGTTAGCATATAAATGCCCGCAGAAATTGCTGTACAAAGCAATGCGATGAAACCTAATAAAAGACCAAAACGGGAGGTGACTTTTAAAATACCCATTATTTTCTCCCTTTTGCAAAGTACCCAGCTACGCGAGGACGGGTGTAGTAGTCGATAAGAGGCACACAAATATTACTTAACAAAATCGCAAATGCCACACCGTCAGGGTAGTTTCCAAAGTAACGAATGAGGTAAACCAATAGTCCGACTAAAGTACCAAATACAAGCTTACCACGAGGTGTAATAGAAGCTGTGACTGGGTCAGTGGCAATGAAGAACGCACCGAACATCATGGCACCGCTAAAGAGTTGGCTTATCATACTTAAATGATGATGGCCTGACATCGCAGTGATTGTTGCTAAGGTTACAAAGGTCACGAGCATTGAAACAGGGATTTGCCAGTGAATTTTTTTCTTTAAGATTAATACAATCCCACCAAGCATAAATGCAAGATTAATCTGCCACCAACCTTCAGCAAAGTCAGTCCCGTTTTGTAATAAAATCGGTAATTTTACAAAATCATGAAATACGCTTTCATCGCCTTGATGTAAGTTATAGAAGATTTTTGCACTATCTAATGGCGTCGCTTGTGTAATTCCATCAATGGAATGGACGAGTTGACTTAAGCTAAAACCGTCAGTGGTTAAGCCTGTGAAAATTAAAGAAAGCGAATCCGCAAATGTTGGGGGTTCATTTAATAATGAAATAGGCGGCATCCAACTTGTCATTTGTAGAGGGAAAGAAATCAATAGCACCACATAACCCACCATAGCCGGATTAAATGGGTTTTGTCCCAAGCCACCATAAACGTGTTTGCCTAGGATAACAGCGGAAAGCGTACCGATTAAAATCACCCAATAAGGTGCATAAGGCGGAATCGCCATCGCTAAAATTAAGGCAGTAAGCACCACACTAAAATCTGAAATATAGACCAGGTTTGGCTTATTACGCAATTTGGTCACAATAAACTCAAGCAATAATGCGAAAGAAATAGCCAAGGCGGATTGCACCAAAACACCCATTCCAAAATAATAAATTTGTGTGAGCAGAGCAGGCAACATGGCTGCAATCACCCATAACATAATACGGGCGGTTAATTTGCCTGAATGGGTATGAGGCGAACTCACCATTTTCTTAAACATAATCTTTTCCTGCGTTATTCTGTTTCTTTGGCAGCTTCAGCCGCCGCTTTTTTTGCTTTAGCTCTTGCTATGGCTGCTACGATAGCGGCTTTTTTCGGATCAAGTGCGGTTGGATTTTCATCTGTTTTTTCTACTGCGCTTTCAGTTGCATGTGTTGTAACAGTTTCACTATTAGCGGCGGCTTTCTTAGCTTTAGCTCTCGCAATGGCTGCAGCTACCGTGGCTTTTTTAGGATCAAGTGCGGTTGGATTTTCATCTGTTTTTTCTACTGCGCTTTCAGTTGCATTTGTCGCAACTATTTCACCTTGAGCAGCTGCTTTTTTTGCTTTCGCTCTTGCTAGAGCTGCAGCAACAGCTGCTTTCTTCGCATCTTTTTCGTCAGTTTGTGACGTTGTTGCATTTGTCACAGTGCCTGTATCTGCTTGCGATTGTTGTTTAGCAAGACGACGGGCTTTACGTTGTTCCATGAGCTCATGGTTATCCGGTAAGATTTCACCTTTCTCAGATACAATAGTTTTCGTTTCTTTATTTGCTGCTGAACCCGCTTGTTTTGCTTTCAAGCGTTCTAACGCCGCTTTAACCGGGTCTTCACCTTTTTGTTTTGCAAGCTCTTCACGGCGAGCTTCTGCCGCGAGTTGTGAACGTGCTTTACGTTCTTGTTCTTCACGCTCCATACGAGCTTGTTTGGCTTCAAAACGGATTTTTGCTTCTTCAGCTTTTTTCGCTTTTTCTTTAATTTCCCAAATTTTGGCTTTTTCTTGTCGGAAATATTGAATAAGCGGAATATGGCTTGGGCAAACATAAGCACACACGCCACATTCAATACAATCTTTTAAGCTGTATTCTTCAGATTTTTGGTGATCTTCACTGCGAGCATACCAATAAAGTTGCTGTGGCATTAAATTAACAGGGCAAGCGTCAGAACAAGCAGAGCAGCGGATACAAGATTGTTCCGGTTCGGGTTCACCATATTCAAAATGATCAGGTGCCAATAGACAGTTAATTAATTTGGTGACGGGGGCATTGAGATCTGAAAGTTGCAAGCCCATCATTGGTCCACCTGCAAAAACAGGGAAGCGTTCGTCATATTGATAGCCAACTTGTGCCAATAAGTGGTCAACCGGTGTGCCTAAGCGAACCCAGTAATTGCCTTTCTCGGAAATTTTATCACCCGTAAGCGTGACGACGCGCTCAATTAACGGTTCGTCATCAATGACCGCTCTTTTTATCGCAAAAGCCGTGCCGACATTATGCATTAATACGCCAATATCGTAAGATCGTCCGCCACTTGTCACTTCCATGCCGGTAAGTAAATAAATCAGCTGTTTGGCTGCACCGGATGGATATTTAGTCGGAATAACGCGCAATTCAATGTCATTTGCACCATGTAGTGATTGCTGAATAGCATGAATTGCTTCAGGTTTATTGTCTTCAACTGCAATCACCACTTTTTCAGGGCGTAAGATATAACGTAAGATGCGAATCCCTTCGATCATTTCGTCGGTGTAATCGCGCATTAAGCGGTCATCACAGGTAATATAGGGTTCACATTCTGCGCCGTTAATAATTAAGAGTTTAACTTTCTTTTCAGCCGATTGGATTTTGGCTGCAGTCGGGAATACTGCACCACCTAAGCCGGCAATGCCAGCTTGGTAAATACGATCAATAAGTTGCTCTACCGGTTGTGTAAAAAATTCTTCAAGTGGAAATTGCTCACGCCATTTATCTAAACCATCCGCTTGAATATGAATCATATCCTCGGTTAAACCAGAAGGATGAGGCGCAACATGTTTTCCGATAAATTTTACAGTACCAGAAGTCGGCGCATGAACAGGCAAGGTTCTTAAGCCATCACCTTGTGTTAAAGGTTGGCCTTTTAGGACATAATCGCCTTCTTTAACTAATACATCTCCTGCGGTGCCGGCATGTTGTTTAATCGGCACATAAAAATCATAAGCAAGTTCTGATTGCTGAATAGGGGATTGGTTTGATTGAGATTTCATTTCAGGTGGATGAATACCGCCTTTAAAATCCCAAATTTTGCCGGATTTAAATCTCGTTAATACATCAGCCATGTGATTCCGACTCCCCAACCACTAACTTTTTCTCGATTTCTGTGGTATTTACAACCGGAATGACTAATTTAGGATCAAACTTCCAGTTCCAATTATCAATATCTTTTTTCACTTTAATCATGGAAATACAATCAGTCGGACAAGGTGCGACGCAAAGTTCACAGCCTGTACAGAGATCGGCAATAATAGTGTGCATTGCTTTATTCGTGCCAATAATCGCATCAACAGGGCAGGCTTGAATACATTTGGTACAGCCGATACACATATTTTCATCAATAAAGGCAACCATTTCTTCTGGTTCAGCTACATCATCCATTGCGGGTACATCAACACCCATGATTTCGGCAATTTTTACCACCGTTGGGCGACCACCTGGAACACATTTTGTGATAACGTCACCATTGGCAATCGCTTCGGCATAAGGTTTGCAGCCAGGATAGCCGCATTGCCCACATTGGCTTTGCGGTAAGATGGCATCAATTTTTTCGACGATAGGATCGGCTTCAACTTTTAATTTAATCGAAGCAAAGCCTAAAATCGCACCAAAAATTAAAGCGAGAACGGTTACTGAAATTAAGATAAACATTATTTTTTAGTGTTATTCCAAAATAATCCGAGAAAAATCACTGTTACAGTAATAAACATCAAGAGATAAATCATTTTACTAATCCGGCGAAGCCCATAAAGGCGAGAGACATCAAACCGGCTGTAATTAATGCGATAGACGAGCCACGAAACGTAATAGGTACATCTGCAGCAACAAGGCGTTCACGCAATGCTGCAAATAAAACTAAAACCAGCGCAAAACCTAAAGAGGCGCCAAAACCATAAATGACAGATTCTGTTAAGTTGTGTGCCAAATTAACGTTTAATAATGCCACGCCGAGTACGGCACAGTTTGTGGTAATCAGCGGTAAGAAAATCCCTAATAAGCGATAAAGTGATGGACTCGTTTTATTGATTACCATTTCAGTAAATTGAACCACAACGGCAATCACTAAAATAAAGACTAACGTGCGCAAAAATGTGGCATTTAGCGGCATTAAAATATAATTATCGACTAAATAAGAACACAATGATGCCACGGTTAATACGAATGTCGTAGCAAGCCCCATACCAATTGCTGTTTCAATCTTTTTGGACACACCCATAAATGGACAAAGTCCTAAGAATTTGACCAAAACGAAGTTATTGATTAATGCAGTACTGATAACGAGTAGAATATAATGTGTCATTGTGTCTAAGTTTATTTTATATAAGTGGCGTATTATCCCTGTTTATCGCCTTGAGAACAATAAAAAATTCGGGGTAGTGCGGTCAGTTTTTCCTTTGTTCTTTATTTGTTCATTGGTTCTACCTGGCTATGTTGGAAATAGCGATATAGCTGAGGTAGCAATTGAGAAATCAAATTAAGTTGCTGGTATGGCAATGCAAAGAGCGCATTGTTTTTGGCTTGGGTTTCATCCCACTGAATTTTTTTAAGGCTTTGTTCAATACTATTTTGGAGCCTTTCAAAAATTTCAGGACGAAGTTTTTCGATATTTTCCAGTGTATATAAAACCTTTTTCGCAACAGGATAAAAGTCTGACAAAAACTCGGTAGTTTGTTGTAATTGCGCCATTTTATTGCGATATGCCCCTAAAGCAGAAATATAGCTTAATAGGGAATAATTCATTTTTAACAAGTCAAAACCTTCCTGCAAATAGGCCTGATATTTCTTCGGCTCATTATTCATATTGGAAAGCGTTGTGCTTAATGCTGCCGCATATTGATGAGCGTTACGGCGTGCAATACGGTATTTTAAATTATCGCTTTTACCAAATTGCAGTTGGCTAATAATGTGTAAGAAATATTGTGCATCACTTTGAATGGCTTGACAGCTCACTTTATCGAGTTGGAGATATTTCCAATCCGGCCATAGATAAGAAACCGCAAACCATGCAATGGCTGAACCTAAGACTGTATCAATGAGTCGAGGGAAGAGCGCCGATTGTGTGTCAAATCCCATCACATCGAAACTGATCAATACCTGTAAGGTAATAAAGAACGTTGAGAAACTGTAATTATTACTGCGGAAGAAGAAAAAGAGCGTACTGGTCACCACCATTAAGCCAAGTTTCATTTCTAATGTTGGGTTGAGGTAAGGCAATAAAGAGCCAATAATTACCCCTAAAATCGTCCCAATAATACGCTGACGTAACCGCACTTTGGTTGCGGAATAGTTTGGTTGACAAACAAAGACCGCCGTAAGCAAAATCCAGTAACCCAAATTAAATTGGAAAAATTCAACAATAGTACAACACAAGAATACCACGATAGACAAACGTACAGCATGGCGGAAAAGTGGTGACTCAAAAGTAAAATTACTTCCGATAACAGACAGAATATTTTTTAGGCCTGTAATTTGCTCAGTATGGATTTGTGCCGTTTGGTCATTTTCACTGGTTTCTTGCTCAAGCTGACGTAGTTGCCAGTTAATACTTTTCAGGTTATCAATAAGCGTTTGAAGAGCAAGTAAAACATTGTTTTGTTCAGCGTGTTCTTTGCTATAAAGCTCAAGAGATTGAATTGTGCCCATTAATGCTTTTTCTACGCGAATATTATAGTGATAAGGCGTATTTTGACGCAGACAAGCAGTAATATCATGGCAGGCTTGCGCTTGTAATTCGAGCAAGCGCTGAATGCGAAAAATTAAATCTGTATTTTTGAGTTGTTCAGCAATTTGTCGATAATCAAAATATGTGGAATTTGCACGCTCATGAATGTCTTGCGCTGCAAAATAATAGCGAATCATACGTTGTGTGCGAGCATGTCGATGTTGTCCACGAATACGATAGAAAAGTGCTGTTCTTGCTTGGTTAAAGGCATCCACCACATTGGTATTTTTCATCGCGAAATTGAGGTGTTTTTTCTCGATTTCATCAATTTCATCAGGATCAAAAAATTCTGATTTGGCATCTAAATAATTACCTAATGCACAAAAAGCTTTTGCGACACTTTCTTGGATAGGACGGTTTGGAAAAAAGAGATAGACGATGATGGTTACGATGCTGTAGAGCAATGTTCCCAATAAAATCATTACCGGATTGATAAACCAGCTCGCAGAATTATCCGGTGTATAAGTGAGGGTGGTATAAATGGCTACCACCAGTGTACCAAATGCAATGGTACGATAACGTTCACCCACAGCGCCAACCATCGTAAATAAAAAAGTGATGACGGTCATCAACAATACATATTGGATGGGTTGACCAATATTAAGCTGAACGATGAAGGTTGAAATAGAAAAGGCAATTAATGTGTAAAAGATATTTTTTAATCGTCCAGTCAAACGATTATCTAAATCCACTAAACCGCCTGCAATTATCCCCAAAATTAAGGGCATGGATTGCGTAGAAATATCAAAAAACCAGACACCAAACGCTGCGATATTCACTGCAATAAAAATAGGTATTGAAGCGATTACTTTTGCATTAAGCCATTGGTTCATGTTGATATCCTTGCTTATTGTGTGACTAAAAATTGGATGATAAAAAAGTGAGCGGGGAGGCTCACTTCTTTATCAAAGTGCGGTTAAAAAACGATTATTTTTGTTTTTTCGCCCAGTTTAAGAAACGAGTTTGGGTTTCTTTATCGGCTTGTTGGAACCAGTATTGTAACTGTTGTTCAGCAACATTTTCACCTTGTACAACAACTTTGCCTTTCGCAGCTTTTCCTGATGCAGCAGGCATCATACCAACTGCTGGTGCAGCCAAAGTTGAAACGGCTGCTGGCGCATTTGATGCATTATACTCAGCAAGATCATTAACAATATTAGCCGCTGGGAATAAACCTTCTTGTTTTAAAGTATCGATTTTAGCATCAATCACATTACCTGATTTCGTTTTAACAGTAATTTGTGGTTGAGCATTGAATTTTTCACCATCTTCTTTGGAGCGAATTTTTTCTGCAGATACCACAACATCATCAGCAGGACTTTGGAAAGTCACAATAATTGGGTTAGATTCAAAAAGCGCTTGGCTAGAACCAGTACCAACGATTTCACCTAAACGTACTACAACTTGTTGTGTTTGGTTTGCTTCAGCGTTGAATGATTTTTTTTCTTTTAGAATGGATTTGCTGGCTTTTTGGCCGTTGATTGCAAGAAATTCAAGGTTTGATGAAGTGGTTACCATGCCAGCTAAGCTACTCGTACTGACAGCAAGCGCAACAACACCTAAAGCAAACTTACATAATTTCATAATTACTCCTTTTATTTTTTAAATGAAATTAGATGGTTGTAATGCTATGCTAAATTTTAAAAAATGGGAATAGGAAAGTGCGGTTAATTTTTAAAAAATTTTTGTAATAAAGGAGCAAATCATGGCAAAACGATTTGTCGTATATGGTCGAGTACAAGGGGTAGGATTTCGTTATTTTACTTGGAAAGAAGCGGAGAGAATTGGTATTAAAGGCACCGTAAGAAATTGTGTTGATGGAAGCGTGGAAATTGTTGCCGAAGGTAATGACGATCAATTACAGGAGTTTTATAATTGGTTAAAAGTCGGCCCAAGAACCGCAAGTGTTGAACGAGTTTTAAAGGATAATATTGAAAATAAATGCTATCCTGACTTTTCTATTATTCACCGTTAAAACTGACCGCACTTTACAGCGTTACTTGATGTTCGTAGAATACGCCGCTTATTTATAAATAGGAAAAATTATGCGTAATCAAACAAAACTTCATCTTCAACAATTACAGCTTGCTATGCAAAAGCTTGATTTATGGCAAGTCACGCCTCCTGCACAAGAAGCTTTTTTTAGCCAAGAACCTTTTGCGATTGATACCATGTCGCCAGAAGAGTGGTTGCAATGGATTTTTATCCCAAGAATGTTCGCATTACTTGAAAGCGGGGCAGATTTGCCTTCACAAATTGCGGTATCCCCTTATTTAGAGGAAGCATTTAAAGAAGCAGAAGAAGATTTTTTAGTGGAATTATTAACACCGTTACGTGAATTAGAAGCCTTATTACAAAATCAATAAATGTTAGAAATTTTATATCAAGATGAATATCTTGTAGCTGTCAATAAACCAGCAGGCATGTTGGTGCATCGTAGTTGGCTTGATACTCATGAAACGCAATTTGTGATGCAAACCTTGCGCGATCAAATCGGGCAGCATGTTTTTCCTATTCATCGATTAGATCGTCCCACATCAGGTGTATTGCTATTTGCCTTAAATAGTGAAATAGCAAATTTAATGTGTCAGCAATTTGAACAGAAAACGGTGCAAAAATCTTATTTAGCGATTGTGCGAGGTTATTTGCAAGGCGAAGGACGGATTGATTATCCCCTTAAAATCCAATTAGATAAGATCGCCGATAAATTTGCGCAAGAAGATAAAGCGCCTCAAGAGGCGGTGACGGATTATGAAGGCTTAAAAATTGTGGAAATGCCTTATGCGGTTGGGCGTTATCAAACCACGAGATATTCATTAGTGAAGCTAATTCCCCAAACAGGTAGGAAACATCAGTTACGACGTCACATGAAACATATTTTTCATCCTATTTTAGGTGATACACAATATGGTGATTTGCATCAAAATCGTGCTTTAACAGAATATTCTGGCTGTCAGCGTTTATTTTTACACGCAGATACACTTATTTTTGAGCATCCTATTCATTTTACCAAAATAGAAATTAAGGCTGGTTTAGATGAACAATGGAAGCACGTGATGGAATTATTTAATTGGTCTATTTAACGAGAAAAAATAATGTTAGATATTAATTTAACCCACGAACAGCAACAAAAAGCAGTAGAACAAATTCAGGAATTAATGGCGCAAGGAATTAGTAGCGGTGAAGCCATCCAAATTGTGGCAAAAGCATTACGTGAAATTCATCAAAAAGATGATAAAGAGACTTCTGATAATAAATAAGTAAAAATTTTGTGATCAATGTATCATTTTTAAAGTTTCGTTGTTGCATAAAAAAATAAAATGTTTGAATATATTTCCAATTGAGGTGATAAGGCATGAGTCTTATTGTTTTTAAGTATTAAGGGCGAAGCCTATAGAGGTCTACTATGGAAATTGGTGTAGTAAAATGGTTTAACAACGCAAAAGGATTTGGATTTATTTCTGCAGAAGGCGTGGATACAGACATTTTTGCACATTATTCAGTGATTGAAATGGATGGTTACCGTTCATTAAAAGCAGGTCAACGCGTGCAATTTGAAGTGATTCACGGTGACAAAGGATCTCACGCCACAAAAATTATTCCGATTACGGAATAGGCGAAACGCAAAAACGTTTCAAAATCTTCTCTATTTAGCATAATCAAAAGCCAAGGTTTCGACCTTGGTTTTTTTTTATCTTATTTATTGAGCAAATTTTTCAAACCGGCTTTCATTGCTGTCATTTGGCTTTCATATAATGCTTTGCTTTCACGTTCATCAATCATATAAGTGATGGTTTCAGAAAGTGTCATTTTCATTTTTCTTGAATATTTAGACAAACGAAGCCAAACACCATATTCTAAATCAATAGATTTTTTCTTCGTTGATTGTTTTTCTGCATTAAAAAAGCGTTTACGTCTTGCACGAATAGCCTGATCAAGCTTAATGGGTAAATCAAGAGAGAGGTGATTTTTAATCCACTCCTCGATTTTTTCAGGATAATTCTGATATGCTATTAATTCTTGAACTTTGCTTTCTTCTAAGCTTTTTTCTTCATAACGGGTAATTTTTTCCCCTTCGCGATGTTTGCGAATGAGATAAATCCATTTCCAGTTTGCTTCTTGGTTTTCTAATTTCTGATATTTCATCGTTTTATTATACTTTTTAGTGACGTGGTAACCTCATAAATATACGCTCTTTAAACAAAATTTTCCAGTAGATTTTTATAACGGATTTTCACTCAGTGTGAAGTGTGCGATAATACCGCCAATTTAATTAAAGCGAGATATGTCGTGACTTCAACATCTTCGGAACAAGCCTTAAATTGGCAAGCCTTACAACCAGAATTATCGATTACTGAACTTTCAGCTGAAAAGGCTGATTTTTGGTCATTACAAAAACATGCCACAAAAGCGATTTCTTTATTTTTAAAACAGCCTCGTCGCTCTCTATTGGTTTTAAAAGCCGATGATCAAGCAGAATATGCTGATTTATTAGCAGAATTTATTCGCCAAGAACAGCCAAAAGAGCGGTCAGTTTTTGGGGTAAATTATGTGGTTGAGCAGGGGGATTCTTTTTCTTTCCCTCGTATTTATACTGAACCAGCTCAATCACCAGCAGATAATTTTGCCGCACAAGGTGATGTGCTGAAGGCATTACATGCCGATCAATTTAGTCTTTTTGGTAGTGTGCGTGTTCACCCAAGTTCGCAAGATATTTTGCTTACACCAGGTTTAGTACATCAAGCCAATGGGGGCATTTTGATTTTAAGTGCCGCAACGATGCTAAGCCAGTTTGATTTATGGCAACGCTTAAAACATATTTTGCAAACGCAAACTTTTAATTGGTATTCAGCTCATCCATTTAAAACCTTGCCTTGTGATATTCCAAGTTATCCACTTAATTTAAAAGTGGTGATTTTAGGCAATCGCACTGAAATTGCGACATTAGGTGAGTTAGAAGAAGATCTTTACAGCTTGGCTGATTACGCAGAAATTGAAAGCTATTATTCTGTTGCACAACCTAAAGCACAAGAAAATTGGGCTAATTATGTGTTGGCATTAGCCTCAAAATATGAACTTGATTTAGATTTAACCGCATTAAATAAACTCTATCAGTTATTGGTGCGAGAGAGTGAAGATCGCTTTTTAATTAACATTTCACCGTTAAAAATAACAGAAATGTTGCTTAATGCCGCGACGTTGTCACAAAAACAAACCTTAAGTGCGGTTGATTTTGAGCAAGCTTTTAAACAAAAGAACGAACAGCATGGTTTTTTACGTGAACGCACTTATGCGGATATTCTCAATGAGCAAATTTATGTGGAAACCAACGGCGAAATTGTTGGGCAGATTAATGGCTTGTCTGTGATTGAATATCCAGGCACACCGGTTTGTTTTGGTGAACCTTCTCGTATCAGCTGTTTAGTGCAGTTTGGTGATGGTGAAGTCGTGGATGTGGAGCGTAAAAACGAATTAGCGGGCAACCTCCACGGGAAAGGGATGATGATTTCTGAAGCGTGCTTGGCCAGTATCTTAGAGTTGCCATCACAGTTACCATTTTCTGCTTCTTTAGTATTTGAGCAGTCTTATGGTGAAATTGATGGTGACAGTGCGTCTCTAGCTATTTTCTCCGTATTAGTCAGCGCGTTATCTGATTTGCCATTGCCACAAAATATTGCCATTACGGGTACCATTGACCAATTTGGTTTGGTGCACGCAGTAGGCGGAGTGAATGACAAAATTGAAGGCTTTTTCACTATTTGCCAACGTCGTGGTTTGACGGGTAAACAAGGGGTGATTATTCCTGCCACAACAATTCAGCAATTAAGCTTATCTGATGAAGTGGTTGAGGCGGTAAAAAATGAGCAGTTCTTTATCTATCAAGTCGAGGATATTTACCAAACAGCCAAAATCCTATTTGACCGCGATTTATTGGAAGAGAAAGAAGAATATGCGAAGGGTAAAGAGCCTATTGCGCGTTTAATTCAAAATCGGATTGCTTTCCGTTCGGAAACGCCGAAAAAAAGCTGGTTAGATTTCTTTAAATCTTAATTTCTTAAAAGCGAACCTTGTGTTCGCTTTTCTTTTATCTTAATTACACTGACTGATCCGACAAGTTGAGCTAACAAGTGTTCGCTGTTTACATTTCTTATAAATCCTCATAGAATCCTTACTTATTGGTCGTAACCAAGCAAAACTACATATACAAGGAAATAAAAATGGAAAACACCTGTACACCAAACATAAAAAGCAGCTATACCTATGAAGATTTATTAGCTTCTGGTCGTGGTGAATTATTTGGTAAAGAAGGCCCGCAACTTCCAGCACCAACAATGTTGATGATGGATCGCATTGTAAAAATGACCGAGGACGGCGGTGCGTTTGGTAAAGGGTATATTGAAGCAGAATTAGATATTCATCCAGATTTACCGTTTTTCGGTTGCCACTTTATTGGTGACCCAGTCATGCCAGGCTGCTTAGGCTTAGATGCGATGTGGCAATTAGTGGGTTTCTTCCTTGGCTGGGTAGGCGGTAAAGGTAAAGGCCGTGCATTAGGCGTAGGTGAAGTGAAATTTACTGGACAAATCTTACCAACCGCGAAAAAAGTGGTTTATCGCATCAATATGAAACGCGTAATTAACCGCAAGTTAGTGATGGGAATGGCTGATGGTGAGGTGGAAGTAGATGGTCGTGTTATCTACACTGCAACCGATTTAAAAGTTGGCTTATTCCAAGATACATCAAGTTTCTAATTTAAATAAACACAACATCATAAAAAAAGATAGCCCGATTTACTCGGGCTTTTCTTTTTCTATTCTTCGTCAATAATATCGACAAATTCGGCACTCAGTAATTTAGCCAAATCTTGTGGGGCCAATTCGACGCTTAATCCACGTTTTCCACCAGAAACAAAAATCGTATCAAACTCAAGTGCGGTCGAATTTATTACTGTTTTTACCCGTTTTTTTTGACCTAATGGACTAATGCCACCGACTAAATATCCCGTGCTTTTTTGTGCCGCATCTTTATCGGCCATCTCAACCTTTTTCACACCAATTGATTTTGCCGCTTTCTTTAAACTCAACATATTTGCCGTGGAAAGCACAAAACACGCTAATTTTTTCTGATCACCATTTTCAGCGACTAAAAGTGTTTTAAAGGATTGGTGCGGATCAAGCCCAAGTTTTTCAGCGGCTTCATCGCCAAAATGCGTATTATTAGGGTCATGATCATAGGTATGGAGAGTAAAAGGAATTTTATTTTTCTTGAGTAAATCAATTGCCGGTGTCATCTGATTTCCTTATGTATTTATTAGTCTTTTTTCTGTAGAATGAATCGGTTCAGAACATTTTACAGCGGAGAGAAAAATGGACGCAAGCCTAAATATTGCTATTGCAGCAGAATTTGATCTATGTGAAAAAATTGCCGAAGCACTTGAACAAAGTGAGCTAGATGTAGGCAAGGTTTCAATTGTAGAAATTTATCCTTTTGAAGAAGAGCAAGCGGTACGTTTTCGTAATAAAGCGGTTGCTCAATTAGCTACTGATGAGATTGAGTGGGATAGCGTTAATTATCTTTTCTTCGCTGGTCAAATTGATCAAGCCCCCTTATTGGCTCAAGCCGCAGAAAGTGGCTGTGTGGTGATTGATTTAAAAGGGATTTGCTCTGCATTGTCTGATGTCCCTGTTGTTGTCCCAACAATCAATGAAGAAAATCTGACTGAGTTAAGACAACGTAACATTGTGAGTTTGCCCGATCCGCAAGCGAGTCAATTAGCTTTATCTCTATTACCAATCGTTCAACAAACAAATTTAACTCAAGTCTTTGCAACGTCACTTTTACCGGCTTCTTATACAGATGGTGAAACCGTGAATAAACTTGCTGGACAAACCGCTCGTTTACTGAATGGTATGCCATTAGAAGAAGGTGAAACTCGTTTTGCCTTTGATGTGTTTCCACAACAAGCGGCTAATTTAAATCTGCAATTACAAAAAATTTTTCCACAGTTAGACAATGTGATTTTCCATCAAATTCAAGTACCAGTCTTCTACGGAATGGCACAAAAAGTGACCGCACTTTCGGATTATGAATTTGATTACCAGCCACAACAAAACGAATTGATTGAATTACACGATAGCCTTATTACGCCCGTGATTAACGGTGAAAATGAAAATGGTGAAGACAGCGTAAAATTGCATATAAGCCAACAAAGTGCGGTTGAAAATGGTATCGAATTTTGGACGGTAGCTGATGAGCAGCGTTTCAATATTGCCTTATTAGGTGTGAAATTACTTGAGTCGATTTATCACCAAGGTTATTAATTTAAGTTAAGGGGAAGACAATGCAACAATCTTTACTTGAACGCCTTTTTTCCATTAAAGAAAAGGGCAGTACGACCAAAACTGAAATTATTGCTGGTATCACCACCTTCTTTACCATGGTGTATATCGTGTTTGTAAACCCATCCGTATTAGGTGATGCGGGAATGGATAAACAAGTTGTTTTCGTGACTACTTGTTTAATTGCTGCACTTGGCACCATTGCGATGGGATTATTCAGTAATTTACCTATTGCGCTTGCGCCAGCCATGGGGCTCAATGCGTTTTTCGCCTATGTAGTCGTTGGCAAGCTTGGTTATTCTTGGGAAGTGGGTATGGGCACCATTTTCTGGGGCTCAATTGGTTTATTTGTTCTCACCTTATTCCAAATCCGTTATTGGTTAATGGCTTCCATTCCGCTTTCATTGCGCGTGGGAATTGGTGCAGGTATCGGCTTTTTTATTGCGTTAATTGGCTTTAAAAATATGGGATTGGTTGTCGCGAATCCTGCAACCTTAGTGGCATTAGGCAATTTACATGATCCTAAAATTCTGCTTGGCGTATTAGGTTTCTTTATTATCGTAGTTTTAGCTGCACGTAATATTTTCTCTGGTGTTTTAATTTCTATCGCAGTAGTAACTGGATTAGCGCTTTTAATTGATGACCAAGTTACTTTCCACGGCATAGTTTCGATGCCACCAAGTTTAG
This sequence comes from Haemophilus parainfluenzae, assembly GCF_003253005.1. Taxonomy (GTDB): domain Bacteria; phylum Pseudomonadota; class Gammaproteobacteria; order Enterobacterales; family Pasteurellaceae; genus Haemophilus_D; species Haemophilus_D parainfluenzae_M. Next base: position 78,517 of record NZ_QEPZ01000006.1, on the reverse strand, counting down.
GTGCGGTTGTAGGAAAAGTCGATATTGCGGGTGCTTTAGATACGGCTTTGCTCGGCATCATTTTCTCATTCTTATTAGTAAACCTATTTGACTCATCAGGCACCTTATTAGGTGTAACCGATAAAGCAGGTTTCAGTGATGAAAAAGGTCGTTTCCCGAAAATGAAACAAGCTCTTTATGTAGATAGCGTGAGTGCGGTAGTCGGTTCTTATATCGGCACATCCGCTATCAGTACCTATATTGAAAGTGGTGCAGGTGTTTCTGTTGGCGGTAGAACTGGTTTAACTGCAGTAACAGTCGGGGTTTTATTCTTACTCACTATTTTCTTTTCACCTCTTGCTAGTGTGGTACCAGCTTATGCAACCGCAGGGGCGTTAGTCTATGTGGGGATTTTAATGGCATCTAGTCTTATCCGTGTACACTGGGATGATTTAACTGAAGCAACGCCTGCTTTTATCACTGCAGCGATGATGCCATTTACTTATTCAATTACTGAAGGTATCGCATTTGGTTTTATTAGCTATTGCGTCATGAAGGCCTGTACAGGTAGAATACGCGAGGTCAATGCCCCTGTGTGGGTGGTGTCTTTATTATTTGTGGCCAAGTTCGTTTGGGTTGGCTGATTTCATAAAGGCGTAATTTATTACGCCTTCATTTTATAGTATTGCAACAAGGAGTGCGTCATGCAAAATATTCTTTTTATCGTCAATGATTCCACATATAGCGGAGAAAAAACGTTCAATGCTGTTCGTTTCGCCATTAATATGAAAGAAGAGCACAGCAAGGATGTGAATATTAAATTATTCTGCTTTTCTGATGCGATTTTATGCGGTATTGCTGGGCAAAACCCAAATGAAGGTTTCAATATCCAACAGCTTATCGATATTTTAGCGGCACAAGGTGCTGAAATTAAATTATGCACCAGCTGCGTAAAAGCACGTGGTTTATTAGACGCTAAATTAATTGACGGCGTGACCCTTGGTACCTTAGATGATGTATCCGAGTGGACATTGTGGGCGGATAAAGTTTTAACGTTCTAATTCCTGATAAAACTGACAAAATAAAAAGGTGTAATCAATAGATTACACCTTTTTAATTCTATATAGTCGGTTTAAGTTTTTAAACCTCGCCACCAATCCCAACAAATTTCTCAACAAAGGCAACAATCTTTTGGAAAATGCTTTGTTTTTTCGTGAGATATTGCGGATTAAGCGGACTCATTTTCGGTAGGGCATCATTTAAATCCGTACCTTGTTCACTTGCATATCCGCGTTTTAAGGATACATTAATATAACGCTTCGCAGCATCAATATTCAGCCCTTCACTGCTAATTAATTCGTCAGCTTCTTTCTGTTGCTCTTTTTGGGCAAATTGGAAGAAGGATTCAATAATACCGGCTTTATCGACAATGCTATCTAAGTCAGTTTGATTGATAAAATCTACGATTAAACTTTCTTTGGCGCGATTACCTAGGCTCGCTCGGATTGTGGTTCGAATTTCATCAATCAGCTCAGCTTTATTTTTCATTTTTTTGTTGTGTTCAAAAATCAATTCTAAAATGTAATCTAAATTGATTTCTTGGGATTTTAATAAATCCACTTCAAACACCACATCGTCCCAATCAATGGTCGATTTTGCTTTTTCCTCGCCATCTTTTTGACGACGGAGCCAATCCCGAATATCGTTGTAAGTCGAACGGTAATTCTGAATGCTACGTTCGCTTGGCATATCAATAGGTTGCATTTCAGCAAAAGCCTCATCTGTTAAATAATATTTTTCTTTAAAGGCTTCAACGGCTTTTGCATCACTGGTATCGAGCGATTGAAATGCTTGTAAAGCAGCGAACTCATCGTAGTTTTGCAGAATATTTTCAACTCGCAAATATTCACCAAATAATTTTACAAAGTCTTTCTTGTCTTTTTCTGTTTGAATTACATCTGGATCAGGGAAGCGTTCTTGTAACTCTGCAATAACGTCTAAATACCCACGACGGGCCACGCCAGCATCGGTAAAGCCTTCCATATATTCTTGGTAACTTTTTTCCAAAACGACATTGCGCGTATTGGATTTACCGAAAAGGGTAATCGCATCAATGGTATCTTGTTCCAAATCACGGAAAGTGACGATATTGCCAAAACTTTTGGTACTGTTGTAAATACGGTTTGTACGAGAATAAGCTTGAATCAAACCATGGTAACGTAAATTTTTATCTACAAATAACGTGTTTAAGGTTGGGGCATCAAAACCAGTTAAAAACATTCCAACGACAATCAATAAATCCACTTCTTTGTTTTTGACGCGTTTAGCGAGATCGCGATAGTAGTTTTGGAACGATTTCGCATCTACATCAAAATTGGTTGCAAAATAGCCTCTGTAATCATCAATAGCCGATTTTAAAAATTCCTTAGCCGAGGAGTTCATTGCCTCCACTTCAAAAGTTTCATCGACAATATCGCCAATCGCATCTTGCTCTTCATTCGCGGAAAACGAAAAGATTGTTGCAATTTTAAGTGGATTTTTGACCGCACTTTGTAACTGTTTAAAAGTTTGATAATAAGCTTTAGCAGCATCTACGCTACTTACTGCAAACATGGCATTAAAGCCATTGTTACCCGCATTAAAGCGATGGGTCTTTTGTTTGAAATTATCTAAAATATACTTAGCTATTTGCTCGATACGCTCTTGGCGTAAAAAAGCTTGTTTCTTTTCAAGTGCGGTGAGTTTTTCAAGATTTTTTTCGGTTTCAATACTCTTAAATTGTGGCCGTACGTCATTGTAATCCACTTTAAATTTCAGCACTTTTTCATCACGAATCGCATCGGTGATAATGTAAGAGTGAAGTTGGATTCCAAACACGCTTTCTGTAGTTTCCGCACCTATGGCGTTACCTTTACGAATTAATTTTCCATCAATAATGTCATCGCCAAAAATCGGTGTACCGGTAAAACCAAATTGATAGTATTTTTTAAATTTTCTCGTTAGATTTTTTTGCGCTTCACCAAATTGAGAACGATGGCATTCATCAAAGATAAAAACGACCTGTTTATCGTAAATCGGTAATTTATCTTCCGATTTCATCAGGTTGTTGAGTTTTTGAATAGTGGTAACAATGATTTTATTGTCGTCTTTGTCGATATTGCGTTTTAGCCCAGCCGTACTTTCTGAACCATTTACACTATCCGGTGAAAAACGTTGGTATTCTTTCATGGTTTGATAGTCCAAATCCTTTCTATCAACCACGAAGAATACTTTTTCAATAAAGTCTAATTCTGTTGCAAGGCGTGCGGCTTTAAAGCTGGTGAGGGTTTTGCCTGAGCCTGTAGTGTGCCAAATGTAGCCACCACTTTCTTTATTGCTCCAATTTTTCGCCTGATATGAACTTTTAATTTTCCATAAAATACGCTCGGTGGCGGCTATTTGATATGAGCGCATAATCAATAAGGTATCAGAAACATCAAACACGCAGTAATTTACCAATACATTGAGCAGGGTATGTTTTTGCAAGAATGTCGCCGTAAAATCCTTTAAATCTTTAATCAGAGTATTTTTTGCCGTTGCCCAATTCATTGTGAAGTCATAGCTGTTTTTATCTCGCTTGGTGGTATTGGCAAAATAGCGGGTATCTGTGCCATTAGAAATGACAAAAATTTGAATATATTTAAAGAGCGAATTTTCTTTATTGAAACTTTCTTTGCTGTAGCGATGAATTTGGTTAAAGGCTTCACGAATAGCCACGCCACGTTTTTTTAATTCAATATGTACAAGCGGTAAACCATTCACCAAAATCGTCACATCATAACGATTGTCATAGCTGCCGGTTTGTTCAAATTGATTGATAACTTGCACAGCGTTATTGGCAAGATTTCTCTTATCTAGCAGATAAATATTCTGAATGTGTCCATCATCAAACACAAAATCATAAATATAGTCATCATGAATTTTGCGGGTTTTCTCGATCAGATTATCACTGGGTTTATCCAAATATTCCTCTAAAAAACGTCGCCATTCCGCATCAGAGAAAACCACATTATTTAAGCGCTGTAATTGAACCCGTAAGTTTTTAATCAGTTCATCGTGATTATTAAGTCCTTGTAAATACTCATAGCCTTGAGCCTGTAAATCGCGGATAAATTCACGCTCAAGGCTCCCTTCCGTTTGGTAGCCTGCATTGGGTTCTTCAACAAACTTATTATATTGATCTAAAACAATAAAATTGTTGGATTCAGTGATGGTTTTATATTGGGTCATAAGGGTTCCTTAATTGATTCTTTTTCTGTCCTACAGGTTATGAGAAATTTAATAACAATTCTCTATAATATTCATACCGCTTTTGACTTTGCTCAATTGCCAAAGGCAAGCCTTCGGTAATGGAATTGGTTAAGGTTTCAAATTTATCGAGGATTGAAACGATACGTTGTTGTTCTTCGAGTGGAGGAATGGGAATTTCAACATCCAGTATTTGATCCTTTCTTAAGTTTGTCTGATCTGTACCATTATCATATTTTGTCAATTGGTTATTTCTATTTAAAAAATAATTAACAAAACTAGGGAGTAACTCAGAATCTTCTTTTACTGTAATTCTTCCTATACGTTGATTGAGAGTATATTTATTGTCTTTTTTTACAAAAAATGTTTTTGCAAGAGCCTTTCCATTTGGTAAATCGCTCATAACAATTAAAATATCATCTTTAAATAAAGGAACGATTTGCTCATTGCAGTATTTTTTTACAGTTCCATTTGTTGAAATAAATTTTGAATTTATAACAATAAATAAACCTTTTTCATCAATATTTTTTTCATGTCCTTTTCCATTTTGGAAATAAGCTAAATCAATAAGTTTCTTCTTGGCTACCTCTGTATTTAATCGACCTAAGCTATCAAAGGATAACAATTTCTCCCGATAGTATTCATACTGCTTCCGGCGTAGTGTAAGCTCGCTGGTAAGCTCGCTGGTAAGCGCTGTCAATGCATCCAAAATTTTTACGATTTCGGTTTGGACGGAGAGTGGGGGGATGGGGATTAATTTATTAGCATAATTAGAAATCCATTGACGTTTATGATCACCATCAGTTTGGTTATTTGGTAATGTGTTTAACCAATAATAAATATATTTTAATAAAGCAAATTTTTCATTTTTGGATGTTATCATTTTCATTGCTGATGATTTTGCTTTAAAGTCAAAATCAACCCATTTATTTGCAGTTGTAAAATCATCAAAAATTATCACTGGTGATTTTGATGCAAAATATATCCCTTCATCCTCATTCGTATATCCCAGAATGAATGTTTTCCCTGCAGTTAATACTGGGGTTGGATAATTATCATTGTACACAGTTGAATTAACAAGATATTTAGTGGGTTGTTCATAATCGGCAACATCGCCTAGTGGTATCCATTTTACCTCAGCCCCATCCAATAATTTATCTAAAAAAGTGCGGTTGTTTTTCATGGTGTTTTTACCCCTCAATCTCCGACACAATTTTGTCAATTTCCTCACGTAAGCGGTCGATATTGGCAACGGTTTGTTTAATTTCTGCGTTGAGTTTATCGATATCAATCACCTCTCGGGTGTCTTTTTGTTCCACATAAGAACTCACCGCAAGGTTGTAGTCATTTTTAACGATGTCTTCAAAGGACACGGATTTGGCTAAATGCGGTACATCTTCTTTATCGGCAAAGAGTTTGAGAATTTGCTCAATATGTTCCTCTTCCAAAATATTGTTATTGGTGGCGGATTTAAATAAACCGCTAGCATCGATAAATTGCGTTTGGGTATCAGGTTTATGTTTGGAAAGCACCAAAATATTCACTGCAATACTGGTGCCAAAAAAGAGATTAGGTGCTAAGGCAATCACCGTTTCCACATAGTTATTATCCACCAAATATTGACGAATTTTTTGTTCCGCGCCGCCGCGGTAAAAAATGCCGGGGAAGGAGACAATCGCCGCGCGGCCTTTTGCTGAAAGATAACTTAACGCATGCAAAATAAAGGCAAAGTCCGCTTTGGATTTTGGTGCAAGCACACCGGCAGGGGCAAAGCGTTCATCGTTAATTAGCGTTGGATCGTCTGAGCCAATCCATTTTACGGAGTAAGGTGGGTTAGAAACGATAGCATCGAAGGGTTTATCATCGCCAAATTGCGGATTCATTAAGGTGTTGCCAAGGGCGATATTAAACTTGTCGTAGTTGATGTTATGCAAAAACATATTCATTCTGGCGAGGTTGTAAGTGGTGTGATTAATTTCCTGCCCGAAGAATCCTTCTTCAATGATGTGTTCATCAAATTGTTTTTTTGCTTGCAATAATAAAGAACCCGAACCTGCTGCTGGGTCGTAAATTTTATTGACTTTGTCTTGTCCATATAAAGCCAGTCGAGCAATTAGCTTGGAAACGCATTGTGGTGTAAAGAACTCGCCCCCCGATTTACCGGCATTGGCAGCATAATTGGAAATTAAATATTCGTAAGCATCACCGAATAAATCGATATGATTATCTTCAAAGTCACCAAAATCTAACTCTGCAACGCCTTTTAATACGGCAGCGAGACGGCTGTTTTTATCGGCAACGGTATTACCCAAGCGGTTGCTGGTGGTATCAAAATCAGCAAATAAGCCTTTGATATCCTGTTCAGAAGGGTAGCCAGTAGCGGAGTTTTCGATATCAGTAAAAATGCTTTTCAGATCTGTATTTAAATTCGGATTAGTGTTGGCTGTTGCCACGACATTTTTAAACAATTGGCTTGGGTAAATAAAATAGCCTTTTGCTTTGATGGTGTCTTCTTTGATTGCCGCAATAATAGGGTCATTATCATTAAAAGTAGAATAATCAACGCTATCATCGCCACCTTCAATATAGTTAGCAAAATTTTCGCTGATAAAACGATAGAAAAGAGCCCCTAAAACGTATTGTTTAAAATCCCAACCGTCAACAGCACCTCGCACATCATTAGCGATTTGCCAAATGCGTCGATGAAGTTCATCACGTTGTCGTTGTTGAATTGCAGCAGCCATAAAATCCTCAGAATATTTTGTGTCATTATTAAGTTATAAATGTTCCAAATTATACAAGAAATAAATAATAACTAAATGAATTTCTACGGAAATTCCTCTACAATAAGAACACGCTAATGTTTCCAAAAAAATAAAAAATGAGCCAAAAATCAACCGCACTTAATGCCATTTCGTTACCCTTAAATCAAGTCAATTTAATTGAAGCCTCTGCAGGTACAGGGAAAACCTATACTATCGGTTCCATCTATCTTCGTTTATTTTTACAGGCTGGTGAGAATTGTTTTTCTCGTCCGTTGAATGTGGAAGAAATTTTAGTCGTAACCTTTACTGAAATGGCGACGGAAGATTTAAAACGCAAAATTCGGGAACGTTTAACGGCGGCAATTTCGGTTTTTTCTGAATATTATGAAAATCAAGACAAGGCGATTTTTACTGGAGAACATCAATTTTTAGCGGAGTTATTGCCTTATTTAGAGGATATTCCGACCGCACTTCGTCGCTTAAAGCTGGCCGAACAAAATTTAGATTTAGCCTCCATTTATACCATTCACGGTTTTTGTCGCCGAATGCTGATGCAACATGCTTTTAATTCAGGCGTGCATTTCAATTTAAAACTTCTCAAAGATCAGTCTGATTTACTCAAACAATTTGCAAATGAATTTTGGCGAGAGCATTTTTATGATTTGCCTTTCCATTTGGCTGCATTTATCTCAAAAGAATTAAAGTCGCCAGAAGATGTATTGAATGATTTAGGCTCAAATATTGGAAATGATTTTTCTGTGCAACTTGATAAACCAGAACTGTTAGAACTGCCATTAAAAGAATTTTTGCAAAAAGATATCGCTGAAAATGCGGAAGTTATTGAAAAGATTAAAGATGCTTGGTTAGAAAGTGCGGTTGAAATTCGCGATCTTTTTGATGAAGAAGTCGTAAAAAAAGAGAAATCTTGTTTAAATGGAAAAACACATTCAAGCAAAACAATTTTATCACTTGTAGATGAAGTCACCTCATGGGCAAAAAATAGAGCAGATATCACCTTAAACGAAACATTAGTAAAAAAATTTACACAATCGGCTTTGGATAACGCTGTCAACGCACCTTTCAAGAAAAAAGGTGTGAGAATAACACATCCAACTTTTGAAGAGATTGAAGCTTTAATTGAGCAACTTCAACCGAGTAATTTATTTAAAAAAATCATTCTTTACCACTATCGTCAAGGTATTCAAAAGAAACTTCTTGAATACAAAGCGAATCATCCTGAAAAATCTTTTGATGATTTATTACGCTTATTGAAAGAGGCATTACATAGTGAGGGCGGAGAACAGTTAGCGGAATTAATTCGTTTTCAATATCCTTTTGCCATGATTGACGAATTCCAAGATACAGATGCGTTACAGTATCAAATTTTCTCGAAAATTTATCACAATGAAACCGCGTCTGGTAATGTTGGCTTTATGATGATCGGAGACCCAAAACAGGCGATTTATCGATTCCGTGGCGCCGATATTTTTACATATTTAAAAGCAGCAAAAGAAGCCAATGAACGTTTTAACTTAGGCACAAACTATCGTTCTTCTCAACCTTTAGTGGAAGGGGTAAATCGATTATTTGATTTCAAAAATGATCCCTTTATTTATGAAAATATTGAATTTTTAAATGTAGGTGCAGCCAAGAAAAATCTTGTTTTTCAGTTAAATAATCAGCCTGAACCAGCCTTTCGTTTTTACATTAACGATAAAGACAAATCCACCCAGCAAGATTATGCGAAAGCTTGCGCGACATCGATTCAGCAATGGTTAAAAAGTGCGGCAGAAAACCCGGTAGTTTTTCCGAATGAAAGCAAAGCGGAAAATCAAACATTGCGAGCAGAAAATATAGCTGTTTTGGTGCGTGGTTATATCGAAGCAGAGCTGGTGAAAAAAGAATTGCAAGCGCTTGGTATTGCTTCCGTGTACCTTTCGGATAGAGGAAATGTCTTTGAGAGTAACACAGCAAAAGAACTGGCCTTGATTTTGCAAGCCTGTTTGAGTGTGACTGAGCGCCCAATTTTGAATGCAATAGCGACCGCACTTTTCGGCTTAAATGCAGCTGAAATTCACCAAATTCACCAGGATGAAATTCAGTGGCAACGTTGGGCTGAAAAATTTGCAGAGTATCAACAAATTTGGCAACGCCAAGGCGTATTGCCGATGTTGCATCATTTACTTTTAGCAGAAAATATCACAGAAAAACTCTTATCTCGGCCTGATGGTGAACGAAAACTGACAGATTTATTACACTTAGCCGAAATTTTACAGCAAGCAGCGGCATTAAATGAAAGTGAAGCGGCATTATTGCGTTGGTTTGAAAAGCAAATTCAAGATGATGGTCGTCAAGAAGTACAAATCCGTTTAGAAAGCGAACGTCAATTAGTGAAGATTGTGACTATCCATAAATCTAAAGGGTTGGAATATGATTTAGTTTGGTTGCCATTTTTAGGAAATGCAGCAAAAGACCCAACTAAAAAGAAACTATTTAATTTATATTACGATAAGAAACAAAACAAAACCTTGTGGGATATGCAAGATCAACACTTGGATGAGCTAACCCAAGAAGTTTTTGCGGAAGAATTGCGCTTGCTTTATGTGGCATTAACCCGAGCAAAATATCAAATGGCCTTTGTGTTACCGAAAGCCTTTGATAAAAAATGGAATGCTTTATTGTATGTTTTAACGCAAGGTGAAATTGGCCGAAAACTCGATTTGCCAGCTAATTGGGATACCCAACCGTTATTGGAAAAATTTAAGCAGCTTTTACCAAATGATGTAGCGATTGAATTAACCGATGTGTTACAAGCCAGTGAACCACTTACCTTAAATGTTTCTCAAGAAAATTTAAGTGCGGAAATTTTCCAAGGTGAAATTGAACAAGATTGGCGAGTGACAAGCTTTAGTGGCATTGAACAAACTCATCAACGTAAAGCTTATTTGAATGAAAATGCGGTGAAAAAATCGCTCATTTTTGATGATGCGAAAGATTATGATGCATCGATTTTAATAGAAAATATCACTGAAAATTTGACCGCACTTGGTCATGATAACGATGAAATGGTTTTATATTTCCCACGGGGAACACAAATTGGTACGTTGTTACATCGTTATTTTGAAAAGGTGCCTTTTGCTCAACTGGCTGAGAAAGAAAACATTGAAAAATTATGTCAGGATTTGAATCTTGTAGAAGAGCAGTTTGTAGCAGTTCAACAGTGGTTTGAACAAATACTCAGTACACCAATTTTGTCAAACGATGATTTTACCCTTGCACAAATTAACGAAAAACAATGCTTAAAAGAGTTGGCGTTTTATCTCAATATCACAAGCCATTTTGATGTCGTAGGTTTTAATCGAGCGTTAGCAACTTGGCATCATTTGCCGTCAGAACCGTTACAGTTTGATGATATTCAAGGCATGGTGCGAGGCACAATGGATTTAGTTTTCAGTTATCAAAATAAATATTATTTGCTTGATTACAAATCGAATTTCTTAGGTGAGACATTAAAGGATTACGATCAAGCTGCATTGAAAAAAGCCATGTTAGAGCATCATTATGATTGGCAATACTTGTTGTATGTGGTGGCATTACATCGTTATTTAAAAACACGTTTGCCTCACTACGATTACAACCGAGATTTTGGTGGTGTGGTCTATGCATTTTTACGAGGAATGAATGGTTCGCCACAATCGGGCATCTTTTTTGATAAACCAGATTGGCAATTAATCCAACAATTAGAGGAATTATTTTAATGTTAAGCCTATTAAAATCCTTGCAAGAACAAGGTGTGATTACTCAAGGCGATTATTATTTTGCTCAATTAATTGCTGATAAACAAAAAGATAAAGGCTATGCCGAGCCCGTACAAAATTTAGCAATTTTATTAGCCGCACTTTGCAACTGGAGCTATACACAAGGCAATACTTGTTGTGTGTTAGATCGCTTTTTAGAACGTAATTTATTTGGTTTGGCTTATCGTCATACCGAAACGGATTTTTTGTTGCTGATTAATGAGAAGATCGGTTCGCTTCCTGTATCAAAATGGCAATCAACCTTAGCGGGGCATATTGCTTTTACACAAGATCCTGAAAATCAAATTGCGCCTCTCGCATTTCAATTTGGGGCGATTTATTTCTATCGAGCTTGGCAAGATGAATTCCGCGTTGCGCAATATATTAAAAACGCCTTGAAAAATGACAGCACTTTATCGGTAGAACCGCAACAAATTCGAACTTTATTAGATCGTTATTTCCCTCAACAACAAGCGCAAGTTGATTGGCAAAAAGTAGCAGTCGCAACGGCGGTGAAAAGCCCATTTTCTGTGATTACAGGTGGACCGGGAACAGGGAAAACCTCGACAGTCACTCGCTTGTTATGTGTATTACAAGAATTATTTGGTGGCAAGCTTCATATCAAATTGGTTGCGCCAACAGGAAAAGCCGCGGCGCGTTTAACGGAATCCATCGAAAACGCTTTGGCACAAATGCCAATTTCAGATGAGTTACGTGCATCTATTCCTAAAACCGCAGAAACGTTGCATCGTTTACTAGGCGTTCGACCTTTTAGCGATAGCGTGAAATATCATGCACATAATCCACTGCAAATTGATGTATTAGTGGTGGATGAAACCTCGATGATTGATTTGCCTATGATGGCGAAACTTGTGCAAGCGTTGAAGCCCGAAACACGTTTAATTTTATTGGGTGACCAAGCTCAATTGGCTTCTGTGGAAGCTGGCGCGGTATTAGGTGAAATTGCACAATTTTTAACGCAAGATTATAGTCCTGCTCAAGCTGATTATATTCATACAACAACAGGCTATACTGTTCCAACTTCGGATGAACATAGTCCGTTGCGTGATGCCATTTGTCATTTAACCTTTAGTCGTCGTTTCCGAGATGATTCGGGCATTAAACAACTTGCTGAGCAAATTCAACAAGGAAAAGGTAAGGGCAGTGTAACAACCTTTTCAGAATATCCACAAGAGTTACATTTTCATCATTTTGATGAAGAACAAGATGTTAAAGAATCGGTTCGACAAGTGGTGAAAAGTGCGGTTGAAAATTACCGTGTTTATTTAACCCAACTTCAAACTTATTTTGCTCAGAAGAAAGATCTCAATGCAAAATTTATAGATGAAAAGGGCTGCGAGAAAACTTATGCGGAAGCGATTTTAGATTGCTTTAATTCGGTGAGATTTTTGACAGCACTTCGAGCTTCGGCATTAGGTGTGGAAGAATTAAATCGTGAAATTGCTTTAGCATTGCGTGTAGAAAAACTACTTTGGTTCCGCCAAGAGGACGATTGGTATATTGGTAAGCCAATTATGATTGCCGAAAACGATCATAATGTTAAACTGTATAACGGCGATATTGGCTTGTGTTTAGCTAAAGGCAAAGTATGGTTTGGCAATCGAGAAGTATCAACCAGTCGCATTCCTGCTCACGAGCCTGCGTTTATGATGACGATTCATAAATCCCAAGGTTCGGAGTTTGAACATACCGTCATGGTGTTACCAACAGAACCTAACCCTGTGCTTTCACGAGAGCTGGTATTTACCGGTGTTACCCGTGCAAAAAATCAGCTTTCTGTATTTGCTAATGAAAAAATCTGGCAAAGTGCGGTCAGAAATACCGTGAAACGACAAAGTGGATTAGGAAAATTATTACAGGAAAAAGAGGAGTAAAAAATGAAATTATATGTTTACGATCATTGCCCGTTTTGTGTGCGTGCTCGCATGATTTTCGGTTTAAAAAATTTGCCGGTAGAACTTGTAGTGCTGGCAAATGATGATGAAGCTACGCCAATTGATTTAGTGGGTAAAAAGGTTGTACCCATTCTTGTCAAAGAAGATGGTACCGCGATGCCAGAAAGTTTGGATATCGTGCATTATGTAGATGAGCATTTTGGTAAAAAAATCCTGTCTGCACACATTCGTCCTGAAATTGAAGCATGGTTAAAAGAAGTCGGCAGTTATTATGGTCATCTTACGACTGCACGGTTTACGCAAATTGGTTTAGCAGAATTTGAAACTCAAAGTGCGGTTGATTATTTCACTAAAAAGAAAACGGAATTTATTGGTGATTTTGCTGAAAATATTGCGAAGACTGAAACCTATCTCACTCGCTTAAAAGGCGATTTAGAGAAATTAACTGTATTAATTCAATCTGAAAATGCCTTAAACAGCCAACTTTCTCTTGAAGATATTATCGTTTTCCCTGTATTACGAAATCTGACTTGTGTGAAAGGAATCGAATTTCCACCAGCAGTTTTAGCTTATATCACGAATATGGCTAAGTTAAGCAATGTGCCGCTATATTTTGATAAAGCCATTTAATTTCTGTTGAACCATAGGCTTTGAAATACTGAAGTTTTGACTTGGATCATAGGTGCGGTCATTTTTTCAGTATTTTTTATTCATCGATCTATAATCTCTAAGGTTTACTTTATAAGAGCGTAGAGATATGAATCAGGAATACCAACGAGCGGTTACCCGTATTTGTGTGGAAACCGCTTTGTTATTGTTACAGCATGGTGCAGAAAGTGCTGTTGTCGTACAAATGGCACAGCGATTAGGTGTAGCTTTAGGCATTGAAAGCGTGGAGTGTGCTTTAACGGCAAATGCCGTCTTATTGACCACACTTTCTAAGCAACATTGTATTACTACCGTGCGGAAGAATGTCGATAAAGGCATTAATATGCAAATCGTTACGGATGTTCAGCACATTGTGGTTGCCGTAGAGCATCACTTGTATGATTTGTCTATGGCACAAAAGAAATTGGATAAGTTAAAACCACTAAAATATAACCGTTATTTGGTGGTGTTTATGATTGGTTTATCTTGTGCCTCTTTTGCTCACCTTTCTGGCGGAGATATGACAATTTGTGCGATCACCTTTATTGCCTCTGCCATTGCGATGTTTGTTCGACAAGAAATTTCTAAACGTCATTACAATCCACTCATCGTTTTTGCCATTACCGCTTTTGTTGCCTCACTGATTTCCAGTGTCAGTTTGAAATATAGTTTAGGAAATGATCCTCATATCGCATTAGCTTCTAGCGTTTTATTACTCGTTCCAGGATTCCCATTAATTAATTCACTTGCGGATATTTTAAAAGGGTATGTAAATATGGGAATAGGACGCTGGACCATCGCTACGGTTCTCACTTTTGGTGCTTGTTTAGGTATTGTCTTTGCGTTAAATCTTTTAAATATTGTTTCTTGGGTGGGGTAATAAGATGTTTTTACTGAATTTACTCGATGATATGCTTTTTGCTGCCATCCCCGCAGTAGGATTTGCTTTAGTATTTAATGTTCCGCCTAAAGCCTTAAAGTATTGTGCGATTTTAGGTGCACTTGGACATGTCACACGAACTTTATTATTACACTTTGGTGTCCCAATTGTTTTTGCCACTTTTTTCGCCACTTGTGTGATTGGTTTTATTGGGGTGCATTTATCTCATCGTTATTTAGCCCATCCGAAAGTCTTTACTGTTGCGGCAATTATTCCAATGATTCCAGGTGTTCATGCTTATAAAGCGATGATTGCTATCGTACAAATTCACCATTATGGCTTTTCCGATAAATTATTTGAGCAAATGATCAGCTCTTTTATCAATACTAGCTTTATTTTGGGCGCTCTTGTTTTGGGCTTAGCCTTACCAGGACTATTGTTCTATCGACAAAAACCAGTCGTGTAGAAAATAAAAAAGCCGACATCAGTCGGCTTTCGTATTTAATCAATATTTAATTAGGAATGGCAACTTTGACAAGCAGCTTGGAACATCCAAACAAGTTTTTCTTGTTCTTTGATGTAGTCGCTCATTTGAGAAGCTGTACCTTCATCATCAGACTCACCCGCTAATTCAAGAATTTCACGTTGCTGTTCAAGTAATACTTTTAATCCTTCTAATGTGCCTTTTAAGCAAGATTGCGCATCACTTACCCCTAACTCTTCTTTAATACGTGAGTGTTGGAAGTATTGTGAATAACCGTTATGCGGTGTGTAACCTAAAGTTAAGATACGTTCTGCCACTTCATCTACTTTTACTACTAAATCTGTGTAGATTTCTTCAAATTTTGCGTGTAATTCAAAGAAATTTACCCCTTTAATGTTCCAGTGGTAACCGCGCACGTTGGTATAGAATACTTGATAGGTTGCTAATAATTCATTTAATTTTGCTGCTAATTTTTCAGATGCTTTTTTATCTAAACCGATTGATGTTTTTGACATAGTATTTTCCTCTTTATTGTTGATTAAAATGTTGTTCCCTTGCTTGGGAAATGTGGTCATTATAAGCATCGTTTTTTCTGATAGCTATTTCATATTATCTAGTGATTCAATAGTTAAAATCTATCATAAAAAAATTATACATAGTTAAAAGCTTTTATTTTAAGGTACGGAAAAAACTCTGTGAAGTAGATCACACATTTAATATTTCCCCTTTGACAGAATGAAGCAAGGATGATTGTGATTGATATAAATCATTTTATTCTAAGATTTGATTGCTTTACTTCATTTTCGAATGAAATGTTTGGCTAGATTTAAAAACCAAAAATATGATTTTATTACTCATTAGGAGTTTAGTATGACAAAGCATTTTTCCTTTGAAACTAATGAATCTCGTCGTCATTTTATGAAACTTATGGCTAGCGTGGGGGTAGGTCTTGCATTTAGTGGTACGTTAGGCACATTTGCACCAACAGCCTTTGCTGCTGATATTTAAAGAACAAAACATCATCGATTTAGAAAATATCGTGGTGCAATTTCCTTCTCGCGACGGTTCATTGTTTGGACGTAAAAAATTCACCGCAGTGAACAATGTGAGTCTTGGCATTAAAGCCGGAGAAACCGTTGGCTTAGTAGGTGAATCAGGTTGTGGGAAATCTACCTTAGCCAACGTGATCATTGGGCTTCTTAAATCGACATCAGGTTTAGTGAAATTCAATGGTTTACAAATGCAATATGGCAGCTCAGAAGCGATAAAACAATTTGGTCGCCAAGTCTCGGTCATTTTCCAAGACCCGGCAACAGCACTGAATCCTCGTATGAAAGTGTTGGATATTTTGCGTGACCCAATGGATATTCACAATGTGTTACAACCTCATGAATGGGAAAAACGTGTGTATGACTTGCTTTCTCGCGTCGGATTACCTCGTTCTGCGGCGCAAGTTGAGCCAACTCGTTTATCGGGCAGGCAAAAACAACGTGTAGCGATTGACGTGCTTTAGCACTGAATCCAAAACTTATCGTTGCGGATGAGCCGACTTCTGCATTAGACGTATCTGTTCGTGCTCAGGTATTAAACTTATTAGCTGACTTGAAAAAAGAACTCAATCTTGCCATGGTGTTTATCTCTCACGATATCCAAACCGTACGCCAAGTATCTGATCGCATTGTCGTAATGTACGGTGGTCAAATTTTGGAAACGGGTAGCACCGAAGATATTTTCAACCACCCAACAGTAGATTACACAAGAAAATTACTCGGTGTTGGACCATCATTGTTATAAAACAAGTGAATAAACATCTCAATTTATGACCGCACTTTAAAGTGCGGTTATTTTTTATTTTAACGCATTGATAAATGGTTAGAAACAGATACCGAAAGTCTTTTAGCGTTTAGGTTTTTTATCAAATAGCGTAGAATAGATATATAAAAATAAGGAGATTTAACATGCAACAAAAAATTCAACAAGCATTAGTCGATTCGCCACTTTCAAATGCAATTCTTTCTGCATTAGAAGAACAAGAATGGAAAGGTTTTTTACCGGCTGAAAAAGTGCGGTCAATTTGTGATGAATTTAAACTTACGCCTGTTCAATTAGGTTTGTCGCTTTTGCCCGTAGCGGCTTGTTATAGTCACACACCCATTTCAGAATTTCATGTTGGCGCGATTGCGATTGGTGAAAGTGGTGATTTTTATTTTGGTGCGAATCAAGAGTTTCAGGGGAGTAGCATGGCTCAAACTATCCATGCAGAACAAAGTGCGATTAGCCATGCATGGTTACGTAATGAATCTCGCATCACGGATATTGTGGTGAATTACACGCCTTGTGGTCACTGCCGTCAATTTATGAATGAGCTTTATCAAGCGGAAGATTTAAAGATCCATTTGCCACACAGCCAAAATAATCCACTTCCTCAATATTTACCCGATAGCTTCGGCCCGAAAGATTTAGGCGTTGATTGGCTTCTATTAAACAAAGAAGAACAAGGCTTTACATTGACGACAGAAGATGAAGTGGCAAACAAAGCCATTTTAGGGGCAAACCGAGCACATTCACCTTATTCTAAAAGTCCTCATGGTGTAGGCATTTTATTTAAAAATGGGGAAATGATTTGCGGTCGATATGCAGAAAATGCAGCATTTAACCCAAGCTTACCGGCTATGCAAACGGCGATTAATTTTGCTTACTTAAATCAATTGGATGTATCGAAAATTGAGCGAGTGGTATTTGCAGAGAAACCGTTGCGTTTAAGTCACCGCAAGATGGCAGAGCAGTTATTGAAGAGCCTCTGCAAGGTGAAAATGGAATATATTAGCCTGTAAGTGCGGTCAAAAGTTAATGAGTTTTTGAACTAAAAGAAAGGGCGAACAGAGATAATCTCTCATGTTCGCCTTTCTTTTTACTGGTTTTACGCTAATTCAGCACGTAATTTTTTCGTGACATCAACCATTACTTTTAATGCCGCAATTGTTTCTGGCCAACCGCGCGTTTTCAAACCACAGTCTGGGTTTACCCATAAACGTTCTTTCGGCACAACTTGTAATGCTTTGCGAAGAAGATGTTCAATTTCTTCTGCTGCAGGTACGCGTGGACTATGAATGTCATATACGCCAGGACCAATATCATTCGGGTATTTGAAATTACCAAATGCGGTGAGTAATTCCATGTCAGAACGCGAGGTTTCGATAGTAATGACATCGGCATCTAAGGCTGCAATAGCCGGTAGAATGTCGTTAAATTCGGAATAACACATGTGCGTATGAATTTGGGTATCATCTTGGCAACCCATTGAGCTTAAACGGAAGGCTTCGCCCGCCCATTTCAAATAAGCATCCCAATCTGCACGTTTTAACGGTAAACCTTCACGAATAGCCGGCTCATCAATTTGAATCACTTTGATGCCTGCCTTTTCTAAATCTAATACTTCATCAGAAAGTGCTACCGCAATTTGTTTACAAACTGTTTCACGGGAAATATCGTTACGCACGAAAGACCATTGTAAGATCGTGACTGGACCAGTTAGCATGCCTTTCATCACTTTATTGGTAAGGCTTTGGGCATATTGCGACCAGCGTACTGTCATTGGTTCTGGGCGAGTAACATCACCGTAAATCACTGGTGGTTTCACGCAACGTGAACCATAACTTTGTACCCAACCAAATTTGGTGAAAGCAAAACCATCGAGTAGTTCGCCGAAATATTCCACCATGTCGTTACGTTCTGCTTCGCCATGTACCAATACATCTAAGTCTAATTTTTCTTGCTCACGTACAACAAATTCAATTTCTTTTTTCATTGCAGCTTCGTAATCAGCTAAGCTGAGTTCGCCTTTTTTGAAGGCAGCACGGGCATGACGAATGGCTGTTGTTTGTGGGAAAGAACCAATATTTGTCGTTGGCAGAAGTGGTAAATTTAACCACGCATTTTGTAATTTAATGCGTTCCGCAAATGGCGATTTACGTTGGTCAGCATTTTTCGGTAAGTTTGCTAAACGTTCTGCCACACAAGAGCGGTGAATTTCATGTGAGTTTTTACGAGCATCTGCAGCTGCTTGAGAAGCCGCTAATTCAGCTCGAACGGCTTCACGACCTTGCTCAAGTGCGGTCTTAATAACACGTAATTCTTGAATTTTTTGTAATGTGAAAGCCAACCATTGATATAGTTCAGGTTTATTTGCTTGAAGTTGCGTTTCAACTTCTAAATCATAAGGCGAGTGGAGAAGTGAGCAGCTTGGCGCAATCCACAAACGATCGCCTAATTTCGCTTTTAATGGCTCAACCACATCTAACACTTGATTCAAGTTTGCACGCCAAATATTACGACCATCAATGATGCCCACAGATAAGATTTTGTCATAATCCGCAAAGGCAGCGAGTTGTTCTGGTGCGCGTACTAAGTCGATGTGCAAACCTGCTACAGGTAAGGCTTTTAACAAATCAGCGTGTTCTGCCACAGAACCGAAATAAGTCGCAAGCAATAATTTTGCTTTCACTTGTTCAGCAAAAGTAGCGTAAACCGCTTTATAAGCCGCAATCCATTCTATCGGTAAATCTAAGGTGAGAGCGGGTTCATCAATTTGAATGTATTCCACACCTTCTGCAGCTAACGTATTTAAGATTTCAACATAAACCGGCAGGAGTTTTGCTAATAAATCAAAGCGATTAAATGTCGCACCTTTTTCTTTACCTAACCAAAGAAAGGTGAGTGGACCAACGATTGTTGGTTTAACTTGATATCCAAGCGTTTTAGCTTCACGAATTTGTGTTACATAATGTGTTGGATTTGCTTTAAATTGTGTTTCTTTATGGAATTCTGGCACGAGATAGTGATAGTTGGTATCGAACCATTTTGTCATTTCAATCGCAAATTGGGTTTTATTACCGCGCGCCAATTGGAAATATTGATCGAGTGTTAAGTTTTGGCTATCGAAACCAAAGCGAGCAGGAATCGCACCTGTTGCCACTTGTAAATCTAAAATGTGATCGTAAAGTGTGAAATCAGCCACCGCGACAAAATCAGCATTTGCCTTAGCTTGGTGTTGCCAGTTTAGTTCACGTAATCTTTTTGCAATATCTAATAAATCCGCTTCCGCAATTTCGCCACGCCAGTAACGCTCTTGAGCAAATTTAAGTTCACGCTTTGCACCAACACGCGGAAATCCTGCTAAATGAAATGTTGTCATATTTAATCCTTCTATTGTTTTGTTTAGTTTAGACGTCTAAACGTCTGTTCATTAATAGAATGCAATAGAATAAAAGATTATACAAGTTCATAATTTTCAGGTTTTAAATGAATTAAATTAATAAACAAAAAGACTGCACTTTAAGATTTCTATAAGTGCGGTCTTTTTTGTATGAGGTTTTATAGTGTTATAAGGCAGTGACGAAAGTAATCAAGCCTAGAATCACACCTGGTGCATTAGCTAATGAAATAGGCAAATCACGTTTCTCTTTTAACAAACCATAAGCCACCCATAAACTACAGTTGATCATCGTGGCAGAAGGTTGTAACCAACCACCTTTTTGACCCGATAAATTTAGACCAATTTGTTGTAAGTAAGACACATACATACAAACAGAAGTAAATGTTGCGACATAGCCTAAAATGGTAATAAAACGTTGGTTTGTCATTTGCTCTCCTAAGTTTAACAGAATAATCCGAAACCAGATTATTAATCTAAAAGTCAATAAGTGGAGAGATAAAGCAAAGATTATTTTATTTTAGTTAAGGGTAAAATGCATTTTATTAAGAGGGGAATAAAGAGATTAGAGAAAAAAAGACAAAAAAATAACCGCACTTTATCGTGCGGTTACGTTATTTTATAAGCATTTAGCTGGTTTTGGCAGACCTGCCAGTTTCGTTGCTTGCTTAGCAGGTCCGTCAGGGAAGAGTCGTTGCAAATAGCGGCTGTTGCCTTTGTCGGCACCTAATTTTTCTGACATTGCTTTTACCAGCATTCGAATTGCAGGGGAGGTGTTATATTCTTGATAGAAATCACGCACAAAATAAATTACTTCCCAGTGAGCTTCAGTCAGTTCTACATCTTCTAGCTGAGCGATGTGTTTTGCTACATCCTCATTCCAATCAGCCATATTAAGTAAATAGCCAAAGGCGTCCGTTTCGATTTGTTTTCCTTGCACGGTAATCATATTAATTTACTTCTTTAAAGCTGATCATTTCATTATCGGCGTAGTCAGACGCATCTTCATCATCAAATTTCATTGGTTCGATACGTTCTTCATCAAATGCGGTATCCCCTTCAATGCCATCAAGTGATTGGCCATGTTTAATGCCTTTGAAATCGAAGAGTTTTGGGTCACACAAGTGTGACAACGTAATGTTTTGCATCGCACTAAACATAGTTTCTAAGCGACCTGGATATTGACGGTCCCAAGTATTCAGCATTTCTTTCACGACTTGACGTTGTAAATTAGGTTGTGAACCACATAAATTACAAGGGATAATTGGGAATTCTTTGGCTACGGCATATTTTTCAATATCTTTTTCTTTACAATAAGCCAATGGGCGAATCACAATTTGCTTGCCGTCATCTGAAATTAATTTCGGTGGCATCGATTTTAGTTTCCCACCGTAGAACATATTCAGAAACAGGGTGGCCAACATATCATCACGATGGTGTCCAAGTGCAATTTTTGTTGCGCCAAGTTCAGTTGCCGTACGGTATAAAATACCACGGCGTAGACGAGAGCAGAGAGAGCAAGTTGTTTTGCCTTCTGGAATTTTCTCTTTCACAATTCCATAAGTATTTTCTTCAACGATTTTATAATCCACACCAATACTTTGCAGATATTCAGGTAAAACATGCTCCGGAAAACCAGGCTGTTTTTGGTCTAAATTGACTGCAACGATATCAAATTTAATCGGAGCGCTTTGTTGTAAATTCAACAAAATATCAAGCAGTGTATAGCTGTCTTTACCACCAGAAAGGCAAACCATTACTTTATCACCATCTTCAATCATGCCAAAATCAGCAATTGCATTGCCTACATTACGACGAAGACGTTTTTGCAATTTATTGAAATTATAAGTCTGTTTTTTATCTTGGTTTTGTTCTGTCATATTGATTTACTTTAGCTAATAAAAAAGCCCTGAATAACTTCAGAGCTTATAAATTCTGTGGTGCCTAGGGTCGGACTCGAACCGACACGGTTATTCACCGGCGGATTTTGAATCCGCTGCGTCTACCAATTTCGCCACCCAGGCATTCGGGTTGTTCTGAATTATACGTTTATCTTACTTCGTTGCAAGTAAAATTTCATTAAAAACGTGTGGTTGTTTTAAATTTCATCAACTTGTATTCAAAGATGAAAGGGAAGTTTAAAATAATTTGATACGTTGTCACAATTTATGAGTAAAATAAAAGCTTAGTATTTCTACTAAGCTTTATGATTATCTAATTAAGCGGTTTGACCAGCAAGGTTACCTAAATCTTTATCGATTAAGAATAAGCCTTTGCCATCTTCGCCAAGAAGATTTAATTTGTCTAAAATACCGCTGAATAATTTCTCTTCTTCGTGTTGTTCTGCAACATACCATTGTAAGAAATTGAATGCAGAGTAGTCTTTTTCTTCAAAAGTTTTACCCACTAATTCATTGATTTTACTTGTGATCAATTTTTCGTGTTCGTAAGTTAATTCAATGATTTCTTTCAATGATTTGTACTCATGCGCAGGTGCTTCAATTGCAGTGATTACCGCTAATGCACCAGTTTCATTTAAATAAGTGAATAATTTACGCATGTGTTGCATTTCTTCTGCAGCGTGTTCTGATAAGAATTTAGCTGCACCTTCAAAACCATTTTGTTCGCACCATGCACTCATTTGTAAGTAAAGGTTTGAAGAGTAGAACTCAAGGTTCATTTGATCATTTAATAATTTGATTACGTTTGCTGATAACATTTTGTATTCTCCTTCTAAAATTATAATGTTGCTAAATCACGATCGATAAAGTAAAGCGAACTACCGTCTTCACCCAACAAGTTAAATTTATCAATAATGCTATTGAATAATTTTTCTTCTTCGTGTTGTTCTGCAACGTACCATTGTAAGAAGTTAAAAGTAGAATAGTCTTTGTTTGCAAAAGTCACTTCAACTAATTCATTAATTTTAGAAGTAACGAGTTTTTCATGTTCAAGTGTGGTTTCAAATACTTCTTTAAGTGATTTGTAGTCATTCTTAGGTGCATCAATTTTACCTAAAAGTGGCATACCACTTGTTTCACTCACATATTTGAATAATTTTTGCATGTGTTCTAATTCTTCATCAGCATGACGAAGTAAAAATGCTGCAGCACCTTCGTAACCGTGTTTGCTACACCAAGAACTCATTTGTAAATAAACATTAGAAGAGTAGAACTCTAAATTGATTTGTTCATTTAACTTATCTGCGATTGCTTTATTAAGCATAACCAACTCCTTTCCTTATTAAGTAGAGATTAAAAATAAAAACAAGACTGCTTAACTTGTTATCGGTGTGCATTCTAACCCCGCAAATGAGAATGGTCAAGTATTTTTTTAAAATTATTTTTATAAATCACTAACAATAAAAGAAAAATCAATGTTAATTATTCTCATTTATGTGATATATGTAAAATAAATTCTCATTATCAGATCAAGAATGATGAAATCTGCTGAATTGATGTATGTGATGTATGCAATTGTATTCAGAATTCACGTAGCGTTATCTCAAAATTTCATTCTAATTTAATTATTCCATTACAAAGACATCCATTTATTTCTTTTATATCCATAATCCCAAATCGCCTTATTTTGACCAGCGCATGAAAGTAGGATAGTTATCTATTTTTATTTGTGACGCATTTATACATTCAATTTAACATAATATACATTATGCGAAATCAATTACAAGGTTAGTGAAAACTACGTATTAATAAGATCACAGAGTTATGCACAGGTCACGAATACTGCTTAGCCAATACAAAATATGGAAATTTCATGCGCTGTAACATGTGTTTTTTAAAAGTTATTGAACTATACACTAGAAATGTAAAGAAAATGCAAAGCCTTTTGAACGTTTCACATTAACTTTTTGAGGATGTTTTAAATAATAAATTTTTAACAGGGGGCGATTTTAATTTTGTGATTTTTTTAAGAATGGAACGCGCAACATATTCATTTTTTCAAAACACATTGAGCAGGGTTTACGGGGCTGCAGCCGCTGCCCCTTACGTCAGGAGAAAATGCACTGCATTTTCCCCCGACACCCCAATTTATCAGGAAAGCTATTTCTGTCTATTTTTTGCCTTAAGTTTTCTTTTCATTTTTTTCTGTTTCTTACGCAACTTTTCATTTTTAATCCGATTTTCTTCTTCCTTCTGGATTTGAGATAAACGAGCAAATATTTTTTTGATGGCAACATCATCAGTTTCACCTAAAACAATATTTAAATCCTTCAAAAGTTTGCATTGATCCATAACGAATTCAAATAACACATCCTCTTCCTTGGCTTGTTTTAAGGCATTAGAATAATTTTTATCAATATAATCATATATTGATAATTCTCTCTCTAAAATCTCAGGAGTAACACTATCATTTTCCATAAGTGTATCTCTATATTCATCTCTTGATAAACCACCTATAAATGGGGAAAATCTCATAAGATTTCTATCTATCATCAATGATTCTGACATATCAATTCTCCTATAATTAAGTTGTATCGTAAAAGCCTCAAAGCGCAGGCGTGTAACGCCTTTACCCTTTGCGGCTTTTACTTTTAAATCATCTTCACCTGTAACAAGATAACTATATCAGTTTTTGTATTAGATTTAGACTTCCCTGTTAAAATACCTTTAGGCAAGAAAGAAAAGCCAGTTTCACCTTCTGTAATTTTATTTTCAGCTAACCCACCTAAAACAATCACATCACCGCTTTTAACCGTTACATCAGTTACTATGTCACGTTTAATCAGTGTTGGAGACTGATTTACTCCAGTATCTGTTTTTACAAAGTTAGAGAGCTGCTGATTGATTTTTAAATCAATCACATTGCTTTTTATAGTTGGTTGAATATCAAAAATCACACCAGAAGATCGATATTCAATAGACTGAATTGGGCGGCCATCTTGATAAGTCACGTTAGACAATACAGGAACATCAGAACCTACCGAAAAATTGCCCTTTGAGCCTGATTTTACACGTAAAGTTGGACTGCTCACGACCTGAAAACGCTCATCAGTACGAAATAACTCAATCATTGCATCTAGATTACCGGCATTAACCGTAATAAAGTTTTCGTAATTTTGTTTATATCCAATATTAATGCCTAGCTTTCCTGAAAGTAATTTTGCTAAAAGATTAATGCCACTTCCTTCTTTTGCTACATCTTGTACTTCAAAAACATAGCCTGTCACAACAACTTCACGACTTGGCGTATCAACAGACTGTAAAACAGATTTAATTCTTGAAATATCTTCAACTGTTCCATAATAAACAAGCTTATCACCGCTTGCTGATACTTGACCTTCTCCTTGAAGAAATTGGGCTAGATATTCTGTATCACGATGAATGGGATTATAAACAAAACTTTTCTTAATAATTTTTGCGGGTTTAGGCTCAATATGAGCGAGGTAAACAACCCCATTTTTCTCGTAAACCTTGATATTCATATTTTCAAAATATCGTGTAATAAATTGGCCAAAATCTTGATTTTCAGTTGTATGAAAGCTAATCAAACGTGTATCTGCGGCCAGTTTGGGATCTAACATATAAGGCTTTTCTAAAACTTCGTCATAAATCATTCCTACAGCTTTAGGTAATGGCACAGCCTCCAATTTAAAATTAATATTTTTCGCTTGAGCATAACCAAAAACAAACATAAATAAGAAAAATAAAATGTTACGTTGTAATCTCATTGTTTTACTCCTGAATAATAATTTACTCGTTGATTATCAATAATCCCCTCTAGCATCCGACCTGTAAAATTAAAGCTTGAACGAGGTTCTAAACGTAAATTTCCTTGGTTATCCGCTAAAATCACAAAACTTTTTCCAGACTTCTGTAACTCCCCTGTTATTCTCCATTGAGTAGATAAAGGCGGTACTATTTGAATAGGCAACTGATTGCTAGATTCCGATACTGAATTTACTTCACTATTTTCTTGTATTGCTTGTTCCGCTTGACTATCTTTCACATCATTTGGATGAAAAAAATTAATCAATTTATATACTGAAAAACCAAAAATAAGCACGAAAAGAACAGCAAAATACTTAATGCTAGATTTGTTTAATGCGTTTTGTCTCTTATCTGTAACTAATTCTCGTCCATTTTCCGTTTCATAACTTTTATAAAGTGGAAAAATAGCTTTATCATATTTTTCTTGATAAGTTGAAGTTCTTGATGTTTTCCAGCATTTATTACCTGAAAAAACATCTATTCTATAACGACTTTTCAAACCTGCTGCGACAAGTTTTGTCATCTTGAACGTGGTTTCAATACGCTCAACAAGTTCTTTTTGTAAATTAGTTAAATCTTGATTAAGAATGACAAAATCACAAGAAACACCATTATCATCAGTAAAATGTCGATGTTCAGATAAAAATGAAAAATGATTGTCTTTGATTTTTTCTTTTCTAGGGAAAAAGCGCCAAGCCTCATCAATAACAATTAAGTCCCCTGCTTTACAGAAGGTTTCAATACCATTATCTATCGCATTTTTATAAGGATAAAAATTCTCACTTAAACAAGCGTCATTATCTACAACTACTAACTCGCCCAAATTTTCAGGTGACAATTTCTTATCTTTCGATAAACAATACTCTTCTATTAATTGTTTATTTAATCCGTAAATATTTGATACAACTCTGCGCCCCGATGAGATGGCAGGAATAATGACGGATTTAACCACCTCATAAGATTTACCATGCCCAGGTAACCCTACATAAGCAGAAATAGCCATAAATTACCCCCTATCCAATAACAGGAATTCTGCGAATGATAAAACGAGACAGTAAAGCAGAAATGAAAAGGCTTATACCTGTAGGAACTTTTAAAATGTATAAAAAATAAAGAATTGAATCTGGCAACGCATTAAATAAATCCTTTATGTTTGGAATATTCTTAGGTAAAAACAGCTCTATAATTACAGGAATAAACTCGGTCGTAATGTAAAATAAAGCAAAAAATACAAAAAATTTTGCAAGCACTCCCCTAATCAAAAATTGCATTAAAGAAGATAATGCAGCAAATATAACTCCATACATAAAACCGCCCTCCCTAAGCACTCAATAAAACTCTTAAAGAAACAATTCCCCAAATCAATAACATCAAAGATGATATGATGCCTTTATTCCTTTCTACA
The DNA here is from genome assembly GCF_003253005.1 of Haemophilus parainfluenzae. Lineage (GTDB taxonomy): Bacteria > Pseudomonadota > Gammaproteobacteria > Enterobacterales > Pasteurellaceae > Haemophilus_D > Haemophilus_D parainfluenzae_M. The sequence continues at coordinate 51,415 of NZ_QEPZ01000006.1, read as the reverse complement.
TAATCGCAATGTCTATCTAAAGTTACATTGGCCTCTAAATACGGAATATGCCCACTCCAAACCGGACACTGTATTTCTCTTTCGGAAATATTAAAATCTTTTAAAGAAGGGAAAAACTCATTAAAAGGCTCTAGTATTTGAAGTGCTGTAGGAGGATTAACTTCTGGCATATCAACATTTGGAGCAGATAGGTCAATTTGTCCTGATGTTGATGTAGAAGTTGATGTTGATTCAGACTGTTTTTTATCTTCTTTTGGTTTAGTATTACTAGAGCTATTTGGCTTACTAACATCATCAAACATATCATCAGAATATCTAAAACCAATTAAATCTTTAGCTTTTAAAGATGGGTCTGTAAAATATTTTCTAACATCACTCGGCTGAATATTAGAGATCACTTTTCTTTCTTCATCGGTGAATTCATCACTATTTAATGAAACCGCATTTTTTGCAAAACTAGAAATTTGTGCATCATCCTTTAGGATAACCTTATTCTCTGGAACTACTTGACTTCCCCAAAGGACTTGAGGTTTTTTAGAATCAGCTCTTTTATTTTGCTTAATAACCCTAACAGTAAATAAATCTCTTTGTATATAACACTCACTTGAACCTTTAATACATTGTTTAAAGGAAAAATTAACTATAAAACCATCAGAATAAATAGGGCTTTTTTCTTTAGAAACTACTTTAAAATCACTGAATGTTGAATTTAATGGCGCACGCTTAGCCTCTTCTTCAAAACCTTTATTTATCGCACAGTTAAGCGTTTCATCATGAGAAGATGTTTGACAAGAACCATAAGCATCTTCATAAGTAAAAACCATATTATCTTGAAGATTTACAAACACCGGATTAAATAAAGATGGCTCTTCCTCTAAATAAACCTTCTCTAACATACCTGTTTTAGGATCTTGCGCCATCACATAAAAACCTAATGAATCTTGAGAGGCAGAAGTAAATTTCTGAAAAGCACTATCAATCAATTGATCAGTAAAATATCCCAAACCAAAAGTAACCGCTAAACCCGTAATAGGATGTTTAGAATATAAAACTCCTGATGCTCTAGTCGCTTTTTTAGCAATACTACGTAAAACATTTGCTCTACGTACTTCTTGCATTGTAGATGCGCCAGAATTAGGAATAACTGCAGGTAAGTTGTATGTCCTGTTATAAGATCTCTCAAGTAAATCTTTAACAATTACTTTAGTTTTATTTTCAGTAGTAAACGGTCTATCCGCAGAAAATGATAAGCCACAAAAAAATGCAAAAAATACAATAACTATAAATTGTTCAAACCAAGCACTACGACCAATCCGCAAACTATTCCAAGGAAAAAGTATATTAAATCCCATAAAAACATTACCTAGCCCTTTATCATTGATTAATAAATAAAAAAGGAGGGGGAACCCTCCTTTTTCCCTAACGGCCAAATAAACCTAAAATAAATCGAATACCCATTTTCGCAATTCGAGGACCAAGAAGAACCCCACCGGCAGCAAGAATACCTGCTACTACAGTAGAAAAGTCCACTTGCCCAAGCATACTATTTACATCAATTTGTACCTTTTGAGCTGCTTCACCTTGAGCAAAAGCACTTAATGAAGAACCCAAAACAACTGCTGAAACAAGATATTTTTTAAGATTTGCCATAATAAACTCCTTGTACTGAGTTAAAATGAGATGCTTATCTCAGAATAGCTAAAATTGAACCAATAGATTTAGCTATCAAATAAAAAATAAGCACCAGACCAAATGAAAAGCCAAAACTATCGACATGATGAATAAAATCCTGTGCCGAAAAGTTTTGATTTTCATTACCTGAAAATGCCACAGATTGAAGTTTGACGGCCTCTGTCTGTGGTATTTTCAAAACCACTTCATTACAACTAATGCCTGATTGAGATTGACATAACTTCGTTGTAATCTCGATTTCATTACTCATAAATGAAATACCAATAAATAAAAAATTGTTAGAGCAAGACCACAACCAATAAAACTTGCTCCTACCATTTCTATAAATTCACGCATTATTTCAATTCTTCTATGATTGAACTTTCATCAAAGTTGTAAGTGATACCTTTACGGCCATTTTCCATAGCCCATTCACGAGGATAAACAAGCACCATTACAGTCTTATCTTTTAAGCGATTAATCGTATTTCTTAACGCATCATTCATAGAACGATCATCAATCTTGATTTCTTGAATTGACGTGTTATAGCCGCCATAACCATCAGGTTCTTGTAATTGAACCCCCATGTTATGACGATCTTTTACTTCTCCAGTCTCTCGATTAGTGAAAGATGAAGATTTATAACCTTTTAAGATACCTACAATATAAAATCCGGTACGCATAATTGATTTCTCCTAATTAATGATGAAAAGACTTATTTATTAAACAACAAAACGTAACTGAGGAGCGTTACTTGGAAATTGATAAAAATCAGGGGCTTTAAATGGACGAACCATAATATTTTCACAGGAGATAACTCTAACCGCTTGGAATTTCTCAACATCGCAAGGATTAGCAATATCAATACCTATTTTTCTTAATCTTGCTCTATGAGTTTCATATTGACGAGATTTTAGGCCTAAATCTTTTCCACTAGCCCATAACATTGCGTAATATGCTGAAGTTGTTGCTTTTCTCAATGTATCAACAATCCCTTGAGAAACTAATTGTTCAGCAATGGTTTCTAAATCATACTGACTTACATTTAGCTTTTTATACATGTCAATAAATTCCTTCTGTAAATTTTCTAATACTGAAAAATCACTAATTCCCCAATAACATAAATTTTCACGCTGCAAATATCTTGATTTTAATTTTTGCTCAAAACGGACTACTCCATTTTCTCTGCAATACTCATAAACACTTCTGTAATATCTAAACTCTTTTGATTCTTCACCAAATTTACGCTTAATCTTGTTATAAGAATGAACTCGCATTTCTTCGTGTTTTATATAACAACTTGGATAAATTAAATTGGCTTTTTCTTTTTTACTAAGCCAATCCGTGGTGCAACCATCTGTATGAAGTCTGCCAATAGAATTTCTATAACGCATCTGTGATAAGGCTTTTAGAAATGTACGCTCATTACCCTTACCAACAGCTTTATTAGTGGTAATATCTAAACGTTTAATAATTGCGCCATTAGAAAATTTTGAGACCTTAGAACCATCTTCGCCTTGGCGATAAAAAATTTCAGTGCAACGAGTAAAGATTGGTAATTTAAGAGAGGAAAGAATTGAATTGAAACAGGAAACGCAACTATCTACAGTATCAAAACCAAAAACATTTTCTACTCGACCCCATCTACTTGGGTTTCCTTCCATACGAATAATAGAACCCGAAATTTTAATTTTAACCTCATCACAATAACTGCCTTTATGACGATACTTTCCTGTTACTCTACTTTTTTTAATTTCGCCGCCTTCAGTAACGACCATTAAATATTCACCATAAATAGAAAGCAAAACATCTTCAGGGATTTCTACCCCAAAGTCCTGCTCTATTTCTAACCAGTCAATAAATAAAGACACTTTTGTTACCTATTTACCTAAAAAAGTATTTTAGGTATTTATATCACTTTCACCTTAAAAGGTAAATAGGTAAAATGAATATTAGGTAAAAAAGTTTATACTACAAATATTAAAATATTAAAATATTAAAATATTAAAATATTTAAGTGTAACAACATCTATACAGATGCAGAAAAGAGAGAATCCAACATGAAAACTACAGCTAGCTTTAACATAAAATTAGACAAGAAAATTAAAGTCGAACGCTTAGCCATGGAAGTAGGCATGAAAATTGGAAGACCAGTAAAATGGACTGAAGTAATGAATGTTTTAGTTGATCATTTTGCGAAAGATGCAGCCGCATATATTGAACACAACGAAAAACAAAACCAATAAATACCGCAGAATATTGCGGTAAAGTTCGGGTGTTACAGAACCCCCGAACTTTTTTGAGCAAAAAACAACCACAGGAGGAAGGAATGACAAGGATAAAACAGTTAATGCAAAAAATAATGATAGAAAAAGAAATAAATAAACCAGATATCTACATTTATAAAGTTAAATATGATGAAGATCGCAATGTTATCAGTAGTGTCAAAGTAAAGTTTACTTCAGATGGCTCCATGTTCAGTTTATCTAGAGAATTAATAGTTTCCTTACTGAAAACAGAAAAATTATCAATCAAAACTGGTACGAAAAAAAATGGTACATTGATTACTGGGGATGATGTAGTTCTCTATAATGATGAGTTCATCACAACCGCAGGAAACAAAAGAAAGTCTGATAATTTAGAAAATTTACCTGAATTTTAGCCAAAATAGCCAGCAAATTGCTGGCTATTTTCTTCTGAAAAATCTTCTTCTTGAGGGAATCGGGCTAAACACTTTAATGAAATCATCCTTATCTATTGGCACACTTGAATTTCTAAGCTCAGTCAAAAATGCAGCCAAATGTTCACATAAATCGAACCGGAGATCGCTTTCCTGTCTTGTGTAAAATCGCTTAGACTCAAACCTAATCTCAATAGTATCAATCGTACAATAAACTCGGTAATCATCCATTTTCAATAATCTAACCGCATTCAGAAAATGTATCGGTGTTATGTCTTTTAATGTAATATCTGCCATAAAATCAATAAATTAATTTCGCATAATAGCGGATTATGTGTAAATTCTTGCGCGGTGCGTGCGCTATTATACCGCGCTTCGAATTGTAACATAATCCGAAAAACCATTATGCGAAATTAATTACAAGGTTAGTGAAAGCTACGCATTAATAAGATCACAGAGTTATGCACAGGTCACAAATACTGCTTAAGCAATGTAAAATCTAGTAAGGCAAAGTCTTGTAACAAGATTAAATAATGATTTATACACTATAAAATGTAATGTAAGGAAAAAATAAAGAAGTTTATTTGTATCAAATAATGACAACGCTACGTGAATTCTGCGTTATTTTATTAGGTGAATATCATCAGATTAAAAAAAGAAAAACGTAAATCTCAGGGATTAAGATTTACGTTTTTGATGAATGGTATTTGTGTGACTGTGTCACGATATGTATAAGGTTAAGATAACAGTTTTGCTCCGTACTCATAAACCTGTTGCAGTAAATTCAGTTTGGTTGGATTATCCGAATATTCCTCTGCTAGCTGCTGTAAACTTTCTTCAAATTTAACCGCACTTTGTTCTAATTTACGTTGGCGATATTTTTGCCATTTGATTTGCTCAGCACGATTTAGGGTTTTGTAGAAATGTCTTGCACGATAATGGAATAACAATTCAGGAATTCGTTTATCTTCAAATGCTAAACCATGAACAGCTAATTTTTCAGGTGGTAAATCACGTAAAATAGCCATATTGTTTTTATCGGCATTGCTAAAGAAACCGTTATAAAGTTCAGTTTCTACATTATCGCTCGGCTCAAATTCGCGCTCTTCTGAGAAGATTTCAATAACTTTCTCACGAATATCTAAGGATTGGCGCAATTTTGCTAAATTATCTAAGCAATGTTGTCTGTCTATCCCTAAACTAGCTGCATTTTCTGGTAGTAACGTTTTTGCAGGAGCCAAAATTGGGCATTTATTAATATGAACCAATTTTAGTGGGACTGATGGAACTCCTCTTTCTTCTAGCTCGCTTTTCTTGGTATATAAATCTTGTCGCAAATCAACCGCACTTTTACTGAGTAAATTATCAATATCACCTGATAAATCACAAACGATTACGGCATTTTGATTAGTTGGATGCCATGCTAATGGTGCCACCCAAGCACAATTGCCGCAATAATTCCCTAGCATGCCCGAAACATGCACTAATGGTGTCATTTCAGCTGTATCGATCAGTTTTTCAATTTCCTTTTTACCTCTATGCTCAAAGAAGAATTGAAATAATTTAGGCTGCTTTTCTTTGATTAATTTAGCCATGGCAATAGTTGCATACACATCCGCCATCGCATCATGGGCATTTTCATGCTCAATACCATTTGCTTTAGTGAGTTTTTCTAAGCGAAAGCTTGGCATTCCATCATCGTCATAAGCCCAATTGATTCCCTCTGGACGCAAAGCATAACAGGCTCGAACTAAATCCAGTAAATCCCACCGAGAATTGCCATTTTTCCAGCTATATTCATAGGGATCAATGAAGTTACGGTAAAAGGTATAACGAGTCATTTCATCGTCATAACGAATGTTGTTGTAACCCACAACACAGGTGTTAGGTTGTGAAAATTCAGCTAGAATTTTTGCGGCAAATTCAGGTTCAGGAATCCCCTTTTCATTACATTCTTGTGGCGTGATTCCTGTGACCATTACGGCTTCCGGGGCGGGTAAATAATCATTGGTTTGCTTGCAATACAACATAATCGGCTCACCAATGATATTGAAATCTGCATCGGTACGAATACCAGCAAATTGAGCAGGACGATCACTTGCCGGATTGATACCAAAACTTTCGTAATCGTAGATAAAAAAACTAAAATCGTTTGCCATAATTAAGCCAAAATTTTATCTAAATAATATAAACAGAAAATTGCTGAAAGGCTGACAAGCACACCAAGCCAGTTGATTTTGCTGATTTTTTCTTTGAAGAAAAATGCGCCGGTGATGGTCCCTAAACAAATAACACCAACATTCATTCCCGCAAAAACTAAGGTTGGGTTTTGTCCGAAACTTTGGTGAGCTTTAATGTAAAACAGGATGTTGAAGAAATTCAATACACCTAAAATGATTCCACCAATAAAGCTTGGCACACTCCATTGAGTGCGTTTTAGGAATAAATACAGGAACATGACACAAGCGGCTAATGAGAAAGCAATGAATAATGTAGTTGGGAATGCTCCCCCGCTTTTGGCTACTTGTTTGAATAAAATATCAATGGTGCCATAGCCAAACCAAACACCGATTAAACCTAAAATACCTTTAAAAGTGACCGCACTTTGTTCATTCGACTTGTTCAAAATACAGAATAAACCGATGAATGCCAAAATAATGCCAACGATTTTTGGCTGACTTAATGTTTCATGGAAAATAATAAAAGAGGCAATAATCGGTAGAAATAACGATAAACGTTGTGCGGCATCTGAACGCACGATGCCTGCAAATTCAACCGCTTTAGACATAATGATAAATACAGTTGGTAATAAAATACCTAACGCCAGGAAAATAGGTGTGCTATCACTTTGTGCTAGATATTCGGTAAATTCTAATTCTTTGAAATCAGGTTTGAGTAAGAAATAACTTAATGAAATGGCGATAATATAGTTAAACGCAATTGCTTGTTCAATAATGATATTTTTCTTACACGCAACTTTGAGTAACACCGATACTGCGACACTACATAGAATGGCAAAAATAAGGTTGTGCATAATTCGTCCTAAATTCTTATAAAAATAACAATGAAAAAAGCGGCCAATTGCTTTGACCGCTTTAAAAAAACTACTCTGTTGCGCCAAAGCCACGCAAACCAACCACATGAACTTGTTCTTGGTTGCCGGCGATTTTACGCACCAGTTTATAGGTTGTCCCTTTTTCAGGGCTAATGTTTTCCGGTGCTGCGATAAGTAATTGCATATCCAAACGTTCGCAAAGTTCGAACAAGGTGGAAATGGATTTACCATCTAAACGCGCTGCCTCATCCAAGAATAGTAAGCGACATGGTACGATGTCTTTACCACGAATACGGCGGCTTTCCTCTTCCCAGCTTTGTACAACCATTAATAGAATAGACATACCCGTACCGATCGCTTCACCTGTTGATAATGCGCCACTTTCAGCACGTAACCAGCCATCAGCACCACGGAAGACTTCAACTTCTAACTCAAGGTAATTACGGTAATCTAATAATTCCTCACCGATAGTTTGTGCTGTGCGTTGGCCCATATCAAGATGCGGGTTAATGCGTTGATAAAGTTTCGCAATGGCTTCAGAGAAGGTGATACGATTATCACTGAATAAATCTTGATATTCTTCCTGTTTACCTGACAGCGCATCAAGCAACATCGCATGTGTATCGCGAATATTGACCACTAAACGTACCGATTTCACCTGACCGAAGGCAATATTTTGTAGACCTTGGTTCAACATGCGAATACGATTTTGTTCACGTTGAATGGTTTTACGCATAATATTCGCCACACTTTCAGAACTGATCGCCAATTTTTTCTCACGGCCAGTTAATTCTTCTGTTAAGCGATTAAGCTCAATTTCCATTTGCTCAATTGCATCAATCGGATCATCAGTTTTAATAATATCCTGACGAATACGTTCACGAAGATGTTGATAGACAGCAATAAAGAAGCGAACTTTATTTTCCGGTTTACGGCTGTCTTCAGAGATACGCAATGCATCGCGGAGATATTCATTATCAGCCACTGCAGTACGTAGTGCACCTAATGCTTTATCCGACATTGAACGTAGTTCATCAGCAGATAAATAAGCTAATTCACGGCGATTGAGTCGTTTTTCCACATCGGAATTACGAGATAAACGGATAACCACGCACCAGCTGACTTTAGCTGCCACAACTAACTCACGTTGAGTTTTGTAATCACGTTCTGCTTTACGAATACGTTTATTTAAGTTATCCACTTCGCTTTCAATAAGCGTTAATTGTTTTTCAACATAAGAACGACGTTGACGACTGGTTGAAAGTTGTTGATATAACTCATCACGGCGATTTCTTGCACGTTCCTCTGCCCCTTCATCAGCACGTACGCCCAATTCACCAATCTCAGCGATTAATTCTTTTAACAATTGATTTTTACTGTCATAAGAACTTTGTAATTGGATAAATACTTGGTTGTATTGTGCAAATTGGCTTTGTTTTTGACGTAATTGTTCACGTTGAGCATCACGCTGTGCCTGTAATAGCTCCAAACGTTGACGAAGTTGCTCATTAAGCTCTGATGTTTCTGCTTGACCAGCATCTTCATAGCTGAAGTGATTTTTACGTTGCACCACATCCGCCAAAGCAAATACACGTTGCTGTACTTGTTTTTGACGTTCAACCGCTTGGGTTAAATCAGATTTTAAGCGCTCATAGTTTTCTGGGTCACTTTGTAAAGTATTAGCAATCGGCTCTAATTGTGACAACGCAACGCCATGTTGACGAATAAAGCTTTCATCATGTTCTGCGATGTCTAATTGTTCGCGGCATTCTTCAATGCGATCAAGTAATTCTTCATCAGCAAGCAAGTTAAGCTGTGGCATTAACTTATTCAACAATTGCATTTTTTCTTTGGCATTATCCAATTTAATGCGAATTTGTTGTTCGGTGCTTGAAAATTGATTGAGCTCGCGATCAATTTCATTGCGTTCTTGATTGATTTCCGCCATCACCTCTTCAGGGTTTGGTTGGAACGCAAGCGCTAAATGCAAGCCAACAAATTGACTAAAGTGTTCGTGCAAACGTTGACATTTTTGTACATCAAAGGCGATTTGTGCGTATTCTTCCGCAATTTCATCACGTTTAGCTTGTAATTCTTCTAAATGTTTTTCACGTGCAGCACGGCCAAATAATGGAATTTGCGGGAATTTGGAATAACGCAATTCACGATCAGACACTTGCACCACAACGCCCATTTCAAGCTCTTGGGCTGAAAGTACGCTGTCATCAAAGGCATTTGGATCACCTTCGATTAAATATAAATCATCTGGACAATCTTCTAAATTAGCTAATTGTTCGCGTACCGTGTTGAGATCACGTACAACAATAGCATGACGTGCAGGACCATAAAGTGCAGAGAAATAAGGTGCATCTTCAATTGGTACATCATCATACAATTCAGAAAGCAACACACCACCAAAACGTTCTGCAAGCACATTCAAGCGAGCATCTTCAGAACCATCTGGTTGGCTTAAACGAGAAATTTGCTCATCTAATTGTTGACGTTGTTTCTCTAAATTGTCACGTTGAATAGTCAGCTCACGTTCTTTCACCAATTGTGATTGCATAAAATGCATCACATCTTGGCTATGCTCGAAGGTTTCACCGCTTTGCTCTTGTAAGCGTTCTAAAGCCGCTTGAGCAGTTAACCAAGCCGGTGCTTTACGAGCATTTTCTTCGTAAAGTGCGGTCAAACTTTCACGTTTTTGACGCAAGGTTGAACGGTTTTCTACTTGCTCTGCAAGTTCTTCATTCAAACTTTCAATGAGTTCTTCTTGTTCAGCGTGATATGCTTCAAGTTCATCAGCAGTTTCTAAAGATAAATCAGCACGTTGATTAAAATCAGCCAATAATTTAACCGCACTTTGTTGTTGAGCATAGCGCTGCTCTAACTCATGTAATTTTGCACGTAATTGAGGAGTTTGTTGTGCTTGAATTTTTTGTGTTGGATATTCACGCAATAATTCTTTAGCGCTTTCCCAAGCACTTGAACGTGGCATATCACCAGCAATTTTACATACCAACTGATAGGCTTTATCGAATTGCGATTTTGCCGCTTCAGAAATAGACATTTTATGTTCTAACTCAAGCACTTGCTCAGTAAGGCTTTCAGCATGCGCAGCAAATTCTGCTTGGTAATCTTCCGCATTTTTCACGCTTAAATCCGCTAAACCACATAAGGTTTTCGCTTTTTCAAGCGCGGCAATTGCTTGTTGATATTGTAATGCACGAGTTTGTTGTGCATCTAATGCTTGTTGATAATCCGCAAGTTGCGCACGTACTTGGTCAATTTCAAGTTCTGTTTGCTCAAATTGTGCTTGGCTTTCTTCAAGCTGTTCGGTTGCGGTTTCCACAACCATTTTTTGTTCTTCTAATTTTTCTGTAAGTTCTGCCACATCTTCTTGATAACGCGACACTTTTTCTTGATGACGTAACGCATTTAATACCAAGTTCAGATGATCCGCCGCACTTTGGTGATCGACTTCTAAAGTACGTTCATTTTCTGCCAATTCTGCAGCTTCACGGCTTAAGTCAATTAAACGATGTTGTGATAACGCTTGCTCAGCTTTTGCTTTATACCAATCACGGCGGAAACATAAAGCCGCTTCGATATTACCGCGGCGTTCATTGGCATTACGCATATAATCTGATGCCACATAATTAGTGGTTTCAGTGATTAAATGTTTGAATAAATCACGGTCAGATTGGGTGACTTTAATGGCTTCAAGGGTCATGCGGTTTTCACGTAACGCACTTTCCATATCTTGGAAGGCTTTACGCACACCAAGGTTTTCTGGCAATAAGTAATCACGTAAAGAACGAGTAATAGCACTGGAAATACCGCCGTATAAAGACGCTTCGATTAATTTATAGAATTTGCTACGATCAGAGGCACTACGTAAGCGTTTTGGAATAATACCCAAATCAAACATCATGCCGTGATAATCGGTGATGGAATGATATTGTTTAAATTGCGCACCAAGATTTTCAATTTTGTCTTTTAATTCATTTAAATTGAGTACACGCGCTTGACGTTCACCGACTGTTTCGGTGAAAAGTGCGGTCGGATTTAAGGATAATTCTACACCTTGAATCGAGAACGTTTTTAAATCGACTTTCTTATCACGACCAGCGATTTGTTGCAGACGTACCCCCACAAGAATTCGTTGGTGACGAGAGTTGATGGTATCCAATACCGCATAACACACACCTGGACGTAATTTACCGTGTAAGCCTTTATCACGAGAGCCGCCTGTCGAGCCTGCTTCTGTGGTATTACGGAAATGCAATAAGGTTAAGTCTGGAATTAATGCAGTGACAAAACCCGCCATGGTTGTGGATTTACCGGCACCGTTACCACCGGAAAGTGTGGTCACCAATTCATCCAAATCAAAGGTACGGGCAAAGAAACCATTCCAGTTAATTAAGGTTAGTGAACGGAATTTACCACGTTCTACCCCATTATGTTGGTTTAATACAGGAGCAATAAATTCCTCTTCAACCTGTTCGGTTGATTGCTCAGGTTCGTCTTGATAGATTTCGTTTTCAAGTTCTAATACATCAGACATTATTCTTGTTCTCCTGCATCATCAAATTCTTCATCAATTTCGACCACACTTTCTTCATCATCGAGGTCATCAGCATGACTTGCCGCTTTTGCTTGTTTTTCCAATTCGAGAGATTGTGGTGTTGCCGCTTCCCCATCACGAATTAAGCGAGCTTGTGCTTCTAACGGGTCATCGCCAGAACGTACTTCAGCCCCAAAACGGAAAACTGATTCTGAAATAGTAAATTTACCGCTATGCTGTTCGCCTACGGTATGAATCATACCTAAACGGCGTAAACGACCGATCGCGGCGCGTACTTTTTCAGATAATTTTTGCTTATCTAAATCCGAACCGCTAGAACGTTGATTGACGGCTTTCAATAATTTGCCTTCGTCTGCTAAATTTAGTAATTCATCATAGACTTCTTGTGTACTGAAGATACCTTGCTGTGCCAAACGTTCTGGACTTAAATACAAATAGCAAAGCACTTTCCCAACCAACATTTCTAATTCGGAAAGCACTGAACGGGCAATTAACGTCGTCGCTTTCGGACGTAAATAGAAAAAGCCTTCAGGTGCGCGAATCAATTCCACGTTGTAGCGGCGATAAAAGCCATCCAACTCATTTTGGAAATCCATTAAAAAAGCATGATTATCTAATTGATCTGTGCTGATATGGCGACCTGAACGCAATAAGCTGTCCACTGCCGGGAAAATAGGATTTGCAATGGCATTTGCCAATTTCGGGGAAATTACATCTTGAATATCTGTCATGGTTAATTTCTCATTTTATGAATTCGTTTTTGGGTAAGCCACGAAATTAATATTTATCAATCACATGCGCTTGTACTTCTGCGCCGTAATCGTTAATTTCCTGCCATTGCGGATAAAGACCGGCTAAATCATCATTTGCCATACCTAAACGCACTGCTTGATCCACAATAATACGCGCCACATCGAAATGACGGGAAAGCGGATAAGCCTCTAATTGTTCTTTTAAGACTAAACTTAAATCAATTGGACGATTATTTTCACGGTATTGAATTAATAAGCCTTGCATATGCTCGACGATTTGATCATGTAAATCAGCCAAAGACTCATATTGCAACTCTTCAGGTAATTCACCCAATGCATCATCTTCACGTAATACCATTTCTTCATCACGCAGATCGACCAAACGTTCCGCTTGAGCAGTCCACAAGAACCAAGGATGATCGAAATAGCTATGAATAGAATTACGCAAGCGTTGTGAGAATACACGATTTTTATCCATATCAATGGCGGTACGGATAAATTTATGCACGTGACGGTCATAACCAATCCATAAATCGATGGCTTGTTGTCCCCAGCTAATAATGCGGTCGAGCTTAGATTGTAAGTCGGTGATTAATTGTTCAATAAAATACAGCTCATCATGACCAATTACACAATCTTGAATACGTAATAATTGAGCCTGCAACTTATCACCTGCGGCATTTAAGGTATCTTGTAACTCACGTAAATTGCCTGAGGTTTCATCTAATAAACGTTCACAGCTAGAAATTGCCGCTTGCCAATCTTTGGTAAGCAAATTCGCAATTTCTTCCTTAATGCTTTGCTGATTTTCATCCATCACACGTTGTGATAAATCAATGCTATCGAAAATCTCTGCCACAGAATATTTTAACGGAGCGAAAACATTCCGACGCCAAAAATGCTCATTCTCCCCTTTTGCTGCACCTTCTTCTGCTGCATCAGATGCACGCTGAATTTCATCAGCCACAATAGAAAGCTGTACAGAAAGACGCAACGCAGAAAACTCACGCTGACGAATATAATAATCTGATACGCCAACACCTAATGGGGTGAGACGATAAATGGAAAGCCCTTCAGTAAATTCACTGCTGAAACGGTTAAGAAAACGCTGCTTCACCAATTCATTGATAGCATTATTGGCACGAGTGGCAATCGCATCCGTTGATTGGTCAAAGGCATTGGCTGTATGGCGGAAAATATCCACTAAATCAGCTTCTAACATCTCACCGTCTAAACGTTCGTTGTTATAGATAGCAATAGCCAGTAAAAACACCAAACGCTCTGTCGGCAGATTTAACGAAAATTCCCGCTCTTTTGCCCATGAGACGAGTTCAGGAATAGTTTGTGAGGTTTCGATCATTCGGTTACAAAAGCTTAAAATTGAACAAAAAATTAGTGAGATTATACAGGATTTTTTGTCAATCTTGAAAATCTTCTTGTGAATTGAACGGGCTTTTTATTTTTCGAGATTATATGTGGCTAATCTGCGATGTAAACAGATTGATAAATAAACGTTATCTTCAAAATAAAGAGCCACAAAATCGTGGCTCTTTTTCTCTTTTAAAAATAATCAAAAATTGACCGCACTTATTACAACATATATCGCCAAACAAATGCACTGACTAAAATAATCAACATAATAATAATTTGTATTAAACGTTTTTTGGTTAATTTTTCGGCTGCCATACCTATTTACTCGTAGATAACTTCTTTAATTTACTATTTAGTGGTAGAATAATTGCGTTAGATCAATTTTACACTATATTTATCGATTTGAGGAACTAATGAATAATTTCGTTTCAGAAACTAAATCAGGGCGCAGAATTCAATCTGGTGGTTGTGCGATTCATTGCCAGGATTGCAGCATTAGTCAACTTTGTATTCCTTTCACATTAAACGAACATGAGCTCGATCAGCTTGATAATATTATTGAGCGTAAAAAGCCTATACAAAAATCTCAAGTCCTTTTTAAAGCGGGTGATACGCTTAATTCTATTTATGCGATTCGTTCTGGTACCATTAAAACTTATACCATTAGTGAAGCGGGCGAAGAACAAATTACCTCTTTTCACTTACCGGGTGATTTAGTCGGTTTCGATGCGCTCACAAATATGCAACACCCAAGTTTTGCTCAAGCATTGGAAACCGCTATGGTATGTGAAATTCCATTTGATATCTTAGATGACTTATCTGGAAAAATGCCTAAGCTTCGTCAGCAAATTATGCGTTTAATGAGTAGTGAAATCAAAAGTGATCAAGAAATGATTTTATTACTGTCTAAAATGAATGCTGAAGAACGTTTAGCCGCATTCATCCATAACCTATCTAAACGCTATTCTGCTCGTGGTTTCTCTGCGAAAGAATTCCGTTTAACCATGACTCGTAGCGATATTGGTAATTACCTCGGCCTAACTGTTGAGACTATCAGTCGTTTACTTGGTCGTTTCCAAAAACTGGGTGTACTCTCTGTTCAAGGTAAATACATTACTATTAATGATATTAATGCATTGATTGATTTAACCGGTGTACATAAAACCAAAATCCAATTAGCAGAATAAATTAAAAGCGTGAATTTTCACGCTTTTTTAACATTTGAAACAAAAAAACTTGCACGAGATCACTTTTTTGATAATCGGTTCTTGTCATCGTTTAAAATCTTTTCTATCCTATTGATATCTCATATCTTGGAGGTTTTATGAAATTTAATAATATTCTTGTTGTACTCAATCCTGATAACGAAAAACAATATGCGCTTGCTCGTGCCGTTCGTCTTGTTAAAGAACAGCAAAATGAAACAAAGGTAAAAATCACCACCCTTTTGAGTATTTATGACTTATCGTATGAGATGTCAGCCCTTCTTTCTTCTGAAGAACGAAGCGAAATGCATAAAACAGCCGTTGAGCAACAGCGTCAAGCCGTACAATTTTATTTAGATAAATATGCCGATCCAGAAATTGAGTTTGAATCTCATATTGTATGGAGCAGCAATGAAGCGGATGCAATTCGTGAAGAAGTTGAAAAAAATCAATATGACCTCGTTGTGAAATACACTAAAGATGAAGAAAGTTTCACTTCATTGATTTTCACACCAGTAGATTGGCAATTATTACGTAAATGTCCAATCCCTGTATTGATGGTACGTGATGGTGATTGGAAACACCAACGCCGTATTTTAGTCGCTGTTAATGTATCCGGTGAGCAAGAATATCAAGATGAATTCAATCAAGAATTAGTTTCAACAGGCATGAATTTAGCGGAAAACTTAAACCGTGGTAACGTACACTTAGTAGCAGCCTACCCTGTTGCGCCAATTAATATGGCGATTGATTTACCTGAATTTAATACTTCAGGTTATGAAAATGGCATTCGTGGCCAACATCTCATTAATATGAAAGCCTTACGTCAAAAATTTGGTATTGATGAAGATCATACCCATGTACGCGAAGGTTTCCCTGAAGAAGTAATCCCTGAAGTGGCGAAAGAAATTGAAGCTGAATTAGTGATTTTAGGTACAGTGGGTAGAACGGGTTTATCTGCAGCGTTATTAGGTAATACGGCTGAGCATGTAATTAGTAAATTAAGCTGCAATTTATTAGCTATTAAACCATCTAAAAAATAATCCTATTTAGCTTTTTATTTAAAACAAGTGCGGTCAGAAAAACAATCGTTTTATTGACCGCACTTTTTTGTAAAAAAATGTGAAGTTTCTCACAAAATCAACTTTTTTCATTCGTCTCATCATTTCTTTTTGTTATACTCGTCCGCCCTATCGGGGACTTTATATAAATTGATTTATTGATTAAAAAGGAAAGACAATGAAAAAAACATTAATTGCAGCACTACTTGGCTTCTCTGCGCTCGCACAAGCCCATGAAGTTTGGGTTGCAACACCAGCACAACTTGCTTCCAATTCCGTTTTAAAAGCTGATTTAGCTTATGGTGACTACCCCTACGTTGAAAAAATTCCTGAAAAACGTCTCGCTATTTTTCCACCGATGGAACTCATCAATCAAGATGGTGAAATGCAAACATTAGTACAAAAAGGTGAAAACTACCAATATCAATCAGAAAAACCGTTAAAAGACGGTTCATATTGGGTAACAGCTACTTATAAACCAACTTTCTGGTCACAAAATAATGAAGGTTGGAAAATGGATAACTTACAAGGCACACCAAATGCATTCTATTGCGAACAAACTCAAATGTTTGGTAAAGCCTTTACTGTAGTGGGCAAAAAACCATTAAATACAGATATGGCAATGACACGCCTCGGCTTACCACTTGAAATCGTGCCACTTAAAGATCCGAAAACAATTAAAGCAGGTGAAGCTTTCCCTGTTCAGATTTTCTATAAAGACCAACCACTTGCAGGCGAAACGATTATCGCAACCTCTGATACATTTGTTGTAAAAGATATGGAAGCGGCGACATCTCACCGTGAACCACAAGCGTTTTCAGGTAAAACAAACAGTGAAGGTAAAGTTAACTTTATCCCATTAATTGAAGGTGTTTGGAAGCTTAAAGTGATTCACAAAGAACCATTTGAAGATCAAAAGGTGTGTCAACAATCAGCAAATTACGCAACGTTAATTCTACCTGTTGGTAAAGCGCGTGCTAAACTACCACCAAAACCAGAACATCATCACCATTAACTATAAAAAGTGCGGTCAAATCAATTTAACCGTACTTTTTTAATATGTTCTTAACGCTGGTGGTTGGTAATGTTCAATAAAGGTTTCAATTTCTTGAAGATCATTCGAGAATAAAATTTTCTCAAAATCATCTTGAGTAAAAAAGCCTTCTTTCACCATATGGCTAAAAAAGGACTTTAGTGAATCAAAATACCCCTTTTCATTAAACAGAATACAAGGATTGTTATTTTTTCCAATTCGCGTCCAAGAAATCACTTCAGCAATTTCTTCTAAAGTGCCTGGTCCGCCAGGTAAAGCAATATAAGCATCGCCAAGCTCAACCATTTTATTTTTTCGCTCAGACATATTTTCAACAATTACGGTCTTAGTTAAATTAGGATGTGAAACTTCTCTATCTTGTAAAAATTGAGGGATAATACCAATTACTTTACCTTGATGAGCAAGTACAGTATCTGCAACCACGCCCATTAATCCCAATTTTCCGCTACCATAAACTAAAGTATGTTGGCCACCTGCAATCCATTTTCCTAATTTTTTTGCGGCAGCCTGATAGGTAGAATCATTACCTAAACTCGCACCGCAATAAACCGTGATGTTCATCCTACTTTTTCCGTTCTACCCATTTCCCATCAATATAATCCACAATCCATTTTGTGGCTTTGCCATTCTTTTCAGATGTCACATATTGATGTTTTTCTTTACGGCTAAAGCGGATAATGGCTTCATTACCCTCAGGGTCTTTTTGTGGCGCATCCGCTAAATAACGTAATTTTTCCGGTAAACGATCACGATAAAGCGCTAATTCCGCCACTTTTGCTGGTCGTGTTTCACGGGATTTCGGGAAGTTATGAGCAGACATAAACACGCCACTTGCACCATCACGTAATACAAAATATGCATCAGATTTTTCACATTTCAGTTCAGGGAAATGAACTGGCTCTTCTTTTGGTGGTGCAACCTCGCCGTTTTTCAAAATCTTACGGGTGTTATCACAGCTGGTACAGCCCATATATCTACCAAAACGACCGAGTTTTAAGTGCATATCTGAACCACACTTATCGCATTCTACAATCGGTCCATCATAGCCTTTAATTTTGAATTGGCCTTGTTCAACCAAATAACCATCACAATTCGGATTGTTACCACAAATATGTAATTTACGATGTGGGTCAATGATGTAGCTATCCATCGCGGTACCGCATTTCGGACAACGTTTACGATCCATTAAGGCTTTGGTCTCAGAAGCCTCATCTAGCACATTTAATAATTCCGCTTCTGGAATAAGATTAATCGTGGTTTTACAACGCTCTTTTGGTGGTAATGCATAACCCGAACAACCAAGGAAGACACCTGTACTTGCTGTTCGAATCGCCATTTTTCGGCCACAAGTTGGGCAATCAATATCGGTGAGCACAAGGCTATTCGGCTTCATTCCACCTTCTAACTCATCTAATTCAGCCGTAGAAAGTTGGGTAGAAAAATCTTTGAAGAATTGATTTAACTCAGCCTTCCAATTTTTCTCACCGGATGCAATTTGGTCTAGTACGTTTTCCATGTTGGCAGTGAAATCGTAGCTCATCAAATCAGTAAAAGATTGATTTAAGCGATCAGTAACGATTTCACCCATTTTTTCTGCGTAGAAACGGCGATTTTCAATGCGTACATAACCACGTTCTTGAATAGTCGAAATAATTGCCGCATAAGTAGAAGGACGACCAATACCACGTTTCTCCAATTCTTTAACCAATGCAGCTTCAGAAAAACGAGCTGGCGGTTTGGTAAAGTGTTGGCTTGGCGAAACCGTTTTTAGTACTAATGTTTCATTTAAACTCACAGCCGGTAAAATTTGGTCTTCTGGATTTTTACCTAATTGTGGCAAGACTTTTGTCCAACCATCAAAGCGTAAAATACGGCCTTTGGCTTTCAACTCATAATCGCCAGCCATTACAGTGACGGTTGTGCTGTCATATTGTGCCGCTGGCATTTGGCAGGCTACAAATTGACGCCAGATTAAATCATACAAGCGCACCGCATCTTTATCCATGCCACTTAAATGATCCGCAAGCAGTTTGACATCAGAAGGACGAATCGCTTCGTGCGCTTCTTGTGCATTTTCTTTGCTCGAATAGAAATTCGGTTTAGCGGGCAAATAATCTTTGCCAAAATGGCTTTCGATATAAGAGCGTGCCATATTTAATGCATCTTGGCTCAAGTTTGTAGAGTCAGTGCGCATGTAAGTAATGTAACCAGCTTCATATAAACGTTGTGCCAGCATCATGGTTTTCTTCACCCCAAAACCTAAACGCGTGCTTGCAGTTTGCTGTAAGGTTGAAGTGATAAATGGTGCTCTTGGCTTAGAGCCTGTTGGTTTCGTTTCCAAATCTGTGACAACGTAATGTGATTTATTTAAGAAATTTACCGCACTTTGCGCTTCTTTTTCATTTTTCGGCTCAAATTTCTTGCCTTTATATTGCACCACATCCAAACACAAGTCTTCTTTCTTGCTCGTTTGGGTTAGCGCTTCAATTTCCCAAAACTCTTCTGGTTGGAATGCTTTGATTTCACGTTCACGCTCTACTACCAATTTCACGGCAACAGATTGCACACGTCCAGCTGATAGACCTCGCGCCACTTTCTTCCATAATAATGGCGACACCATAAAGCCCACCACACGGTCTAAGAAACGACGGGTTTGCTGAGCATTAACCTGGTCCATATTAATGTGAGCAGGATGCTGGAATGCTTTTTCAATCGCTTTCTTCGTAATCTCATTAAATACAACGCGGCTAAAACGACTATCATCGCCACCGATCACTTCACGTAAATGCCACGCGATAGCCTCTCCTTCTCTATCCAAGTCGGTGGCGAGATAAACATGATCGGATTTTTTAGCGAGAGATTTTAATTCGGCTACCACTTTTTCTTTACCTGGTAGAATTTGGTAATTGGCTTTCCAATCATGATAAGGGTCAATCCCCATACGTTTCACTAAGGCCGCACGGTCTTTTTCTGCTTTAATTTTGTTTTTTTCTTCCGCACTTAATCCTTTAGTGGAAACTGGTTTAGCCTTCTCGCCTGTGCTACTCCCTGCAGTAGGCAAATCACAAATATGCCCTACGCTGGATCTCACCACATACTGGCTACCTAAATATTTATTGATGGTTTTCGCTTTGGCTGGCGACTCCACAATCACTAAAGATTTGCTCATTTGCTTACCTAAAATATAACTAGAATTCTGTAAAATTGGCGATATACTGCAAACTTACGCCGATAAAATCAAGCTTTTTTTCAAAAAGGATTTATAAATGGATAAACTCAATGCAATTTCGGTTTTCTGCAAAGTGATCGAAACGCAAAGTTTTACACAAGCCGCAAACCAACAGAATATTTCTGTGGCAATGACGAGTAAATTAGTTTCACAATTAGAAGAACATTTAAAAACGCGATTATTACAACGTACAACACGAAAAATTGTGCCAACTGAAGCCGGTATGCTTTATTACCAACGTTGCCAAGCCATTCTATTAGATTTAAGCGAGGCTGATTCAAGCATCAGCAATATGGCGACGAGCTTACAAGGTAATTTATTAATCTCTGTGCCACGTGATTTTGGCTTACTTTATATTTTACCGAACTTGCCTAAATTTATTGAGCTTCATCCTAATTTACACGTAGAAATTGAATTTGAAGACAAACGTGTCGATCTTGTTGCGGAAGGCTATGATTTAGCATTACGTATCGGCTATATGCAAGATAGCTCACTTGTTGCACGTAAAATTAGCAGTTCCCCTATGCATTTTGTTGCTTCGCCAAGTTATTTGGAGTCGCGAGGTACACCGCTTACACCTGATGATTTAGAATATCACCAAGGCTTACTTTATAAATCATCGTTAAACCAAGTGCATTGGCAATCAACAAAAGCCAATCAAATTCAACGTTATAAAATTCAATCTAAAGTAGTTTCCAATAATGGGATGGCATTGTTAGAAATGACGAAAGCGGGCTTGGGCATCAGCAATTCACCTGGTTTCTTTGTAAAAGATGCGCTTGCTTCAGGTGAATTAATTGAAATTTTGTCTGAATATAAACAAAAACCTTTAGATATTTATGTGGTTTATCCAAATCGTCGACATTTACCGGCTAAAGTTCGCGCATTTATTGAATTTTTAGCGAGTCTCGGTTTGTGTGAAAACAGTCAAATATAAAAAACAAGGGCGGATTGACCGCCCTTTATTATTCAAATAATGTCCAAATCGGTTTTACCTCTTCAGGTAAAAACAAATTCTTTCCTAATTCAATCCATCCGCAAGGAAAATGAAAATCCGACCCTAAAGAAGCGGCTAAGTCATATTCATTGGCTAAACGTGCAAGGTACTGACGTTGATCTTTAGTCTGTCCACTATCTGCGACTTCCATGCCATCACCGCCCCATTGTTTGAAATCAACAATTAATCGACGAATCCATTTTCCTGTCATGTTATAACGCATAGGATGAGCAATGATGGCAACTCCACCTGCTGCATGAATCGTCTCAATCGCTGTTGGAATATCTACCCATTCAGCTTTGACAAAACATGATTTTCCACCACCTAGATAACGCTTAAAGGCTTGCCCATCATTTGAAACCTTTCCGATTTGTACCAAATAACGTGCATAATGCGCACGAGTTACTTCCCCATTGGCTAATGCTTTTGCGCCTTCATAGGCATTGGGAACACCTGCTTTTTCTAATTTATGGCCAATTTCAACCGCTCTTTTTTCTCTCAGTGATTTTTGTTCGGCTAAAAGTGCGGTCATTTTAGGATGCGTTTTATCAAAATTTAATCCAACAATATGGATGCCACAACCCTCCCAATTCGTTGAAATTTCCACGCCATTAATTAGCTCAATGCCTAGTTTATCTGCTTCAAGTTTGGCTTCATCAATGCCCATTACAGTGTCGTGATCACATAAAGCGAGCACATTGACACCTTGTTCATGAGCTCGTTGCACAAGCTCTGTAGGCGTTAAAACACCATCTGAAGCCGTACTATGGCAATGTAAATCATATTTTTTTGTCATTTATTTAATCGCTTTCACTAATTCTTTAACTAAGCTTGGACCGTGATAAATCAAACCTGAATAAACTTGTAACAATTCAGCACCAGCTTCAATCTTCTCTTGTGCATTTTGTACACCATCAATACCACCACTACCAATAATCGGAACTTGTCCTTTCAGTTCTTGATGCAATCTTCGAATAATTTCTGTACTTTTTTGCTGTAACGGTTTTCCACTTAAGCCACCTTGTTGTTCCGCATTTTTCAAACCAGTGACGTTGTCGCGAGAAATCGTCGTATTAGTCGCAATTACCCCATCCATTTGATGACGAAGTAATGTATCTGCAATTTGAACGAGCTCAGCCTCAGATAAATCAGGTGCTATTTTTACTGCAATCGGCACATATTTATTATATTGCTCAGCTAATACTTTTTGACGTTGTTTTACACTTTGCAGTAAATCATCAAAGTAATCACCATACTGCAACTGACGCAAATCCGGTGTATTTGGTGATGAAATATTTACCGTAATATAATCCGCATAGTTATAGGCTTTGTTTAGGCAAAATAGGTAATCATCTTTCCCCTTCTCAAGCGGCGTGATTTTATTTTTACCAATATTAATCCCTATTACGCCATCAAATTTTGCCTTTTTAACATTCTCGACCACATAATCAATGCCATAATTATTAAATCCATTACGGTTAATAATCCCTTCCGCTTCCACTAAACGGAATTGACGAGGTTTCGCATTCCCCTCTTGCGCTAAAGGCGTAACCGTACCGACTTCAATAAAACCAAATCCCATCGCACCAAATCCATCAATCGCTTCGGCATTTTTATCTGCTCCCGCCGCTAACCCAATAGGATTTTTAAACGTAATGCCCATTACCTGCTTAGGCGTACCTTGTGGACAAGCCAAAAGTTGTTTCAATAAAAATTGACAAGGCGATTTACCCGCTACGTGCAATGATTTAATCACTAAATCATGGGCAGTTTCAGGATCAAGGGAAAAGATGGCTTTACGGATCAAAGAATACATACTCGTTTATCTCTCAGGATAGTTCACTGTAAATGGAAAGTGCGGTCAAAATTAACCGCACTTTTTGTTTTATTGCAAGGCTTTTTCAATCTTCTCAAATAAATCTTTTGAGAGATCTTCAACCGCACTTAAACGTTCTAAGGCACGTTTCATTAGTGTTTGACGTTGTGCATCAAAACGTGAGAAACGAATTAATGGCTCAATTAAACGCGCAGCTACTTGTGGATTGCTTTCATTTAAACGAATTAAGACATCCGTTAAGAAGCGATAGCCAGAACCACTAATATGATGGAAAGCTTTTAAGTTGTGATTTGCAAAGCTACCCACTAATGAACGTAAACGGTTTGGATTGTTGAAGTTAAAACTCTGGTGATCCATTAACACTTGTACAATTTCCAATACGTTTTCATCTGGGCGAGTAGCTTGTAAAGCAAACCATTTATCCATGACTAAACCATCATGTTGCCATTTTTGTTCAAAATCGGTCAACAAGGTATCACGACAAGGTAACGCAGCTTTGGTCGCCATATTTAATGCCGCTAAAGTATCCGTCATATTATTGGCATTATTGTAATGTTTTTGCACTACATTATTGCCTAAATTGGTGTAAGCCAAATAACTTAAACAAAGATTACGCATTGCTCGTAAAGCAATATCTTCTTGAGCCACTTGATAATTTTCAAGACGAATATGTGTATAAATACGTAGCAAATCTTCTTTCAAGTATTCTGCGATTTGTACCAACATAAATTCTCTTGCAGCAGAAATGCCATCTGGATCAATCGTTTTGAAGTTTTCAGCAAACTCAATGTCTTTTGGCAAGGTCAGGATTAATGTGGCTAATTCGATATCCTGTTCGTAATTTTCCAATACATGCGCAAGTGCAGTCAAAACATCAGGCGAAATGTCAAAGGCTTCACCTTGTTGGAAATGCGCCACATTACGAC
This sequence comes from Haemophilus parainfluenzae, assembly GCF_003253005.1. Classification (GTDB taxonomy): domain Bacteria; phylum Pseudomonadota; class Gammaproteobacteria; order Enterobacterales; family Pasteurellaceae; genus Haemophilus_D; species Haemophilus_D parainfluenzae_M. The sequence continues at coordinate 26,989 of NZ_QEPZ01000006.1, read as the reverse complement.
GCAATTCTTGTGTAAACAGCATTTGTGCCGCATCCCAACGAGCAAATTGGTTATCAGCGAATTTAAGTAAACCTAATAACTGCTCTGTGGTGTAATCATAATCGAGCTTCACCGGTGCAGAGAAATCACATAATAACGCAGGAGTTGGGCGACCATAAATACCATGGAATTCAAACACTTGGTCTTTTTCTGTCACATTTAACACATCACTTAACAACTCACCGTTATGCTGTAACATTTGTTTCGTGCCTTTGGCATCATAAAGCGCAATTTTCAATGGAATATGTAAGTTTACTTTTTCCATTTGGTCCGCTGTTGGCGGCGTAGATTGCGAAACCGTTAAACGATAAGTATGGGTTTGTTCATCATAGGCATCGCTAATTAATAATTCTGGCGTACCCGATTGGCTATACCAACGACGGAATTGTGCTAAATCAACGTCATTCGCACGTTCCATTGCAGAAACAAAATCTTCACAGGTTGCCGCTTTACCATCGTTTTCAGCAATATAAAGTTGCATCCCTTTTTGGAAACCTTGTTCACCTAATAAGGTGTGCAACATACGAATCACTTCTGCCCCTTTTTCATATACGGTCACTGTATAGAAGTTATTCATTTCAATGACTTTTTCAGGGCGAATTGGGTGTGACATTGGGCTTGCATCTTCGGCAAATTGCACCGTACGTAAGAATTTCACGTTATTAATACGATTGACTGCTCGAGAACCGGTGTCAGATGAAAACTCTTGATCACGGAAAACTGTTAAACCTTCTTTCAAACTTAATTGGAACCAATCACGGCAAGTTACACGGTTTCCCGTCCAATTATGGAAATATTCATGTGCAATCACGCTTTCAATGGCGAGATAATCATCATCGGTTGCTGTTTGTGGATTTGCCAACACAAATTTAGAGTTAAAAATATTCAACCCTTTATTTTCCATGGCGCCCATATTGAAGAAGTCCACAGCAACAATCATGTAAATATCTAAGTCATATTCTAAATTGAAACGGTCTTCATCCCATTTCATCGCTTTTTTCAGACTTTCCATTGCCCAAGAGGCACGAGCAAGATTTCCACGATCAACATAAAGCTCTAAGGCCACTTTACGACCACTTTTTGTCGTAAAGGTATCTTGTAATAAATCAAAATCACCCGCAACTAGAGCGAATAAATAGCTTGGTTTCGGAAATGGGTCATTCCATTCAACCCAATGACGACCATCTTCTAATTCACCACTTGCAATACGGTTACCATTAGAAAGCAAGTAAGGATATTTAGTCTTATCTGCGGTAATTTTGGTTGTATAGCGCACTAATACATCTGGTCGATCAAGCATATAAGTGATTTGACGGAAACCTTCTGCTTCACATTGTGTACAAATACCCTCACCAGATTGATAAAGTCCTTGTAAAGAGGTGTTTTGTGCAGGCTCTAGATTCGTCACAATTTCAAGTTCAAAATTGACCGCACTTTGATTGGTTAAATCTAACGTTAAACTTTCATGGTCTTGATGATAATGTTTAAAATCTTCGCCATTGAATTTAATGGAAGCAAATTGGAAGCCATGACCATCTAATCGTAGATGGGTTGCTTCATCATTTAAACGTTGGAAGGTTGTCTTTGCTGTAACAACGGTATGGCTAGGATCCAATTGAAAATCAAGGAAAATATCCGTAACTGTAAAATCAGGTTGTTTGTAATCTTTTCTATATTTCGCTTTAGCTAACATAATCGGCTCTATTTCTAAGAAAAAAACTCGTACTAGGATAAGATTTTATGGGAAAACTTGCAATGGAATTTTCAGTTTTTACCATATAGCAAACGTTTGCTTAAAAGTAGGCAAGTATGCTATTCTACGCATCGTTTTTTATCAGATAAATTTTTAAAAATATGTCAAATACCGCACAAATTGCTATTGTTATGGGCTCAAAAAGTGATTGGGCAACCATGCAAGAAGCCACTCAAATTTTAGATGAACTCAATGTGGCATATCATGTTGAAGTCGTTTCCGCACATCGAACCCCCGACAAACTGTTTGAATTTGCCGAAAATGCACAAAAGAATGGTTACAAAGTGATTATTGCGGGTGCAGGTGGTGCAGCTCATTTACCTGGTATGATTGCGGCTAAAACACTTGTGCCCGTATTGGGTGTCCCTGTTAAAAGCTCTATGTTAAGCGGTGTTGATAGTCTCTATTCTATCGTACAAATGCCAAAAGGCATTCCTGTCGGTACGTTAGCGATTGGCCCAGCCGGTGCTGCTAATGCAGGATTACTCGCCGCACAAATTCTTGCGGGTTGGGATGATGTGTTATTCGCTCGCCTACAAGCATTCCGCGAAAATCAAACCAATATGGTATTGGATAATCCTGATCCACGTACATAAAACACCGTTAAATTTGACCGCACTTTTCAAAGTGCGGTTGTTTTTTTAGCTAGATTTGATGAGAAATTTTATGCAAAACTCTACCCTATATCCTACTGTTTATGTGCTTGGTAATGGTCAACTTGGCAGAATGTTACGTTATGCAGGCGCACCTTTAGATATTCATGTCCAACCGCTTGAGTTCAATGCACCTGTATTTGATTTACCCAAAGATGCCATCATCACCGCAGAAATTGAACGTTGGGAAAAAACACCGTTAACCGAATTATTAGGTCATCATAAGAATTTCGTTAATCAGAATGTTTTTGGCTTATTGGCTGATCGCTTTACCCAAAAATCTTTACTGGATGAACTCAATCTCTCTACCTCGCCATGGTGTTTATTAAAAGATAAAACGCAATGGCCTGAAGTATTTAAAAACGTGGGTGAAAAAGTCGTAGTAAAGCGTCGTACTGGTGGTTATGACGGTCGTGGTCAATGGATTATCACTGAAAATAATCAACGTGACATTACGGACGATTTATTTGGTGAAGTTATCGCAGAAAAATTTATTCCTTTTGATTATGAAGTGTCTATCTTAGGCGCAAGATTTAAAAATGGTGAAAAACGTTTCTATCCAGTGACACATAACCTACAGCAAAATGGCATTTTACGTTACAGTGTGACAGATGTTTCATTCCCTCAACAACAAAGCCAACAAATTCAGGCTGAATCTATGCTTGGAAAAATTATGGATAAGCTTGAATATGTGGGTGTAATGGCGATGGAATGCTTTGTAGTAGGCGATAAATTATTAATTAATGAACTTGCCCCAAGAGTGCATAATAGCGGACATTGGACACAATTAGGCTGTGCGATTAGTCAATTTGAATTGCATCTACGTGCTTTACTAGATTTACCCACTCCATCATTACAGCCCATTGCACCAAGTGTCATGGTTAATTTAATTGGTACAGAACATAATCCACAATGGTTGAACACTCCTTTCTCCCAATTACATTGGTATGGCAAGGAAGTTCGTCCAGGTAGAAAATTAGGTCATATCAATATTACGCATCCTGATAAAACGATCATTATTCAACAGCTTGAAAAACTTCGTCACGAACTCCCTGAAGACTATCAATCTGGTTTAAATTGGACGATTGAGAAATTAAAATAATCGAAAAAACAACCGCACTTTTTGATGAATATCTAAAAACATCAAAGTGCGGTTGATTTTTATCAGGTTCTTCTTGATAAAATCCATTGACTGAAGTATAAAATTACTCATCTCACAACACATACATAAGGAAAAGCTATGTTTGAACATATCAAAGCGGCTCCGGCCGATCCTATCTTAGGCTTAGGCGAAGCATTCAAATCTGAAACCCGTGAAAATAAAATCAATTTAGGTATTGGCGTTTATAAAGATGCACAAGGTACAACACCGATTATGCGTGCAGTGAAAGAAGCAGAAAAACGCTTATTTGATAACGAAAAAACGAAAAACTATCTGACTATCGATGGTATTGCCGATTATAACGAACGCACAAAAGAACTCCTTTTCGGTAAAGATTCAGAAGTCATTAAAGCAAACCGTGCAAGAACTGCTCAAAGTTTAGGGGGCACAGGTGCATTACGCATTGCTGCGGAATTCATCAAACGCCAAACCAAAGCTCAAAATGTGTGGATTAGTACGCCAACATGGCCAAACCACAATGCCATTTTCAATGCGGTGGGCATGACGATTCGTGAATATCGTTATTATGATGCTGAACGCAAAGCCCTTGACTGGGAACATTTACTTGAAGATTTAAGCCAAGCAAGCGAAGGTGATGTGGTGCTTTTACATGGTTGCTGTCACAACCCAACCGGTATTGACCCAACCCCAGAACAATGGCAAGAATTAGCTGCGCTTTCAGCAAAAAATGGCTGGTTACCACTCTTTGACTTTGCTTATCAAGGTTTAGCCAATGGCTTAGATCAAGATGCTTACGGTTTACGTGCATTTGCGGCAAATCATAAAGAATTATTAGTGGCGAGTTCATTCTCTAAAAACTTTGGTTTATACAATGAGCGTGTAGGTGCCTTTACCCTTGTAGCTGAAAATGCAGAAATTGCTTCCACCGCATTAACACAAGTGAAGTCAATTATTCGTACACTCTACTCTAACCCAGCATCTCACGGTGGGGCGACCGTAGCGACCGTATTAAATGATGCACAACTTCGTCAAGAATGGGAAAATGAATTAACTGAAATGCGTGAACGCATCAAAAAAATGCGTCATTTATTCGTTCAGTTATTAAAAGAATACGGTGCAGAACAAGATTTCAGCTTTATCATGGAACAAAACGGTATGTTCTCTTTCAGCGGCTTATCACCTGAACAAGTTGATCGCTTAAAAGAAGAATTTGCGATTTACGCTGTTCGCTCTGGTCGTATCAATGTAGCGGGTATCACAGAAGACAATATTCGTTATTTATGTGAAAGTATTGTGAAAGTACTTTAATTTATAAAAAGCAAAAGTGCGGTTAAGTTTAACCGCACTTTGTCATTACCACTTCTCTAACGCTTCTTTATCGCTTTCTCTTGCTTCAATCCAACGCTCGCCTTGATGGGTTTGTTCTTTTTTCCAGAACGGGGCTTTAGATTTTAAGAAGTCCATAATAAATTCATTAGCGTGGTAGGCATCACCTCGGTGAGCAGAACTAATCCCCACTAATACGATCTCATCGCCAGTATGTAGCAATCCTACTCGATGAATTACAGACACACGCTGAATATCCCAACGCGCTTTCGCCTGTTCTACAATTTCACGTAAGGCTTTTTCTGTCATTGCGGGATAATATTCTAAATATAAACTGGATACCTCATCGCCTAAATTAAGATCGCGTACTTTACCCACAAAAACAACCGTTGCGCCAACTGAATGTTGCTCTGATAGCCATTGGTAAACTGCATTTTGATCAAAAGGTTGTTCTTGTACTGAAATTTGAATATCAGCCATTTAGCCTCCTGTTACCGGTGGGAAAAACGCAATTTCATCCCCATTTTTGACCGCACTTTCTAATGGCATCAAAGTTTGATTGATAGCGACTAAAAGTTTCCCTTTTTCTAACGCTAACGCCCATCTATCACCTTTTTGAGCAAGATGTTCACGCACCGCTTCTGCTGTCGCAAAGTCACCTTCAAGCTGAATAGAATCTTCCCCAATTAATTCACGAGTTTGAGCAAAAAATAAAACATTTAACATCTTATTTTTCCTCCGCAATAAAATGGCCAGATTTTCCACCGCTCTTTTCTAACAGGCGAACGTGCTCAATCACCATGTCTTTTTGTACGGCTTTACACATATCGTAAATAGTTAAGGCTGCTACGCTTACTGCCGTTAATGCTTCCATTTCTACGCCAGTTTTTCCGGTTAATTTACAAAGAGATTGAATACGAACTTGATTGGTTTCAAGTAGCGGTTCTAAATTCACTTCTACTTTAGAAAGTAATAAGGGATGGCAAAGTGGGATAAGTTCCCAAGTGCGTTTTGCCGCTTGAATTCCAGCAATGCGAGCAGTAGCAAATACATCGCCTTTGTGATGTTTTCCTTCCACGATCATAGAAAGGGTTTCTTTTGACATAGTAACGATGGCTTCAGCACGAGCTTCACGAACAGTCTCTGCTTTTGCAGAAACATCCACCATATTGGCTTCACCTTGAGAGTTGATATGCGTAAATGTAGTCATAATAAAATAAAGTGCGGTTAAAATATTGAATGTTTTACATGTGTGACGAAAGCAAAATAAGTGACAGTAAAAGTCACCTATTTTCTTCTAGCCACCGATAGAAGCTAAATGATTTCTTACGCCACTATCACCGATATGCAAATAATGATGTTCACGTTTGCCTTGCAATGCAGAAAAAATACGTGCTTGCAAAATATCTTGCTGTTCATGCGATTGTAATAAATCACGTAATTCAATGCCTTCTTCGCCGAATAAACAGAGATGAAGTTTGCCCTTCGCTGATACTCTAAGACGATTACAGCTTGCGCAGAAATTCTTCTCATAAGGCATAATTAAGCCAATTTCACCGGCATAATCAGGATGCGTAAAGACTTTAGCTGGGCCATCAGTGTGGGATTTATGCTGTAATTGCCAACCGTTTTTCAGCAATTTATCCGCTAATACTTGTCCTGAAAGATGGAATTTATCAAAGAAACTATCCATTTCACCTGTTTGCATCAGTTCGATAAAGCGCATTTGAATTGGGCGATCTTTCACCCAAACAAGGAATTGCTCAAACTCTTTGTCATTCAAATTTTTCATTAAAACTGAATTGACTTTGACTTTATTGTAGCCCACTTCAAATGCACGATCGATACCACGCATCACGTCATCAAATTTATTGATACCTGTAATTTGATGGAACATTTTTGGATCTAAGCTATCAACACTGACGTTAATAGACGTAACCCCTGCTTTCTTCCAATCAGCCACATCTTTTGCCATGCGATAGCCATTTGTCGTGACAGCTAATTGACGGATTCCATCAATATTAGCAATGCTTTCAGCAATAGAAATAAAATCTTTGCGTAAAGTCGGTTCGCCACCCGTTAAACGGATTTTCTCTGTGCCCATTTCAGCAAACGCTTGAGCAAGATAGGTGATTTCTTTTAAAGTTAAGAAACTTGGTTTGTTAGCTTCGGGTTGATAACCATCAGGTAAACAATAGGTACAACGAAAATTACACTGATCGGTAATCGAAAGTCGTAGATAGTAATATTGGCGTTGGAAAGGATCGACTAAGCGAGACTCTCCTACGTTCTTGATAGGAATGGATTGCATTTTACACCTTTCTAAATATGGAGAGGATAAACCGTTTCCAGCGTATCCCTGAATAACGTACCGCGTTATTGGCTTGCCACCGTATTTCTTGTGAAACTTAGGCTAAACAAGCTCGGAGTTATGCGTTAAAAATAAATTGTGTTGGTATTGTAATAAAAGCAAGCGGTTAATAGCAATAATTTGGTAGAATAACCCAACTATATTGATAAAAATAACAGAATTGACCTATATAAAAAAATATATAACATTATTTTTTATAATAATTTATAGGTAAAAAAGGAAGAAAAATGTCTGATTTATCTCGTCACAGCCGTCATGAACATTTAGACGAAATCAAACATATTGTTGCCATTGGTGGTGGTCATGGATTAGGACGTGTATTATCGGCGCTTAGTTTTATGAAAGAGCGTTTAACCGGTATTGTCACCACCACAGATAACGGCGGTTCAACGGGTCGCATTCGCCAAGAACAAGGTGGTATTGCGTGGGGCGATCTACGTAATTGCTTAAACCAAATCATCATTGAGCCAAGTACAGCCTCCGCATTATTTGAATACCGCTTTACTGGCGAAGGTGAACTTTCTGGGCATAATTTAGGCAATTTAATGCTCAAAGCCTTAGAAGATATGCATATTCGCCCCATTGAAGCCATTAACTTGATTCGTGAATTACTCAAAGTAAAATCTCACATTATTCCCATGTCAGAAGAACCTGTTCATCTTGCCGCGAGTTTAGGTTCAGGCTCCAGTATTGTCGGTGAAGTGAGCATTGATAATTTAACAGAATTACCCCAATCACTTTTCTTAGTGCCTATGGTTAAAGCCGCACAAGAAGCCATCCAAGCATTGGAGCAAGCGGAAGTCATTTTACTTGGCCCAGGAAGTTTTATGACAAGCATTATGCCCCCGCTATTGCTACCTGAAGTAGCGACTGCCCTGCGTAATAGCAAAGCGAAAGTTATTTTTATTGATAATTTAGGGACAGAAATTGGCGCAGCCTCTCATCTTTCACTAGCAGATCGTATTCTGAAAATTAATGAAATTGTTGGTGAACCAGTCATTAATGGTGCTATTACCCCTTATCGTGAACAAAGTGCGGTCGATTTGTCTGCCATTTCTTCCGTTAAAATCTTAGCTAAACGTTTGAATGCAGATGATATCAGCTATCGTCATGACAGAACATTACTTGCCAAAGCTATCGATGAATTAGTGGGTGAATTAGATTACGAATAAAAAAACCGCACGTTAAAGTGCGGTCATTTTTTCCTTATTTTTTCCCAAAAACTCTCACATTCGTGAAACCATTTTCTTTTAAATAAAGTGCTTGCAGTTTACTCATCACGCCTCGTTCACAGTAAAGCACATAGTTTTTACTTTGATCTAATGAGCCGAATTGTGAAGATAATTTGTAAAACGGCAATTGCATCACTTGATGCTCGTCTGATTCAAATGGATTTTCATCTGTCTCTTCAGGGCTACGAATATCTAAAATAATATCGTTTTCACCAAGCACTGAAATGGTATCCACTTCTACCACTTCTTTCTCAGTTTCTTCTGCAATTTGGCGAATATCTAAATATTGTGCATTTTCAACCGCACTTTCCAACACGACAAAATCAAAGTGATTTTCTTCTTCAAGAATTGTTTCACGTACCGCTTTAATCGTTGGATTTTTAGAAATTACCCCACAGAATTCCGGCATTGATTTAGCAATATCATCCGTACCAATCTCTTTCGCCATTGCAATAATCTGTTCTTTATCATGGGTAATAAGTGGACGTAATACTAATGCATCGGATGCTTCATCAATTAAGCGTAAATTGGTTAAAGTTTGGCTCGAAACTTGTCCGAGCGCCTCACCAGTAACGATAGCTTGAATATCAAAACGTTGTGCAACTTTACTTGCAGCTCGCACCATCATTCGTTTTAACACGACGCCCATTTGGCCGTTATCGACTTTCTCTAAAATCTCACCCACTACGCCTTCAAAAGGAATGGCAATAAAACGGACTTTATGTGATGAACTATAACGATTCCAAATATGGTAAGCCATTTGTTTCACGCCAATTTCATGGGCTGCTCCCCCCAAATTGAAAAAACAGTAATGCACACGTGAACCACGACGAATAAGCATATAACTGGATACGCCAGAGTCAAAGCCACCTGAAATCAATGAAAGCACATCTTCTTGTGTCCCAATTGGATAACCACCAAGACCAACATGACGAGCTCTCACCAGCATCATTTTGTCATCTTCAATATCAATACGAACGGTTACATCAGGATTTTTTAAGCGTACTTTTGCGCTTTCAACATGCTGATTTAAACCACCACCGATATAACGTTCTGCTTCAATGGAACTGAAATCATGCTTACCTTTACGTTTTACACGTACACAAAAGGTTTTGTTTTCAAGCTGAGCTGCGACATCCGCTAAGGTCAACTCAAAGATATGATGTAAATCGGTAAACGGTTTTTCTTCCACTTCTAAAAAATGATGAATCCCCGGAATGCGTTGTAAAAGCGCAATCAACTCTTCACGATTGGCTTCATTTTTTGAGCGCACTTCGATGTAATCCCAATGACGAATAACCGCCGTTTCTTCATCATATTTCTGTAAAATATTGCGGATATTAGAGGTCAAAATTTTTGCGAAACGCTTACGCACGGTTTCGCTTTTAATCATAATTTCAGGAAAAAGTTTAACGATAAATTTCATAATAATCTTTGAATAATAAAAAATGGCCGTATTGTACGCTAAATTCCAGATCCCACAAAGTTCAAATTCTCACGAAAAACTGACCGCACTTTGAAATAAGTTTTTAACATCCCTATAAAAATCAAGTACAATACGGAGCAATTTATTCATCTGAAAAGGATAATTTAATGGCGCGTAAACTAGCAAATGCTGAACCTGATTTTGAAACAACACTTGCACAATTAGAAACAATTGTGACAAAACTTGAAAGCGGTGAATTGCCATTGGAAGATGCGCTGAAAGAATTTGAGAACGGCATTAAATTAACTCAACTTGGTCAAGAACGCTTGCAACAAGCCGAACAACGTATTCAAATTTTGTTACAAAAAAGCGAAACCGCCCCATTAAGTGATTATCAAGGGGACGAGTAATCCATGAGTTATCAATTCGGCACTGAACTCAAACAAGTTCAAGATCGTATTAATCAGTTTTTAGCCAATCAATTTGAAGAAATTGACTCTTATAATGCCCCTTTGCGTGATGCCATGAAATATGGCTTATTGCTAGGTGGCAAACGCGTTCGTCCTTTCCTTGTCTATGCAACGGGAAAAATGCTAGCCGCAGAAATGCCTGCTTTAGATTACGCGGCAGCAGCCATTGAATCTATCCATGCTTATTCTTTAATCCATGATGATTTGCCTGCCATGGATAACGATGAACTTCGTCGTGGTCAACCAACATGTCATATTGCTTTTGATGAAGCGACGGCCATTTTAGCTGGCGATGCGTTACAAACTTTTGCCTTTGAAATTCTTACGCAAGCCCCTTCTCTTTCTGCAGAGCAAAAGTTGCAATTAGTTAAAGTATTGGCTCAAGCATCTGGCGTACAAGGCATGTGTTTAGGGCAAAGTTTAGATTTAATTTCTGAGCATAAACAAGTTAATTTAACTGAATTAGAGCTTATTCATCGCAACAAAACTGGTGCATTGCTAACGGCCGCATTAAAAATGGGTTTTATATGCTCTCCTCACTTTGAAAACAAAGAATTAGAGCAACAACTAGAACGTTATTCACAAGCCATTGGTCTGGCTTTCCAAGTACAAGATGACATTTTAGATATTGAAGGCGACAGTGCGGAAATCGGTAAACCGGTGGGTTCTGATTTAGATTTAGATAAAAGCACTTATCCAAAGCTATTAGGGTTAGAGGGCGCAAAACAAAAAGCGCAAGAACTCTATCAAACCGCCTTACATGAATTAGACAATTTACCTTTTGATACTACCGCATTACGCGCATTAGCTGAATTTATTGTCAACCGTAAAAGTTAATAGTGACAGCACTGACTTTGATTTTTCAAAGTGCGGTCACTTTTTTCACATTTTAGGACTAACGAATATATGAACAACTATCCTCTTTTATCCTTAATTAATTCGCCGGAAGATTTGCGTCTTTTGAATAAAGATCAGCTTCCGCAACTTTGTCAGGAATTACGGAGTTATCTGTTGGAATCCGTTAGTCAAACCAGTGGTCATTTAGCATCTGGTCTTGGTACCGTTGAATTGACGGTTGCACTACACTACATTTACAAAACCCCTTTTGATCAATTAATTTGGGATGTGGGCCATCAAGCTTATCCACATAAAATCTTAACAGGTCGTCGTGATCAAATGTCCACTATTCGCCAAAAAGGCGGCATTCATCCTTTTCCTTGGCGTGAAGAAAGTGAGTTTGATGTATTAAGTGTGGGTCACTCTTCTACTTCTATCAGTGCTGGACTAGGTATTGCTGTTGCGGCAGAACGTGAAAATGCGGGGCGTAAAACCGTTTGTGTGATTGGTGACGGTGCAATCACTGCGGGTATGGCATTTGAAGCCTTAAACCATGCGGGTTCCTTGCATACGGATATGTTGGTCATTTTAAATGACAATGAAATGTCTATTTCTGAAAATGTCGGCGCATTAAATAATCATCTAGCCCGTATTTTCTCTGGTTCATTATATTCAACAGTTCGTGATGGCAGTAAGAAAATTTTAGATAAAGTGCCAACTGTTAAAAACTTTATGAAGAAAACTGAAGAGCACATGAAAGGTGTGATGTTCTCTCCAGAAAGTACGCTTTTTGAAGAGCTCGGTTTTAACTATATTGGACCAATTGACGGGCATAATATTGATGAATTAATTGCTACTTTAAGCAATATGCGTGATCTCAAAGGGCCGCAATTCTTACACATCAAAACTAAAAAAGGAAAAGGTTACGAGCCTGCAGAAAAAGACCCGATCGGTTTCCATGGCGTACCAAAATTTGACCCAACAAGCGGCCAACTTCCTAAATCAAATGCCAAACCAACCTATTCAAAAATCTTTGGCGATTGGTTATGTGGAATGGCGGAACAAGACGATAAATTAGTCGGTATTACCCCTGCAATGCGTGAAGGTTCTGGCATGGTAGAATTTTCAGAACGATTCCCACAACAATATTTTGATGTTGCCATCGCTGAACAACATGCTGTCACTTTTGCTGCGGGCCTTGCAATTGGTGGTTATAAACCTGTTGTAGCTATTTATTCTACCTTTTTACAGCGTGCTTATGATCAGCTTATTCATGATGTCGCCATTCAAAACTTACCTGTTCTCTTTGCTATCGATCGAGCTGGTATTGTAGGAGCGGATGGTCAAACTCACCAAGGTGCTTTTGATTTAAGTTTTATGCGCTGCATTCCGAATATGATCATTATGACACCAAGTGATGAAAACGAATGTCGCCAAATGCTTTATACGGGGTATAAATGTGGTAAACCAGCTGCGGTACGTTATCCGCGTGGAAATGCAATCGGCGTAGAATTAACCCCACTTGCAGAATTAGAAATTGGTCGTTCAAAAATGGTTCGTCAAGGTGAAAAAATCGCGATTTTGAATTTTGGCACACTCTTACCTGATGCTTTATCTGTGGCAGAAAAACTCAATGCGACTGTTGTCGATATGCGTTTTGTGAAACCAATTGATGAAGCTCGTATTCTAGAAGTGGCGAATACCCATGACGTCATTGTGACATTGGAAGAAAATGCGATTCAAGGTGGTGCAGGTTCTGCGGTTTCAGAAGTGCTAAATTCTCATGGAAAAACAACCGCACTTTTACAGCTCGGTTTACCTGATATTTTTATTCCGCAAGGTACACAACAAGAAGCGCTTGCTGAAATTCAATTAGATGAAAAAGGGATTGAAGAGCAAATTATCGCCTTTATAAAGGGCTAAATTCGTTCATTTGGGTTTAATTTTGATATTTTTAAAAATATTTTTCAAAAATATCGAACTATTTCAAAAACACACAGTCTGATACATTGCTAGTGCACTGCATATTGCAGTTATCTTTTTGAAGTTTCTTATAAATTAAGACCTCCCCGCTATTCAAGTTTTGAGTAGCGGTTTTTTCTTTTGGGGAGGTAATAAAAAAGGACGCTTTTCAGCGTCCTAATCTTTGAATCTAAACTTTAAAAAATTAAAGTGCAGATTTTGCTTTTTCAACTAATGCAGCGAACGCCACTTTGTCGAATACAGCGATATCAGCAAGGATCTTACGGTCGATTTCAACAGACGCTTTTTTCAAGCCGTTGATGAATTTGCTGTAAGATAAACCATTTTGACGAGCCGCAGCGTTGATACGTGCAATCCATAATTGACGGAATTGACGTTTACGTTGACGACGGTCACGATATGCGTATTGACCAGCTTTGATCACCGCTTGGAAAGCAACGCGATACACGCGTGAACGTGCACCATAATAACCTTTAGCAGCCTTAAGAACTTTCTTATGGCGTGCTCTTGCAATAACACCACGTTTTACACGAGCCATTATTTAATCTCCTATGTAATATTTTTAACTAATTTAACTAATCGTACGTTTTGCTTAAATAACGGCTTATGCGTATGGTAAGCAAGCTACTACTAAAACTTGGTCTGCTTTCGCAACCATTGATTTATGACGTAAATGACGTTTACGTTTAGTTGTCTTTTTAGTCAAAATATGACGTAAGTGAGATTGTTTACGCTTGAAACCGCCAGAAGCTGTTTTTTTGAAACGCTTAGCAGCACCACGTACTGTTTTAATTTTAGGCATTGTTAAAAAACTCCGCATTTTAAGTTAAACACATAATTAGGCGAATCTGGAGATTACTTGTAGGCACTAATTATTCCAATATGGCAAATTGAATTGCCCTTATCCAAAAGCAATTAGGCTGCGTAGTTTGCCCAATGTGCAGTTGTATTCTCACCGAAGTGAAAATTCGATTATCTAGATCAAATCTAAATAAAAAATTATTTTTTCTTAGGTGCTAACACCATTACCGCTTGGCGACCTTCTAATTTACCTGGTGCAGATTCCACTACTGAAATATCAGCTAAATCGTTTTTAACGCGTTCTAATACGTCTAAACCGATATCTTGGTGAGCCATTTCACGACCACGGAAACGTACGGTAATTTTCGCTTTATCACCATCTTCTAAGAAACGAATTAAGCTACGTAATTTAACTTGGTAGTCACCTTCGTCTGTACCTGGACGGAATTTAATTTCCTTCACTTGTACAACTTTTTGTTTTTTCTTCTGCTCTTTTGCGGTTTTGCTCTTTTCATAGAGGAACTTGCCGTAGTTCATAATACGACAAACCGGTGGTTCGGCATTCGGACTGATCTCAACTAAATCAAGCGCTGCTTGTTCTGCCATCTCTAAGGCCTGTTGAATTGATACAATCCCCGCTTGTTCACCATCTTGGTCAATCAAACGAACTTCTTTTACTCGAATTTCATCGTTAATGCGATTCGGGCGGTTAGCTGCCGGAGCTTTTTTTACGGTTTTAATAATGTTATTCCTTCTATTTATTTAATATAAAACCCACTGCATTTAAAACAGAAGATTTCTTCAATCATTTGCTATAAAAACAAGCAAAAAACGGGCAAAATTTTATAGTATTTGCCACGTTTGTGCAACAAGGATTTCTATTCCTTTAAATATCAGTGGTTAAAGCACTTATTTCAGCTGAAATACTCTCTCCAAATTGAAGCAATTTTTCTAATCTTGCGGTTTCAATACATACCATTGTTCTATATCCTTCTGGTTGCATCGCACTTGGTGTTTTCTCCCAAGGATTCCATAGCACAATTGAATCTGCATGATGATGGGTAATTTGAATACGTCGATTAAATGCTTTATCCACCAACAATGTTTTATTTTCTTCTAATGAATAAATACAATCTACGCCCTGTTCAATTCTGCGAGTTGCAGGTACTTCTGTATATTTACCTTGTAATGAGTCAAAACAACGACTTGGTAAATTTTCGACTTCAATTTGTGAAATATCACCAATATTAAAATAGCTGTGCAATGCGGCTTGAGCAGGTTCTTGCCCTAAATGCGTTAAAGTCATTGTGCATTTATCGGTAAATTCCATTTTCATTTTGGCTTCAATCACACCATATTCAGAAAACAGTGAAAATTCTAACCGCACTTTACTTGCTTGAAGATCATAATCACTTAATTGCCACAAACGTAAACGCGCTGTACCGTGTGAAGGTTGTTTAACGCCTCCAAACCAAGGGTAACAAAGCGGTACACCGCCGCGAATTGCCACACCTTGTGTGAAAGGTTCAATCTCACTTAACCAAAAAATATCCTGCTCTGCCCCTTTAGGCTGCCAATTTAATAGCTGCGCCCCTTGTAATGCAATTCGAGCCGATCCTACTGGGTGATTTAAGATTAAAACAGGAATTTCATTAATATGTTCTAAAGTTAATTCTGGTGTTAATTGTTGAATTTGAGCTGTCATATGCGCCTCCTTGTAATAAGGCTATTATATAGAAGAAAGAGATACTTGAGTTTATTTTTATACCGTGAATATAAAAAACCGCACATCAAAGTGCGGTCATTTTTAATTAAGATTTTAAAGAATTAATTGCTCTTCACCCAACAATTTCAACTCACGTTGTCTTACTTGGGATTTTAAGATTTCAGCAAATTCTTCAATAGTGAAAGTACCTAAATCTGCACCTTTACGGGTACGTACAGCCACTTTGCCTTCTGCGATTTCTTTATCACCGCAAACGAGCATATAAGGCACGCGACGTAAGGTATGTTCGCGGATCTTGAAGCCAACTTTTTCATTACGTAAATCAGCTTTAACACGTAATCCAGCATCAGAAAGTTGTTTCACCACTTTTTGAACGTAGTCTGCTTGACTATCTGTAATGTTCATCACAATCGCTTGAACTGGTGCTAACCATGCAGGGAAGAAACCCGCATATTCTTCAGTAATGATACCGATGAAACGTTCAATCGAACCTAAAATCGCACGGTGAATCATAACTGGTGTACGGCGATCATTATCTTCTGCCACATAAGACGCATTTAAACGACCTGGTAATGCAAAGTCTAATTGGATAGTACCGCATTGCCATTCACGATCTAAGCAGTCACGTAACGCAAACTCAATTTTCGGACCGTAGAATGCACCTTCACCTTCTTGAATTTCATATTCAAGACCGTTATGAGCTAATGCTGCCGCAAGACCTGCTTCTGCACGATCCCACATATCATCTGCACCGATACGTTTCTCAGGACGAGTAGATAGTTTTACTTGAATATTTTGGAAACCGAAAGTGCTGTAAATGTCGTAAACCATTTTAATACAGCTGGTTACTTCGCTTTCAATTTGATCTTCAGTACAGAAAATGTGTGCATCATCTTGAGTGAAGCCACGGACACGCATTAAACCGTGTAAAGAACCTGATGGTTCGTTACGGTGACAAGAACCAAATTCAGCCATACGGATTGGTAAATCACGGTAAGATTTTAAACCTTGGTTAAAGATTTGAACGTGTCCCGGGCAGTTCATTGGTTTAATCGCATATTCACGGTTTTCTGATTGTGTAGTAAACATCAAATCACCGTAGTTTTGCCAGTGACCTGTTTTTTCCCATAACACGCGGTCCATCATGAACGGACCTTTCACTTCTTGATAATCGTATTCTTTTAATTTAGTACGTACGAAGGTTTCCAATTCACGGAAAATTGTCCAACCATCGTTATGCCAGAACACCATACCCGGTGCTTCTTCTTGCATATGATATAAATCTAACGCTTTACCGATTTTACGGTGGTCACGTTTTGCCGCTTCTTCTAAGCGAGTTAAGTATTCTGCTAATTGTTTTTTATCTGCCCAAGCCGTACCGTAGATACGTTGTAACATTTTATTTTTGCTATCACCACGCCAGTATGCACCTGCAACCTTCATTAATTTGAAGTGTTGGCAGAAACGCATATTTGGCACATGTGGCCCACGACACATATCAATGTATTCTTCGTGATGATAAAGCGCAGGCGTTGCGGTACGTTCAATGTTTTCATCTAAGATAGCCATTTTGTATGGCTCGCCGCGTTTTTCAAAAGTATCTCTTGCTTCTTGCCAGCTTACCGGAGTTTTGATTACGTCATAATTGGTTTTCGCCAATTCCAGCATACGTTTTTCGATAGCATCAATGTCTTCTTGCGTTAAAGAACGGTCTAAATCCACGTCATAATAGAAGCCATTTTCAATCGTTGGACCGATTGCCATTTTGACATCTGGGAATAATTGTTTGATAGCGTGACCTAGCAAGTGTGCGCAAGAGTGACGAATAATTTCTAAACCGTCTTCATCTTTTGCAGTAATAATTTCAAGGTTGGCATCTTCATTGATGATGTCACTCGCATCACGACGTTCGCCATTTACACGGCCAGCGATGGTTGCTTTGGCAAGACCGGCTCCGATATCTTGAGCCACTTCTAACACAGAAACTGGACGATCAAATTCACGTTTAGAACCGTCCGGCAAAGTAATAATAGGCATAATTTTTCCTTATACAGTGGTCGCCCATACGAAAGGCAACATGCAAATAATGATTAAAAACAAACCGCACTTTCATTCACTCCCACTATCGAGCAAACCAAGTACGGCGGAGAATTTTAGCACTTTCCACCACACTTGTTAATATCTTGCTGAATTCTTTCCAATGAGTAAATAATGATTTTCCTGATAGCTACTTTATCTATTCAAAATTTCCGATAAAATGACCGCACTTTTGATAAACAGCAATTAAAGGAAACTCTATGAACGTATTAGTATTGAAATCAAGCATCCTTGTAGATAACTCTCAAAGTAATAAATTAGCCGATTACACCATTGAAAAATTAAAAGACCACAACATTGTGGTACGTGATTTAGCGGCGCAACAACTTCCCCATTTTGATGCAACGGCGGCAACTGCGGTACGTGGCGAACCTAAAACTGCAGAAGAAAATGCACTTTTAGCCTTATCTGATGAGTTAGTGGCTGAATTAAAAGCCGCTGATATTATTGTAATTGGTGCACCTATGTATAACTTAGGCATCCCAACACAACTTAAATCTTATTTTGATTTTATCGCTCGCCCTCGTGTGACTTTCCAATACACTGCAAATGGCCCTGAAGGTTTACTTCAAGGTAAAAAAGCGATTGTATTAGCAAGTTTTGGTGGCATGTATGATGAAAACAACAATGTGACAAATTACTTAGAAGCCATTTTAGGTTTTGTTGGTATTACCGATGTTCAGTTTGCTTATGCAAAAGGTATTGGATTAGGTGCAGAGGCAATTGAAAAAGCACAACGTTCAGCAAGAAATAAAATTGATGAGATTGTTGCATCTCTCTAATTACTAAAATCCCCAGATAAGCCATTTTGAGATATGCCTCGAAATGGCTTTTTTCTAATCAACTTCCTCTATTTTTAATATCTTTGGTTAAAAATTAAAAAAATATTGTAAAATCACGCCAATTTTTTGATTATTTTCTTGACTTATGCATTATGTACTAGTTTAATAGTGCAAAAGTTCAGAATACAGGATTGATTATGAAAAATACCCCTTTTATTGCGGTGACCTCTCAACCGGTTCCCTATCACGCCGACACCACCGCAATTTTTAATACGCTTTGCAAACAGAACTCAAATTCTCTTCTCCTCGACTCTGCCGAAATTGGTAGTAAAAATAGCTTACAGAGCCTTATTCTAATTAATGCTTCCGTTAAAATTACTTGTTTAGGCAATCAAGTGACTTTTAGAGCACTGAATGCGAACGGTAAACAAGTGTTAAACGAAATTCATCCAGTGTTAAGCCAACTCGGTACCGTAAGTGCGGTCAATTTTGAGAATGAATTTTCTGTGCAATTCGCGCCGCTCGACAATCAATTAGATGAAGACAGCAAATTACAAGCTGCAACCATTTTTGATGGACTTCGTGTAATTTCTAACCATTATCAACATAGCAGCACACCTGTCTTTTTAGGTGGTTTATTTGCTTATGATTTGGTGGCAAATTTTATTCCAATGCAAGATGTTGAATTAAAAGATGATGGCATTAACTGCCCGGATTACAGTTTCTATCTCGCAGAAAACTTAATCACCATCGATCACCAAAGCCAACAAGCTACATTAAAAAGCTTCTGTTTTAGCCAAGAAGAGCAAGTGGAAGTCGCGAAAACCGCACTTTCTATTGCACAAAAATTAAGAAATATTGATGGTGTACTTTCCATTAAAGCGGCAAGTGATGAGGTCAACACCAACTTTGAAGATCCTGAATTCATCGGCATTGTAAAAGCATTAAAACATCATATTAATATTGGTGATGTGTTCCAAATCGTGCCATCTCGCCGTTTTTCATTGGCCTGCCCGAATACCCTTGCGAGCTATGCACAATTAAAACATAACAATCCAAGCCCATATATGTTCTACATGAACGATGAGGATTTCATTTTATTCGGTGCATCACCAGAAAGTGCGTTGAAATATGCACCGGACAATCGCCAATTAGAAATTTACCCAATTGCAGGTTCTCGCCCGCGTGGGTTTGATGCGCATGGCAATATTGACCCTGAATTGGATGCGCGTTTGGAATTAGAATTGCGTCTTGATCATAAAGAACAAGCTGAACATTTAATGTTGGTGGATTTAGCCCGTAATGATATTGCTCGCGTTTGCCAAAGCGGTACGCGTAAAGTCGCTGAACTAATGCAAGTGGATCGCTATTCTCACATCATGCACTTGGTTTCTCGCGTAGTGGGTAAATTACGTCCTGAACTTGATGCCTTACACGCTTATCAAGCTTGTATGAATATGGGCACTTTAACTGGTGCGCCTAAAATCAAAGCGATGCAGTTAATCTATCAATTTGAACAGCAAAAACGTCACAGCTACGGCGGTGCGGTCGGTTATCTCACCTCTGATGGTCATTTTGATACCTGTATCGTGATTCGTTCTGCTTTTGTACAAAATGGCATTGCCCATATTCAAGCTGGCTGTGGCGAAGTATTGGATTCTGATCCTCAAATGGAAGCGGATGAAACTCGCCATAAAGCGGCTGCAGTGCTTAAAGCAATCAAACAAATCAATACCCAAGCAAAATAAGGACGATAAATTATGGCTAATATTCTCTTTTTAGATAATTTTGATTCATTCACTTATAACTTAGTGGATCAATTCCGTGTGCTTGGGCATAACGTAAAAATTTATCGTAATGACACTAATTTAGAACAAGTGGTACAAGAAGCATTAAATACACCGGATACGATTCTTGCGCTATCTCCAGGGCCAGGTACTCCGGCTGAGGCAGGTATCTTACTCCCACTTATTGAACGTTTAAAAAATGATGTGCCAATTATCGGTATTTGCTTAGGCCATCAAGCACTTATTCAAGCCTTTGGTGGAGAGGTTGTACATGCAGGCGAAGTATTACATGGTAAAGTATCTCGCATTCAACATGATAACCAAGCCATGTTTAAAGATATTGCTAACCCAATGCCTGTGGCACGTTATCACTCTTTAATGGGTAAAAATCTGCCTGACGAATTTATTGTCAATGCCGATTACAATGGTATTGTGATGGCAATTCGTCATAAAACCTTGCCAATTTGTGCTTTCCAATTCCATCCAGAAAGCATTCTTACCGTGCAAGGTTCGAAATTATTACAACAATCTGTGGAATGGTTATTAAACAGAGATTAAGGAAGAAAAATGATTACCGTATATGGATTAAAAGAAGTGCTTGCACCTCGTCGTCAAGATATTGCTGAAGTAATTTATAACTGTTTAAACCTTGGTTTAGACATTCCTCGCGGAAAGCATGCGATTCGTTTCTTATGTTTAGATAAAGAAGATTTTCTTTATCCTATCGATCGTAACGATGATTACACCGTTATTGAAATTAACCTTATGCAAGGTCGTATGGAAGGGACGAAAAAACGTTTAATCAAAATGCTCTTCAGCGAACTCGAATACAAAATTGGGATTAAATCTCACAACGTTGAAATTACGATTAAAGAACAACCGGCGCATTGTTGGGGTTTCCGTGGTATGACTGGCGATGAAGCGCGCGATTTAGATTACGATATTTACGTATAAGGGACAAGATTATGCAAACGGCTCAATTATTAGAACAACTTTACAGCGGAAAAACACTTAATAAAGAAGAAAGTGCGGTCATTTTTAATGCTATTATGCAAGGCGAACTGAATAACGAACAAATCGCTGCCATGCTGATTGCGTTAAAAGTACGTGGTGCCACCATCGATGAATTAAGTGGTGCGGTATCTGCGTCTTTGCAAAATGCCAAACCATTCCCTCGCCCTGACTACCCTTTTGCGGATATTGTAGGAACAGGTGGCGATGGTCAAAATACCATTAATATTTCTACTGCTAGTGCCATTGTTGCAGCCTCTATGGGGGCAAAAGTAGCCAAACACGGTAACCGTAGCGTATCAAGTAAATCCGGTGCCAGTGATGTATTAACCGCACTCGGTGTGAATGTCAACGTCACACCAGAACAAGCTTGTCAAGCGCTTGATGATATTGGCGTATGTTTCTTATTTGCTCAACAATATCACAGCGGTTTTAAACATGTTGCCCCTGTTCGCTCGGCATTAAAAACGCGTACGCTTTTTAATATTTTAGGTCCATTAATTAATCCAGCTCGCCCAACTTATCATTTGCTTGGTGTGTATGCCCCTGAATTAGTGAAAACCTATGCTGAAACCGCTGTCGCATTAGGTCATCAACATACTTTTGTAGTTCATGGTGCCGGTCTTGATGAAGTCGCCGTACACGGTAAAACGCAAGTCGCCGAAATTAAAAACGGCAAAATTGACTACTTCACCTTAACACCGGAAGATTTTGGTTTAAAAACACAATCTTTAGAAAATTTACGTGGCGGCGAACCGCAAGAAAATGCCCAATATCTGACCGCACTTTTACAAGGTGACGGAAAAGAGGAACATGCCAATGCAGTTGCTGCAAATGTAGCATTATTGTTGAAATTATTTGGTCATGATGACTTAAAACAAAATGTTCAAAATGTGTTGGCTCATCTCGCATCAGGCAAAGCGTTTGAGACACTACAAAATTTAACAAAATATTAAGATAAAGGCCGATTTTATACACCGCAATAAAGCCCCAATAAAATAAGAAGAAAATTTATGATCACGCAAGATTTCACCAAACCAATTGACTCTGCTACGGTGCTACAAAAAATCGTCTTAGACAAAGCCCAATGGGTTAAAGCGAAGGAAGCCGAATTTCCGCTTTCACAATTTAAAGAAAACATTCAAAAATCTGACCGCTCTTTTTATGATGCGTTGGCTAAAGGCACACATCAAAAGCCTGCTTATATTTTGGAATGTAAGAAAGCATCGCCATCTAAGGGATTGATTCGTGGTGAATTTAACTTAGAAGAAATCGCCAATGTATATAAACATTATGCGTCAGCTGTTTCTGTGCTAACGGATGAGAAATACTTTCAAGGTAAATTTGAATATTTGCCGCAAGTACGTGACGTTGTCTCACAACCTGTATTATGCAAGGATTTTATGATCAGCGAATATCAGGTGTATCTTGCACGCTACTATCAAGCTGATGCTATTTTATTGATGCTTTCAGTGGTGAATGATGAAACCTATCGCGTACTGGCTGATCTTGCACATTCTCTTGGCATGGGGGTATTGACAGAAACCAGCAATGAAGAAGAATTTGAGCGTGCCCTTGCTTTAGGTGCAAAAATTATCGGAGTCAACAATCGTAATCTTCACGATCTCACCGTTGATTTAAACCGCGTGGTAGAACTTACACAAAAATATGCCGATCGTATCCCCGCTGATGCACGTATTATCAGCGAATCAGGGATTTATAATCACAGTCAAATTCGTGATTTGCAAAAAGTGGCACATGGCTTTTTAATCGGCAGCAGCCTAATGGGTAGTGCTGATTTAAATAATGCTGTGCGTGAAGTGATTTTTGGCGAAAATAAAGTATGCGGTTTAACTCGTATACAAGATGTCAAAGAGGTTTACGTAAACGGAGCATTATACGGTGGTTTAATTTTCGTCGAACATTCAAAACGCTGTGTGAGCCTACGTCAAGCCCAAGAATTAGTGACAGCATCACCACTTCGTTTTGTGGGCGTATTCCAGAATCAAGAAATTGATTTTATTGTAAAAATCGCTAAACAATTGCAGCTTTATGCCGTTCAGCTACACGGTTCAGAAACGGCTGAATTTATTACCGCACTTCGTCACCAACTGCCTGAGGAAACTCAAATTTGGAAAGCCATTTCAGTCGATACTGAGACACAAAGTGCGGTTGATTTTACGGATGATTTAAATATCGCACGCTATATTTTCGATAGCCAATCTGCTAATCAACAAGGTGGCACAGGAAAAACCTTTAATTGGTCACTCATTCCTGAAAACTTGAAACACAAAATTATTTTGGCTGGTGGTATTTCACCTGACAATATTGAACAAGCCATTAAGCAAGGTTGCCTAGGGGTTGATCTCAATTCTGGTGTAGAAACTGCTGCTGGCGTAAAAGACAGCGAAAAAGTGCGGTCAGTTTTTAAGACGATTTTATTAAATTAATCTGATTGCTAAGGGGAAACATTATGCAAAGAACAGCGTTAGTAACCGGCGCAACTGCCGGATTTGGTGCGGCAATTTGTCGCACACTCATTGAAAATGGCTATCGTGTAATTGGCACAGGGCGTCGTGTCACTCGTTTAGAACAATTACAGCAAGAATTAGGTGAAAACTTCCACTTTCTTGCCTTTGATATTTCAGATCGCCAGGCAACAGAAGATGCTTTCCATTCCCTTCCCGCTAGCTGGCAATCCATTGATTTATTGGTGAATAATGCAGGATTAGCATTAGGCTTAGAAAGTGCTGATAAAGCGAGTTTAGATGATTGGATGAAAATGATTGACACCAATATTAAAGGTCTCGTCACCATCACTCGTCTTGTGTTACCACAAATGGTAGAACATAATTCAGGCCATATTATTAATTTAGGCTCAATTGCAGGCACTTATCCTTATCCAGGTGGAAATATATACGGTGGTACTAAAGCTTTTATCAAACAATTTAGTTTAAATCTTCGAGCCGATCTTGCAGGCACACAAATTCGCGTGACCAATGTTGAGCCTGGTCTTTGCGGTGGAACTGAATTTTCGAATGTCCGTTTTAAAGGCGATGATGCCCGAGCTGAAAAACTCTATGAAAATGTGGAATATGTCAGTCCACAAGATATTGCTAATATTGTTCTATGGCTCAATCAACAACCTGAACATGTCAATATTAATCGCATTGAAGTGATGCCTACTGCACAAACCTTTGCACCACTTAATGTCGCAAGAATTCAAAAATAACAAGGAAATATTATGTCAGAAACCCTTTTAAATCCTTATTTCGGTGAATTTGGTGGAATGTACGTCCCGGAGATTCTCGTACCGGTACTACAACAGCTAGAAAAAGCCTTTGTTGAAGCAAAAGACGATCCTGAATTCCAACGTGAATTTCAAGATTTACTTAAAAATTATGCAGGCAGACCGACCGCTCTTACCCTCTGTCGTAATTTAACCAAAGGGACAAAAGCAAAAATTTATTTAAAACGTGAAGATTTACTTCACGGTGGTGCCCATAAAACCAACCAAGTATTAGGTCAAATTTTATTGGCAAAACGCATGGGTAAAACACGCATTATCGCCGAAACCGGTGCGGGCCAACATGGTGTTGCGACAGCCCTTGCTTGTGCAATGTTAGATATGCCTTGCCGTGTTTACATGGGGGCTAAAGACGTGGAACGCCAATCACCAAACGTCTTCCGTATGCGTTTGATGGGGGCAGAAGTAATTCCTGTACAAAAAGGTTCTTGCTCATTAAAAGATGCGTGTTGTGAAGCAATGCGTGATTGGTCAGCTAATTATGAAAATACCCATTATTTATTGGGTACCGCAGCTGGTCCTCATCCATTCCCGACGATTGTGCGTGAATTCCAAAAAATGATTGGTGAAGAAACCAAACGTCAAATTTTAGAAAAAGAAGGTCGCTTACCCGATGCTGTCATTGCGGCAGTCGGTGGTGGTTCGAATGCAATTGGTATGTTTACTGATTTTATTGATGAAAAAGGTGTACGCTTAATTGGTGTGGAACCCGCTGGTCACGGCGTTGAAAGTGGTGAACATGGTGCACCATTAGGCCATGCAAAAGTCGGTATTTATTTCGGTATGAAATCACCATTAATGCAAACTGAAGATGGTCAAGTAGAAGAATCCTACTCTATTTCTGCTGGATTAGACTTCCCTTCTGTAGGACCTCAACATGCGTACTTGCAAAGTATTGGTCGTGCAGAATACCCAAGTATTACAGATGATGAAGCGTTAAATGCTTTCCAAGAATTAGCAAAACATGAAGGAATTATTCCTGCATTGGAAAGTTCGCATGCATTAGCGCATGCGTTAAAAATGGTTCATCAAGAACCGAATAAAGAACAAATCTTAGTGGTGAATCTCTCTGGTCGTGGTGATAAAGATATTTTCACTGTTGATAAAGTTTTAAAAGAAAAAGGAATGCAATAATGAGCCGTTTTGAAACTAAATTTGCAGAACTTGCAGCGAAAAAAGAAGGGGCTTTTGTACCTTTCGTCACATTATGCGATCCAACATTTGATCGCTCTTTTGAGATTATTTGCACGTTAGTCGAAAATGGCGCAGATGCTTTGGAATTAGGCTTTCCATTTTCTGATCCGCTATTAGACGGTCCTGTTATCCAGGCGGCTAATAATCGTGCATTGAATGCTGGACATAGCACAGAAGATAGCTTTAAATTGCTCGCTAAAGTGCGGTCAAAATATCCAGAAATTCCGATTAGCTTACTCCTTTGTGCAAATTTAATTTTTGCAAAAGGCTTAGATAATTTCTATCAACGTTGTGCAGAAGTCGGCGTGGATGCAGTTTTAGTGGCAGATATTCCACTATTAGCAAAAGAAGACTATGTTCAAGTTGCTAAAAAGCATGGCATTCAACCTGTCTTTATTTGCCCACCAAATGCTGATGTCAAAACGGTACAAGGCGTTGCTGAAAACAGCGAAGGTTATACCTATTTAGTTTCTCGTGCAGGTGTAACAAGTGCGGAGAATCAAGCTCACGCTGCAAACTTAGATACGCTCGTAGAGCAACTCAAAGCCCACAAGGCTCCACCAATTCTACAAGGTTTTGGTATTGCTCAACCAGCTCAGGTGAAAGAAGCCCTTCAACTGGGTGCAGCGGGAGCTATTTCAGGCTCTGCAACGGTAAAAATCATTGAGCGAAACTTAGATAATCAGGCTCAATGCTTATCTGAACTTGCCGAATTTGTTCGCAATATGAAAACTGCAACCAAATAATAAATAAAAAAGTGCGGTCAAATTTGATCTGCACCCCAAAAGTTGGACTCAACAAACCAACAATTGAGGTGCAGATTTTTTATGGGTAAACACTACACAATCAAATTTAAATTACAGGTTCTTCAACCTATTTTGAATGAGAAAATGAGTATTAGAGAAGCTGCTCGTTTTTACAATATTCCTTCCAACGCTCTAGTCGGGACATGGTTGAAACGGTTTGAAAAAAGTGGCATAAAAGGACTTATTCCCCGTAAACCATCAGGACGACCGCCGATGAAACCCCAATATGCAAAAATGCCACCGCCACCCAAAACTGAAGAAGACC
>NZ_QEPZ01000005.1 GCF_003253005.1 Haemophilus parainfluenzae | reverse complement strand
GAACTTCCATTTCTACTAATTCTAATAACTCTTCGTCATCTACCATGTCGCATTTGTTTAAGAATACGATGATGTAAGGTACACCTACTTGGCGACCTAATAAGATGTGCTCACGAGTTTGTGGCATAGGACCATCTGTCGCTGCTACTACTAAGATAGCACCGTCCATTTGCGCCGCACCGGTAATCATGTTTTTAACATAGTCCGCGTGTCCTGGGCAGTCAACGTGTGCGTAGTGGCGAGTTGGAGTATCATATTCAACGTGTGATGTGTTGATGGTGATACCACGCGCTTTTTCTTCTGGCGCGTTATCGATTTGGTCGAATGCACGAGCTGCACCACCGTAGTGTTTTGCCAATACGGTTGTGATTGCTGCTGTTAAAGTTGTTTTACCGTGGTCAACGTGGCCGATTGTACCCACGTTTACGTGCGGTTTTGTACGTTCAAATTTTTCTTTAGACATTTAAAGAGTCCCTCTAAATAGACACGGTTATCGATGGGTAAATTAAACCACATTAACCAATAAAATCATTACTATTTAATAAAGGAAAGAGGAATTTGGAAGGCTGGTGCTGATAGGCGGATTTGAACCGCCGACCTCACCCTTACCAAGGGTGCGCTCTACCAACTGAGCTATATCAGCGTTTGGAGCGGGCAGCGGGAATCGAACCCGCATCATTAGCTTGGAAGGCTAAGGTAATAGCCATTATACGATGCCCGCAGTCCTAAATTCATCTGTCCCATCAGAATTCATTTAGAAAATGGTGGAGGGAGAAGGATTCGAACCTTCGAAGGCTGAGCCAACAGATTTACAGTCTGCCCCCTTTGGCCGCTCGGGAACCCCTCCACGCTAAATGAATACTTGTTTACTAAAGGATGGTGCCGACTACCGGAATCGAACTGGTGACCTACTGATTACAAGTCAGTTGCTCTACCTACTGAGCTAAGTCGGCGTATTGTAAGCAAGTGAGGCGTATTATATGGAAAATTTTATGCCTGACAAGTTTTTTTTATGAAAAATACGTTTTTTTTAACTATTCGCCTAATTTACAAGCAAAAAGTCCACATCTTGCTCTAAATCTCACCAGTTTTAATAAAAAACGATGATCACAACTGATTTATAGGGTATATTTTGTCCAATTTTTTCACTCCGAACATAAAAACACCGTGGAAATCACCGAACAACTAACACCCTTTCTGAACTTTAGCCGTCAGCAATGGGCCGAATTAAGAAAATCTGTTCCGCTAAAATTAACGGAGCAAGATCTCAAACCACTTTTAGGTTTTAATGAAGAGCTTTCTCTCGATGAAGTGAGCACCATTTACCTGCCACTTGCGCGTCTTATTAACTACTACATTGACGAAAACCTTCGCCGACAAACCGTTTTGAATCGTTTTCTTGGCGGACAAAGCCCTAAAGTTCCTTACATCATTAGTATCGCTGGCAGTGTGGCTGTTGGGAAAAGTACATCAGCACGTATTTTACAATCCTTACTATCTAACTGGCCTACCGAACGAAAAGTTGACCTGATTACTACCGACGGTTTCCTGTATCCATTAGAAAAACTAAAAAAAGACGATCTGTTACAAAAAAAAGGCTTTCCTATTTCTTATGATACGGCGAAATTAATTCGTTTTTTAGCCGATATTAAATCGGGTAAGCCATCAGTAAAATCACCTATTTATTCTCATCTGACTTACGATATCGTTCCTGATAAATTTGATATCGTAGATCAACCGGATATTTTAATTTTAGAAGGGTTAAACGTTCTCCAAACAGGTTCAAATAAAGCGAATCAAACCTTCGTATCTGATTTTGTGGACTTTTCCATTTACGTTGATGCTGACGAGAATCTACTCAAAGAATGGTACATCAAGCGATTCTTAAAATTCCGCCAAAGTGCTTTTACCAATCCAGATTCCTATTTTAAACATTATGCGAATCTCTCTGAACAAAAAGCTATTGAAACGGCTGGCAACATTTGGGACAACATTAATGGATTGAATTTAAGACAAAACATTCTGCCGACTCGTGAGCGCGCTAATCTTATTCTTAGAAAAGGTGAAAATCACGAAGTTGAGTTAGTGAAATTAAGAAAATAAAAAAGAGCGGTCAATTTGATCGCTCTTTTTCTCACTGTCTTACGACATTCTACCATTCTCAATGCCAATCACCTGATCACAAATTGCCATTGTGGATTGGCGATGGCTGACGAGAATAATCAATTTTTCAGCTTTCACGTTCAATAATGATTTCAGAATCATCGCTTCGTTTAAGCTATCCAAATTACTGGTCGGTTCATCGAGTAAAATAATCGGTGCATTATGCAAGAATGCTCGGGCAATACCGATACGTTGTTTTTCACCGTCAGAGAGATTGCCGCCCAATTCTGTCATTTTTGTTTGATAACCTTGTGGCAAGCTTAAAATGAAATCATGAATTGACGCTTTCTTCGCTGCTTCCATAATTTCTTCTAACGTTGCATCACGGCGCGCAAGGCGAATATTTTCCTCAATGGTTTCGTTGAAAATATAGGTTTGCTGGGTAATGTACGCCATATTGTCACGCAAACTACGGGTGTTGATGTTCGGTAAGGTTTCGCCGTTAATTTTAATGCTGCCTGATTTTGGATCGTAAAAACGCATCAGCAGTTTTAACAAGGTACTTTTACCGCTGCCACTTCTGCCGTGAATCCCTAAGATTTCACCTTTTTTCACTGATAAACTAACATCTGATAAGATTTGTTCTTCACCATAAGCAAAACTTACGCTCTCAACATCAATGCGGGAAACCTCTTTCAAATCGACCGCACTTTCTACGTCTTTTAATTCAGGCTCTTCTGCTAGCAAGCTCAATACACGCTCACCTGAAGCCAAGGTTTGTAACAAGTTGCTTGAAAGGTTACTTAAGGCGATAACTGGCCCGTAGCTCGACATTAATAAAATCACACCAACTAAAAAGGCTGAGAAATCAATTTTATCTAAACTAAATAAAATTAAACCAGTAAACAACATAATAATGTTGAAAACGGATACTGCCACTTCAGTATAAACACGGACTTTTGCTTCTTGGTCTTTAATGCGTTCAAAGGCGGTATCAATTTTTTGGCTACGTTGTTGGATTTCTGCTAAGCGTTGTTGTGCATAGCCAAAAAGTTGAATTTCTTTCATACCACGCACGCTGTCGAGGAAGAAGTCATTCATTTCACCCACTAATTCACGATAGCGTCTGCCATCTTCACGCGCCAATTTGGTGGTGATAATCGGTAGAATCACGCCTACTGTTAAATACGCCGCCAATGCCACAAGCACAAACCAACCTGAAAGATGCGCAAAAACCAACAATAAAATCGCAGAGGTAAAGAATGCGATCATAATTGGTGCAATGGTGTGCGCATAGAATACTTCGAGCAATTCAATATCATTGGTGACTAGTGACACTAATTGCCCCGCTTGTTTATCTTGCAACTTCACAAAAGCCAAACGGCGTAGAGAAGAAAACACTTTATCACGCAATAATGCCAATAATTTAAAAGCAATATAGTGCCCGGACATTTGCTCTAAATAACGCAATGCGCCACGAGCCACCGCCAATACGATAAGTGCGGTCAAAATTCCAGAGAAAGTTAAATGGGTATCAAAGTTAAGAAGATTCACTAACCCCATCGCACCCAGCACCATAATAAAGATGGCAGCCAGGAAACCGAGCGTACCCATAGTAATGGTAAACGCCATAATGTGCGCCAGTGGGGTCACTAATTTCAACAAATGCCCCATTACAACAAAACCATTTTTACGCATTTGCCACCTCTCTAATTTGTTCTAAATCTTTTTGTTGTTGGAACATTTCAGCATACGCACCTTGTTTTTCCATTAGCTCTTTATGTGTGCCTTGCTCAATCAATTTGCCTTGTTCAAGCACATTAATGCAATCTGCATTCACGGCATTGGCCAAGCGGTGAGAAATCATCACAATGGTTTTTTGTTGTTTAAATTGTTGAATGAACTGCAAAATAATTTCTTCGCTTTCCACATCAATGTTACTGGTTGCTTCATCAAAAATATAAAGCTCGGCATTGTGTAGTAAAGCACGCGCTAAGGCTAAACGTTGAATCTGACCGCCCGATAAATTCGCGCCTCGGCTTAATAGCTGCATATCTAACCCGCCATTTTCGCGTACAAATTGGGCGAGATTCACTTGTTCTAAACACGCATAAATTTGCTCGTCTGTAGCATCAATTTTCGCCATCGTCATATTTTCACGCAGCGAGCCTTTAAACACGTAGCTGCTATGGCTCACCAATGAGACTTTTTGATAGAAAGAAGTGCGGTCTATTTCTGAAGCGTTTTGTCCATTAAACAAAATCTCACCTTGTTGCGCTTTATTAAAGCCCATCAACAACGAAACTAAGGTTGATTTACCACAACCACTTTTACCCACAAACACTGAAAGTTGATTTGGTTGAATCGTTAAAGTTAAACCCTGAATTGCCGGTTTTTCTGCAGAATACGCAAAATGTAGATCTTTAATTTCCACTTGAACGTTATTTTGGGCTTCAAAATCCACCGCACTTTGTTGGGTTTCCACTGGCGTATCAAGTAATGTGAAAATCTTATCTGAAGCCGCTTTACCATTCATCGCCACATGGAAGAATGAACCGAGCAAACGAAGCGGAATAAAAAACTCGGAGGAAAGTAGGATAAATAAAATCACGCCTAAGACGCTGAGTTGTGCATCTTGGAATTGCAATAGTGCGGTTAAAATCCCGATTGCTGCGCCACCGTAAGCAAGTAAATCCATCAGTGATACCGAGTTAAGCTGCATAGTGAGCACTTTCATGGTAATTTTGCGGAAATGTTCTGCTTCTTCATCCATTGCTTTCGCTTTATAAGCATCATCTTGATAGATTTTCAGCGTAATTAAACCTTGTAGGTTATCTAAGAAACTGCTGCCTAATCCCACATAAATGGACCAATATTTTGCCAAGAGTTTTTTCGCAATTTTATTCACTGCAATGATCGACATAGGAATAAGCGGCACGCAAATCAGCAAAATCACGGCTGTTTTAAAGCTGAAAAAGATCAGAAAAGCAAAGAGTGTGAGCGGGGCAAGCAAGCTATAAAAAAGCTGAGGTAAATAACGTCCGAAATAGATTTCAAGTTGTTCCACACCTTCTGAGGCCACTTGGATAATGTTTGACGTAGATTGTTGATTCACTTGGTTAAGTGGCATCGAAGCCAATTTACGATAGATGAGGCTACGTAGCTCATGTTTGACTTTGGTACTGGCAAAATAAGAGGCCTGCACCGATTTTTTACCCGCAAAAGCACGCAATGCCAAAGCAGCAATTAAAACAATGCCCCAAATGACCGCACTTAATGGGCCCAACTCGTTAAAATAAGCCACCTGTAAAATATAAGAAAACACGACGGCACTGATAATCCCGCCAATTAACGCCACCCAATTCCATAACACCGTGATGCCAATCCATTTTTTACTGTCGGCCACCGTGTTAATTAGGCGTTTATCTATCATCATAATGATTGCTCCTAAAAACAAAAAGAAGTACGCACATTACTATGCGTACTTTGCTATAAAAAATTTAATAATTAAAAACGAATTTCAACAGATGCTGAGAAGTTTCGACCAGGTGCGTAGAAACGTTCAAGGCCTTTACCTTCTCTGTCCACTGTATTCGTCGTGCTGTGAGCATTAATCCCGCGTAACGCATCCCAATTGTGATACTTACGATTGAAGATATTATAAATGCCTGCTCTTAATGTAATATTATCTGTTGGATTGTAATAACCAAATGCATCAGCAACAAATGCTGCTTTATTCAAATATTTATAACTAACAATTTCTTGTTTGAAATCAAATTCTTTACAAATATTTGTACCAAACCAATCATCAAATTCTTCACGCACACAATAGCGTTTATTTTCAATTGTTTTAGCATCTCTTGCTTTTTTTGCCCCTAAATAAGTGAAGCGAGTAAAAATTCCCCACTTACCATTTGGATCTTCATAATCCAAACCTAACACAGCTTTTATAGGTTGAACAGATAATAAGCTAGACCCATTAGAAAGTTTACCTTTACTATATCCAAGCGCACCATAGAATTTGAAACCATTTGGAACTGAATTAATAATATTATGAAGATTTAGATGTGTTTTTACTTCTATTCCTGTGACTTTTGCGCGATCAACATTCACCATTTGTTGCTCTAAACTTTGAAATTTTTGACCAAAGCTTAAAGTAGTAATTACACTTTCTTGCTCAAATAAGAAATGACGATAACGAGATTGATATAAATTAATATCAAATACACCCATATTATTTTTAGCTTGAGCAAATAAAGTATGGTTTAAACTACGCTCAGCTTTTAAAGCGGGATTAGCACGCCATGAACCATAAGCATTTTTAAATGTAAAATACATTTCAGAAGCAGTAGGGATTCGATAGCCTGTAGAAAGTTGATAACCTAATTTCCATGTATCTGATACTTGAGCATTAATACCCGCAAATCCACTCCAATTAGCAAAGCTACTTTTAACTGGCTCATCACCTTCAAGGCAAGCTTTTGAGCATCGTGCATTAAACTCTTTTGGTGTTAATTTTGCATAATCATAACGAACACCTATCACAGATGAAAAGATCTCATTCCAACGAATATTATCTTTCAGAGAGATACCATAT
This sequence comes from Haemophilus parainfluenzae, assembly GCF_003253005.1. Lineage (GTDB taxonomy): Bacteria > Pseudomonadota > Gammaproteobacteria > Enterobacterales > Pasteurellaceae > Haemophilus_D > Haemophilus_D parainfluenzae_M. The sequence continues at coordinate 182,556 of NZ_QEPZ01000005.1, read as the reverse complement.
TGTTTTGTTTTAATCGGACGCTGAATAGTATAGAGATCAGAATATTCATAACTGCGACCAATCCCTGCTCTATCATAATTAATATTTTCAAACTCTCGTTCACTGATAAAGTTTGTTAACGTAAAGGTATGTTCCCCCAACAATTTAAATGGCTGACTTTCTAGTTCTATCGTAGCTCGTTTAAATGTTGTTTTCATTCGACGATCAAAAATTTCACTCAATTCCTTTTCATTGGTCTTCCAATGTCTATCACCTTTGTAATTTACTGCTGCTAGATCAGTTTTTTGATAATCTAAATTAAGTTTTGCAAAAGCTAACCAAGCAGAATCTGGAGCATAAATATAACTTACATTAAAATTATGACGTTTATTTTCATCATTAGCTTCTCGCCAACTTCCACCATATAACGCATAACTTCTTTCATCAGTATAACGTTCTCCTTTCTGCCCAGTAAATCCAAAGGCAATACGATGATGAGCGTTAATCTGATAACCTAATTTAACCAAATAGCTATTAAAACGATGACTTGATGGGTCTGGCATTTGACGAGATGATGAATCCTCAATGCTACCATCACCTCGACTTTTCATCTGATGTCCTGTGCGTTGAGAATAAGCTACAATAGCGTCAAATTTCTCTCCTACATATCCCACGGCGGCAGTTCTTACCCATTCACTATTTTTACTCGCATATCCGCCTCGAATAAGTCCACCAAATTTTTGTCCCTGTTTGACTATATCAGCAGCATCTAATGTTCGATAAGAAACCGTGCCACCTAATGCGCCACTACCTGAATTAAACGCATCTGCACCTCTGACAATATCTATTTCCCGAACCAATTCTGAATCAACAAATAAGCGTGAATTATTGAAATTACCATAGCGCGCATATAAGCTGTTTTCTTCACTATCTGGTAAATTTACTCCATCTACACTAATACCAACTCGGTTTCCTTCCACTCCACGAATAGAAAACCCTTTTAGGAATCGTCCATTATCGCTAATCCCAACATCTGTGGTATAACGCACAAGATCTCGAGTATCTCTCACTAACTCTTTTTGGAGAGTTGATGCAGTTTTATGTTCAACAGCTGACTGCGTTTGTCGCTCTGCACTCAGCTCACCTTCAACATTAATCGTCTCTAATTGTTCTTCTGCAAAAGAAGATAGAGAAATGGATACCGTAGCAATAGGCAAAATTCCATAGGTCACTGCTAAAAATGTATTCTTTTTCATATTGTTATCCTTAAATAGCAAAACAGGTAGAATTATAAAAAAGAATAATAGGAAAAAATAGATAAAATTGAGAATTATTTTTATTTTTGTGATCTAATTCAAAAAAATACCGCACTCAGTTTCCCAAAGTGCGGTCATTTTTAATGATATTTTTGAGTGTTAGACTAAACGTCTAAGTTTGCTCTTAACGCATTCATTTCGATAAATTCACGGCGCGGTTCAACTTCATCTCCCATCAATGTGGTGAAGAGTTGGTCTGCTGCCACAGCATCTTTAATCGATACTTTTAACATACGGCGAGCATTTGGATCCATGGTGGTTTCCCAAAGTTGCTCAGCGTTCATTTCACCTAACCCTTTATAACGTTGGATTTCTAAGCCTCGACGTGATTCTTTCATCAACCATTCAACGGCTTGTTCAAATGACTGAACAGGTTGCGTTTTTTCACCACGAGTAACATAAGCGCCCTCTTCTAGTAAGCCATTCACCTGCTGACCAAATGCGGTAATCTTCGCAAATTCATTGCCCATCACAAAATCAAAGTTGATGAAGTAATCGGTATCAATACCATGTTTACGAACGGTAATGACGGCTTCATATACTTGGCGTTCGCTGTTAAATTGCGTTCTCGCTGAATATAAATGCGCTTCTGTTTCTTTTTCAGTTAAATACGCCACAAAAGAATTCGCCCAATTTTCGACCGCACTTTCATTACGCATTAACTCAACGGTTAATTGTGGTTGATAAACCAAACCTTGTAATAATGGCTCCGGATAGTAACGACTTAAGCGAGTAATTAATTTCTGAACATTGTTATATTCACTCACTAATTTCTCAAACACTAAATCATTCATTGCTGGTGCATTGGCACTGATATGCAACGCGGCACCATCTAACGCAAGCATTAACTCATATTGCACCATTTCGTCATTATCTTTGATATAACGTTCTTGTTTACCTTTTTTCACTTTATAAAGTGGTGGCTGAGCGATATACACATAACCACGCTCAATCAATTCTGGCATTTGACGATAGAAGAAGGTCAACAATAAAGTACGAATGTGTGAACCGTCCACGTCCGCATCGGTCATGATAATGATATGGTGATAACGTAATTTATCCGGATTATATTCATCGCGACCAATACCACAGCCAAGCGCAGTAATTAATGTGCCCACTTCTTGAGAAGAAAGCATTTTATCAAAACGTGCTTTTTCAACGTTAAGAATTTTACCTTTTAATGGCAGAATCGCTTGGGTTTTACGATCACGACCTGATTTTGCAGAGCCACCCGCAGAATCACCCTCCACGAGGTAAAGTTCTGAAAGAGCTGGGTCTTTTTCTTGGCAGTCTGCTAATTTACCCGGAAGGCCAGCAATATCCAATGCCCCTTTACGACGGGTCATTTCGCGGGCTTTACGAGCCGCTTCACGTGCTCGAGCTGCTGTAATAATTTGATTTACAATGATTTTTGCATCGGCTGGATTTTCTAATAAATATTCCTGCATACGCTCATTCATAGCAGATTCAACCGCACTTTTCACTTCAGAAGACACTAATTTGTCTTTTGTTTGTGAAGAGAATTTAGGGTCTGGCACTTTCACCGAAATAATCGCGACCAAACCTTCACGTGCATCGTCACCTGATGTGCTCACTTTCTCTTTTTTCAGTAACCCTTCGCTTTCCATATAGTTATTTAAGCTACGAGTTAATGCACCACGGAAACCGGCTAAGTGAGTACCACCATCTCGTTGTGGAATGTTGTTGGTAAAGCAATAAACGTTTTCATTTACGCCATCATTCCATTGCAATGCAACTTCCACGCCAATACCGTCTTTTTCTGCCGAAAAGTAGAATGGTTTTGGATGAATTGGATTTTTATTTTTATTTAAATATTCAACGAATGCTTGAATACCACCTTCATAATGGAAGTGATCTTCCGTGCCATCACGTTTGTCGATTAAACGAATCGATACGCCAGAGTTTAAGAATGAAAGCTCACGTAAGCGTTTTGCTAAAATTTTATAATCGAAGGTTGTAATTGCAAAGATTTCTGGACTTGGCCAGAAACGCACGGTTGTACCCGTCGCTTGAGTTTCACCAATAACGGTTAAAGGCCCTTGAGGCTCACCTAAGTGATAGAATTGCTCGTGCACATGGCCTTGACGACGAATAGTTAATTGCAATTTATCAGAAAGTGCATTTACTACCGAAACACCCACGCCGTGTAAACCACCTGATACTTTATAAGAGTTATCATCGAATTTACCGCCCGCATGAAGTACTGTCATGATTACTTCTGCTGCAGAAACACCTTCTTCTGGGTGGATATCTACCGGAATACCGCGGCCGTCATCTTGCACGGAAACAGAGTTGTCATCATGAATAGTGACGATAATATCGGAACAATAGCCGGCAAGCGCTTCATCAATCGCATTATCCACCACCTCAAACACCATATGGTGTAGGCCTGTTCCATCATCGGTATCCCCAATATACATGCCCGGACGTTTCCGAACCGCATCAAGCCCTTTTAAGACTTTAATACTTGATGCACCATAAGCATTTTCTGTAACCGGTGTTTCTGACATAGTTTTTCTCTATTTTGTAATGAAAATTGTGTGGAATTATAGCAAAAAACTGACTATTTTGCGAAATAAAAGTGCGGTCAAAGTGTGTGTTATTTTTTTTATTTGACATCTCGATTTTTCTCCTTATATTACCTACCTCATTTTTTGTATAGAAATGAGTTTTGTTGTATTAAAAATTAAAGGATCATCAAATGATTTCATTCCTAAAATCTAATCCAGGCACACCTATTCCTGATGCAGAAATTAGAGAACGCTATAATCGCTTAAGATGGCATGCATTATTTGGCATTTTTATCGGTTACGCAGCGTTCTACATTTTACGTAATAACTTCCTCCTTTCGTCTCCAGAATTAATTAGCGAGTTTGGTTTCACCAAAAAAGATATCGGTTTTATTTCTGGTACCATGTTAATTGTTTATGGTTTAAGTAAAGGTTTCATGTCTGCAATCGCAGATAAATCAAATCCGAAACACTTTATGATTTTCGGCTTAATGATGTCGGCCGCGGTAAACTTGATGATGGGCTTTAGCGCATCATTCTGGGCATTCTTATTCCTTTGTGTGCTTAATGGTATCTTCCAAGGGATGGGAGCGGGTCCAGCTTACATCGTACTTGCAAGCTGGTTCCCACGTAAATCTCGTGGTGTAACAACCGCTATCTTCAATATCTCTCACAACGTAGGTGGTGGTTTAGTTGCACCAATTGCGGGCGCTAGTATCGCTTGGTTAGGTCAAGAGCATTGGCAAGCTGCACACTTTGTTGTACCTGTAGCAATTGCTACTATTGTTGCGATTATTTTCTACATCTTCGGTGCGGGTCGTACTTACAATGAAGGCTTACCACCCGTTGGAAAAATTCTTGAAAGTGAGAATGAAGAATTAGTTGTCACAAAAGAAGAAAATGTAAATTTAACCACATGGGAAATCTTCCGTGATTACATTATGAAAGACATTAATGTGTGGTTTGTTTCTTTTATCGACGTATTCACTTATATGATCCGTTTTGGTGTATTAACCTGGTTACCACTTTATTTGTTAGAAACTAAAGGTTTCACTAAAGCTCAAATGGGTACGGCCTTTGCTATCTTTGAATGGGCAGCAATTCCTTCTACACTATTAGCCGGTTGGTTAACTGATACTTATTTCAAAGGTCGCCGCATGCCACTTGCTATCATCACCTTATTCGGTGTGGGCGCAGCAATGTTCATTTACTGGGGCGGTAGTGACTTATTAACCGTAACCATTGGTGCAGGTATTATTGGATGCTTAATTTATGTGCCAATGTTCTTATCTTCACTTCAAACTATTGAACTCGTACCTTCTTTCGCGGCAGGTTCTGCAACTGGCTTACGTGGTTTATTAAGTTATATCTTAGGTAGTTTCTCTGGTACTGCATTATTTGGTATTTTGGCTGATAAATTCGGCTGGGATGCGGGCTTCTACCTCTTATTATTCGCTGTAGCAGGCTGTATTTTCTGTTGCTATATGACACATTTAGGTGTATTACGCTTAGAACGTAAAAAATCACAAACAGCTAATAACTAATCTATCCAAATGGGCAAAATAGAATAATCTTTGTTGCCCATTTTTCTCACTTCAACAAGATTAATTTTGGTCAATGTTTAAAAAGATTTTTAATCCAAAGTTTGAATATAAACGATAAAGCATATCTTCACACTTGGTTATTTCTCTTTTAGGGTAACAAAAGCATTTCTTTTAATTGAAAAATATAACGTGCAATAACATATGCTTCAAGTGAAGAAAGCCACAATAAATAACAATCATTCTCAATAATCAAAATAAAAACAATCACTTACCCTCTTATTTTGTAAGGAAAATAAGGGTGTTTTTGATTCTGATCAAATAAAGTTCATCCATCAAGGCATATCATAGCTAGATTAACCATACAAGTAACGTGCCAATTGGAGTGATTATATGCAACGAAGTGATGGATTATTTTCTGCTTTAGCAGAAGTTTCCCGTCGGGATTTTATGAAGTTATGTACCGCACTTGCGGCGACTATGGGGTTAAGTTCAAAAGCGGGTGCCGAAATGACCGCTGCTTTAACCGAACCTAAACGTCCACCAGTATTATGGATTGGTGCGCAAGAATGTACGGGTTGTACTGAATCCTTACTACGTGCGACCCACCCAACAGTAGAAAACTTGGTATTGGAAATGATTTCCTTAGAATACCACGAAACCCTTTCTGCAGCCTTCGGGGAACAAGCTGAAGATAATAAACACAATGCAATTAAACAATATTATGGAAAATATGTTTTAGTCGTAGATGGATCTATTCCGGTAAAAGACGGCGGCGTCTATTGTATGGTAGCAGGTAAACCGATTGTAGAGCACATCCAAGAAGCAGCTAAAGGTGCTGCAGCGATTATTGCAATCGGTTCTTGTGCAGCATGGGGCGGCGTACCTTCTAGCGGTGGCAACCCAACTGGTGCAAGCAGCTTGTCTGAAGTATTACCAAAAGGTACCCCAGTGATTAATATTCCAGGTTGTCCACCAAATCCACACAACTTCCTTGCAACTGTCGCTTATATTCTTACTTATAAGAAACTACCGGCAATGGACAAATTAAATCGTCCATTATTCGCCTACGATCGCTTAATTCACGAAAACTGCTATCGTCGTCCGCACTTTGATGCTGGTCGCTTCGCTAAAGAATACGGTGATTATGGTCACCGCAACGGTTGGTGTTTGTATCATCTTGGTTGTAAAGGACCTGAAACTTACGGCAACTGCTCTACTTTAGAATTCTGTGATGTCGGCGGTAATAACTGGCCGGTCGGTATCGGACATCCTTGCTATGGTTGTAATGAAAAAGGCGTCGGCTTTACCAAAGGTATTTTCCAATTAGCAGGTGTCGAAAACCCAACACCACGCGTTGAAAAACCAGATGTCAACAACACTGAAGGTTCAGGTGCAACCATGACGGCTATTGGTTTATTAGGCGGTGCAGCTGCAATCTTAGCTGGTGTGAGTGTTGTAACCTTACGCGAATTAAGCGCTCAACATAAAGCCCGTTCTGAAGCTAAAGCCGCAGAAAAAGAACAACATACAGGTAAATAACAATGGATAGACGAAAATTTCTAAAAGCGGGTATGCTTGGCGGAATCGCATCTACTTTGCCTGTGCCAAATGTACAGGCATCAGAAGCGGTTGAGCCTATTCCCGGCGCACTAGGAATGCTTTACGACTCTACCCTTTGTGTAGGTTGTCAAGCATGCGTGGCTGAATGTCAAAACGTAAACCATACACCAGTAAATCCGAAAGGTGATCAAACTTGGTCAAATAACGATAAACTCACTCCATTTACTCGTAACATTATTCAAGTATGGAGTGATGGCGACGGCACAAATAAAGACAAAACAGAAAACGGCTATGCTTATGTGAAAAAACAATGTATGCATTGCGTTGATCCTAACTGCGTTGCCGTTTGCCCTGTTCAAGCACTTACCAAAGATCCCAAAACCGGTATCGTAAAATACGATCCGGATATTTGTACCGGTTGCCGTTATTGTATGGTGGGTTGTCCATTTGATGTACCAAAATACGACTACGACAATCCATTCGGTGAAATCAGCAAATGTGAACTCTGTAACCAAAAAGGCGTTGAACGCTTAGATAAAGGTGAATTACCTGGTTGCTGTCATGTTTGTCCGACTGGTGCCATTATTTTTGGTACACGTGAAGAATTATTGGCGGAAGCAAAACGTCGTTTAAGCTTATTACGTGGTACTGAATATGATTACCCACGTCAACACGTCAATAGCACAGATAAATACCGTGCAACCGTGCCGGCATATCAATATCATATCTACGGTGAAAAAGAAGGTGGTGGTACACAGGTGCTCGCCTTAAGTGGTGTACCTTTTGCTAACCTTGGTTTACCAGACTTAGATGAAGTCGCGACAGGTTCTCGTGCGGCGCATTTACAACACTTCTTGTATCGCGGTTTAGCATTGCCATTAGTCGCACTTGCCGGTTTAACCTTTATGACTTACAAAAATATGCATGGCGATAAAATCGCTGAGCGTATTGCAGCACAAAAAGAAGCCATGCGTCAGGCACGCAAGGAAATCGAAGAAGCGGAGGATGAGCATCATGAGTAATCCACGTCCGGTAGGCGGTCGCCTTGTTTCTGCCGCAATTCTCTTTTTTGCACCACTTGCTGTGCTTTGCGTTTTATTAATTTTAAAACGTTTGGTTTTCGGTATTGGTTCTGTGACCGCACTTAATGGCGGTTATCCTTGGGGTTTATGGATTGCCTTTGACTTACTTGTCGGTACAGGATTTGCCTGTGGCGGTTGGGCCCTCGCTTGGACCGTGTATATTTTCAATAAAGGGAAATATCACGCTCTTGTTCGCCCAGCATTGCTTGCAAGTTTATTCGGCTATTCCCTTGGTGGTTTATCTATCACCATTGATATGGGACGTTATTGGCATTTACCGTATTTCTACATTCCAGGCCAGTTCAACACGAATTCCGTTCTATTTGAAACGGCATTTTGTATGACAGTGTATATCATCGTGGTGACCCTAGAATTTGCCCCTGTATGGCTTGGTTTCTTCGGCTTGAAAAAATGGTTTAATAAACTGAATAAAATCATGTTTTTCATTATCGCCTTAGGTGCCTTGTTACCAATGATGCACCAATCTTCAATGGGTTCCTTGATGATTGTAGCTGGTCACAAAGTCCATCCGGTATGGCAAAGCTATGAAGCGCTACCAATTCTCTCCTTGCTGACTGCTTTCATTATGGGCTTCTCTATTGTGATTTTTGAAGGTTCTTTAGTTAAAGCGGGTCTTGCAGGAAAAACACCAGATGAACGTCATTTATTTACTCAATTGGCTCGCGTTACCGCAGGATTAATTTTCTGTTTCTTAGCGGTGCGTTTTGGTGAGTTGATTTATCACGACAAACTGCAAATGGTTGTAGGTTTCGATAAATTAACTAAATTTGAAGCATGGATGTTCTGGATGGAAGTCTGGTTGATGGTATTACCATTACTAACACTCTTCCTTGGGGAGAAAAAATCAGATTCCCGTTGGTTATTTATTTCGGCATTAAGCATGTTACTCGGTGCAGCATTATGGCGTATGAACTACTCGCTTATCATGTATAATCCTGGCAACGGCTATCAATATTTCCCATCTGCGGAAGAATTGCTTATTTCAATCGGTTTCGTTTCGATTGAAGTATGTGCCTATATTTTAATCATTCGTTTATTCCCTGTATTACCGGTATTTAAAGAAAAACATACTGAAGACTCAGAAAAAATTATTGCCGAAAAAGCGGCATTCAGCAAAAAAGTTAGCGGAGCAGAATAATGTCAGAAAAAAAACGTATCTCAATTGACCCAATTACCCGTATTGAGGGGCATTTACGTATTGATTGCGAAATTGAAAACGGTGTTGTCACCAATGCTTGGTCATCAGGTACCATGTGGCGCGGTATGGAAAATATCGTAAAAGGTGCCGACCCACGTGATGCATGGATGATTATGCAACGTATCTGTGGCGTATGTACTACAGTTCACGCGATTATCAGCGTACGAGCCGTAGAAGATGCTATCGGTGCTAAAGTCCCCGTCAATGCACAGTACATTCGTAACATGATTCTTGCTGCACACAGCATTCACGACCATATCGTGCATTTCTATCAACTCTCTGCGATGGACTGGGTGGATATCACCGCTGCGCTAAAAGCTGATCCTGAAAAAGCGGCAGATATGCTAAAAGGTGTCTCTACATGGTCATTAAACAGTGCTAACGAATTCCGCAACGTACAGAAAAAAATCCAAGCATTAGTGGATAGCGGACAACTTGGTATTTTCGCTAACGGTTACTTCGGTCATGCTGCAATGAAACTTCCACCAGAAGTCAACCTCATTGCCGTCGCACACTATTTGCAAGCTCTTGAATGTCAACGTGATGCTAACCGCGTAGTGGCATTACTCGGTAGTAAAACACCACATATTCAAAACTTGGCGATTGGTGGCGTAGCAAACCCAATTAACTTAGATTCCCAAGCGGTACTAAACCAAGAACGTCTCATGTTCGTGAAAGCTTGTATCGATCGCTTAACTGACTTCATTAACCAAGTGTATAAAGTAGATGCGGCAGTATTTGCGGCCTACTATCCTGAATGGTTAAGTCTTGGTAAAACATCAGGTAACTACTTATCTGTGCCAGAATACCCAATTGATGCAGATAACTCTAAATTCATGTTGAAAGGTGGTTATATCGAAAACGGCGATTTATCCACTTTCCGTGCAATCGACCAACAAAAAGATGAGTTCGTTGTAAAAGGTATTAAAGAAAGTGGTAAACACGCTTGGTACGAAGATGATGAGCCATTAGAACCTTGGGCTGGCTTAACTCGTCCGAAATATACCGGCTGGCAAGATGACGGTAAATACTCTTGGGTAAAAGCACCAACCTTCTACGGTAAAGTTGTCGAAGTAGGCCCTCTCGCCTATTTAATGTGTGGTTTGGCTTCGAATGACACACCAACTGTCAACCACTTCAATGAATTAAAAGGCATTTATGAAAAATTGACCGGTAATACTTTAACCACCGATCAATTACATTCTACCCTTGGACGTATTATCGGTCGTACCGTGCATTGCTGTGCGATCAACGACATTTTAAGCGCTCAATGGCAAATGCTCATTGATAATATCGCTAAAGGTGATATGACAGCTTATATCAAAACAGATATTCCAGCAAACGGTGAATTCCGTGGTGTTGGTTTCGGTGAAGTACCACGTGGTATGCTTTCTCACTGGGTTGTGATCAAAGACGGTCGCATCGAAAACTATCAAGCGGTTGTACCATCCACATGGAATGCCGGTCCGCGTAATGAACAAGACCAAATGGGTCCTTATGAGCTTTCCATTATTGGTACACCGGTGGCAGATCCGACTAAACCATTGGAAGTGGTTCGAACCATTCACTCATTCGACCCTTGTATGTCCTGCGCCGTACATGTAGTTAATACCGAAAACGGTGAAGTAACTGAAGTGAAGGTGTTGTAATGAAGCCGTTAATTCTTGGTGTCGGCAATATTTTGTTAAGTGATGAAGGTGTCGGTGTGCGCGTGGTGCAGGAGCTTGAAAAACGTCCTGAAATTCAACCGCACTTTGACATCATCGATGGTGGTACTTGTGGCATGGAATTACTGGATGCGATGGCAAATCGCGAGCATTTGATTATTGTCGATGCTGTGCTTGCTAGTAAACAGCCTGGTGAGATTGTCGTGTTACATGACGAGCAAGTGCCCACCTTTTTCTCTCGCAAAATTTCACCACACCAACTCGGCATTTGTGATGTACTTTCTGCAATGAAATTAACGGACGAATTCCCAAAACACCTTTGTCTCATCGGCATCCAACCAGAATCGCTAGAATCTGGAATTGGTTTGACAGAAACAATACAAAACGTGTTGCCAAAGGTTTTTGAAACGTTAAATCAAGTCATTAAGGAATACGGCTTAAATCTAGACTCCCCTCTTTAGAAAAGAGGGGAACTTTCTTTAAGATTTCACCTGCTATGCTTTAATCTTATTAATATTGAAAAATAAACCATGTATCGACACGAAAAAACACCACAAAATTCGACCGCACTTTTAACCTCTGTCACTGGCTTTGAAGAAAACCCAACAGATATTTTCCTGACTGAAATGAAAAACATTGTGCCCGAAATGCAAGATCTTCCTTTTTATCACAAAGGCATCGAGTGTTTCTGCCCTAAATTTGTTTTATTTGAAGATCAATGGATCGGCACAGTATTAACCCCATGGATGATGAGCGTAGTGATTCTACCGGGTCCTCAACAACAATGGGAACCACGTGAATTAGGTGATAAACTCACTGTACAACTGCCTTACAAAGCACTTACTTTCACTGTTAGTAGTCTTGAAAATGTACCGCAATATTTAAGTTGTTCCTTACATTCACCGCTCGACCCGAATCTGACTAATGAACAAGCGGTTCAACTCACACAGGATTGTTTGCGTATGGTTTTATCCATCCCAACCGCACAGCCGACATTTAATGCTGATCGTCGTAATCTATTTAAGGCTATGATCAAATAAATGTAAGCTACAACTAACTAATAAAAATGGGCAAAGTAAAATAACTTACTTTGCCCATTTTGCTTTGCATCCCGCACAAAGTGCGGTCAATTTTTGCTTAATTTTTCACATTAATACAACACACGTGCTTTAATTGTGCCTTCAATCTCACGGAGTTTGGCTAACAATGGTGATGCATCATCTGTTTCAACATCTACCACAACATAACCAATTTTCGGATCGGTTTGCAGATATTGCGCTGCAATATTGAGATTGGCTTCGACAAAAATTTGGTTCAGTTTGTTTAATACACCAGGACGGTTTTCGTGAATATGGAGTAAACGTTTTGTGCCAACGTGTTCTGGTAAAGATACTTCTGGAAAATTCACGGAAGAAAGGGTTGAGCCATTATCAGAATATTTCACAAATTTACCCGCCACTTCAAAACCAATGTTTTCTTGCGCTTCCGCGGTTGAACCACCGATATGCGGGGTTAATATCACATTATCAAATTTACGTAATGGTGAAACAAACTCTTCATTGATTGAAGCAGGTTCAACAGGGAATACGTCAACTGCTGCCCCACGAACCTTACCTTGCTCAAGCGCTGCTGCTAAAGCATCAATATCTACTACCGTACCACGTGCCGCATTGATCAAAATAGAATCTTGTTTTAACTGTGCAATACGTTCAGCACTCATTAAATTACGGGTTGAAGGTAAATCAGGTACATGAAGTGAGATCACATCACAAGACCCCAATAACTCTTCAAGTGTGTGCAATTGTTTTGCATTACCCAATGGCAATTTATTTTCGATATCGTAGAAATACACGTCCATCCCTAAAGATTCCGCAATAATACTTAATTGCGAACCGATATGGCCGTAACCCACGATACCTAATTTTTTACCACGTACTTCATGAGAGCCCACTGCCGATTTATTCCATAAACCACGATGCACATCTGCATTCGCTTGAGGAATATTGCGCATTAAGAGCAAAATCTCACCTAACACTAATTCAGCCACAGAGCGTGTATTAGAGAACGGTGCATTAAATACCGGAATCCCACGCATTTTTGCTGCATTAAGATCCACTTGATTGGTTCCGATACAAAAACAGCCAATAGCAATAAGCTTCGGCGCAGCTTCAATCATTTCTGCAGTTAATTGGGTACGTGAACGTAAGCCAATAAAATGCGCATCTTTAATCGCTTCTTTTAGCTCATCACCATCTAAGGCTTTTTTGTAAAAGTCGATGTTGGTGTAGCCAGCCGCATGTAAGGTATCTAATGCACTTTGGTGCACGCCCTCTAATAGCACAAATTTAATTTTTGATTTGTCGAGTGAGACTTTGTTTGTCATGTTTGCTTCCTTATTTTTATTAATCAATAATTTTTGCGCCGTCTGGTGTACCAACAATCACAATATCCGCCCCACGTAAGGCAAAAATACCGTTTGTTACTACACCTGCAACATTATTCAATTCTTTTTCCATTTCCACTGGATTTAAGATAGCGAAGTTATGTACATCTAAAATCACGTTGCCGTTATCAGTCACCACGCCTTCACGATATTCTGGGGCGCCACCAAGAGAAACTAATTTACGACCAACTTGTGAACGTGCCATTGGAATCACTTCTACTGGCAATGGGAATGTGCTACCTAACACATCCACTTGTTTACTAGAATCAACGATACAAATAAATTTTTTCGCTAAAGCGGCCACAATTTTTTCGCGAGTCAATGCTGCACCACCACCTTTAATCATCATTTTTTGTGGATTAATTTCATCAGCGCCATCCACATAAATATCTAAACTGGATACATCGTTAGCACTAAACACTTCAATGCCCTGTTTACGCAATAATTCTTCTGAGGCTTTAGATGCCGCTACTGCGCCTTGAATTTGATCTTTTAATTCACCTAAGGCTTCAATAAAACAATTCACTGTTGAACCACTTCCCACGCCAACAATGGTCTCGGGCTTAACATATTTTAACGCTGCGCGTGCCGCTAATTTTTTCATTTCTAATTGATCCATTTCTCTGTCCCTTTTAAATTTTAAATAATGACGTAAACGTTTGCTTTACTTTAATACGACCCTATTAAATAAACAAGTGTAAAAATTTATTCGTGATGATGAAAAAATTTTATTCATCTAAGAAAAGCGCTAATAGTTCGTTTAAAAACAATTTACCGTGTTCAGTGATCTGCCAAAAATCAGGTGTTTCCACAATATAATTCTGCTGGATCGCAAAATCAATTTGATTTTTGACCGCACTTTGCGAAAGCCCCGTGTAATGTTCAAACTCTTGTTTTGGTACAGCTTCCAATAAACGAAAACGATTCATGAAAAATTCAAAAGCGCGGTCATTTTTTTCCACGTTTTTTTCTTCATAAAGGTATTCACCACGCAAATAGCCTTTTGGATGCTTTGTTTTAGAAAAACGTAAAATATCGCCATCAGGAAAAGTCAGTTTTCCATGTGCACCACAGCCTATCGCCAAATAATCCCCGAATCGCCAATAATTCAGATTGTGCTGACATTGAAAGCCCGGTTTCGCATAAGCGGATGTTTCATATTGTTGATAACCCGCTTCGGTTAAAAGCTGGTGGCCTTGCTCAAAAATATCCCAAAGCTCATCATCATCCGGCAATGTAGGGGGACGATAAGCAAACATGGTATTGGGTTCAATGGTGAGCTGATACCAAGAAAGGTGTGGTGGAGCAAGCTCAATGGCTTGTCGCAAATCATCTAGCGCTTCTGCAAGAGTTTGGTTTGGCAAACCGTGCATTAAATCCAAATTGAAACTTTTCAAGCCTGAAACTTTTGCCAAACTGACCGCACTTTTAGCTTCCTCCGCATTATGAATACGCCCTAAACGTTGTAATTTATCGTCATTAAAACTTTGGATACCCATGGAAATACGTGTTACACCAGCATCCACATAGCCTTTAAAACGCTCCGCTTCCACAGTGCCAGGATTAGCTTCCATGGTGATTTCAATATTCTCTGAAAAAGGAATGCGATGTTGAATTTCTGCCAATAACAACTTGATACTTTCCGCTGAAAATAAACTCGGCGTGCCACCACCAATAAAAATTGAATGAAGTGAACGATATTGAATACTAGCCTGATATTTCTCTAAGTCTGCCTCAAGATCGGCTATCAGATGTTGCACATATTCTTGTTCAGGAATTGTGCCTTTCTGTGCATGCGAATTGAAATCACAATAAGGACATTTCTGCACACACCAGGGAATATGCACATAAAGGGAAAGAGGGGGAAATTTTTGCATAATTAAAAGTCAAAAGGGCTTGTTTTCACAAGCCCTAAAAAATAAGTCATTAATTGACCGCTCTTGCTGTTTTAGTCGCAGCTTTACGGTGAGGTGCTTTCGCTTTCGTTTCCACTTTCACGAATTCAATACCTTCTGGTGGATTTTCTAACGCTAAGCCTAACACTTCATCAATGGTTTCTACCGCATGAATCGCAAGATTTTCTTTTACGTTATCTGGAATTTCTTCCAAATCTTTCACGTTATCTTTTGGAATCAATACGGTTTTAATGCCACCACGATGTGCCGCAAGTAATTTTTCTTTCAATCCGCCAATTGGTAATACTTTACCGCGTAGGCTGATCTCACCTGTCATCGCGACATCAGCACACACAGGGTTACCCGTTAAGCAAGAAACTAATGCGGTACACATTGCGATACCTGCACTTGGACCATCTTTCGGTGTTGCGCCATCTGGCACGTGAATGTGAATATCACGTTTTTCATGGAATTCAGAATTGATACCCAATTTTTCAGCACGTGCACGGACTACGGTCATCGCTGCTTGGATAGATTCTTTCATCACATCGCCTAATGAACCAGTGAAGGTCAATTTGCCTTTACCTACTACTGAAGCAGTTTCAATGGTTAGTAAGTCACCGCCCACTTCAGTCCACGCAAGGCCTGTTACTTCGCCCACACGGTTTTGGGTATCCGCTTTACCAAATTCAAAACGTTTCACACCCAGATAGTCATGCAAGTTGTCTGAATTAACGGTAATAGATTTCACTTTTGGGTTTACCAATAAATTCTTCACTGCTTTACGACAGATTTTAGAAATCTCACGCTCTAATCCACGCACACCGGCTTCACGGGTGTAATAACGGATAATATCTAAAATGGCATTTTCTTCGATGGTTAATTCGCCTTTTTTCAATCCATTACGTTCAATTTGTTTTTGTAATAAATGTTGCATCGCAATATTGAGTTTTTCATCTTCGGTATAACCAGAAAGACGAATGACTTCCATACGATCTAGCAATGGGCCTGGAATATTCATGGAATTTGAGGTTGCCACAAACATCACATCAGACAAATCATAGTCCACTTCAAGATAGTGATCATTGAAGGTGGTATTTTGTTCAGGATCAAGCACTTCTAATAAGGCTGATGCTGGATCACCACGCATATCCGAAGACATTTTATCAATTTCATCAAGCAAGAAGAGTGGGTTTTTTACACCAACTTTTGCCATTTTTTGAATCAATTTACCCGGCAATGCACCGATATAGGTTTTACGGTGGCCGCGAATTTCTGCTTCATCACGTACCCCGCCTAATGCTATACGCACATATTTACGTCCTGTTGCATTGGCAATAGATTGACCTAGTGAGGTTTTACCTACCCCTGGTGGTCCTACTAAGCAAAGGATTGGGCCTTTGATTTTGTTTAAGCGAGCTTGTACCGCAAGGTACTCTAAAATGCGTTCTTTTACTCGCTCTAAACCGTAGTGATCCGCATCTAAAACCTGTTGAGCTTTTGCGATATCTTTCTTCACTTTGGTACGTTTATGCCATGGCACTTGAAGCATCCACTCAACATAGCTTCGCACCACTGTCGCTTCAGCCGACATCGCTGACATCATTTTGAGTTTTTGCAACTCACTTTCTACTTTGTCACGCACATCTGCTGGCATACCTGCCGCTTCAACTTTTTGACGAAGTTGCTCAACTTCATCGATGGTATCTTCACTTTCACCTTCGTCCATTTCTTTGCGAATCGCTTTAATTTGTTCGCTAAGATAATAGTTACGCTGGCTTTTCTCCATTTGTTTTTTCACACGGCCACGGATACGTTTTTCAACTTGAAGAATATCCGCTTCAGATTCCATCATACCGAGCAAGTATTCCAAACGCTCTTGCACATCAGCCAGTTCTAACACGCTTTGTTTATGGCGAACAGTTACAGGAATATGTGCAGCCATGGTATCTGCTAAACGATCGGCATCATCAATGCGTTGAAGTGCACCTAAAACATCTGCGGGAATTTTTTTATTGAGTTGCAGATAGTTTTCAAATTCATTTAAAACGGCTGCCTTCACCACATCTAATTCTTTTTCATCGCCAAACGTGGTTTCAATCGGCGTGACTTCCGCAGAAAAATGATCTTCACCATCATTTAATTGATTGATTTTCGCGCGTTGTTGCCCTTCCACCAACACTTTCACAGTGCCGTCTGGCAATTTTAATAATTGAATAATATTGGCAATCGTCCCGACATCGAATACATCATCAACGGTAGGTTCTTCTAAATCAGCCTGCTTTTGTGACACCAATAATAATTGTTTGCCCTCATTCATGGCTTCATCAAGGGCGCTAATGGATTTTGCGCGCCCAACAAAAAGTGGCATCACCATATAAGGGAAAACGACGACATCCCGTAATGGCAATACAGGAAGTGTACGTTGTTGAGTTCTTTTGGCGTTCATAGTTATCTCTCTTACATCAATTCTATAATTTCATTGAATATGGGGATGAGTTGCATAAATTCAAGGTAGGATTTGGCATATTAAGGATAAATCGAAAAATAGGCAAGTAAAGAACCACCTTTATTGATGCTTAATTGGAAAAACTATGGAATACAGGTACAATAAGTGCGGTCAAAAATCAGTATGATTTTACTTAATAAAAACGTTTGAAAAAATAACCGCACTTTATCCATTATGACAACAAAACAAGCTATTACTTTCGCGACCTTTCAAGAATTACTGCCCGATTCTTGTAATCATCCATTAAAAAAACAATTAAGGGATAAAGCCCGTTATTACGGACGAAAATTTTTATTTAAAAAACAATGTGATGCATTAGTTAATTTCTTAAATACAAACCAAACTTGGATTCCGCTTTTTCAACAAAATCCATATCGTTTTAATGCATTGCTCGCGACCTATTGCGATAAACGTTTTTCTGCAACTGAGCGACTCAATGCCATTACCAATAATCTGTTAATGCTTGAAGAAAAAATGGGCGTAAAATTTTGCCAAAAACTACTCCAAGAAAAATCCCTTTTATTATCACAATTAACAGATCAACTTGGTATTTATTTCAATATCAACCAGATTGACCCTTTTGAAGGTTATTTTTCTATTAACTTAAAAGACAATGATGGGCGTAGCATTTATGATGCTTCTTTCACCTTTTTAAAGCCAAATAAGTTACTTATTGCTTCAATTCAAGGTCCTTCTTATGAAGAAGCGCAAGAAGCCGTAAAACAAGCCACAAAAGAATTACACGGTGTTCGCCCGATGTTTATGTTGATGAATGTTTTCCGCTTATTAGCCGAAAAATGGCAATGTGAATTAATCGGTATTCCTCACACTTCACAAGGTAAATATCGCCTATCTGCTCGCAGTAAAATTCTATTCAATTACGATGAATTCTGGCAAGAAAACCAAGGGCAATTAAATGGTCAATATTGGCAATTACCGCTTGAAAGCGCCCGCAAAGCATTGGAAGAAATTGCCAGTAAAAAACGTTCTATGTACCGAAAACGTTATGAAATGTTGGATGAAATGTCCAAGAATATTTCAAATTTTGAACCTAAACACGGTTAATTCCGTGTTTCTTTTTAAGCTAAGTACAAAATAAATATAAAAACAATAATCTATCAATATCGAATACCACACATAAAAAGTTGTAATACATCTTTAAAAAGCTTTTGCTCTCTTCCTTTATAGTAGAATTGGAGGCTGGCAGAATTTAATATTTCATCTATTTTTTGAATAAAAAGATCAATTAACATGACAGGGAAATCATCGCGGATAATCTTGCGTTTTTGTAACGTACTGAAAAAATAGTGCATATAGTGATATTTTTCTTGTGACATTTGCCGAAAAAAAGCCTGTAAGGTTTCATCTTGATCATGATTTAAATCATGTAATACGGCAGCAGAATACAACGTGGCCATGGATTCTTGCTGCATCGTCAAAATTTGCTGAATCACCGTGGTTAAATCTGCCTCCGTGGCTAACAGCCTGTCAAATTCCCACCGCATATTATTTTTTTGTTCTTCAAAAATACATTTCACTAAATCTTGCTTGGTGGGGAAATATTTATAAAACGTCACTCGACTCACCCCCGCTGCCCGACAAATTTCTGCGATAGAAGTTAATCTCCAGCCTTGTTGATAAAACAGTTCAGTGGCAACCTGTTTCAAAAAAATATCTTTTTTCATGATCCGCTCCTTAATAGGCAATAACATAGCCGAAAGCCTTTAATTGTCAAATATCAAATTTGAGAAAAATTCTTATTTACTTTCGTATTGTAATTATGTTAGGTTTACATTATTAATCAATTAATAAGAAAAGTGTAAACTTTAAGCTAAAATAAAGCCTAGGAGAACCCATGAACAAGTTATCCCCACGACTCAGCCTCATTAGCCTTTGCCTGATGAGTGCCTATTCTTTTTCTAGCCATGCCGAAGAAAGTCAGCAGACCACGGTACTAGACGAAATCACAGTGACCGGTGAAAAATTTGAACGTAGTCAATCTTCTACCGGTTCAAGCACCTCCGTGGTAACCGCTGAGCAACTCAAACGAGAAGCCAATTTACTGTCTGCGACCCAATTATTAAAACGCGATGTGAATATTTTAGACACCGGTTTGGGCAATGACTTACCTACTGTGCGTGGCGTTGACGGGTCCGGCCCGGCGGTAGGTGCGGTGGCATTTTTTGCCGGTTCACGCCCACGACTAAATATGCAAATTGACGGCAGAACTTCCAGCTATAACGAACTGGCGTTCGGTACAAAATCCCTCTGGGATATGAAACAGGTAGAAATTTATCGTGGCGCACAAAGCTATGCCCAAGGGCGTAATGCTATTGCTGGCGCCGTGGTGATGACCAGCAATGACCCAACGCAAGAATGGGAAGGTGCAGCGAAATTAAATATGGGGAATCATCGATTGGCACAAACGGCTGCCCTGATTTCAGGCCCGGTGGTGAAAGACGAATTGGCGTTTCGTTTAAGCGTAGATCATCAACAACGCGAAACTGCTGTAGATTTACCACATTACGATCCCGTCGGCAACCCGCGTTGGTTTAAAGCCACCAATACCCGCGCCAAATTACTGTGGACTCCGTCTGCGTTGCCAGATCTCTATAGCCGTTTAACATTCAATCATTTAAACGCGCGAGCACCACAAAGCGAAACAGAGTTACAACCTAATTCACCACGTTACACGCCGGAACGCCCGGTATTCCAAACACGCTCTGCCAGCACTATTTGGGACATTGGTTATCAACTCTCAGAGCATTGGAAATGGGAAAATAAATTGGTTTATACCCACTTTATTCACGATAGAAAAACAACTTCGCCATTCAACACCGCATTGCCGCCAAATCGTCGAGGTGTTCCGGCTCGTGTTGATGGCAATGAATTCCAAATTGAACCCATTGTAAAATACGAAAACGAAAAATACCGTGGGTTATTCGGTTTGTTCTATTTCAATGCGAAACAAGATGAAAGTGTTACGATGCTCAACGGACGCATTGCTCGCACGCCGATTACGACAAATTTTAATGATAAAACGAAAACCAAGGCGGCCTTTGGTGAAATTACCTTTACACCGGATATTCCGTTTGAATTGACGCTTTCTGCTCGCTATGAACAGGAACATCATCAGCGTAAAGGCAAAAGTGCGATGTTTTCCATCAACCGGGATAAAAAATACAATGTCTTCCTGCCTAAAGCAGACATTGCATGGAAAATTAACGATGATCAACGCTTAGGCTTTAAAGTAGGTAAAGGTTATAATCCGGGCGGTGCCGGTGTAACTTTCGGTGTGCCGTACACCAGCTATGAATATGACGCGGAATATGTCTGGAACTACGAACTTTATCATCGTTGGACATCCGCAGATAAACGCCTACGCATTAACAGCAACCTATTCTATAACGACTACAAGGACATGCAGTTACCGTTCACTCTTGGTCCAAATTCCATCGTGATCCGCAATGCCGATAAAGTCGTCACCTATGGTGCGGAAATCAATACCGAATGGCAGGCCACAGAGAAACTGGCACTCAACGCAGGCATCGGGATGTTAAAAACCGATATCAAACGTTATCCAAACAGCGGCATTGAAGGGAATAAACTCGCTCGTGCACCAAGTTTTAGTGGAAAACTGGGGGCCAATTATCGTCTTCTTGACCACCTAGAAATTGGCACCAATTACAGCTACAACAGCAGTTATTATTCCACTGCCGACAACTTAGCCAATGGTAAAGTAGGGCATTATGACCAATTTGATGTTTATTTAGCGTACGACTTTAAGAATGCCAGAATCACGCTTTATGCCGACAACGTGCTTAACTCACGCAAAGATATCTTACTCGTACCGCGCTCAGGCGACATTACCCGTCAGCCGGAACGCCAAATTGGGCTTTCTACCGAGTTAAGATTTTAAGCAATGAGTCAGCAACACCAACAAATTTTCCAACCTGTTGCCGCGCAATTACGCGCCTCAATGTGGTTGGCAACCTTCGCGCAAGGCTTAAAAATCGGGATTTGGCTTTTGATGATCCACATTGTGTTCACCGTCAGCCAATCTCTTACGTTTCCTTATTGGCAGATTTTCGCGCTGCTTGTCACGTCCATTTTGTATTACACCTGCAAAATTAAAGCGCACGACAAATCTCATTATGCAGCCTTTGAATTGGAAAAAATGCTACGCCAACAGCTTGCGAAAAAAATCAGTCAATTATCGTTAGGCAAAGTCAATGAAATCGGTTCAGGCGGTTTAACCAAAGTGCTGTGCGATGACGTAAACGAATTGCACACCTTTGTTGCCGATGCGCCCCCCCTTAAAGCGGAGGCTTATTCCACACCAATTTTTGTGTTGGCAGCATTATTTTGGTTAAATTGGCAAATGGCATTGGCTGTGGTGATTTTCCTGGTCGTGCTATTTACGATTCTGCAACGGTTAATGCAAAAAAGTCGATTGAATTATCGTGATTACGGTGCTGCCGTGAGCCGAATCAATAGCGCGATTATTGAATATATTCAAGGTATGAGCACGATTCGCACCTTTGATGCGGGACAAAGTTCGTACAGCCGTTTTAGCACCGCATTGGAAAATTTTAATCAGGTCATCTTCGCTTTTTTAGCCAAAGTAGGCGCTCCAACACGTCTTGCCCGTTCGCTCTTTACGCCAATGCCGATCATGTTGTTTTTGATCGTGTTAGGCGTGTATTTACACTCGCTTGCGCTGCTTTCCACCTTTGTTTTTTTTGCCTTTTTAGTGTTAGCCGCCGGGTTAATTGAAACCATGCATCCTTACATGGGGCTGTTTCATTTGTTAGAACGCTCCCGTGCCGCCATTGAACGCATTAACGAAATAAAAACGTTAGAAAATGCCACCTCACTTTTGCCGTTACAAACGCCGAAGGGGTATGCTGTTCAATTTGAACAGGTTAATTTCAGCTATGATGCCGACAAAGCGACGCTGAAAAATATTAACTTCAGCGTGCCGCAAAATAGTTTTACTGCCATTATTGGCACTTCAGGCTCTGGCAAAACCACCTTGCTCAATTTGTTGTTGCGCTTTTGGGATGTCGATAGCGGAAAAATCACCTTAGGTGGTGCTGATATTCGTCATATGGAACAGGATCAACTTATGAAATATTGTTCGGTCGTATTTCAGGATAATTTCTTATTTTCTTGCTCTATTGCCGAAAACATTGCTTACGGTATAGAAAGTGTGACGGAGGAAGCGATTATCAATGCCGCCAAACAAGCCCGTATTCACGACTTTATTATGACCTTACCGGAGCAATATCAAACGAAAGTGGGTGAACGCGGACAATTATTGTCAGGCGGACAAAAACAACGTATCAGTATAGCCCGCGCCTTTTTACAAAATCGCCCGATTTTATTGCTAGACGAACCCACGGCTTTTTCCGATGCGAAAAACGAGGCGGATTTAATGCAGGCATTTCATGCATTGATGCAAAATAAAACAGTGATCATGGTGGCGCATCGCCTGTCTAGCATTATCCAAGCCGATCAAATTATTTATTTAGAGAACGGCAAAATCATTGGTCAAGGCAATCACAAAGCCTTGTTGCAAACCAATGTCGCCTATCAAACCCTTTGGGCGGAATATCAACAGGCAAAATCTTGGACGATACATTAGAGAACGTTATGCAATCTTACTTTAATCCCGAAACTCAACGTGTAAAAAGCCTATGGCAAACTTATCACGCCTTATTTGCCACCGCCCAACAGCAACAAAGCGCATTCTTACGCTGTCTTGCTTTTGCGGCGCTGTCTGCAATTTTATTCGGCGTGGCTATCGGCTTACTGTATCCGCTGCTTTTGGCATTAGAACAAACCGAGGCAGGGCAAAGTGCGGTCATTTTTTGGAGTGTTTTGTGTGGCGTGCTTTTAATCGCCAGCCTCCTTTTCCGAATTTGGGCGGAATATTATGACACCAAAGGCGATTCATTTTTGGCGACATATCAATTAAGACGTCAACTGGGCGAAAAACTTCGCCGCGTATCTCTTGCTGTCCTCAGTGGATTTCGTGCAGGCGAACTTAGTGCCATTGCCATCCAAAGTATTAATGAAGCGACGAATTACGCATTCAGTTTAATTAGTATTCTAATTTACGGCATCGTAACACCGGTGTCTGCCGCCCTTTGTCTTTGTTTCTTTGATTACCGCTTTGGGCTGCTGATCTTCATTATTTTTCCGCTTATCGTGCCACTTTATTTATGGCGGAGAAAAGCTTTCCGTCGTGGATTTAGTATTTTGGCAGAAGCTAATCAGCGACTTAAAGGCGAAACCATTGAGTTTGTGCAAGGTTTGGAAATTCTGAAATCAACAGGGCAAACTGAAAACAAACAACATATTTTCAACCGTGTGATTGAAGATGTGGCAAACATTCAATGCATCGGTACTAAAAAAGGCGAACGTCCGAATTTGATTATTACCTCAAGCATTCAATTAAGTCTTATTGCGGTATTAATTGTTGGTACATTTTGGGTGATTTCTGGTAGCGCCCATTGGGTATTGTTAGCCACGGTGCTGATTTTAATTGCACGAATTTCAGATGTATTGAACTTCTTTGTGCAAATGTCTTCGCTCTTAGAAATTTTTGTGATTAGCTGTGAAAAATTTGAAAAACTGATGGCATTGCCTGAATTGGCGGAAAATCATGGCAGCAGATTACCCACAGATTATTGCATTCGCTATGAGCATGTCCGCTTTGGTTATAATGCTGAAAAAAACATCCTAAACGACATTAATCTAGACATAAAACCTAACAGCCTCAATGCTTTTTTGGGCACCAGCGGTTGCGGTAAAACAACATTACTTCGCTTGTTGTTGCGTTATGCTGATCCGCAATCAGGGCGAATTACGATCGGCGGTATCGATATTCGGGATGTTAGCCAAGAACAGCTCATGCGCTTAATTTCTGTGGTGTTTCAAGATGTGTATTTATTTCAAGACAGCGTATTAAATAACATCCGAATGGCAAAACCGAATGCTACAGATGAAGAAGTTATTCATGCCTGTAAACTAGCCCAATGCCACGATTTTATTCAGGCATTACCACAAGGGTATCAAACGCAAGTTAATGAAATTGGGAGTAATTTTTCCGGCGGTGAAAAGCAACGACTTGCGATTGCCCGAGCGATTTTAAAAGACGCACCGATTCTCATTTTAGATGAACCGACAGCATCGTTGGATACCCGCAATGAGCTGGCAGTGCAAAAAGCGTTGGATCAGCTGGTTAAAGACAAAACCGTGTTGATTATCGCTCACCGACTTTCCACCATTGTGGGCGCGCATTGCATTTATGTGTTGGAAAACGGCAGCATTGCCGAACAAGGCACGCATCAAACACTCTTAGAACAAAAAGGACGTTATGCAGCGTTTTGGCAATGCCAACAAGGCAACATCACTCACTAAGCAGGATTGGGCAATCCTTGCCACAACTGCCGGCTTTAAATTCTGCGTAGTAGCGTTTTATATGATTGGTCTCATCACCATGTTAAAAGAGATGGGGTTCGATCTTAAACAGCTTAGTTGGTTCTATTTGCTTGGTGGAATGGAAATGGCGAAATTCATCGTTTCACCATTGATCGAACGCTATCGTCTCAAGCGCGTCGGGCAATTTCGCGGTTGGTTATGGCTTTCCTCGCTAATCATTTTTATTGCCTTATTTATGTTGCATTTCATCCAACCTCAACAAGATTTTGCACTGCTTATGGTGGCGTGTGTGCTATTGAACCTAAGCAGTCTATTTTTCGGTTGTGCAACACTAGGATTAACTTGTGCGATCCTGCCTTTTGAGCAACGAGGCTTTGGCGGTGTCATTCAGGTGATCGCGGGACGCGTGGGTAAAATGTTTGGGGGTGGTTTGGTGTTACTGATTTACCATTATTACGGCTGGCAAAGTGCGGTGGATTTAATGAGTGTTTTTGCACTACTGTTGATTCTGCAAATCAGCCTATATTCCGAACCTACAGTTGCCGCTGAACCGAAAAATCCGCCATTGCGTTTTTTATTCACACGCTTTTTCCACTTTTGGCAACAACCGCACATCTCATTTCGCTGGTTGATTTTATTGTCATTTGTGTTTATTCCTAGTGGCATGGTGGTCAGTAGTTTCATTCCTCGTCTAAATGCCTTGGGCTGGAGCAGCCAACACATTGGGTTATTACTTTCCATATTCGAACCCCTTTGTGCTATCGCCTTTGCGCCGCTAAGTGGTCTATTACTCAAAAAATATTCTCGGGTTTCCGTCACCCAATGGGTATTATTTAGCCAAATTTTTGCCTTCTGCTTATTTATTTTATTTGAATATATTGGTATGAATTTTCCTTATCTTATCGCCGTACCAATTTTATTATTAAGTATTACTTACGCATTACTTGTGCCGTGCTTGCTGGCTATTATCCTTGATTATTCATCTAAAACTTATGCCACATTGGATAGTTCACTACAATTTTCTGTTGCATTACTAGGGGCATATTTAGCTGGTTTTATTTCACTCAGATTGATCAGTACATGGGGATACGTTACGGTATATTGGATTGTGACAATCATTGCATTTACTATTTGGTACTTTTTTAAGAACTACAATCAAAAATCATAAAGGCGAAATAATCAAATGCTATACACCTCTAATTTTTCTGAACAAATCAATTTTAAATTAAATCCCACCACATAGAATTTAATTCAGGTAAACGATTGCTCATCCCGTTATTATTGCGTTCTTTTAAAAATCACTCTTTGCTTTTTTGCTCGTTTTGTGTAGAATACGCGCTCGGCTTATTAACTAATCCGAACACAAGGAGTTCTCCATAATGGAAGCATCAAAGAAAAAGATGAAATTCCCTTCCGCATTTAGCATTCTCTTTATTATTCTTCTTATTGCTATTGGTCTTACTTGGCTTATTCCCTCAGGGTCCTACTCAAAACTTTCCTACGACACCACCGAAAATCATTTTATTGTCAAAACCCACGGAATTCCCGATCAAAGCTATCCAGCAACAGAACAAACCCTTAATCAACTCAATATCAAGATTCAACTTTCTAATTTCACCAACGGCATTATCAAAAAGCCGATTGCTATCCCCGATACCTATCAACGCATTGAACAACACGAAAAAGGCATTACCGATATGATTCACGCCATGGTGGATGGCACTATTGAAGTGGCTGATATTATGATTTTTATCTTCATACTCGGTGGGATGATTGGTGTCATAAACAAAACAGGGGCATTTAACGCTGGTTTAATGTCTCTCACCAAGAAAACAAAAGGAAATGAATTCTCCGTCGTCTTCGCTGTCTGCGTGTTAATGCTGTTAGGCGGTACAGCTTGTGGTATTGAGGAAGAAGCAGTAGCCTTCTACCCGATTCTTGTCCCCGTTTTTTTAGCCTTAGGCTATGATTCGATTGTCTGTGTTGGTGCCATATTCCTCGCCGCCTCGATGGGCACTGCCTTTTCAACAATCAATCCCTTCTCCGTTGTCATTGCCTCAAATGCTGCGGGTATTCCATTCACGGAAGGAATGGGATTTCGTACACTGGGACTTATTCTTGGTGGTGCGTGTGTGATTGCTTACATGTATTGGTATTGTAAAAAACTGCGTGCCAATCCTGAATTTTCTTATACCTATGACGATCGCCAAACCTTCTATGATCTCTATATGAAAGATATCGATCCGGATGCAACCGTTGAATTTACCTTTAGAAGAAAACTGATTCTGATTCTATTTAGCGCTGCTTTTCCTCTCATGGTATGGGGGGTGATGTTTGGCGGCTGGTGGTTCCCTCAAATGGCGACTTCCTTCCTAGCCATTACCATCATTATTATGTTTATCAGTGGATTACCTGAAAAAGATGTCGTAAATGGCTTTACTCATGGTGCTTCTGAATTAGTCGGCGTCGCATTGATTATCGGACTCGCTCGAGCAGTCAATATCATTCTGGAACAAGGGATGATTTCTGACACCATTCTCGATTATATGACGCATCTTGTCGGCGGAATGAATGGTGGCGTCTTTATTATTGGTCAGCTCTTGGTCTTCATTTTCTTAGGATTAGTTGTACCTTCATCTTCAGGCCTTGCCGTACTCGCTATGCCAATCATGGCTCCGCTAGCTGATACTGTGGGCATTCCAAGAGACATCGTCGTATCAGCTTACAACTGGGGGCAATATATTATGTTATTCCTTGCACCAACAGGATTAGTCCTTGTTACGTTACAAATGCTTGGTATTCCATTTAATAAATGGTTGAAATTTGTCATGCCAATCGTAGGCTGTCAATTTGTTATCTCATCGATACTTCTCCTCACTCAAGTATTTATGTATGCACACTAAAATAAAAAGCCACGCAATCTTGCGTGGCTTCTTGTTCTCATCCGATTCTATTTTACAAACTCATCAAACTCTAACTCATAATCATCACCATCTCTGGTGTATTTGATATAACGTGGAAATTGTTCACCTGAGAATTTCTTCACCATAATGTCTTTGTTACCGGTTTTAAATGAATAGGTAATTTCCGTGACAGTTTGCTTGTTATATTGGATCTGTTTTTCTACTTTCTTCACATTCACATTTTCCATTGGGTAAAGTTTTTTACCATTTGTAATTTGGAAACTGGTTGGCAATTTATCGTAATAACTCAACTGAAATGCCATAGTGAATAAATCAAAAGTCGGTAATTTTAACGGCTCAGTTTCTAACCCATTTTTCACTTTACCGTATTCAATTGTTGTTGGCGAAATTTTAGAAATCGCATAAGGCTTACCATTACGTACATCTTGATAATTCACCATTTTAAATTGACTCGCATTTTGTGAACCACGAGAAGTAAACACAATGTTGTACAACGGAATGTTAATTTTCGCATTGACTGAATACTGTGAACCATCAGCTTTAAAATGCACATACGCGGGCATTAAATAATTCGAACTGTATTTAATATTATAATCCACCGCAGACCATGCTGTTGGTGCATAAGCAATTAATGCAGCAAAAAGGATTTTAAATAACTTCATTGGTTTTCCTTATATATAAAAAGAGGTTGCCTTTTAGAGTATCACAATAAGAAGAAGTTCCCCATTAAAAAACCATCTTATCCGAAGACAAGATGGTTTTCATTTATTTTAGCTTAATGGAGGATTATAAAACTGCACCCGCCATTAAGAATCCGAATAATACAGATAAGCTAATTGCAATCACACCAGGAATTAAGAATGGGTGGTTGAATACATATTTACCGATACGGGTTGAACCGGTGTCATCCATTTCTACTGCCGCAATTAAGGTTGGGTAAGTAGGAAGAATAAATAATGCTGATACTGCGGCAAAGGCTGCAATTGCGGCTTCCGGAGAAACACCTAATAAAATTGCAGTTGGATATAATGCTTTTGCAGTTGCAGCTTGTGAGTAAAGTAAGGTACTTGCGAAGAACAAGATAACCGCTAAACTCCAAGGATATTGTTGTAAGAACTCAGCTGATACTGCTTTGATTTGATCGATATGACCTTCCACGAAAGTATTACCTAACCATGCCACACCAAGCACACAAATTACCGCTGACATACCTGATTTGAAGGTTGCTGCATTGGTAATGTTTGCAGTATCCACTTTACATGCCATAGTGATAATCGCTGCAGTCGCAAGCATGAAAGAGATAATTGCGTTATCACGAGAAAGAATTGGGTTTTGAATTAAACCAACTGTTTTACTGATTGCAGTTGCATAAAGCATGACCACTAAAATCGCGATAAGGAAAATTGTGACAGAGCGTTTTGCATAAGGTTTGATCTCAATTTGCATTTCACCACGCATAGTAATTAAACCTTTTGCTAGACGATCTTGGTAAACTTCATCATCTTTCAAATCTTTACCAAGGAAGTTACAAATCACCGCAGTAATCATACATGCTGCGTAAGTAGTTGGAATCCAAATACCTAATAATTGTAAGTAACTTAAACCAAAGTTTTTCTCTAATTCTGCAGAAAGGAATACCACCGCAGCAGAAATTGGAGACGCTGTAATCGCAATTTGTGAAGCGATAACCGCAATAGAAAGTGGACGTGAAGGACGAATGCCTTGTTCTTTTGCCACTTCAGCAATTACTGGAAGTGTTGAGAATGCTGTGTGGCCAGTACCTGCAAGTACAGTCATAAAGTAAGTTACAGTTGGCGCAAGGAAGGTAATGTATTTTGGATTTTTACGTAGAATTTTTTCAGCTACTTTTACTAAGAAATCCATACCACCCGCAACTTGCATTGCAGCAATTGCCATGATTACAGACATGATAACTGAAATTACATCAAACGGAATAGCACCCGGTTTTAAGCCAAGCAGTGAAAGTGCCACAACACCCATACCACCCATGAAACCGATACCAATACCGCCTAATCTAGCCCCTAGGTAAATAAAGAGTAGGACGACTAAAAGTTGAGCCCAAATCATAATATTTTCTCCATATTAATTTTAAAAGTAATTCCGGAACATATATTAACAACAAACTAGTGCATTATCTATATTTATTACTTGAATTAGTCTATTTTATCCGAAAGTGCGGTTAAAATTTGATTCAAATTCTGACCGCACTTTCAATGACTTTCCTAGAAATCCTCAAAGTATTGTTGAATCACTTTTGGATCTTTTGTTTGTGTTAAGGCTAATTGCAATAACACACGTGCTTTTTGTGGATTCAATGTACCTGAAGCCACAAAACCATATTTAGAATCATCTACTTCAGCATCACGTGTGGTGTAACCGGTTGGCACGCGAGATGAACGTACTACTACCACACCATCTTTCGCTGCTTTTTCTAAACGTTCTAAGTGTGCAGCATTCACGTTACCATTACCTACACCTGCTGAAACAATACCTTGGTAGCCCGCATCTAATAATGAATTTAACGGTTCAATTGGTGCATTAGAATAAGCATAAACAATGCCCACTTTCGGTAAGCTGTCTAATTTATCTACATTGAATGGCGTGTTCACCGTATGTTTGCTTTCAGGTGAGCGTTCGTAATCTACTTTACTGTTATGGATGTAACCCAAGGTACCATAGTTTGGAGAATGGAACGTTTGTACTGCAGTAGTACTCATTTTGGTCACATCACGTGCACCTAATACTTCCCCATTCATCGCCACTAACACACCACGACCCGATGATTTTTTATCCGTTGCCACGACTACGGCGTTATAAAGGTTTAACGGACCATCCGCACTTTTTTCTGTCGCTGGACGCATTGCACCCACTAATACAATTGGTTTTTCACATTTTGCTGTAAGATCTAAGAAATAAGCGGTTTCTTCCATGGTATCGGTACCATGAGTAATCACGAAACCATCAGTATCTTTACATTGTGCATTAATCGCTTTGGCTAATTTTAACCACACATCATCGCTCATATCTTGTGAACCAATTTTCACAATTTGTTCACCTTTAACATTAGCTAATTGCTTAATTTCAGGCACAGCATCGATTAACGCTTCAACATTGAGTTGCCCCGCTTTATAAGCAGAAGAAACGGCGGTTTCACCACTTCCAGCAATGGTGCCGCCCGTCGCTAAAATTGTAATATTCGGTAATTCCGCAGCTTGTGCAACCGAAAAACCTAATCCGAGCATCATAAGTGCCGTTAATTTTTTTAATTTCATGCGCGTCTCCTTTCACATTTAACAATATAAGTTCGGCCATTCTCTACTTAATTAGGAGTAGAATAAATACAAAGATAGTATATTTATGATCCTGATCACATTTTTATTGTTCTGATCGTATAAGCTTTCGCCAACGTTGCGTTTCCTTGATAATTTTTTTGAAAGATAACTAAAGTGCGGTTATACTTAAAGCCTTATTTCATCTGAAGATAAACTCTTATTCATTATCAAAATTAAGCTGAGAACAACATGCAAGAATTTATGCCTCAAGCAATTGAATTTGCTCAAAAACACACTTTTTTAACGATCGCATGGTTTGCTGTCCTTTTTATGACACTTTTCACCTTTTTTAAAAGTGCGACACAAAAATATCGCGTTATTACCAACCCTGAAGCCGTTCGTTTAATGAACGATGAAGAAGCTGTGGTAATTGATTTACGTCCTATTGATGAATTCCAACGCGGTCATATTATTGGCAGCGTGAACTTGCTTCCAACTGAAATCAAAAATCACAATGTAGGCAAAATCGAACATCACAAAGAAAAACCGGTTATCATTGTGGATGTTAACGGTGTTTCTGCTACCACCTCCGCAGAACTTTTAACTAAACAAGGCTTTGAAAAAGTCTATGTGTTAAAAGAAGGTTTAACTGCTTGGGCGGGTGCAAATTTACCATTAGTAAAAAAACATAAGTAAGGATCCTCTATGTCTGAACAAAATCAACAACCTGAAGTAGCTGCTGAAGAGCAACAAGAAGCCGTACTTCAAATTCAACGTATTTATGTAAAAGATGTTTCTTTTGAAGCACCAAATCTTCCTCATATTTTCCACCAAGAATGGAAACCAAAACTTGGCTTTGATTTAAGCACTGAAGCCGTTCAAGTAGGTGAAGATCTATATGAAGTGACGTTAAACATTAACGTAGAAACGACCATGGAAGATTCTGGTGATGTGGCGTTTATTTGTGAAGTGAAACAAGCTGGTGTATTTACAATCAGCGGTTTAGAAGATGTTCAAATGGCGCACTGCTTAACATCTCAATGCCCAAATATGCTTTTCCCTTATGCTCGTGAATTGATTTCTAACTTAGTGAATCGCGGTACATTCCCGGCATTAAACCTTTCTCCGGTAAACTTCGATGCGCTGTTCATTGATTACATGAACAAGCAGCAAGCAGCAGCTGAAGCGGAAGAAAATCAGGAAACCCAACATTAATTGTGATAAGGGCAGGCGATACCGTCTGCCCTTTTTTTAAAGGTGATTGAAATGAACCCATCCCAATCTCCAATTACCATTCTTGGTTGCGGTTCTTATGGAACAGCACTCGCTATCTCATTTTCTCGCAATGGCTCTCCAACCTATCTTTGGGGGCACAATCCCGCTCACATTCATCAAATGCAACAGGAACGTCAAAATCGCCGTTTTCTGCCAGATATTGAATTTCCAGAAAGTTTGCATTTAGAATTAGATTTGAAAACAGCCCTTGATCAATCGAAAGACATTTTAATTGTGGTGCCAAGCCATGCTTTCGGCGAAATTCTCTTAAAAATTCGACCGCACTTAAAACCTGATCATCGTTTAATTTGGGCAACTAAAGGATTAGAACGTAACACCGGCCGATTACTGCAAGAAGTAGTAGAAGAAACCTTAGGTAAATCAATTCCGACGGCAGTACTTTCTGGTCCCACTTTCGCGAAAGAGCTGGCTCAAGGATTGCCAACAGCTATTACCCTTGCCTCTCGTAATGAAAAATTTGCCTTAGAATTTCAAGCGCGAATTCATTGCAGTCAGCATTTTCGGGTGTATGTAAACCAAGATATGATTGGCGTTCAATTAGGTGGCGCCATTAAAAACGTAATTGCGATTGGCGCAGGTATTTCAGATGGTATGGGATTTGGTGCCAATGCCAGAACGGCATTGATTACCCGTGGAATTGCGGAAATTACTCGCTTAGGTGTAGCCATGGGAGCGAATACACAAACCTTTATGGGCATGTCTGGTTTAGGTGATTTAGTGCTCACTTGTACCGATAACCAATCCCGTAACCGTCGATTTGGTTTAATGCTTGGCAAAGGGACTGATAGCCAACAAGCCATGGATGAAATTGGTCAGGTGGTGGAAGGGTTTTATAACACCAAAGAAACCTATTTATTGGCGCAACGACAAGACGTGGAAATGCCGATTACAGAACAAATTTACCAAATGCTCTTTTGTGGTAAAAGTGCACAAGAAGTCGCACTGAGCTTATTAGGTCGTGAACGAAAAGGCGAATAAGGAGAAAAAATGACGTTAGAAGTATGGCAACACATTCGCCAAGAGGCAAAAGAATTAGCAGAATGCGAACCAATGCTCGCAAGCTTTTTCCATTCCACCATTTTAAAACATCAAAATCTTGGCAGTGCCTTGAGTTATTTACTTGCAAATAAACTGGCTAACCCGATCATGCCGGCAATTTCGCTACGTGAAATTATTGAAGAAGCCTATCAGGCCGAGCCCAATATCATTGACTGTGCTGCTTGTGATATTAAAGCTGTGCGCCACCGCGATCCTGCTGTGGAATTGTGGTCCACACCATTGCTTTATCTAAAAGGTTTTCACGCTATTCAGAGCTATCGAATTACCCATTATTTGTGGAACCAAAATCGAAAAGCACTCGCACTTTATTTACAAAATCAAATTTCAGTGGCTTTCGATGTGGATATTCATCCTGCGGCCAAAATTGGGCACGGCATTATGTTTGACCACGCTACCGGTATTGTTGTCGGCGAAACTTCGGTAATTGAAAATGATGTGTCTATCTTACAAGGTGTTACCCTCGGTGGTACAGGTAAAGAATCCGGCGATCGCCATCCAAAAGTACGAGAAGGTGTGATGATTGGAGCAGGGGCAAAAATTCTCGGTAATATCGAAGTGGGCAAATATGCCAAAATTGGTGCCAACTCTGTTGTACTTCAACCTGTGCCTGAATATGCCACCGCTGCAGGTGTGCCTGCTCGTATTGTCGGCAAAGACAAAGCGGCGAAGCCAGCCTTTGAAATGAATCAATATTTTATCGATGATGATATAAATTTGAATATTTAAAAATATTTGCAAAAAGGAAAACATATGACTGAGGAAAAAAAGTATCCACAACTTTCGATGAATGAGTTTTTTTTACGTATAGCTTCATATTTGTTTTGCTATTATTCATATCTGTAATTATTTTTTTTAACGATGTTCCAATAACTAACTTTGAAATATTTATCGATAAATATTTAGTCAAGGGGAGAGGAGTATATTCTCATATATACTCCTTTCAATCTGAAATAATCTCAAATTTGTCGATGATTATTGCTCCACTGTTTGCTATT
Organism: Haemophilus parainfluenzae; assembly: GCF_003253005.1. GTDB lineage: Bacteria > Pseudomonadota > Gammaproteobacteria > Enterobacterales > Pasteurellaceae > Haemophilus_D > Haemophilus_D parainfluenzae_M. The sequence goes on along the minus strand of NZ_QEPZ01000005.1, from coordinate 147,795 downwards.
TATCTAGCATTAACTTTGAAGCTCACTTACTCGTCGGAAAATGAAATTATTAATAGTGGAAGGGTAATAGAGAAAAGTGTAAAAAAAACTATATTAATGAAATTTTGCTTTATTATATCAGCACTGCTTCTTGTAACGATGTGTATGTTTTTAACATACATATATAATTGGGATCTTGAAGAATCTAAAACTAATACATTATTTGTTAGGGATAATGTAATATGGTTGCTATCCTTAACTTATATAATTTATACAGGGACATTCTTTACACTTTTTGTGCTGTTTAGCGTAATACGTCACCCAGTATCTTCATTAAAGTATCATATATACCGACCAAATTGAAATAAACCAATATCTTATCGATGATTATATAAATTTGAATATTTAAAAGGTTAATATACTTACAAATACTTAAAATTATTGTAATAAATTTTAAAAAATTTCATTTTGACTTTAAATGATGAATTCTTAGACAATTAACATATAAAAATGTAGCATCAAACTAAGTTTAACCGCTTTTAGCAATTTATTGAGGGAAATAATATGTCTAGTTTTGCTATGCGTGTTAATAACGGTAATTTAAGTATAGCAGATTATCTTGAAAAACTTAATAAGATGGGATCTATATGAACGGAGATAAAAAATATCCAAAATTTTTGATAAATGAGGATTTTTTAGTATATGGTAGTGTTTTTATATCAGTATTGTTTGTTCTCGTAGTCATTTTTTTTAATAATATTCCAATAACTGATTTTGAAGTATTCATTGATACGTATTTAATAAAAGGGAATGGAGTATACTCTCATATATACTCCTTTCAATCTGAAGTAATTTCAAATTTATCAATGATAATAGCCCCTTTGTTTGCTATTTATACTGTATTGACTTCAAAGTTTACTTATTTATCTGAACGTGAAATGATTGATTCTGGTATTACAATAGAGAAAAGTATAATAAAAACCATACAGAGAAAACTAGTCTTCATCATATCATTACTGCTTCTTGTAGCAACATTTATATTTTTGACATACATCGATAGCTGGGATCTTCAAGCTGTAGAAACTAATACATTATTTATTACCGATAATGTTGTATGTTTATTGTTCTTAAATTGTGTATTTTGCATCGGAACGCTTTTCGCTCTTACTTTTCTATTTAGTGTAGTATTACACCCTATAACTTTTTTAAGATATCATTACCAATCTAATTAAAGACAAAGCGGCAAAACCAGCTTTTGAAATGAATCAATATTTTATTGATGATGATATAAATTTGAATATTTAAGACCAAAATATGATTAACAAAGACACCCAACTTTGCATGTCTCTTTCTGGCAGACCGGGCAATTTTGGCACAACATTCCATAACTATCTATATCAAAAACTCGGGCTTAATTTTATCTATAAAGCCTTTACTACCACGGATATTGAAAGCGCCGTCAAAGGCATTCGTGCACTTGGTATTCGAGGTTGTGCCGTTTCAATGCCTTTTAAAGAAAGCTGCATGCCATTTTTAGATGAAATCTCCCCTTCTGCACAAGCCATTCAGTCTGTGAATACCATTGTGAATGATCAAGGTTTTCTTCGTGCTTACAACACCGACTATATTGCCATTGTTAAACTTATCGAAGAATATCAATTAGATAAAAAGAGTAGAGTGATTGTACAAGGCAGTGGTGGTATGACAAAAGCCGTCGTCGCAGCCTTTAAAAACAGTGGATTTGAGCATCTTAAGATTTTTGCTCGAAATGAAAAAACAGGTAAAAATTTAGCCGCACTTTATGACTATGAATATATCCCATCTTTAGGCAATCAATCGGCAGACATTTTAGTCAACGTTACGCCAATTGGGATGAAAGGTGGAAAAGAAGAATTTAATCTCGCCTTTCCTGAAAATCTTATTCAACAAGCTCAAACCGCTTTTGATGTGGTGGCGATTCCTGCTGAAACACCATTTATCCAATTTGCTCAACAGCAAGGGAAACAAACGATTTCTGGTGCAGAAGTGATTGTGCTACAAGCTGTTGAACAATTTGAGCTCTACACAGGCATTCGACCTGATGACCAATTAATCGCCGAAGCCGCCGCTTTTGCTCGAAAAAATAGTTAAAAAATAAACCGCACTTCTAAAAAGTGCGGTTCTTTTTATCTGAGTTTTACGCTAACAATTTTCTTGCTGCTTCCACCACCACAGATACTGCTTTATCTTCCGTATCTTTCATGGTGGCTTCATTTGGAATTTCTTGTTGTGTACGGTTTACAATCACACCAGCTACCATACCTGCTCGTAAGCCAAGGGCATTACACATCGTAAATAATGTGGCTGATTCCATCTCATAGTTCATCACATTGAGATCTTGCCATTGTTTTAACAAGCCTTGGTAATCACGATACACTTTGCCGCTGTAGGTATCGTAACGTTCTTGACCTGGATAGAACGTATCTGAAGAAGCTGTAATTCCTACAAATGGCTCAATGCCTTTTTCTTTAGCTGCATTGTAAAGTGCCGTGGTACATTCAAAATTTGCCACTGCTGGATATTCAATTGGCGCAAAGTGACGGCTTGCACCATCAAGGCGGACTGCGCCCGTTGTAACAAGAACATCACCTACATTGATATGTGGTTGAATTGCACCTGTTGTACCAATACGCAAGAATGTACGCACGCCAAGCTGAGCCAGCTCTTCCACACAGATAGACGTAGAAGGGCCACCAATACCGGTTGAACACACCACCACCGGTTGACCATTTAAATAGCCTAACCAAGAAGTGAACTCACGTGTACTTGCAAGAAACTCAGGGTTATCAAGTTTTTTAGCAATACGTTCGCTACGTGCAGGATCCCCTGGTACGATAGCGAGTGTTGCACCTTTCAGTTGTGCTTTAGTCAGGTTTAAGTGAAATACATCAGACATAACAGTCTCCTTTTTTCTTCTTGCCGCAAAGTGCGGTCAAATTTTCGTTATTTTTTCAATGCGCCTAAGATACCACGCATAATTTGTTTAGTCACTTCATTACGAATATTTCGACCCACTGATTTTGCCACGCTATTCACAATTTGTTCTGTCGGAGAAAGTTTATCCCCGCGTTTTTGTGTTCCAAAAATCATTCGGCTTAAGCGACCAAATAAACCGCTCTCTTCCTCTTGCTGCGCTTGTTCAGCTTGTTTTTGTTGCACTGCTGCTAAATCCGCTTGAGCATTTAATACTTCGAAAGCCGACTCATTATCCACATAATCTTTATAGAAGGCATAAAGCTCATCGTCTTTCACCCACGCGGCTCGCTCTTCTTCAGTAATCGGGGCTAGTTGGCTTTTCGGTGGGTACACGTAAGCCACTTCAACTGGCGTTGGCATACCTTTTTCATCTAAGAATGAAATCAATGCTTGGCCCACACCTAAAGTTGAAATAGTTTCCACCACATTAACTGCTGGATTTGAACGGAACGTTTCTGCCGCAGATTTCACTGCTTTTTGATCGCGTGGTGTAAAAGCACGTAACGCATGCTGAACACGGTTACCTAATTGGCCTAACACGGTATCCGGTAAGTCTAATGGGTTTTGGGTCACAAAATAAATCCCTACACCTTTAGAACGAATCAAACGAACCACTTGTTCCACTTTGTCCACCAACACACTCGGTGCGCCATCAAAGAGTAAGTGTGCTTCATCGAAGAACATCACAAATTTTGGTTTATCCGGATCGCCGACTTCCGGTAATTGTTCAAATAATTCAGACATCAACCAAAGCAAGAATGCGCTATACATTCTTGGGGAATTGATTAATTTTTCAGAATTTAAAACATTGATCACGCCACGACCATCACGAGTTTGTAACCAATCTTCAAGGTTCAATGCTGGCTCACCAAAAAGATTGGTCGCCCCTTCATTTTCAAGTGTCAGTAAAGCACGTTGAATCGCGCCCACACTCGCAGCTGATACGTTGCCATATTCTACTTGGAACGATTTGGCGTTCTCTGCTACAAATTTAAGCATTGCACGTAAATCTTTTAAGTCGATGAGTAGCAAGCCTTTGTCATCTGCCACACGGAATACGAGGTTTAATAAGCCTTCTTGAGTTGTGTTTAAATTTAATAAACGGGAAAGTAATAATGGTCCCATTTCAGAAATCGTGGTACGAAGTGGAATACCGGTTTCACCGAATACATCCCAAAATGACACAGGATAGCCATTTAAATAACTCTCGCCACCTAAATCAAATTGCTCAATGCGTTCCGCCACTTTGCCACTGAATGTCCCCGCTTTAACTAAACCGGACAAATCGCCTTTTACATCCACTAAAAAGACTGGCACGCCATCATCACTGAATGCTTCTGCCATTTTGCGTAGTGTGACAGTTTTACCCGTCCCTGTCGCCCCAGCGATCAGGCCATGACGGTTTGCCATTTTTGCGGTAATACCAAGGGTTTGACCTTGTTCGGTACGCGCGAGAGAATATTGCATAAAGATTCCTTTGTTTTGTTGGTTTTATTTAAGACGAATGATAAGGAAAAAACGAAGTGCGGTCAAAATTTAAGTGATTTTACGGTATAATTTCTCAAAACTAACTCAAAGCAGGAAAAATAGATGGCAAACGCAAAAATTCTTATTATTAAAACAGGATTAATAGAAACCTTAACGTTCCCTGATGGTAGCTCATATGAAAGTGCCATCCGTAAAAAACCGGTATCGATGGTAAAAGTGCACACACTGGGTGCAGAAGGTAACGATGTGGGTTTAAAGGCTCATCACGGTGGTGTTGATAAAGCCTTGTTTTTTATGTCTGATGTCTCTTTCCCTGCTTTAAACGAGCTACTTGGTGAAAAGTTTGATTTTCACGGTAGCGCGATTTACGGTGAAAACTTTGTGGTATCCGGCTTGCATGAAGATAATGTTTGCGTAGGCGATCGTTACAAAATTGGCTCTACTCTGTTAGAAGTGTCTCAACCACGTAAACCTTGCGAACGTTTATCTCATAATACCAAGAATGAGAATACAAGAGAGGTGATCCGTCAGTCAGGTTGGACAGGTTGGTATGTGCGCGTGATTGAAGAAGGGGAAATTCATCAAGGTGATGAACTCATTTTGCAACATCGACCTTACCCTGAATGGACAATTCGTCGTTTAAACACACAACTCTCCGCGCCTTCAAGCATCGCAGAACTAGAAGAAGCCTTAGCCATTGAAGAATTAGCGCCTGCGTTTAAACGTTCTATCAATTCACAATTACATCATTTACAACAGGCGGCCCAAAATGCCGGCTAAAACGACCGCACTTTGCCCATGCCAATCTTCGCTTTCTTATGAAGATTGCTGCGGACGCTTTCATTCAGGCAATATGTTTCCAGAAACAGCGGAACAACTTATGCGTTCCCGCTATTCAGCGTTTGTACTCAAAAATATTCCCTATATTGTGCAAACCACGGTACCAAGCCAACAACCGTTATTAGATGAAAAAGCCCTGCAAGATTGGGCTGATGAAACGCAATGGCTCGGTTTAGAGATTGTCAAAGCAGAAACCTTAACCAAAACACAAAGTGCGGTTGAATTTAAGGCGCATTTTCAAGGTAGCGAACAGCCGCAAGTGCATCACGAACATTCTATTTTTGTAAAAATCGATGGCCGTTGGTATTTTGTTGACCCAAGTGTGCCGCTCCCAAGTAATAAACAACCTTGTGTTTGTGGTTCAGGGAAGAAATTTAAACATTGTTGCGGAGGCTTACTCTAATGACCTTAACGTCTTTTCTCGCATTATTTTGGCAGCGTTCTCAAGAAAACAAATTAACGCAAGCTGCCGGTTCACTCACCTACAGCACCATGCTCGCCATCGTGCCATTAATTATGGTGGTGTTTTCGATTTTTTCCGCCTTTCCTGTCTTTAACGAAGTAACTGGGGCATTGAAAGAATTCATCTTCACCAATTTCGCCCCTTCCGCGAGTGATGTTGTAGGGCAATATATTGATGAATTCGTCCATAATTCCAAACAAATGAGTGCCGTGGGGATTGTGAGTTTGATTTTAGTGGCATTAATGCTCATTAACTCCATCGACCGTACACTTAATGGCATTTGGCAAGATACCAGTAATCGCCCAATTTTTACTTCATTTGCTATTTATTGGCTCATTTTAACGCTCGGTCCACTTTTAATCGGTACTAGCATTGCCGCAAGTTCCTATGTCAAAGCCATGTTTGAGCAATCGGAAACGCTCTCTTTTGGCTTAAAACTCCTCAGCTTTGTGCCATTTCTTTCTACTTGGTTTATTTTCACACTCATTTATATGGTCGTGCCAAATAAGAAAGTGAGCATCAAACACTCCGCAGCAGGCGCATTAATTGCGGCAATTTTCTTTACCTTAGGGAAACAAGCTTTTACTTGGTACATCATCACCTTCCCGTCTTATCAATTAATTTATGGCGCCATGGCGACGTTGCCTATTATGTTATTGTGGATTCAAATCAGCTGGACAGTGGTGTTATTCGGTGCACAATTAGCTGCAGTGCTTGCAGAAGTGCAGTCAATGAATCAAACAAATTTAGAGGAAGTAAAATGATTGCGTTAATTCAGCGTGTTACGCAGGCTAAAGTGGAAGTTGAAGGTCAAATTGTGGGGCAAATCGGCAAAGGATTATTAGTTTTATTAGGCGTAGAAAAAGAAGATGAGCAAGCCAAAGCGGATAAACTCGCTGAGAAGGTCTTAAATTACCGTATTTTCAGCGATGAAAATGACAAAATGAATTTAAACGTGCAGCAAATCGGTGGTGAAGTGCTTGTGGTATCCCAATTTACTTTAGCCGCTGACACGCAAAAAGGCTTACGACCAAGTTTCTCAAAAGGTGCCGCACCAACATTAGCTAACGAATTATATGAGTATTTTTCGCAAAAATGTGCAGAAAAAGTCACTGTTGCCAATGGACAATTTGCGGCAGATATGCAAGTGAGCCTCACCAATGATGGTCCAGTTACATTTTGGTTAAATGTCTGAATAAAGACAAAAATCGCTATTTTTTTCACAGCAAAGGAAACTCTTTCTTTGATCGCATTGTCGTATTAACGCTCAAATGCATATAACAATTTCAAATCTCATCCATAATTGCGTTGGTAATCCCCTTATTTTATGGGTAAACTAAGGCGGTTTGATGTGGATCTTCTTAAAGTTTAGCTTGTAATAAAATGAAAAAAATTTCGTTAAAAATAACCGCTCTTTTGTTTGGATGGATAAGTTTTTCAGCCCTTGCAGAACAAACCGTGGATATTGAGATCCGCGGAATCAAGGGTGAACGCGCCATTCGCAATACAGATATGAATGTCAAACTCATTGATAAAGGTGAAATGGACGGTTCAGATCGGTATAAACAACTCGTTTCAGATGCTGTTGATAAAGGCCTTCGAGTCTTTGGTTATTATGGTTCTTCCGTGACCTTTGAATTGAAAAAACGCAAAGGTCAACGAGACTTACTTATCGCCAATGTAAAACCTGGTGAACCAAGTAAAATTGCCGGAACAGAAGTTGAAATTACAGGAGAAGCAGCAGAAGACGAAAACTTCACAGCACTCCGTAAAAACTTACCCAAAAAAGGCGAGTTAGTTGAGCATCAAAAATACGATGATTACAAAACCAGTATTTCAAACCTTGCCCTTGCTCGCGGTTATCTTGATGGAAAATTCCAAATTTCTCGCTTAGAAATCAGCCCTGAAACCCATGAAGCATGGTGGCGTATGTTATTTGATAGTGGTGTGCGGTATCATTACGGCAACATCACATTCAACCATTCCCAAATTCGCGAAGACTATTTGCAAAATATGCTCAACATTAAATCGGGCGATCCTTATTTAGTCAGCGATTTATCTGAATTAACTAACGATTTTTCTTCTACCAACTGGTTTAGCTCAGTGCTTTTACAGCCTCATGTCCGCGAAGAAGAAAAATTAGTGGATATCGAATTGTTACTTTATCCACGTAAGAAAAACTCAATGGAGCTTGGGGTCGGCTTTGCAACCGATACGGGCCCTCATGTCCAAATTGGTTGGACAAAACCTTGGATTAATAGCCGAGGTCATAGTTTCCGTACAAATCTTTACATCTCTGCACCAAAGCAAAACTTTGAAGCCACTTATAAAATACCATTGTTGAAAAATCCATTAAATTATTATTATGAATTTTCAACCGGTTATGAAAAAGAAAATAAAAACGATACGGATACCAAATCACTCACTTTTGCTGCATTACGTTATTGGAATAATAAAGAGGGGTGGCAATATTTTGCGGGTCTTCGTGTCCGTTACGACAGCTTCACGCAAGCTGATTTCACCGATAAAACGCTCCTTGTTTATCCTACCGGAGGCTTTAGCCGGACTCGTTTAAAAGGCGGTCAATTCCCAACATGGGGAGATACCCAAAAAATCACGGTCGATTTAGGGAATAAGCTTTGGATGTCAGAAGCCAATTTCTTTAAAGTTCAAGCTTCCACCGCATGGATTCGTACTTATGCAGAAAATCACCGTTTTATTACCCGTGCAGAAATCGGCTATTTAAATACCGCGGATATTCGTAAAATTCCACCTGCATTACGTTTCTTTGCGGGGGGCGATCGCAGCGTGCGAGGTTATGGCTATAAGAAAATTTCGCCGAAAAATAAAGATGGGAAATTAGTCGGCGGTTCTCGCTTAGTAACAGGTAGCCTTGAATATCAATATCAAGTTTACCCAAATTGGTGGGGAGCCGTATTTACGGATACAGGCTTAGCCGCAGATGCTTACAAAGCAAATGAGTTACGCTACGGCGCAGGTTTCGGTGTGCGTTGGGCATCGCCAGTTGGCGCTATCAAATTTGATATTGCAACGCCAATTCGAGATAAAGATAACAGCAAAAACATTCAATTTTACATTGGCTTAGGGGCTGAAATTTAGGGTATGACTATGTCTGAACAAGAAAAACAACCAGATAACCAAACGACACAACCCGTTAAAAAGAAAAAGACCTGCCGTAAAATTTTATGTGTCGGAAGTGCGGTCATTTTTGTCCCTGTTTTAGGCTTCGTCACAGCACTTTCTTTTGATAGTGGGCAACGTGCACTTATTCAACTCGCCGATAAAATGCTCGATAGCTTATCTATTGAGCAAGTCAGCGGTGGCTTACAAGATGGTTTAGTCTTAGAAAATTTACGTTTTCAAACAACTGGCGTAGATGTGGCTCTCCCTAAAACGCGCTTACAACTGAATTTAGCGCGTTTACTATCGGGAGATATTATTGTTGATGATCTCAGCCTAACGCAGCCTAAAATCGCCATTGATACCAGTGTTATGCCGCCTTCTGAAGAGAAATCCACAGAAAGTGGTCCAATGGAAAAAATCCATTTACCGGTTTCTGTACAAGTGAAAAATGTGGCGATTACTGACTTTGATATGAAACTCGATCAAAGTAATATTACCTTTTCGTCATTTCAAAGTGCGGTCAGTTTAAACAATGAATCAGGCCTTACTCTTGAGCCCACCACTCTTTCAGATGTGCTTTTCTCAACGGTATCCCAAACTCAACCGAATCCCCCTAAGCCTGAGCAAAAAGAACCTGCTAAACCCATTGATTGGGCGCAAATTGAGCAAACACTCACACCCGCATTTTTAGGTAATTTAAATACGGTGAACTTACCTTTTGATATGCACATTCCAAGTGTTTTGGGTACAAACTGGCAATATCAATCGCTCAATGAAAAAGGCGAAGAAACACAAAAAATCACTGTGCCTAAAGTAGAATTACAAACGGATGCCACCGATCATTTAGTGAAATTACAAAAACTCGACATTGACAGCTCTCTTGGTACACTTTCTAGCCAAGGACAACTCCAGCTCAATGAAGATTTTCCGGTTGATCTCACATTAAAATCTGATATCCAAGAGTTTAAATCAAAAGATAAAACCATTCTGCCTGCCAGCAAAGTTGATCTCAATTTATCGGGTTCATTGAAAAAAACGACCGCACTTTCGTTAACCACACAGGGTGTGCTTGATGCGACCTTAACCGGTGATGTGAAACTGGCTGAAGATAAAATGCCATTAAATCTGCAGTTAAAAGCGAAAAAAGGTCAATACGCTTTTGCAGATAGCCTTGCACCGCTCAAAATTAACGATGTGGATATCAAACTCACGGGCGATTTGTTGAATTATCACGCTGAGGTTGTTGGGGGCGTGGAAGGTATGGATCATATCCCTCACACCAATATTGATTTGAATGCAGATGGTAAGCTCTATGAAGTCACCCTCAACGAATTAAAACTTGCAGCCCTAGATGGTACGGCACGTTTAACGGGTTTCTCAAATTGGAAAGATGGCGCGCAATGGGATGTAACTGCTGATTTAAACAAAATGAATATTCGCCCTTATGTGCCAGCCATGCCAGCCGTATTATCAGGCAAAGTGAGCTCGAAAGGTTCCGCTGATTCCAATCATTGGAAAGTGGATGTGCCAGCCGTGGATTTAACCGGTAGTCTCTCTTCTCGCCCATTAAGCTTAAAAGGAAGTGCCTTTTTAAGTCATGAAACCTTATTAAACATCCCTGATTTATTGCTTAACTATGGCGATAACCGCATTGCGGCAAAAGGTACATTAGGTGATAAATCAAACCTAGATTTAGATATCAACGCACCAAGCTTGCGTGGTCTGTGGCAAGATTTAGCAGGTTCCTTGGTCGGTAAAGCTCAAATTTTAGGTAAGCTTACTGCGCCAACCATTAATACTGATTTAACAGCACAAGGCTTGCACTTCCAAGGGTTAGACTTATCCAAAGCCTTAATTAAAGGTAATGTTGTGAGTGAACCGCAAGTGAACGGTGAACTCACCGTCAAAGCGGAAAACTTCCGCTATGGCGACAGCATTAAATTGCATAATATTGATTTGAATGCATCGGGTGATGAAAAACATCATACGCTCAACTTAAAATCCAAAGGTGAACCTGTTGCAGCTAATTTACAAATTACTGGCAATTTTGACCGCACTTCTCAGCAATGGAAGGGTAATTTAAGCCAAGTGAGCCTAAACTCACCCATCGGTGATTTTAAAGTTAATCAAACCATTCCTGTGACTTATGACAATAAAAAAATCCAAGCCACCATCGGGTCTCACTGTTGGGTTAACCAAGATTTAGATTTGTGTTTTCCACAACAATTTACGGCAGGGAAAAACGGTGAAGTCCCTTTTGAGCTTAAACGCATTAATTTAGATGTAGTGAATAGATTGATGGGTCAAAACACGCTCAAAGGCCAATTACAAAGCCGAGGAAAAGCGGCATGGTTCAGCGATAAACCGTTACAACTAAATGTAGCGGTAGAAGGAAATAACATTGGTGTGGCACAAAAATTAGACTACCGCACCTTTAAGCTAGATATTCCTAAATTAAGTGTGAATGCCGATATTCAAAATAACAATTTAACCCTGAAATCAAACATTAACGTTCAGAATCAAGGCCGAATTGGCACGGACTTAAAAATTAATGATTTAAGTAAAGCCCGACAACTAGGCGGCACCTTTACCATTGAAGGTTTACGCTTATCCTTAGCGAATCAACTTTTCTCTAGCGGTGAAAGCATGGATGGTGAAGTGGTTTCTCGCTTAAGTTTCGGTGGCAATTTAGAAAAACCATTATTAAACGGTAATTTTGATATTCGCAATGTAAAAACAAAACTGAAAAGCCTGCCTTTTGATGTAACTGATGGTCAAGTAGCAATCCGCTTTAATGGTACTTCTTCAACTTTAAATGGTCATGTACAAACACCAGATAGTAAACTCAACATCGATGGGCTGGCTAACTGGGCGCACATGAATAACTGGACGGCAGAAGTCAGAGCACAAGCGGATAACTTCAAAGTCGATATTCCGTCTATGGCGAAATTAAAAGTCAGCCCGAATGTGGTTGTCAAAGCGTCACCAAAACGCTTAGATTTAAGCGGAAACGTGGATATTCCATGGGCAAGAATTGCTATTGAAAGCTTACCAGACAATGCTGAACCGGTGAGTGAAGACGAAGTGATTTTAAATGGCCCGAGAAAAAGTAAAGAAGAACTCATCAATCGCCAATTTGCTTCAGAAACCAAATCCGGTATGCAAATTCAATCTGATTTAAAAATTAAAATCGGTGATGATGTGCATTTAAATGCCTATGGTTTAAAAACGAATTTAGATGGTTTACTTTCTGTGAAACAGGATAAAGGCAAATTAGGATTATTCGGTCAAATTAACCTGAAAAATGGTCGTTATGCCTCTTTTGGACAGGACTTATTAATTCGTAAAGGACAAATCAGCTTCGCCGGTTTACCTTCACAACCGATGTTAAATATTGAGGCGATTCGTAACCCAGAAGCCATGGAAGACAGTAAAGTGACCGCAGGGGTAAAAGTGATTGGTATGGCATCTAGCCCACAAGTCACGATTTTCTCTGATCCAGCCAAATCTCAAGACCAGGCACTTTCTTATTTATTAACCGGTCGCTCATTAGAAAACAGCGGTGAAGCAGGTTCTAGTGGTTCTGTGGGTGCCGCATTACTTGGCTTAGGTTTAGCGAAAAGTGGTAAAGTCGTCGGCGGTATTGGCGAAGCCTTTGGTATTCAAGACTTAAACTTAGGCACTGCCGGTGTTGGGGATAGCTCCAAAGTACAAGTTAGTGGTAATATTGGTAAACGCTTACAAGTGAAATACGGTGTGGGGTTATTTGATGGCTTAGCCGAAGTGACCTTGCGTTACCGCTTAATGCCACAACTTTATTTCCAATCGGTTTCCAGCACAAACCAAGTTTTTGATTTATTGTATCAATTTGAATTTTAGGAAAGGACATGCATAACGACAAGCAACTGGCTCAACTCGCAGAACCTCATCACCGAGGTGAGGCCCGGGAGATTGCCGCCATTGATTTAGGCTCAAACAGCTTCCACATGATTGTGGCACGCATTATCAATGGCTCAATTCAGGTGCTTTCTCGTTTAAAACAAAAAGTGAGACTCGCCGATGGATTGGACGAGCACAATGTATTAAGCCAAGAAGCTATTGAGCGCGGTGTAAATTGCCTTGCGCTTTTTGCTGAACGCTTACAAGGCTTTGCGCCAGAAGATGTGAATGTCGTCGGCACTTACACCTTACGAAGAGCGGTCAATAATGACGAATTTTTACGTCAGGCTGCCACTGTCTTTCCCTATCCCATTAATATCATTAGTGGTCAAACTGAAGCCAAAACTATTTATGCGGGTGTTTGCCACACTCAACCCGAAAGCGGACGTAAACTGGTCATCGATATTGGTGGTGGCTCGACAGAAATGATCATCGGTGATGATTTCACCCCCTTAGTGGCAGAAAGTCGTCACATGGGCTGCGTCAGCTTTGCCAAAAAATTCTTCCAAAATGGAGAAATTTCAAAAGAAAACTTCGAGCAAGCTCGCCAAAGTGCGGTCAATAAAATTGAAGATTTAAGCTGGGAATATCGCAAACTCGGCTGGCAATCAGTGTTAGGTTCATCCGGCACCATCAAAACCGTCTATCAAGTGATTACAGCAACTCTTGACCCGAACGGCATTATCACGGCTGAACGCTTACAAAATTTAATTGACCGGACCTTACAAGCTTCCCATTTTGAAGAGCTCAATATTGCGGGATTAAATCCTGATCGCGTGGATGTATTCGTGCCAGGCTTAGCCATTTTAAGTGCCGTTTTTGACGTATTTGGTTTAGAAAATATGCGCTACTCTGACGGTGCCTTGCGTGAAGGGGTGGTTTACAGCTTAGAAAAAAACTTCCAAGTTTCAGATATCCGTACACGTACCGCATTAGGACTTGCCGAACAATTTAACTTAGATTTAGCACAAGCCGATCGCATGGCAAATAGTGCGAAAACCTTAATTGACCAATACACCCATTGGCAAAAACCGCATCTTGCTAATGAAATGAAAAACCTGCTGATTTGGGCGGCACGTTTATTGGAAGTAGGCATCGTAATCAATCATCGAAATGTGCAAAAACATTCGGCTTATATTCTGCAAAATATGGAATTGCCGGGTTTTGATCGCGAGCAGCAACGCTTATTGGTGAATTTAGTTCGTTATCACACTAGCGCATTTAAAAAGAATGATTTACCGATTTTTGCTCGTTATGCGGATGAAGATGTCCTTGTTTTACTGCTTCTTTTACGCATTTCGGTGATTTTAAATAAATCTCGCCAAGCAACAGACAGCACCGACAAAATCAATCTTAGAATTGACCGCTCTTTACAGACTTGGGAACTGACCTTTGAGAAACATTATTTGGATAATAATCCATTAGTGTGGAATGAATTGCGCTTAGAGAGCAATTTACTCAAAGATTTAGAACTCAGTTTGATTTTTAACTGATAGAATAAGGGCTTTCATGCCCTTATTTTTTATCTTGCTCCAGCAGCAAGCTATAAATATTAGCTAAATAATAGCTCTGCTCGGCTTCGGGAATTTCTTGCGGAATAAAAGAAAGCAAATCGTGGTGAATTTCCAAAACATCAGGGAAAATGACCGCACTTTGCATTTCATCATAAAAGGATTGATGAAGCGGGGAAACGCAACCGCCTCGTTTTAAGCGGGCAAGGCTGTTGGCAATATGCAATAAGAGTGTGATGACGGTCGGAATAGACACATCAATGCGCCAATGATGCTCTAGGCGACTTTGCAAAGTCAGAATAATATCAATAACGTCCTGATCAATCTGACCGCGAATTTTCCAACGGGTTAATTGTTTGAGTAACGACATAACATTCCTTTTTTAGATAGAATAACTTTACCGCTATTTCATAAAATTACCAGTGCACAGATCACAAAATTGAAACAAAGTGAAAAAATTTACTAACTAGGAAAGCAATAAATGATAGATAACAGACTTTTTGAAAAATATGATGGCCTTATTTTTGATATGGATGGCACCTTAATCGACACCATGCCAGTGCACGCCCGCGCGTGGAGTATGGTAGGGGAACAATTTGGTTATCGTTTTAACAGCCAAATTATGTATGATTTAGGTGGCGCAACCGTGAGCACTATCGCCTCAGCTATTATGCAAGATGCCGGTATGCCACAAGAACGTTTAAATGAAGTCATACAAGCAAAACGCAAACTTTCTTACGAATTGATTCCAACAGAATCAAAATTACTCCCAACCTTTGACGTAGTGCGTCATTACTATCAACAAAAGCCAATTGCGCTCGGCTCAGGTTCAAACCGCCAAATGATTGATATGTTGATGCAAAAATTAGATATCAAACATTACTTTAACGCCATTGTCAGTGCAGATGATGTGAAAGAACATAAACCGCATCCAGAAACCTTTTTACGCTGCGCAAAACTGGCAAAAGCTGAACCATCACGTTGTATCGTCTTTGAAGATGCTGATCTCGGCGTAAAAGCGGGATTAAATGCAGGGATGGATGTGTTTGATGTTAGAACGCGCGAGATTATTAGAGCCTAATGTGGGACATTTTCTCTTTCAGCTTTTGGGCTGATTTTTGGCAAACCTATGGCTTGTGGTTGATGTTTTTCAGCGCTTTCTTAAGTGCCACCATCTTGCCGGGTAATTCAGAAATTGTGTTTGTCTCCCTTGCTGCGCCAAAAGTATTGGTTGGGTCATTATTAAGTACGGATATTTTTTGGCTTGTTTTTCTGGCAACCGCAGGCAATACACTTGGCAGCCTCACCACTTACTGGATTGGTCGATGGTTTCCGAAAATTGACAGCAAAAATGACCGCACTTTATGGGCGATAAACAAAATACAACGCTATGGCGCCACCACTTTATTATTGAGCTGGTTGCCTATTATCGGGGATGTATTTTGCGCGGTAGCCGGTTGGCTTCGATTGAATTGGTTAAGTTGTTTGATTTTTATGACGATTGGAAAAGGATTGCGTTATATTGCCTTGCTCTTTTTCAGTTTACCTTTCGTGTCATAGCCGAGAATAGCCTTTGTGCATAACCTGATTGTGGGCTAGAATAAAGACGAATTGATATTCAACAGATAAAAAAAAGCCCCTTATCAAGTAAGGGGCAAATAACCTAAGGAACCAATTTTATTAAAACAACTGCAAGTTGCTTGTTCTATAAGACCGACGCTAAAAAGGAAAGTTCAAAGAAATTGTAAAAAATTTACAAAAACCTGCAATTAATTTACAAACCACTGATTTTAAAGGAAATAAATATGCCATTACTCGACAGTTTTAAAGTGGATCACACTCGTATGAACGCACCAGCCGTGCGCGTTGCCAAAACAATGCGTACCCCAAAGGGCGATGACATCACCGTTTTTGATCTTCGTTTTTGCATTCCAAACAAAGAAATTCTCCCATCAAAAGGGATTCACACCCTTGAGCATTTGTTTGCAGGCTTCATGCGTGACCATTTAAACAATGACAATGTAGAAATCATCGATATTTCCCCAATGGGCTGTCGTACAGGTTTTTACATGTCATTAATTGGCACACCAAACGAGCAACAAGTGGCTGATGCATGGTTAGCTTCTATGAAAGATATTTTAACCGTACAAGATCAAAACCAAATTCCTGAATTAAACGAATACCAATGCGGAACTTACACCGAGCATTCTTTAGAAGAAGCACATGAAATTGCTAAAAATGTGATTGCTCGCGGTGTGGGGATTAATAAAAATGACGATTTAGCACTTGATGAATCTTTCTTAAAATAAGGACACAACATGACAACCCTAGGTACAGCATTAACCCCGAATGCTATCAAAGTGATGATGCTTGGCTCTGGTGAACTGGGCAAAGAGGTGGTGATTGAATTGCAACGTTTAGGCGTGGAAGTAATTGCCGTCGATCGTTATGAAAACGCCCCAGCACAACAAGTGGCACATCGAGCTTATACGATTTCCATGCTAGATGGTGCAGCCCTCAAAGCCTTAGTGGAAAAAGAGCGCCCAGATTACATCGTGCCGGAAGTAGAAGCCATTGCGACTGATACGCTAGTGGAATTAGAACAAGCGGGTTTTAATGTTGTACCTACCGCCAAAGCCACCAAGCTCACCATGAATCGCGAAGGCATTCGCCGTTTAGCCGCTGAAGAGCTTGGCTTGCCAACTTCGCCTTATCAATTTGTCGATAACTTTGCTGACTTCCAAAGTGCGGTTGAAAAAATCGGTATTCCTTGCGTGGTGAAACCGATTATGTCCTCTTCTGGCCACGGCCAAAGTATTTTGAAATCCAAAGACGACTTACAAAAAGCCTGGGATTATGCTCAACAAGGTGGTCGAGCAGGCGCAGGACGCGTGATTGTAGAAGGATTTGTTAAATTCGATTATGAAATCACCTTGCTCACCGTTCGCCACATCAACGGCACCAGTTTCTTAGCGCCAATCGGCCATCGTCAAGAAGATGGCGACTATCGCGAATCTTGGCAGCCGCAAGCCATGTCTGATGTAGCGTTGAAAAAAGCACAAGACGTAGCAGAGAAAATTACCACAGCATTAGGTGGTCGCGGCATTTTCGGTGTGGAAATGTTTGTATGTGGTGATGAGGTGATCTTCAATGAAGTCTCCCCTCGCCCACATGATACCGGAATGGTCACGCTAATTTCTCAAGAATTATCTGAGTTCGCCTTACACGCGCGTGCAATTTTAGGCTTACCGATTCCAGAAATCACCCTTATTAGCCCATCAGCTTCCAAAGCCATTGTGGTGGAAGGTCAATCGAAAAACATGCAATTTGGCAATATCGCCGAAGTGTTAGCTGAACCGAATACTAATATTCGCATTTTCGGCAAAGGCGAAATCAATGGCCATCGCCGTTTAGGTGTCTTACTCGCTCGTGATATTTCTGTGGAAAAAGCAGTAGAAAAAGTAGAACGAGCTTACGCGAAGTTGGATGTGAAATTATAAGGTTTACTTAGCATAGGTATCGTTGAAAATACAAAAAAGTGCGGTCATTTTTCAGATTGTTTTTAAAATTTAAAAACTCCCAAATTTTTGACCGCACTCTATTTAAATAATAAATTCAATGCGTTATAAGTTACACTTTCCCTTATTCCTCTTAGGATCTTGATAGCCACATTCAGCGGGAGAAAGATATATATACCCCTTAGTATTCATACATTCATCAAGATTTTTATATCTTTTGTCATTTATTTGATAGTTTTGCGGATAGTAGTGTAAATTTATATCACCATACTTTCCTCCACAAGAAACAAGATCTTTCCATCGTTGTTTTGAGTTTGTATGTCCTAGTAGTTCTTTTTTTGATACCCTGCAATTAATGGATATTCTTTCCCCTTATCAACACAATTAACCATTTGTAGAGTATAAAAACATCCGTTTGAATACCAACATCCGTTTAATATAAAACAAAGAAGAAATAAGGTGTATCTCATTTTATTTACCTCCTATTTTCATCAAAAGTTCAAACATATCTGATGACATTGCATCCCCCACGATGGCGCGCGTTTCCTAACGCGTGCCTAAAACATCGATTTCGTTTGATTCAGATTTTTACTATTTTATTAACAACTTAATTCAGTTTTTCTATTTTTAGTTAGATATAAACAAGCATCAGGAAACGCACGCTATCTGAGATCACCTTACAAAGTGCGGTCAATCTTTTATTTGTTTTCATATAAATGGGTGACTAACTGACCATTTAAGTATTCCCCAATATATACTTGATTAACCGTAAGATTTTGCTTCGCTAATTCTGCTTTAACCCATTCTTCATCACGCCCAACCACGTCTAAAATATCCTCATCCAATTGCCCATCAATAATCAAGGGATAGCGTAAGTTTTCATCGCCATATTGAATAATAGAAAGTTGCCCATTTTGTTCAAATACTGCACGTTTAACCATCTTGATTTCATAAATGCCGGCGGCACGCAACTTAAACATGAGGTCATGTGCGGCAATACCATTTCTCATACACTCAGCCGTCTGAACTTTACCGTTTAAAATAACCCAAACCGGTTTCCCATCAATCAACGATTTAACAAATTGGTTATGATTCTTGATAAAACGAAGAGTGAAAATCAATAATGTCCACAACACAAGCACCAAAGAAAACTGGAAGACACCGATGTTATCACTATAAATCACGCCCCCAATAATGCCACCAAGCACATAGTTTTGAACCTGATCCATCGCCGAGGTCGGCGCGAGGTTGCCTTTGCCCATTAAGTTAATTTGAAGTACGAGTCCAACAATCCCCATGGCCAATTTTAAGCCTAATAATGTGTAGCCATCCATTATTTATCCTCCTTATCAATAACAGTAACATTAGGGTTCACCAAGTTAATTGGCGATAAGGAATACGCCGTAAAGTCATTGTTAAAATGAACTTCGAAATACTGATCCCGAATATTTAAAATCATCCCGTTAGCCAGCGTACGGCTATTTGTACGAATATCTTCTTTTTGTAAATTTTGACTGTCTTTCACTGAATTTAAAAAGGTAACAACACGAGAGGTGTCCGCCACATAGACTTCATTTTGTTGGTACTGATGATATTGCACACCAAGTAATAAAATGATCAATAAAAGGAAAATAATACTGAGATCGCGGTATTTAGTTTCTAACCGATTACGTAAATACAAGCTTGTTACTACAAGCAATGCACCCAGTGAGGCAAAAATAGCAATATATTTAAGATAACCTTGAAAAGAAATCGCATTTTCTAAAAAAGCAAAAGAGAAAAAAGACATCTTGAACTCCTAATTTGAAAGGAAAAAATGAGGTATAAATTTATCACAAAGAAGACTTGTTACCTACATCCAATTCGCTCCCCGATAACGCTTATCTCCCAACGCTGGCGCGGCATTTCCTAACGCGTGCAAAAAGCATCGATTTCATTTGATTTATATTCTCACCATTTTCATTAACAACTTTAGCTTGTTTATGTTTTATAACGATACAAGCATATCTTAGAGCCACATAAAATTTGGAAATACCCATTATCTAACTTGTAATTGATCAGCTGCTTCAATAAAAAAGTGTGGTCGAAATGATCTGACCACAAAAAGTTAGACTGTTATTTAAAGGATTGTTTTCGATATTGTAATCGTGTCAATTTGAGAGACAACAATCGCTAAGAATGCACCTGCACGACGAGCAGTTGGACCTGGTTTTGATTCATACGCATCAACCAAATCCCTAAACCAACGATGACGGCAATCAGCAGCCCTTGCCATTTAAAGCCAAGTTTGACTTCTACTGCTGGAATTTTACTTTCCATAGGATAGCTCCTAGATAAATAATAAAAATAACGCATCACACATAACAACCGTGACACAATCGATTAAATAGCGATCATAAAGATACCACTTATTTGGTATAATTAAAGATTTAAGAGATGTTTTTTATAAAATTTGATGCAGATTAAAAAATAATCTTTAAGAATGAAGAAATTGATTCACGCGTTCAAGCACGGCTTTTCTCACGTTATCCTTTTCAAAAAGGATTTCATGTTTTGCTTGAGGTACAAGCATAGATTCTGCATGCGGGAAAAGTGCGGTCAATTTTTCAAGGTTTTTGTTATCCACAATTTTTTCTTTTTCCGCTTGTAAAATAAGCACGGGTGTTTCCACTCTTGGAATGATTTTAGGGAGCGCTTTTATTGCATTTAAACACAAATGTACCCAACGGAATGTCGGGCCACCTAAGTGAATAGCAGTGCGTTTTCGATTAACTCGGTTCATCCATTTCATTCGCGTTTTAGAATGGCTAAGTTCATTAAGGTTTAAATCTGCCGGTTTGTAATGTCCTTTGCCAAAAACATAGCGATGACCTTGACCAAATGCCATCATTGTTGCAATGATGACTTCATCTCGTAATGGATGTTTCATTGGAACGCCAAAGAAAGGCGAAGAAAGCACAGCCTTTTTAATATGATGATCGTAATTGGCAAGATAATAGGTGGAAATCAAAGCGCCGAGGGAATGCGCAAGAATATATTGCGCTTGATAAGCATAAAGTGCGGTCACTTTTTCAATGACTTTTGCCATATCATCGGTATAAAAACGAAACTCATCTAAATGCCCTTTTTGAGGAATAATACGCTGTGAATAGCCTTGTCCTCGGTGATCGAAAAGTAATAGATCATAACCTTGTTGGTAAAAGTCGTAAGCCAACTCAGTCCATTTCAGCATATTTTCTGCTCGACCATTCACCAAAATCATCAATTTTCTGACCGCACTTTCAGGCTGAACCAAATGACGATAAGCCAATTTGATATTTCGTTCGCCAGAAAGATATTGCGTCGGAAATCGCTCAAAAAAAGGCAATAACTCTGCAAGGGCAAATTGATGAAAAAGAGGTTCTCTGATCATAATTTTCTAATGAAAAGGGCGTAGTAAATACGCCCTTTGTAGTGAAAGTAAAACTTACGCTACCAATTGTTTTAAGATACGGCGAACTGGCTCTGCAGCCCCCCATAATAATTGGTCACCTACAGTGAATGCTACTAGATATTCCGGACCCATTGCCAATTTACGTAAACGACCAACCGGTACGCTTAATGTACCTGTTACTTTAGCTGGGGTTAATTCACGTAATGTGGTTTCTTTGTCATTTGGAATCACTTTCACCCATTCATTATGTGATGCAATAATTTGTTCAATTTCTTCTAATGGTAAGTCTTTTTTCAGTTTGATAGTGAATGCTTGGCTATGGCAACGTAATGCACCGATACGCACACATAAACCATCAACAGGAATTGGATTGTCGCTTAAACCTAAGATTTTGTTGGTTTCTGCATAGCCTTTCCATTCTTCTTTCGTTTGTCCCGTTTCAGGGAGAAGTTTGTCAATCCAAGGAATTAAGCTTCCCCCTAATGCTGCACCGAAGTTATCGGTTGGGAAACTATCAGAACGCATTTCTGCAGTCACTTTACGTTCAATATCTAAAATTGACGAAGCAGGGTCTTTTAATTCACTTGAAACTGCTTGTTCTAATAAGCCCATTTGTGAAATCAATTCACGCATATTTTTTGCGCCCGCACCTGAAGCCGCTTGGTAAGTTGCCACAGAAATCCATTCCACCAAATCTTTCTCAAATAAACCACCGATAGCCATCAACATTAAGCTTACGGTACAGTTACCACCCACGAAAGTTTTAATGCCTTTTTTCAAGCCTTCAGAAATCACGTGTTGGTTTACTGGATCAAGCACGATAATTGCATCATCTTTCATACGTAGTGCAGAAGCGGCATCAACCCAATAACCATCCCAACCTGTTGCTTTTAATTTTGGATAGACTTCATTGGTGTAATCGCCTCCTTGGCAAGTCACGATAATGTCTAATTTTTTAAGTTCTTCAATGTCGAATGCGTTTTTAAGCTCACCCGCCTCTTTTCCTGCGAATACAGGGGCTTTTTGACCTGCTTGAGAAGTGGTGAAGAAAACTGGATTAATATTGGTAAAATCTTGCTCTTGCACCATACGATCCATTAATACGGAACCGACCATTCCGCGCCAACCGATAAAACCGACGTTTTTCATGAGTTTTTCCTTATTTTATGTTGTGTTGAATGGCTCTATTAATTACAGGCTTTATGCTACAAAATCAAGTTTTTTTAGAAAAAATGAGGCTTTGTTTAATTTTTATCAATAAAAAATCCCCTTTCGGGGATTTATTGATTATTTATCTGCTTTTTTCGTGGTTTTCTTTACCGTTTTTTCGGCTCAGATTTACCTTCAGATTTGACCGCACTTTTCTTTGTCGTTGTAGACTTTGTGGCCTTCTCTTTTGTCGTTGCGGATTTAGTCGCTTTTTTCTTTGGTTTTTCAGCTAAATTTGCTGCTTTCCATTCTTCAAATTTTTCAAGTAACACTTTACCCATTGGGCTTGGATCACCTGTAAATAAGGTTTGTAAGCCATTATTCTCAATGATATGACGACGAAGCTCTAAACGTTCTTGATGGTTTTCAGCTAAACGAATTGCACGTTCAACATATTCATCTACCGTATTTGCAATTAACCATTCCGGTAAACCTAAACGTTTGAATAACCCTTCATCAATATGTTCATGCACTTCTGCACCGGTTTTACATACCCCCACTAAACCTAATGTCACCATATCAATAATGCCATTAGTATTCCCGAATGGGAATGGGTTTACCATCATATCGCAGTTATGCAAAATTCGGAGATATTGATCATAAGGTGCATGTGGATGAGCTGTCGCATCATTGCCTAAATAAGATTTAATAAAACGCTCAACATAAGGATGCGTCACACCACTAGATTGACCTAGTGCAAAGTGGAAATGCACTTTCACATTAGCACGATCACGAATAGCCTTTAATGCTGCCAAGAAATATGGGTTAAGCTTCATTGTGGTAGAGGCAATACCAATATTCACCACTTCAGGGTTTTCACGTAAGCGATATTCTACATGTTGCGGCGCAAGCGCTGAAGGTACATAAGGTAAGGCATCTTTTGGTAAACGCAATAATTGCTCACTGAAGCATTTTTCAGAACCCACATAATCATCTTCCACTATTACATATTCAATAAAATCAGAATGGGTTGTAGCTGGGTGACCTAAAGCAATCACTTGAACTGGTGCAAGACGGGTATTACTTGCAAAAATGGTGTTTAAATCCATACCAATACTTGGCATATAAAAAATAGCCGCACCATTTTTCTCACAAATAACTTTTAAATTATCTAATTTAGAGACAATATTATTGCCTTCTAATACGTGAAATTCATCAAATACTGCTCGGCCTGCTTCATCTACTGTATCATTACCTACACCAATTAGGTAGAAACGTTCACGTGCAGCAATCATTGAAGTTGAATGCGTACGGTAAATTGAATGAGATGAATGGAAATGCTCCAATAACACCACCATTACTGGTTTACCATCACGTTCACCTAATTTAGTGACATCACGATCAATCCATCCACCTTGTAATAAATGGCGACGAATAACTTGGTTTAATGCTTTTTTCACCCAGTGTTTATTTTCAGCAACATCATAACTACAATGCATATACACATCATGTGAAATTGAACTTGGTACATTATTTAAGTTTTCGATCGTTGTTAATTTTTCAGGAAACCATTGTAAAATGGTGCTACGTTTAGAAAACGCTTGATCAGTCGCAATAAAACGTGGTGATTGCAATGCAAAGCAAAGGGATGCGCATAATTCTGGATCTAAATTCCATAAAGCATCAAAATTGACGTTCATATTCGATTCAGGCAAATACAAAATGCAAAATTTAATCAATGATGATCTTGCACTATCTAAGTGAAAATCTGATAAATTTGTTTTATCTGGATTGCGGTTATAAGCTTGCAACACATGATCCGCATTTACAAAGGGCGATGATGCAAAAATCATATTAATCCAACGTTGTAAGATAAAGAAACGTTGTGCCCCACCTTCAGAAATATCTAATTTAGGATCAGAAAATAACTCACTCATTGCTACCGCTACACGGGTGCATAAATGCTTAATTTTATCTTGTACTAATTCATCATTTAATTGGCTAGGATAATTAATTTCAATACCTTCAACGCCACCAAAATTAGTATCAATTTTGCTTAAAATATCCAGCAATTCAACGCAAGCTGATTCATAGCTTTTTGCTGCTACTTCCTGTTCAAAACGGATAACACTTGGTTGTTTTTGTGCTTCTGTCATTTATAAATTCCTTTGGTAAAAAATAAATAAAATGAATAATTAATAGGTTCCCCACAGATCATATTCATCTGAGTAGGTGATGGTTACTTTAATAAATTCGCCTACTTTCACAGGCGTACCACTTAGATTTTCAATATAAACTAAGCCATCAACTTCTGGTGCATCAGCTTTTGTACGGCCAATGATACCTTCGTCATCAATTTCATCCACAATTACATCAAGCGTTTGGCCAATTTTTTGTTTTAATCGTTCAGCCGAAATTTCTTGTTGCAACTGCATAAAGCGGTGGAAACGTTCTTCTTTTACCTCTTCAGGCACTTGGTCTGCCATTTCACTTGCAGGAGCGCCTTCTACTGGGCTAAATTTGAAACAGCCCACACGATCAAGTTGTGCTTCTTTTAAGAAATCCAATAACATTTGGAAATCTTCTTCTGTTTCACCCGGGAAACCTACAATGAAAGTTGAACGTAGGGTTAAATCTGGACAAATCTCACGCCATTGCTTGATACGCTCTAAAGTGCGGTCAATTTTTCCTGGTCTTTTCATCGCTTTTAAAATTTTTGGACTCGCATGTTGCAATGGAATATCCAAATAAGGCAACAATAGACCTTTTGCCATTAATGGAATTAAATCATCTACGTGAGGATAAGGATAAACGTAATGTAAACGTACCCAAATGCCTAATTTACCAAGTTGTTTACACAAGGTCATTAAGTCATTTTTAATTGGCATACCATTCCAGAAAGCCGTTTTCACGCCACCTTCTTTGCGTTGTGTATCCATCGCATAAGCTGAAGTATCTTGTGAAACGACCAACAATTCTTTCACACCCGCGTCAGCAAGACGTTTTGCTTCATCCAATACTTGCGTGATAGAGCGGCTTTCTAAATCCCCACGTAATGAAGGGATTATACAGAATGTACAACGATGATCACAGCCTTCTGAGATTTTCAAATAAGCATAGTGTTTTGGTGTTAATTTCACCCCTTGTTTTGGTACAAGGCTGGTGTAAGGATTATGCTCTGGCTTTGGTACATACTTGTGTACTTGTGCCATTACCGTTTCATAACTATGCGGACCGCTCACTTCCAATACTTTCGGGTGAACTTGGCGAATTTGATCTTCTTTCGCACCCAAGCAGCCCGTCACAATCACACGTCCGTTTTCTTCCAACGCCTCTCCAATGGCTTCTAGGGATTCCTGCACGGCACTATCAATAAATCCACAGGTATTTACAATGACCAAGTCTACATTTTCATAACTTGGCACAATGTTATACCCGTCAGTACGTAATTCAGTCAGAATACGTTCGGAATCCACTAAATTTTTAGGACACCCTAAACTTACAAAGCCAATATTCGGCGTTGATTTTTGCATAAATTTATTCTCAGCTATCATCATCTTTCAAAGCTCTAGATTTTACTCAATTTCAAGCCGAAAGGCGATAAATTAAAGGTAAATTGATTGTAAATTTGCCCATTAAACTCCTTTTTTCAGGTAGAATAATGCCTGTTTTTTTATTTACTCATATTCATTATTAACATGGAAAATTCTTTTCTTTTTTCGACCGCTCTTGAACAGACGGCTTATTTACTTATCCTAGGGAAAATGCTACTCGCACTTGTACTTGGCGGTATTATTGGCTTAGAACGTGAACTTAAACACAAACCTGTTGGGGTCAAAACCTGTGCCATTATTGCGGTGACGACTTGTGTACTGACTATTGTCTCCATTCAAGCCGCAGAGCATTACGCGCAAGTTTCAGATAATATTCGAACTGACCCTATGCGACTTGCCGCACAAGTAATCAGTGGTATTGGTTTCTTAGGTGCGGGTGTGATTTTACACAAGAAAAATGATGCTATTTCAGGCTTAACCACTGCAGCCATTATTTGGGCTGCGGCGGCTATCGGTGTGGCAACAGGTGCAGGCTTTATTTTTGATGCCATTATTGCCACTTTAATGATTTTAATCGCTATCCGTATCAGCCCGATTGTGCAACGTTATGTTCGTCGTAAAACCTATAAAAAACGTACTCGTTTAGCCATTCAACTGAGCTCTGCTAATGGCATCAGTAAAGTGACAGATTTATTATTGAAACACGATTACCGCATTGAAAATATCTCAGTCAAAGACCAAGCTAGCGGCGAAGTTCGCTTGCAAGTACGATGCTACAACATTGATAATGAAATGCTAAAAGATGTCTATACGCTGTTAAAAACAGAAGATGAAGTACTGAGTGTGGATGTAGAAAATTAAAATCAACTTAAAATAACACATTACTTCTATCGTAAAACCACTACTTGCTAGACAAAAAGTTAAAAACTTAAACTGGATAACATCATGAATTTACAAGATAATTTTGAGCAGCATACGCCGATGATGCAGCAATATCTCAAGTTAAAAGCAGAAAATCCTGATATTTTATTATTTTATCGAATGGGGGATTTTTACGAGCTTTTTTATGATGATGCAAAAAAAGCGGCGGCGTTGTTAGATATTTCTTTAACGAAACGTGGACAATCAGCAGGTAATCCAATTCCTATGGCGGGCGTGCCTTATCATGCGGTAGAAGGTTATTTAGCAAAATTAGTGCAATTAGGTGAACCTGTAGCCATTTGTGAGCAAGTGGGTGATCCCGCCACCTCAAAAGGCCCAGTTGAACGCAAAATTGTACGAATTGTGACACCAGGTACGGTAAGTGATGAAGCGCTTTTACCAGAACGCCAAGATAACTTAATTGTGGCCGTTTATCAGGAAAAAGAAAAATTTGGTCTAGCCACATTAGATATGACGTCTGGTCGTTTCCAGCTTTGTGAACCTCATTCAAAAGAAGCCTTACAAGCTGAATTACAGCGTATTAATCCCGTAGAATTACTTTATTGTGAAGATTTTGCCGAAATGGCTATTATCAAACATTATAAAGGTCTACGCCGTCGCCCAATTTGGGAATTTGAACTCAGCACTGCCATTTCAGAACTTAATCGTCAATTTGGTACGAAAGATTTACGTGCATTTGGTGTGGAAAAATCACCTCTTGGCTTGGCAGCAGCAGGCTGTTTATTGCAATATGCAAAAGAAACTCAACGTGCTTCTCTGCCACACATTCAAAGCATTAGTGTTATTCAAAATAACGATAATATTCAATTAGATGCCGAAACACGCCGAAATTTAGAACTCACTCAAAATCTTGCAGGTGGCACAGAAAATACACTTGCTTCGGTATTAGATAAATGTGTTACCCCAATGGGTAGCCGTTTGTTAAAACGTTGGATTCATCAGCCAATCCGTCAAACAGACATTCTATTAAAACGCCAAAAAACTATTGGTGAAATTATTGAGCAAGATTTATATCACGAATTGCAGCCTTATTTGCAACAAGTGGGGGATATGGAACGGATTCTTGCTCGTGTAGCACTGCGTTCTGCTCGTCCTCGTGATCTCACACGTTTACGAACTGCATTAGAACAAATTGAACCGATAAAATCACTGATTCATACAAAAATATCGTCAAATTTGACCGCACTTTCTGCACAAATTGATGATTTTTCCGCGCAAATCGAGCTACTTCAAAAAGCAATTATTGAAACTCCTCCATTATTAATTCGCGATGGTGGCGTTATTGCTGAAGGCTATAATGCAGAATTAGATGAATGGCGAACCCTTTCCGCTGGCGCAACGCAATATTTAGAAAATTTAGAACAACGCGAACGAGAAAGCACGGGTATTGATACCTTAAAAATTGGCTTTAATGCGGTGCATGGTTATTACATTCAAATTAGCCAAGGACAAGCCCATAAAGCACCTATTCATTATGTTCGCCGTCAAACATTAAAAAATGCCGAGCGCTATATTATTCCTGAATTAAAAGAATACGAAGATAAGGTTTTAAAATCAAAAGGGGCAGCGCTTGCTTTAGAAAAGCAACTTTATGATGAATTGTTTGATTTATTATTGCCACATTTAGGTCAATTACAATTAGCCAGCTTAGCATTGTCTGAATTGGATGTGTTAGTTAACTTAGCAGAGCGAGCAGAAACCTTAAATTATGTTGCACCACAATTTAGCGATGAAATTGGCGTAAAAATTGAAAATGGTCGCCATCCTGTGGTGGAACAAGTCTTAAAAGACCCCTTTATTGCCAACCCTGTTAATCTCAATCAGCAACGTCATTTACTGATTATTACTGGCCCAAATATGGGCGGTAAAAGTACCTATATGCGTCAAACAGCTTTAATCACATTGATGGCTTATATAGGCAGTTTTGTGCCGGCTGATAGTGCGGTTATTGGGCAAATTGATCGTATTTTTACTCGAATTGGCGCCTCTGATGATTTAGCCTCGGGTCGTTCTACATTTATGGTAGAAATGACAGAAATGGCGAATATTCTTCATCAAGCCACTTCACAAAGTTTAGTTCTGATTGATGAAATTGGACGAGGGACGTCTACTTATGATGGGCTTTCTTTAGCTTGGGCTTGTGCTGAATGGTTGGCGAAGAAAACTCGTTCACTTACATTATTTGCGACTCATTATTTTGAACTCACTGCGCTGCCAGAACAAATTGAAGGCATTGCTAATATTCATTTAGATGCATTAGAACATAACAATACCATCGCCTTTATGCACGCGGTTCAAGACGGTGCAGCAAGTAAAAGTTATGGCCTTGCTGTTGCAGCACTGGCTGGTGTGCCTCAATCTGTCATTAAACTGGCGAAGCAAAAATTGCATCAATTAGAAAAATTGTCGGCACAAAATGGTGATCAACAAATTCAACATTTAAGGGCGTTAAATCAACATCAAGGTGAATTGGCTTTTGAAGCCGAACCGGATGCTTTACGCGAAGCCATTGAGCAACTTGATCCAGATGAGTTAAGTCCAAAACAAGCCTTAGCTTATCTGTATCAATTGAAGAAAATGCTATAAGAAATAAAAAGAGCGGTCAAAAAATTCATTGTTTTTTATGACCGCTCTTTTATTTTCACTAATTTCTTAAAATCTCATAGATTTCAGAATCTTTTCTATCGAGATAATGGATGGATTGGATTTTACGAATGGTGCGTGATTTACCACGGATTAATAGGGTTTCTGTAGTTGCTAAGTTGCCACGACGAGAAATCCCTTTGAGCAATTCACCGTGCGTAATTCCCGTTGCAGCAAAAACAAGATTATCATCACGTACTAAATCTTCTAATTTTAAGATTTCATTGACCTTCACACCTAAGGCTTTACAACGTTGAACTTCTTCAGCGGCAATTTTACGGTTTTCTTCTGTATCGCCTTTCACTTCATTACGTGGAATAAGACGAGCTTGCATATCCCCACCTAATGCACGAATTGCAGCGGCAGCTGCCACACCTTCAGGTGCACCACCAATGCCATAAACCATATCCACTTCAGCATCTGGTAAACAACATAAAACCGAAGCGGCAACATCACCATCTGGAATGGCCATTACGCGAATACCTAGATTATGCATTTGCTTGATCACTTCATCATGGCGCGGTTTAGCAAGTACCATCACGGTTAAATCCGATAAGGATTTACCTAAACGAGAAGCTACACGGCGAAAATTTTGCTCAATCGGTAAACTTAAATCAATCATACCTTTCACTTCAGGACCAACAACCAATTTTTCCATATACATATCAGGTGCTTTTAAAAAAGTACGTTTACCACCAGCAGCCAACACTGAAATGGCATTTGATTGGCCCATTGCTGTCATTCGTGTGCCATCAATCGGATCAACCGCAATAGAAACGAGTTCACCATTACCTGACCCTACTTTTTCGCCAATATAAAGCATTGGTGCTTCGTCAATTTCCCCTTCTCCAATCACAATTTCACCGTCCATATGGATTAAATTCAACATATAACGCATGGCTTTGACTGCCGCCTCATCTGCCGCATTTTTATCACCACGTCCAAGCCAAGTATAAGCCGCTAATGCAGCTGCTTCGGTTACTCTTGAAAATTCAATAGCTAATGCACGATTCATTTTTCTCTCCCAATGCAAAAAGTCTCGTTATTTTATCACTAAGCAAACGTTTGCATAATAATTTTTGACAAGAGGCTTTTAAAAATGGGATTAAGTGGGTAGAATAAAGCAGTTTCGGACTTATTTTAAAAAAGGAAATCACTATGTCTTTAGAAATTTTAGATCAGCTTGAAGAAAAAATTAGACAAGCAGTAGAAACCATTCAATTACTTCAACTTGAAGTAGAAGAATTAAAAGAACAAAAAAATCAATCTCAACAAGCGGTAGAAGCGTTGCAACATGAAAACGAGCAGCTTAGAAATGAACACCGCAACTGGCAAGAACACATTCGTTCATTGTTAGGTAAATTCGACAACGTATAATGACTATAAAGGCTTAGAAAATCTAAGCCTTTTTTTATTAGGAAACAATATGAATATTTGCGTGATTTCAGGTAGCACGTTAGGCGGCGCTGAATATGTGGCGGAGCATTTAGAAGATGTATTAAAAACACAAGATTTTTCTACCGCACTTTTCCACGGACCAGAACTTGATGATGTGATTGATGAAAATATTTGGTTGATTATCACTTCAACACATGGCGCAGGTGAATTACCTGATAATTTGAAACCACTCTTTGAACAAATTTCGGCATCAGATAAAGATTTCTCTTCCCTCCGCTTTGCTGTTGTAGGCTTAGGTAATTCAGATTACGATACATTCTGTCATGCCGTGAATAAAGTCGAAACACAATTAAGTGAAAAAAGTGCGGTCAAAATCTGCGAGAGTTTAAAAATCGATGTCTTACATGTTGATGATCAAGAGCAATTTGCTGAAGATTGGTTACCACAATTTATTCATGCACTTTAATCATAATAAAGCGATAATTTGAGTTTATCGCTTTTTCTTTATCCATTATCTAAAAAAATTACCTGTGGATAACTTTAATAAAACCTGTCAAAAACTTGTTTTTTTCCACTGAGTAAATATGATGATTGTTTTAACTGTGGATAAAATCAAAGTTTATCCACAAGAAAAAACCTCCAAACTGACGACATTTCAACACAGTCTAAAATGATCTAACTTCTTCATTTAAAAAAGGAAAAGGATCTTATTCACAAGGTAAAAGGATCTTAATAGTAACAATAATAAGATCTTTATATATAAATAGATCTTATCTTTATTATCTCTCGATCTTCTCTTATCACCGATTGAATTCTTGCTTTCAAGCACACGTAATTTTCAGTAGAATAGCGCCTATTTTTAGATCGAAGATCAAATTGAAGACGAAGAGAGAGATATGTTTTACACCGAAAATTATGATGTGATCGTCATTGGAGGCGGTCATGCTGGTACAGAAGCGGCATTAGCACCAGCACGCATGGGATTAAAAACCCTGCTATTGACACATAATGTCGATACCCTAGGACAAATGTCATGTAACCCAGCCATTGGCGGCATTGGTAAAGGCCATTTAGTAAGAGAAATTGATGCGATGGGTGGTCTTATGGCTCACGCAGCGGATAAAGCCGGTATTCAATTTCGTACTTTAAACAGCAGTAAAGGGCCTGCTGTACGTGCAACTCGTGCTCAAGCTGACCGTGTGTTATATCGTCAAGCGGTACGCATCGCACTAGAAAATCAACCAAATTTAGATATTTTCCAGCAAGAAGTGACCGATATTTTAATTGAGCAAGATCGCGTTTGTGGTGTAGAAACCAAAATGGGGCTTAAATTCCGTGCTAAATCAGTTATTTTAACTGCCGGTACTTTCTTAGCGGGTAAGATCCATATTGGTTTAGAACATTATGAAGGTGGCCGAGCTGGTGATCCTGCTTCTGTAAATCTTTCACATCGATTAAGAGATCTAGGATTACGTGTAGATCGTCTTAAAACAGGTACACCACCACGTATTGATGCGCGTACGATCAATTTTGATATATTGGCTAAACAACATGGTGATGCTGTTTTACCCGTGTTTTCTTTTATGGGATCGGTATCTGATCACCCTCAACAAATTCCTTGTTATATCACGCACACTAATGAACAAACCCATGAAGTGATCCGTAATAACTTGGATCGCAGTCCAATGTATACCGGTGTGATTGAAGGGATTGGTCCACGTTATTGTCCATCCATTGAAGATAAAGTGATGCGTTTTGCAGATCGTAATTCACATCAAATTTATTTGGAACCAGAAGGCTTAACCAGTAATGAAGTTTATCCAAACGGGATCTCTACCAGTTTACCGTTTGACGTGCAAATGGGCATTGTGAATTCCATGAAAGGTTTGGAAAAAGCGCGCATCATTAAACCAGGTTATGCCATTGAATATGATTATTTTGATCCACGCGATTTAAAACCAACATTAGAAACTAAAGCTATTTCTGGTTTATTTTTTGCGGGTCAAATTAACGGTACAACGGGTTATGAAGAAGCGGCGGCACAAGGCTTGTTGGCTGGGATTAATGCGGGCCTTTACGTACAAGAGAAAGAGGCATGGTATCCACGTCGCGATCAATCTTATACAGGAGTATTGGTGGATGACCTTTGCACACTTGGTACCAAAGAACCATATCGCGTATTTACTTCTCGTGCAGAATACCGTTTGTTATTACGTGAAGATAATGCGGATATTCGTTTAACCCCGATTGCTCATGAATTAGGTTTAATTGATGAGGCTCGTTGGGCGCGCTTTAATCAAAAAATGGAAAATATAGAACAAGAACGCCAACGCTTACGTAGCATTTGGTTGCATCCGCGTTCTGAATATTTAGAAGAAGCGAATAAAGTGCTTGGTAGCCCACTTGTGCGTGAAGCCAGCGGTGAAGATTTATTGCGCCGTCCGGAAATGACCTACGATATTTTGACTTCTTTAACGCCATATAAACCGGCAATGGAAGATAGAGAAGCCGTAGAACAAGTGGAAATTGCCATTAAGTATCAAGGCTATATTGAGCATCAACAAGAAGAAATTGAAAAACAAAAACGCCACGAAAATACGGCAATTCCAGCTAACTTTGATTACAGCAAAGTGTCTGGTTTATCTAATGAAGTACGAGTGAAGTTAGAACAGCATCGTCCAGTTTCCATTGGTCAAGCAAGCCGAATTTCAGGTATAACGCCTGCTGCTATTTCAATTATTCTGGTGAATTTGAAAAAACAAGGCATGCTGAAACGTGGGGAGTAAACTTCTCAGGTATTGAAAGCAAAAGTGCGGTGAATTTTCATCGCACTTTTTTATATTACAAATTAAAAAGATGTAATTAGTAGGCTAAATTTTTGCTGAAATAAAAACACTAAGGATTTTAACTGCACTTTCAAGTAGAATGACGAAAAATAGACAAGATAGATAGAAAAATGAAAGCAAAACTCGAAAATTTACTGGCTCAAGCAGAAATTCAATTAACCGATCTGCAAAAAGATCAGCTGATTCAGTTGGTACAATTACTCAATAAATGGAACAAGGCCTATAATTTAACTTCTGTGCGTGATCCGCAAGAGATGTTAGTAAAACATATCTTGGATAGTATTGTTGTTAGTCCTTATTTACAAGGGGATCGTTTTATAGATGTAGGAACGGGTCCAGGCTTGCCAGGACTGCCTTTGGCCATTATTAATCCTACCAAGCAATTTGTCTTGTTAGATAGTTTAGGTAAGCGTATTAGCTTCATTCGAAATGCAGTACGTGAGTTAGGACTAACAAATGTAGAACCTGTTCTTAGCCGTGTTGAGGAATACCAACCTGAACAAAAATTCGACGGTGTATTAAGTCGAGCATTTGCTTCGTTAAAAGATATGACAGATTGGTGTCATCATTTGCCAAAAGAAAATGGGTATTTTTATGCTTTGAAAGGCATTTATCACGAAGATGAAGTTCAAGAATTAGACAAAAAATTCGAAGTAAAAGACGTGATTACTTTGAATGTCCCTGAACTTGTAGGTGAGCGACATTTAATCGTTTTACGATAAAACACACTTTTTTTACGGCAATTTTGTTAATTATTTTTTAAGATTGTGATTTATTTAACATTTTTTAGTGGTTTAAAAGTTGAAACTCTTTGTAGCACGGGTATAATTAGACAGTTTTTGTATTTTAAAAAATAAGATAATGTCTAAGGTTTTAACACAGGTTAAAAATCGATATCAAAAGGCGATAATCATTGAATCGGTTTGTCTTGTTGTTTTGGGGTTATTCCTTGCAATTTGGCAACGCCAAAGTGCGGTAGATTTTAGCTACGGTTTTTTAAGTGCCTTTTTGCCTTTTTGTACATTCATATTTATCATTTTTTACAGAAAACAAAATTTTTCAACAAAACTGACCGCACTTTATCGTGCTGAAGCAATAAAGTTTATTTTAACGATGGTTTTTATCATTATTGCCATCAAATGGTTATTCGTTATCAATTTTATTGCGTTTTTTGTTGGTTTTTTATTGGCATTAGTGCTGAATAATATTATTCCACTTATTCTCAATAAAATTTAACTTTGGGTTATTCTTCAGAACAAAGGATCGATTATGTCTGGACAAACTTCAATTGAATATATCCAACACCATTTAACTTATCTTACAGCAGGTGAAGGTTTTTGGACGTTTAATCTTGATACGTTTTTCTTCTCTGTGTTGTGTGGTTTCCTTTTCTTAGCTATTTTTTGTAAAGTGGCTAAAAAAGCAACAGCAGGTGTACCGAGTAAACTACAATGTGCTGTTGAAATGGCTGTAGAATGGATTGATGGTGTAGTAAAAGAAAATTATCACGGTAAACGAGATGTGATAGCGCCGTTGGCTTTAACCATTTTCGTATGGGTGATGATTATGAATACTATTGATTTGGTACCTGTGGATTATATTCCCCAGTTGTTTGCTATTATTACAGGTAAACATCATATTCCTGTACGAGCTGTGCCGACTACGGATATGAATATGACATTTGCAATGTCGATTTCAGTATTTGTGTTGATCCTTTTTTATACGATTAAATCTAAGGGTATTAAAGGTCTTGCAAAAGAATACACTTTACACCCTTTCAATCATTGGGCATTTATCCCTGTTAATCTTCTTCTTGAATCCGTGACGTTGATCTCAAAGCCTGTTTCATTAGCACTTCGTTTATTCGGAAATATGTATGCTGGTGAGCTGATCTTTATTTTGATTGCCGTGATGTATTCAGCCAATGCGTTTGTGGCTGCACTGGGTGTGCCATTGCAGTTGGTGTGGGCGATTTTCCATATTTTGGTTATCGCATTACAAGCCTTCGTCTTTATGATGCTTACTGTGGTTTACCTGAGTATTGCATATAATAAAGCGGAACATTAATTTTTATTTTTTATTTAACAACTCAACTCTCAACAACGGAGAAAATTTATGGAAACTGTAATTAGTGCAACAATCATTGCTTCTGCGATTATGCTTGCTTTTGCTGCGTTAGGTACTGCAATTGGCTTTGGTCTTCTTGGCGGTAAATATCTTGAGTCTGCCGCTCGTCAGCCTGAATTAGCTAATTCACTACTTACTAAGATGTTTATTGTTGCAGGCCTTCTTGATGCGATTGCGATGATCGCGGTAGGTATCGGTTTATATTTCGCATTCGCAAATCCATTTGCTGCATTATTAGGTTAATAAACAACAAATTTCCTAATTAACGAAGGAGGTATGTTGTGAATATTAATGCAACATTAATTGGTCAAACCATCGCCTTTATTATTTTTGTATGGTTTTGTGTGAAATTTGTTTGGCCACCAATTATTAATGCGATTGAAACTCGTCAAAGTCAAATTGCGAACGCTTTAGCGTCAGCTGAAGCAGCTAAAAAAGAGCAAGCAGATACGAAAAATCTTGTTGAACAAGAACTTTCAGCTGCAAAAGTACAAGCTCAAGACATTTTAGATGCTGCGAATAAACGTCGCAATGAAGTATTAGACGAAGTGAAGGCAGAAGCCGAAGAACTAAAAGCAAAAATTATTGCTCAAGGTTATGCTGAAGTAGAAGCAGAACGTAAACGTGTTCAAGAAGAATTACGTGTTAAAGTGGCTTCATTGGCAGTGGCTGGTGCTGAGAAAATTGTGGGTCGTTCTATTGATGAAGCGGCAAACAATGACATTATTGATAAATTAGTTGCAGAGTTATAAGAGGCTTAGCTTATGTCAGAATTAACTACAATAGCTCGCCCTTATGCAAAAGCTGCATTCGACTTTGCCATTGAACAAAGTGCGGTCGAAAAATGGACTGATATGTTAGGTTTTGCTGCAGCCGTAGCTGAAGATGAAACGGTAAAAGCTTACTTAAGTAGTTCTCTTTCTGCACAGAAATTAGCTGATACAGTAATTTCTATTTGTGGCGAACAATTGGATCAATATGGGCAAAATCTTATTCGGTTAATGGCTGAAAATAAGCGTTTGAGTGCGATTCCTACCGTGTTTGAAGAATTTAAACATTATGTGGAAGAACATCAAGCTATTGCAGAAGTTGAAGTAATTTCTGCACAACCATTGAATGCAACACAAATCGAAAAAATTGCAGCTGCAATGGAAAAAAGATTAGCTCGCAAAGTGAAATTAAATTGCAATGTAGATAGCTCACTGATTGCCGGTGTGGTTATTCGTACTGAAGACTTTGTGATTGACGGAAGTAGCCGTGGGCAACTTGCTCGTCTCGCAAATGAGTTGCAATTATAAGAGGAATACAAGATGCAACTAAATTCAACTGAAATTAGTGAATTGATTAAAAAACGCATCGCTCAATTTGACGTGGTGAGCGAAGCCCGTAATACAGGGACTATTGTTTCTGTAAGTGACGGGATTATTCGTATTCATGGCTTAAGCGATGTGATGCAAGGCGAAATGATCGCCTTACCAGGCAACCGTTACGCAATGGCACTTAACCTTGAACGTGATTCTGTTGGTGCGGTAGTAATGGGCCCTTACGCAGATTTAGCTGAAGGTATGGAAGTACAATGTACTGGCCGTATTCTTGAAGTACCAGTTGGTCGTGGTTTATTAGGTCGTGTGGTAAATACACTTGGTCAACCAATCGATGGTAAAGGTGAAATTGAAAACGATGGTTTCTCTCCTGTTGAAGTGATTGCACCAGGTGTTATCGATCGTAAATCTGTTGATCAGCCTGTACAAACCGGTTATAAAGCGGTTGACTCCATGGTTCCAATCGGTCGTGGTCAACGTGAGTTAATCATCGGTGACCGTCAAACTGGTAAAACAGCATTAGCAATCGACGCTATCATTAACCAACGTGATTCAGGTATTAAATGTATCTATGTAGCGATCGGTCAAAAAGCTTCGACTATTGCAAACGTAGTGCGTAAATTAGAAGAGCACGGTGCACTTGAAAACACTATCGTTGTTGCGGCATCTGCATCTGAATCAGCTGCCTTACAATATTTAGCACCTTATGCTGGTTGTGCAATGGGTGAATATTTCCGTGATCGCGGTGAAGATGCGTTAATCGTTTACGATGACTTATCAAAACAAGCCGTTGCTTATCGTCAAATTTCATTATTATTACGTCGTCCACCAGGTCGTGAAGCATATCCAGGTGACGTATTCTATCTACACTCACGTTTACTTGAACGTGCAGCACGTGTAAATGAAGAATACGTAGAAAAATTTACTCAAGGTGCAGTAAAAGGAAAAACAGGTTCTTTAACCGCTCTTCCTATCATTGAAACTCAAGCGGGTGACGTTTCTGCATTCGTTCCAACCAACGTAATTTCGATTACCGATGGTCAGATTTTCTTAGAATCTAACTTGTTTAACTCTGGTATTCGTCCAGCGGTAAACCCTGGTATTTCGGTATCTCGTGTGGGTGGTTCTGCACAAACTAAAGTAGTGAAAAAATTAGCTGGTGGTATCCGTACCGCATTAGCTCAGTATCGTGAATTAGCGGCGTTTGCTCAGTTTGCATCTGACCTTGATGATGCTACACGCAAACAACTTTCTCACGGTGAAAAAGTCACTGAATTATTGAAACAAAAACAATATGTACCGCTTAGCGTAGCAGACCAATCTGTGTTGCTTTTCGCGGTTGAGTTTGGCTATTTAGAAGATGTGGAATTGCAAAAAATTGCAAGTTTTGAAGCCGCACTTTTAGATTATGCTCGCCGTAACCACAGCGAGTTTATGGCTGAATTGACCAAAACCGGTAACTACAATGATGAAGTTAAAGCATCATTGAAAGCGATTTTGGATAACTTTAAAGCCAACAGCGCGTGGTAAAAGTAACGGAGAAATAAGATGGCAGGTGCAAAAGAGATAAAAACCAAAATTGCCAGTGTACAAAGTACACAAAAAATTACTAAGGCAATGGAAATGGTGGCAACCTCGAAAATGCGTAAAACGCAAGATCGTATGGCTGCTTCTCGTCCGTATTCTGAAACAATACGAAATGTTATCAGCCACGTCTCTAAAGCAACTGTTGGTTACAAACACCCATTTTTAATTCAACGCGAAGTAAAAAGAGTCGGGATCTTAGTGGTCTCGACTGACCGCGGAATGTGTGGCGGTTTGAACATTAACTTGTTTAAAACTGTGATGACAGAAATCAAACAATGGAAAGATAAAGGTGTTACTGTTGAATTGGGCTTAATTGGCTCAAAAGGTATCAGCTTTTTCCGCTCATTAGGATTACCTATTCGTGCACAACTTTCCGGTTTGGGTGATAATCCGACAATGGAAGACTTAATTGGTGTTGCAAACGGTATGTTTGGTAGCTATAAAGACGGAGAAGTAGATGCAGTTTATATTGCCTACAATAAATTCGTTAATACAATGGCGCAAAAACCTGTTTATCAACAATTAATCCCATTACCGGCATTAGAAACCGATAATTTAGAGAAAAGACAAAGTACCTGGGATTACCTTTACGAGCCAGAGCCAAAAGTCTTATTAGACAGTTTGCTTACTCGTTATTTGGAATCACAAGTGTATCAATCTGTGGTAGATAACCTTGCTTCCGAGCAAGCTGCTAGAATGGTAGCAATGAAAGCGGCAACTGATAATGCAGGTAATTTAATCAATGACTTGCGATTAGTTTACAATAAAGCCCGTCAAGCAAGTATTACAAATGAATTAAACGAAATCGTCGCCGGCGCGGCAGCGATTTAATGAAAGAGGAACGGTAATGTCAGCAGGAAAAATTGTACAAATCATCGGTGCGGTGATTGACGTTGAATTCCCACAAGATGCAGTACCAAAAGTTTACGATGCATTAAAAGTTGAATCAGGTTTAACCCTTGAAGTTCAACAACAATTAGGTGGCGGTGTAGTTCGCTGTATCGCATTAGGTACATCTGACGGCTTAAAACGTGGCTTAAAAGTAGAAAATACGGGTAACCCGATTCAAGTTCCAGTAGGGACTAAAACGCTAGGTCGTATTATGAACGTATTAGGTGAACCAATCGATGAGCAAGGTGAAATTGGCGCGGAAGAAAATTGGGCTATCCATCGTCCAGCACCAAGCTACGAAGAACAATCTAATAGTACGGAATTATTAGAAACTGGTATCAAAGTTATCGACTTAATTTGTCCATTCGCAAAAGGTGGTAAAGTGGGTCTATTCGGTGGTGCGGGTGTAGGTAAAACTGTTAACATGATGGAATTAATCCGTAATATCGCGATCGAGCACTCAGGTTACTCTGTATTTGCGGGTGTAGGTGAGCGTACTCGTGAAGGTAACGACTTCTATCATGAGATGAAAGATTCTAACGTATTAGATAAAGTATCATTGGTTTACGGACAAATGAATGAGCCACCAGGTAACCGTTTACGTGTTGCGTTAACCGGTTTAACTATGGCTGAAAAATTCCGTGATGAAGGTCGTGATGTATTATTCTTTGTGGATAATATCTATCGTTATACCCTTGCTGGTACTGAAGTATCTGCGTTATTAGGTCGTATGCCATCTGCGGTAGGTTACCAACCGACATTAGCAGAGGAAATGGGTGTGTTACAAGAACGTATCACTTCAACCAAAACAGGTTCTATCACCTCTGTACAAGCGGTATACGTACCTGCGGATGACTTAACTGACCCATCTCCGGCAACAACCTTCGCGCACTTAGACTCAACAGTTGTATTAAGTCGTCAAATTGCGTCTTTAGGTATTTATCCTGCGGTTGACCCATTAGATTCAACTTCACGCCAATTAGACCCACTCGTTGTTGGCCAAGAGCACTATGATGTAGCGCGTGGCGTACAAGGTATCTTACAACGTTATAAAGAATTGAAAGATATTATCGCAATTCTTGGTATGGACGAGTTATCTGAAGATGACAAACTTGTGGTAGCACGTGCACGTAAAATTGAACGTTTCTTATCACAACCATTCTTCGTTGCTGAGGTATTCAACGGTACTCCAGGTAAATACGTTTCTTTAAAAGAAACTATCCGCGGCTTTAAAGGTATTTTAAACGGCGAATACGATCATATTCCAGAACAAGCGTTCTACATGGTCGGTACAATCGACGAAGCGCTAGAAAAAGCCAAAAATATGTAATCACTTCAAGTCATTTGAAGGAGAACAAAAATGGCGACATTTAACCTAATAATAGTCAGCGCAGAGCGAAAAATCTTTGAAGGTGCTGTGAAACAAATCCAAGCAACAGGTGTGGAAGGTGAACTTGGTATTTTACCAAACCACACTCCTTTGATGACGGCGATTAAGCCAGGGATTGTTAAATTCACCCTTGAAGATGGCAATGAAGAAGTTATCTATGTTTCGGGCGGCTTCTTAGAAGTTCAACCTAAAGTAGTAACGGTACTTGCCGATGTTGCAATTCGCGGTAGCGAGTTAGATGCAGATCGTATTCGTGAAGCGAAACGTAAGGCGGAAGAAAATATAGTGAATCACGCAGTTGATGTAGATCATGATTTACTTGTAGCTAAACTTTCTAAAGAGTTAGCGAAACTTCGTGCTTACGAACTTACTGAAAAACTCGTTAAATCAAAACGATAAGATAATGATAATAAAAAAGAGCGGTTATTTTGACCGCTCTTTTTGTTTTTCTATCGTAAGAAATATCGATACGCTTTACTTTCACTAACATCTTCATAAACATAGCCGAGTTCTGCTAAAGCTTGTTCAAATTCTTCGTTATCTTTTTCGCCTAATTGGAAAGCCGCAAGAATATTACCGTAATCGGCTCCATGTGCACGGTAATGGAACAATGAAATATTCCAACGTTTACCCAATATCTCTAAGAATTTAAGTAAAGCGCCTTTTTGCTCTGGAAATTCAAAGCTATAAAGTCGTTCATGATGATTAGAAACTCGTCCACCCATTAAATAACGCACGTGAGTTTTGGCGATATCATCATTAGACATATCTTCTACATCAAAGCCATTTTTCGTTAACTCAGCAATAATTTCCGCTTTTTCAGATTCATTGACCGTGCGCACACCAACAAAAATACAGGCCTTTTGATTATCTGCATAACGATAACTAAATTCTGTTACTGCACGGTTACCAATAACATGGGCAAATTTTAAGAAACTACCTGGTTGTTCCGGCATAGTTACCGCCAATAAAGCTTCACGGTTTTCACCTATTTCGCAACGTTCTGAAACATAACGTAATGTATGAAAGTTAAGATTGGCACCGGATAAAATTGCTGCCATATTTTTGCCTTGAATATTATGCTGTTTGACGTATTTTTTCAGACCGGCTAAACCTAACGCACCAGATGGCTCTGATACCGCACGCACATTTTCGAATAAATCTTTCATTGCTGCGCAAACTTCATCGCTGTCTACCAGCACCATACCGTCTAAATATTTTTGACATAAACGAAATGTTTCGTCACCAATACGTTTTACCGCTACACCATCAGCGAATAAGCCAACATGTGCTAAATCTGTAGGTTCACCTTTTTCTAAAGCAGCATTCAAACAGGCTGAATCTTTGGACTCGACACCGATGATTTTAATTTCTGGTATAAATTGCTTAAGCAAAATTGCTACGCCTGCAGCTAAACCACCACCGCCGACTTGTACAAACACATAATCCAAATCTGCCACTTGTTGTAGCATTTCCATCGCTAACGTGCCTTGTCCTGCGATCACTAATGGATGATCGAATGGTGGAATAAATGTCATATTTTTTTCTTTTGAAAGCTCAATCGCTTTTGCTTTGGCTTCATCAAAATTAGCACCGTGCAACAACACCTCTCCACCAAAACCACGCACTGCATCTACTTTAATACTCGGGGTATTTTGTGGCATAACAATTAATGCTTTTAAGCCTAATTGTTTCGCTGATAATGCCACGCCTTGCGCATGGTTACCTGCAGATGCCGCTATTACGCCTGCTGCTTTTTGTTCTGCTGAAAGGCTAGAAATCATTGCGTAAGCACCGCGTAGTTTAAAACTATTTACTGGCTGACGGTCTTCTCGTTTAATCCAGATATTATTGTGCAGTCGTTCAGAAAGTTTTCCCATTTTTTGTAAAGGGGTCACTTGTGCGGCTTCATATACGCGTGAACCAAGTTTAATAATGGCATTGATATAATCTGATTGAGAAGGTTGAGGATTGGTGAGTAGGTTTTTCATAGTGTTTGTTTTGATGATGAAGTGCGGTTAGTTTTTCCTTTGTTTTATCCCCCTCTTATAAAGGAGGGGGAACCATTAAATTATTTTAATAATGTTTTATCGCGTACCGCACCTTTGTCCGCAGAGGTGGCGAAGTGACCGAATACTTTTAATGCGAAAGATACTTCACGTTCACGGTTAGCAGGCTGCCAACCTTTTTGATCTTGTTCAGTTCTGCGTGCTGCGAGTTCTTCATTACTGATTTCTAAGTTAATTGCACGATTTGGAATATCAATGTTGATCATATCGCCATCGCGTACTAAGCCAATTGCACCGCCAGAAGCAGCTTCTGGTGAAGCGTGTCCAATAGACAAGCCTGATGTACCACCAGAGAAACGGCCATCCGTTAATAAAGCACATTTTTTGCCCAAGCCCATCGATTTTAAGTAACTGGTTGGGTATAACATTTCTTGCATACCTGGTCCGCCTTTAGGGCCTTCGTAACGGATAACA
This sequence comes from Haemophilus parainfluenzae, assembly GCF_003253005.1. Taxonomy (GTDB): domain Bacteria; phylum Pseudomonadota; class Gammaproteobacteria; order Enterobacterales; family Pasteurellaceae; genus Haemophilus_D; species Haemophilus_D parainfluenzae_M. The sequence goes on along the minus strand of NZ_QEPZ01000005.1, from coordinate 104,133 downwards.
ACAACATGCCCTTCTTTGACTTTGCCACCCAAAATGCCTGCAACCGCATCTTCTTGGCTTTCAAATACTATAGCAGTGCCAGTGAATTTCCAAATAGATTCATCTACACCGGCGGTTTTAACGATACATCCGTCTTCAGCGAGATTACCGAATAATACGGCTAAGCCACCTTCTTGCGAAATTGCGTTTTCTTTGTTGCGAATACAACCGTTTACACGATCATTATCGACGGTATCCCAACGGCAATCTTGTGAGAATGCTTGAGTTGTTCGGATGCCTGCAGGGCCTGCACGGAAGAATTTATGTAATTCTTCATCTTGATTGCGAATAATATCGTATTGGTCTAGTTGTTCTCCTATGCTCATTCCAAGCACGGTGTGTGTATTTTTATGAATTAATCCTGCGCGATCTAATTCACCCAACAATCCCATAATACCACCTGCACGGTGTACGTCTTCCATATGGTATTTATTGGTGTTTGGTGCAATTTTGCTTAAACAAGGTACTTTGCGCGATAAACGGTCAATATCTTCCATTTTAAAATCTACGCCCGCTTCTTGAGCAGCTGCTAATAAGTGTAAAACGGTATTACTTGAACCACCCATTGCGATATCGAGGCTCATTGCATTTTCAAAGGCATCAAAAGTACCGATTGAACGAGGCAATACGCTTGCATCATCTTGTTCGTAATAACGTTTGCAAAGCTCAACAATTTGACGACCTGCTTTTAAGAATAATTCTTTGCGGTCTGCGTGAGTGGCTAACATGGAACCGTTGCCAGGTAAAGATAAACCTAACGCTTCAGTTAAGCAGTTCATTGAGTTAGCGGTAAACATCCCTGAGCAAGAACCACAAGTTGGGCAAGCGCTACGTTCAATGACATCAATTCGTTCATCTGACACATTCGGATCTGCCGCTTCAATCATCGCATCAACCAAATCTAAGCGAATTAATTGATCAGAAAGTTTGGTTTTACCCGCTTCCATTGGGCCGCCTGAGACAAAAATTGTTGGAATGTTCAAACGCATTGCTGCCATTAACATTCCTGGGGTGATTTTGTCACAGTTGGAAATACACACCATCGCATCAGCACAGTGCGCATTAACCATATATTCCACGCTATCTGCGATTAAATCACGGCTTGGTAAAGAATAAAGCATTCCGCCGTGACCCATTGCGATACCATCATCCACCGCAATGGTGTTAAATTCTTTTGCTACACCGCCTGCTTTTTCAATTTCTGCGGCAACAAGCTGTCCCATATCTTTTAAATGCACATGCCCAGGCACAAATTGGGTGAAAGAGTTCACCACCGCAATAATCGGTTTACCAAAGTCATTTTCTTTCATTCCTGTCGCACGCCATAAGGCACGTGCGCCCGCCATATTACGACCTTGTGTACTGGTCGCTGAACGTAGTTTTGGCATAAATAATCTCTCCGAGTAAATTTTAGGGTTTGTTTTTATTTTCCAGATAAAGACTGAATTGCATAAAAAGGTAATGAGATAATTGCTAATGGTACAAAAATAATCATTGCCGCTGATGCTCGTCCAGCTACTGTAATGTTATCCTCTGTTGCTTCAGCACTGAATCTTTTTTCTTGACGATATTCTAAGTACTTAGTTTCCAAAGGTTTAATCAATTTGGCTTTTTTTAAAATCTCATTTTTATTTTTAATATCAACAATTTCACCATCTTCCATTCTAAAAAATATATTATGCTCCTGCATATTGTAATAATTTTGTCCATAGAGCTCATTAGATTGCTTTTGGGTAAGCTCTTTATCATTAAAATATAGTGTTAATGTAGCTTTCACTTTGTTTTTTTCAACATCTTTAGCGATAGAATGAATTTTCACAGATGATATGTTTTTTACATAAGGTGATCGTAAGATACGAATTAAATCTCCAGTTTCACTATATTTTGAACCGGCAAAGTGATAACTATTAAGTTGCCCTATAGCATAAATGTTGTCTTCTGCTATAAAGAAAGAGTGTATTACTTCTTTTTGAGAAGATAGTTCTTTATCTTGTAATGAAGTGCATCCAAATAGTACGAAAGTAATAAGTAACTCCAATAACAAACGTATATTTTTCATTATTTTATCTCCAGCACATCTGGCAATTTCGCCAACTGATTCACTAATAGATCTAAAGTGCGGTCAGATTTTACAGTGATTTTTAACCGCACTTGGGTTTCAATTAGTGTCATTTCCATCGTTGTAACGGTGAACCCGCGGTGGCGTGCTACGCGTAAAATGCGTTCTAGTACTTCAGGACGATGGCGAGCGATGAGTTCCAGTTTATATTCATTCATTAGTTCATCTCCTCTACCATATCCGCGTTACATGCACCCGGTGGCACAAGTGGCCATACACATTCATCCGGTGGAATACATACTTGTAATAAATAGGCTGTTTCACTATTTAATAAACGATTAAGTGCCGCATCTACATCATCAGCGCACTCAATGCGTTCAGCCGGAATATCAAAGGCTTTCGCTAACATCACGAAATCAGGGTTATCTTCTAAAATGGTTTCAGAACGGCGTTTGTTCCAGAAAAGGTCTTGCCATTGACGTACCATACCTAGGCGTTGGTTATCTAACAGCAAAATTTTTACGGGTAATTTGCCGCGTTTGATTGAACCCAATTCTTGAATGTTCATCATTAATGAGCCATCGCCTGTCACTAAAATCACTTCATCATGAGGACGGGCTTTTTTCGCGCCCACCGCTGCAGGTAAACCAAATCCCATGGTGCCGAAGCCCGCGGAGGTAATATAGTTTTCTGGTGCGAAATGACGCATATGTTGCGCAGACCACATTTGGTGTTGGCCCACATCGGTACAAATCACCGCATTTTGAGGTTTACGCTGTGAAAGCGTGTTGAGTAATGACCAAGGGTCAATTGGTCGGTTACCAGCATTGTCGATGTAAGTGAAATCGAGTTTGGCTTTCAGCGCTTGAATATGTGCACGCCAATCATCAATCGCAAGTGGGATGCTTAAAGCCTCTAAGGCTTGAATTAAATCACCCTGAAGGGCAACATTTGCCACACGAAGTTTATTGATTTCTGCTGCATCAATATCACAATGGATCACTTTCGCGTGTGGCGCAAAACTATCTAATTTACCCGTTACACGGTCATCAAAACGCGCGCCGCATACTAACAATAAATCACATTCTTGTACGGCAACATTTGCAGCTCTTGTGCCGTGCATACCAATCATGCCCATATAAACGGGATCGGTTGGGTCAATTGAGCCTAAACCTTTCAATGTTGAAACAGATGGCATTTGGGTGATTTGTAGGAATTTTTTGATCGCTTGTGTAGCTTTCGCCATGCCTACACCACCGCCCACATAAAGCACCGGTTTTTTCGCTTGCGCCAATAATGCTTTTGCTTCAGCTAATTTTAATTCTGAAAGTGCGGTTGGTTTTACGGTTGGTTTGACAATAGGTTTGATATGTTCTGGTACATTGCTCACTTGGATGTTGCGAGGCACATCAATGAGAATGGGACCAGGTCTGCCACTTTGTGCAATTTGGAAAGCAGAGGCAATAATTTCGGGGAGTTCTTCGATGGATTGCACAATGTAGCTGTGCTTGGTGCAAGCAAGAGATAAACCTAAAACATCAGCTTCTTGGAAAGCATCGGTTCCGATAAGGGGAGCTGCTACTTGGCCAGTAAATGCTACGAGAGGCACAGAATCAGCAAAGGCATCACCTAAACCTGTAATTAAATTGGTCGCACCTGGGCCTGACGTTGCGACACATACGCCTACTTTGCCTGTAGAGCGTGCATAACCAATTGCGGCTATTGCGGCACCTTGTTCGTTACGACAAAGGAGATGGTCAAGACCTGAGTCATAGATGGCATCATAGGTTGGCATGATTGCCCCGCCTGGGTAGCCGAAAAGATCGGTTACACCGTGCGCTTTTAAACATTCGATAATGAGTTGTGCGCCTGTCATGTTGCTTCCCGTTTTTATGATTATTAAATAATTTTATGAATATTGAAGTTCAGCATTGTAGCGGAATTTTTCACCTTTGGTTAGGTTTTCGCGAAAAAACAGATGAAAAAAACACGATAACCAAGATTATCGTGTTTTTTGATAAGAAGTGCGGTCAGAAAACGTAATGTTTTCTACGCACAAAATTAGAAGCCTGCTTGTTTTTCTAATTGTTCAATAAGCGCATCGTCTAAGCCTAACGCTTTTGCTAAGTCTGCTAAGAAAATGATTTCTTTGCGAGATAAATCTTTACTTACTAAACGAGCAGCTAAGTATACATTGCTTGCAAGTGCAGTATCGTTGCCTACAAGACGAGCAATTTCGTTGATAGAAATTGGATTTTGAATTTCTTGTGCAAGCCATTGTGCTAATTCAGGGTTGTTACCTGCTTCGTTTTCAATAGTTTGTTTTTCATCTTCAGTAATTTCACCGTCTGCTGCCGCTGCGGCGATCATGGTGCGTAAAATTAATTCGCCTGCATCGACATGGCTTGATGAATTTAGTACATCAAATGCATTTTCTGAGATGTTTGGTTGGCTGTTTTGTTGGGATTTTTGATAGTTTTGGTAAGCTTGGTAAGCAAGGTTACCTAAAACGGCAAGTGAGCCTAATTTTGCTAAGCTTGCGCCACCGCTACGGCCTAAAATCATCGATAAAATACCACCTAAGGCTGCACCACCGCCTACTTTGGTGAGAGAGTCGATAGTTTGGTTGCCTGTTTCAAGTTTGCTTGCAGAGTTTTTAGCCACATCTAAAACTTGATTTAAAATGCTGTTGAGATCCATAAATGTTTCCTTTTGGTTATTAATAGAGATTAAATTCCGCCTTTAGACAGTGATATTAAAAAAAAATTCATTATTTTTAACCGCACTTTAAATCAAATTCTTGACTAGGTTTTAGAATTCACTATATTGAAACCTTTCTTCATTCAAAAGGAACTTAATATGACGCAGTCAAACGCAAAGCGTGAGACCTTTTCTGGTCGGAAGGCATTTATTATGGCGGCGATTGGATCCGCTGTTGGCTTAGGAAACATCTGGCGTTTCCCTTATACTACTTATGAAAATGGTGGTGGTGCATTTATTATCCCTTATCTTATTGCACTTTTAACCGCTGGTATTCCATTGCTTTTCTTAGATTACGCAATTGGTCATCGCCATCGTGGTGGTGCCCCGCTTTCTTATCGTCGTTTTAACCCGCACTTTGAGGTGTTTGGTTGGTGGCAGGTGATGGTCAATGTTATTATCGGGCTTTACTATGCAGTGGTATTAGGTTGGGCGGCAAGCTATACCTATTTCTCACTTAATTCTGCATGGGGTGATCAGCCGATTGATTTCTTCCTACATGAATTTTTAAAAATGGGTGAGATCAGCAATGGTGTGAGTTTTGAGTTTGTCGGCATGGTAACAGGTCCATTAATTGCTGTATGGTTAGTGGCGTTAGGCGTGCTTTCTTTAGGTATTCAAAAAGGGATTTCTAAATCTTCAGATATCTTAATGCCTGTTTTAGTCGTAATGTTTGTGGCATTGGTAGTTTATTCTTTATTCTTACCAGGTGCAGAAAAAGGCTTGAATGCGTTATTTACACCAGATTGGTCAAAACTGTCTAACCCAAGCGTGTGGATTGCAGCTTATGGTCAAATCTTCTTCTCTCTTTCCATCTGTTTCGGGATTATGATCACGTATGCATCGTACTTGAAGAAAGATTCTGATTTAACAGGTAGCGGCTTGGTTGTCGGTTTTGCAAACTCAAGTTTTGAAGTACTTGCAGGTATCGGTGTATTTGCGGCATTAGGTTTCATCGCAACCGCACAAGGCGTAGAGGTGAGCGAAGTGGCAAAAGGTGGTATTGGTTTAGCCTTCTTTGCATTCCCAACTATTATTAATAAAGCACCATTCGGTGAAGTGTTAGGGGTATTATTCTTCGGTTCATTAACTTTTGCGGCATTAACTTCATTTATCTCTGTTATTGAAGTAATCATTTCAGCGATTCAAGATAAACTCCGTTTACGTCGAGCAAAAGCGACCTTTGTTGTTGGTTTACCAATGATGGTGGTGTCAGTCATTTTATTTGGTACTACAACCGGTTTACCAATGCTTGATGTATTCGATAAATTTGTGAACTATTTTGGTATTGTTGCAGTGGCATTTGTTTCATTAATTGTGATTGTAGCAAATGAAAAACTAGGCTTATTAGGCAAGCACTTAAATCAAAGTTCTTCATTTAAAGTGGGCTTCCTATGGCGTTTATGCATTGTCATCACCACCGGTATTCTCGCCTTTATGTTATTCAGTGAAGGTGCGAAAGTATTTACAGAAGGTTATGAAGGCTATCCAAGCTGGTTTGTCAATATCTTTGGTTGGGGAATGGCAATTTCGCTAGTGGTCGTTTCATTCATTCTTTCTCGTTTAAAATGGAAAAATGAAGAGAGCCTCAATCTTGAAGAAAAAGGAGAATAAAAATGACAGGTATTGCAATTGCAATGATGATTGTGGCGCTTCTAGTGATTTGGGGCGGCTTGATCTTTTCCTTAATCAGACTTCCAAAAGAAGAAAAATAAGGTCAAAATTGACCGCACTTTGAAATAAGTAGGGCGTGCTGAGCACGCCCTTTTTTGTTATTTCGATAAATCGATTTGATATACTGCAAATCCCACTTCATCAGTGCCGACTTTCTTCATTGGATATTGTGCATTATCTTGAATGAATTTTGCAGCCTGTTCGCTTGGCGAGGTTTCAAAACGCACATCTAATTTATCGTTACCTTTAATCGGTGCAAAACGCCAGTTTTTATCCGCACTTGGGTTTACATGGCCATGTTTTTCACTTTCTGCTTTGATGTAATCCGCAAGGATTTGGCGGTTTTCATCAGGAGAAGCGTAAACAATGTGTGCATCGCCAGTGCCAGGGAAGTTATTACCGTAAGCACGATAGTTGTTAGTCGCAATTAAGAATTCTGCTTTTGGATCAACCGGTTTACCTTGGTAAGTTAAATTCACCACGCGGTGTGAGTTCGGGTTAATCAATTTGCATTCGCCGTCATAACGTGGTGGTTGAGTCAGGTCGAATTCATAATTTACGCCGTCAATCACATCATAGTTATAGGTACGGAAACCTTCCCAATCAAGTAACGATTGTGGTTTGTCGCTTGTAGGGTCGATTTGTTTAAACATACCCGCGCTACATTCTAACCATTCTTTCAGCTCTTCACCGGTTGCTTTCACCACAACTAAGGTATTTGGATAGAGGTATAAATCTGCTGCGTTACGGAAGGTTAATTCACCTTTGTTAACTTCAGTATAGCCCGTTGGGTCATTTTTACGTCCACCCGCTTTAAATGGTGCGCCTGCACTTAAAATTGGTAAGCCAGTCATTGCTGCAACACTTGGTGCCACTTTTTCAACATAAGCTTTTTGCGCTTGGTTCACAATTTGAATAGTTGGGTCATCTTGCACTAACGCTAAGTAGCTGTACATGTTATCGGTCGCTTTACCGATTGGCTGTGCCACAAATTCACGGGTGGCTTCATGCACAGGTTTTAAAAGTGCGGTCAATTCTGCGTCACTTTCTGTGGTCGCTTTTTTGTTTTCTGCATCGTAAATTGGACGAAGTACCGCTTTACCATCAGCCACTAACCATTTGCCGTTGTGTTGAGCAAGGGTTAAGTCGATTACACTGATGTTATTTGCCCAGTAGCCAGCCATACTTTCAGGTACGCCTTTTACGGTACCTTTAGCAATATCTGCATTTGGTGATTTGGCGAACTCTTTATTTGGGAATAAACGGTGAGAGTGACCGAAAACAATCGCATCAATGTGTGGTACATCAGCAAGGTAGAATGCAGAGTTTTCTGCACCTTCTTGATATGGCTCATCAGATGGGCCAGTGTGTGCAAGTGCCACAATAATATCTGCGCCTTTTTGTTTCATTTCTGGCACATATTTTTGTGCTGTTTTCACGATATCGCGAGTTTCAACTTTGCCTTGTAAGTTCGCTTTATCCCACACCATAATTTGTGGTGGTACAAAACCGATATAACCGATGTTTAGTTTGTGCTTTTTACCTTGGCTATCCACCACTTCTTTGGTTTGAATCACATAAGGCGTGAAATATGGCTCCTCAGTACCAACTTTTACTACGTTAGCATTGATGATAGGGAATTTCGCTTGTTTAATCGCATCGGCTAAATAATCTAAGCCATAGTTAAACTCGTGGTTACCTAATGTCCCTACTTCATAGTGCATTGCATTTAAACAATCTACGGCTGGGTTTGATTTGCCTTCTTTATAACCTTTAGCTGCTTGATAGTCAGCAATTGGGTTACCTTGAATTAAGTCACCGTTATCAACTAAAACGCTGTTTTTCACCTCTTGACGTGCTTGACGAATCAAGCTTGCTGCACGGGTAAAACCGAATTTCTCAGTAGGTGCATCTTTGTAGTAATCGAAGTCAGTTAAAAAACTGTGAATATCGGTCGTTGCTACAATACGTAAATCGACTTGTGTATCGCTTTTCGCAAAAGCAAAACGGCTAGTACTTAACGCTAAAATACTGCTTGCGCCAAGTTGGATGAAATCTCTTCTGTTGATCATATGAGCTCCTGTTATGTAAGAATCGGCAAGATTTTAAAGCTCTTTTATATATAAAGAAAGCGCAATATAAAGTTATGAAATGAAGTGTGATATGCATCACAAAATAAGGGATTGAATTTGGTTGCAAAACTTCACGTTTGGGACAAAAATAGAACATCCAATCCGCTAAAAATTAAGTTATTCACAGTAAGGTAGCCCGCATTTATTGATGGCATCCGATAAGGAGAGCGCTATGGCTTTTAATCTTAAAAATAGACACTTATTGAGTCTTGTTCATCATTCAGAACGCGAAATTAATTATTTGTTAGATTTATCACGTGATTTGAAACGTGCTAAATATGCAGGAACAGAGCAGCAACAACTTAAAGGTAAAAATATTGCACTTATTTTTGAAAAAACCTCAACTCGTACTCGTTGTGCTTTTGAAGTCGCTGCTTATGATCAAGGTGCTAGAGTGACTTACATTGATCCAAACTCCTCTCAGATTGGACATAAAGAAAGCATGAAGGATACAGCTCGAGTTCTTGGGAGAATGTATGATGCGATTGAATATCGGGGCTTTAAACAAAGTACCGTGCAAGAACTTGCGGATTATGCAGGTGTGCCGGTGTTTAATGGTTTAACGGATGAGTTTCATCCTACACAAATGCTCGCGGATGTTCTTACGATGATTGAACATTGTGACAAGCCACTTCGTCAAATTAGTTATGTGTATATTGGTGATGCACGTAATAACATGGGGAATTCTCTTTTACTAATTGGATCAAAACTAGGGATGGATGTGCGTATTTGCGGTCCCAAAGCTTTATTACCAGAAGCCGGTTTTGTTGAGATGTGTGAAGGTTTTGCTAAAGAAAGTGGTGCATGCCTTACCGTAACTGAAGATATTGATAAAGCAGTAAAAGGTGCCGATTTTGTGCATACTGATGTTTGGGTTTCAATGGGCGAACCATTAGACGCTTGGGCAGAACGCATTAAGTTATTGCTTCCTTATCAAGTAACGCCTGAACTCATGAAGCGTACGGGTAATCCAAAAGTAAAATTCATGCACTGTTTACCTGCATTCCATAATAGTGAAACGAAAGTGGGTTGCCAAATTGCTGAAAAGTATCCTGAATTAGCAAATGGCATTGAAGTGACTGAAGAGGTGTTTGAATCGCCGATGAATATTGCATTCGAACAAGCAGAAAATCGTATGCATACGATTAAAGCAGTCATGGTTGCGAGTTTAACTTAGGAAGGAGCTAGATAAACTGGTATATTTATTCATCATCTCATTTTAAGGATAAAATATTTCCATACTTTTGTAGTTTTATTTTTATGTAAAATTTAAATTTATTTTTTGATAATGATCACGTTTTTTGAAAAATATTATTGACATAATATTTACACAAGCAGAGAATGTACCCAACAAAGGTTAGTTTAGATAGAAAGAGGGACTTTTTCTATGCTACTTCGTACATATATACACAGATACGTCCATACGAAAGTATTGAGACTTTTACGGTTTAATCCGATAAAAGGTCGTTCTTTGATGGCGCACATCCGTCGTACACGCCATATTATGATGCCATCGCATCGCTCTTGCTTCTCATATTCAGTATTTGCTTCTCAAAATAAACCATCCAACACGGCTCTCTAAACAGAGTTGTTCTCTCTGTTTAGAGAGTCTCCACAGATTAATTTCTGAATATTTTTACATTGTCTAGGACAGGTAAAAAATATTTTGTGAAATTAACTTAATCTTATTTAATTTAAAATAAATAAATTCTTACTTTAGTTTTTGTTATTAAAATCTAGAGAGGGTTGTTTTATTCTAAATAAATCTATTGCGTTATTAAAATTAATAATGCAGGGTAACTTTACGTCAAAAATAAATAAAGGAGTTTATTATGCCAAACTTAAAAATTGCATATAGTCCAAAAGTTGAACAATATTTCTCTACAAATAGAGAATTAGTTGAGATTGCCAAAACAGACTTTACAGATGTTGCGGCTATCGTATTAAGTTCAGGTGATGTAGGAGAATACCTCGGTCGAATTCAAGCAACAAAATTCGGCGTTCCAGTATTCGTTGTTCAAACAGAAGAACAACAAGTGGATCCAAAATTCTATGATTCTATTTATCATATCCAAGATTTAAACGGTTATGACATCAAACTTTATAGCCGTCAAATCGAAACTGCAGCGAAACTTTATGAAGAAAAAATGTTACCTCCATTCTTCAAAATGTTAAGTGAATATGTGGAAATGGGTAATATCGCTTTTGACTGTCCAGGACATCAAGGTGGTCAATACTACCGTAAACACCCAGCAGGTCGTTTCCTTTACGATTTCTTTGGTGAAAATATTTTCCGTTCTGATATTTGTAATGCGGACGTAAAATTAGGTGACTTGTTAATTCATGAAGGTGCAGCTTGTGATGCACAAAAATATGCCGCTCAAGTATTTAATGCAGATAAAACTTACTTCGTATTAAATGGTACCTCATCTGCAAACAAAGTAGCATTAAACGCAGTACTTTCTCCAGGTGATTTAGTGTTATTTGACCGTAACAACCACAAATCAAACCACCACGGTGCGTTAATTCAAGCAGGTGCAACGCCAATTTACTTGGAAACTGCACGTAACCCATTTGGTTTCATCGGTGGTATTGATAGTCACTGTTTTGAAGAAGATTACTTAAAATCATTAATCAAAGAAGTGGCACCTGAAAAATTAAACCAAAAACGTCCATTCCGTTTAGCAGTTATCCAATTAGGTACTTATGACGGTACGATTTATAACGCACGCCAAGTTGTGGATAAAATCGGTCACCTTTGTGATTACATCTTATTCGACTCTGCATGGGTAGGTTATGAACAGTTCATTCCAATGATGAAAGATTGCTCTCCATTATTGCTTGAATTAAATGAAAATGACCCTGGTATTTTAGTGACACAATCTGTTCACAAACAACAAGCTGGTTTCTCACAAGCTTCACAAATCCATAAAAAAGATAAACATATCAAAGGTCAAGATCGTTATGTAAACCATAAACGTTTCAATAACGCCTTCATGTTACATGCTTCAACCAGTCCGTTCTATCCATTGTTTGCAACATTAGATGTGAACGCGAAAATCCAAGGTAGTGAAGCCGGTCTTCGCTTATGGCATGAATGTGTGAAAGTGGGTATCGAAGCACGTAAATTAGTATTGAATCACTGTGATTTAATCCGTCCATTCATCCCTACAACAGTGAAAGGTAAAAAATGGCAAGATTATGACACAGAAGAAATCGCAACCAACCTCGAATTCTTCAAATTCCACCCAACTGATACATGGCATAAATTTGAAGGCTATGCGGATGAACAATACTTCGTTGACCCATGTAAATTCTTACTTACCACTCCAGGTATCAGCTTAGAAAATGGTGAATATGAAGACTTCGGTATTCCAGCAACCATTCTTGCAAACTACTTACGTGAAAACGGTATTATTCCGGAAAAATGTGACTTGAACTCTATCTTATTCTTGCTCACTCCGGCAGAAACTCTTACCAAAATGCAAACATTGGTCGCTCAAATCGCCTTGTTCGAAAAACACATTAAACAAAACTCTTTATTAAAAGATGTATTGCCAACTGTGTACAAAAACAACGAAGACCGCTACAAAGGTTACACAATCCGTCAATTATGCCAAGAAATGCATGACCTTTATGTAAGCCGCAATGTAAAACAACTTCAAAAAGACCTATTCCGCAAAGCAACATTACCGGAATATGCATTAAATCCACACGATGCGAATATTGAATTCGTTCGTAACAAAGTTGAACTTGTTGCATTAACTGACATTGTTGGTCGCGTAGCTGCGGAAGGTGCATTACCTTATCCTCCAGGTGTGTTATGTGTGGTTCCGGGGGAAAGATGGAGTCCGACTGCACAAAAATACTTCCTCGCATTAGAAGAAGGTATCAACACATTACCTGGTTTCGCACCTGAAATCCAAGGGGTTTACTTACAAAAAGACCCTGATGGACGTACTCGTGCATATGGCTATGTTTTAACTGACTATTAATAAAGTGTGGTTATGAGGTTTTCCCTCATAACCCTCTCAGCACAAACAAAAAAAGTGCGGTTAAAAACATCTGATTTTTTGACCGTACTTTAAGGAGTATAAATTATGAGTGCTAAAAGTAATAAAATTGGTGTGGTTCAACTCACCATTCTGACCATGGTTAATATGATGGGTTCAGGTATCATTATGTTACCGACCAAATTAGCCGAAATTGGGACTATTTCTATCGTTTCTTGGCTTGTAACCGCAGTTGGTTCAACAGCCTTAGCTTATGCATTCGCACAATGCGGTATGTTTAGTAGAAAATCCGGTGGTATGGGTGGCTATGCTGAATACTCTTTCGGTAAAGCAGGTAACTTTATGGCGAACTATACTTATGGTGTGTCGTTAGTTATTGCGAATACTGCGATTGCGATTTCTGCTGTAGGTTATGGTTCAGAGTTCCTCGGTGCAACTCTTTCTCCACTTTCTATCGCATTATGGACAATCTTCACTCTTTGGCTTGCTACCATTCTTAACTTCGGTGGCGCAAGAATTACGGGTAACATCAGTTCATTCACCATTTGGGGTGTAATTATTCCTGTGGTGGGTATTTCAATCATCGGTTGGAAATGGTTTGATGGTACAATGTATGTAAATTCTTGGAACCCACACAATGTACCTACTTTTGAAGCGATCGGTGTATCTATTTCAATGACATTATGGGCATTCTTAGGGTTAGAGTCTGCTTGTGCGAACTCTGATGCGGTTGAAAATCCAGAGAAGAACGTACCAATTGCGGTACTTGGTGGTACTTTAGGGGCTGCGGTAATTTATATCGTTTCTACTAACGTTATCGCAGGTATTGTTCCTAATCTTGAACTTGCTAATTCAACCGCACCGTTCGGTTTAGCCTTTGCTCATATGTTTGATGAAACAATCGGTAAAGTCATCATGGGTTTAATGGTGATGTCTTGTTTCGGCTCATTATTAGGTTGGCAGTTCACTATTGCTCAAGTATTCAAATCTTCAGCAGAAGAAGGTTATTTCCCAGCATTCTTCAAAAAAGTTACTAGCAAAGATGCACCTATCGTTGGTATGGTAACTATCACTTCGTTACAAACATTACTCTCATTAATGACAATCAGCCCATCATTAAATAAACAATTCAATGTGCTGGTTGACCTAGCGGTAGTAACAAACGTTATTCCATACTTGCTCTCAATGGCTGCACTTCCCGTATTGTTGAAAACTGAAAACGTTCCTTACCAAAAATACAAAAAAACTGTTCTTGTTGCCTTTATTGGTTCAGTCTATAGTATCTATGCGCTTTATGCTGCGGGTGAACAAGCGATGCTATACGGTTCAATTGTGACCTTTATCGGTTGGACATTGTATGGTTTTGTTTCTTACAAATTTGACCTTAAAAAATCTCAAGCTTAATTAAAAAAGAAAAGCCTACATCTTAATGTAGGCTCTTTCGAGTAGTAATAAGCTAAGTACAAAAGAGCGGTTGAAAATTAACTTGTTTTCAACCGCTCTTTTTATTTAGGACAATACTCTCAACAAAACAGGCTGAAATTCTGTTTGTTGGCCGAGTTTTAGGGTGTAACGTTTAACCATCACAAAGGAAAGTGCGGTCAACATAAAGATTAAAATCGCACGGATGAGCTCATTTTCACTGATATAGCTAGAAAGCAACGTTGCAATCAATAAAGTCAAAAGCGGCACGATATACATTAACAATGCAGAAAATAACATGGATTTTTCTTCTAGACCGATTTCCACCATTTGACCTGTGCGCAGTGGCGTAATGGTTTCGAGTGTGAAGATATGCTCACCTCGTTTTCCATTGAGTTCAGACAGGGAGGCTGTCCCACAGGCTTCTCTAGCCGAACAAGCCCCGCAGGCGCTTTGTGATTGACATTTCACTTTAGCAAGACCGGTTTCCGCATCATAGCTCATCACAACGGCACTTTCTTTTAGCATTGCGCTTCTCCCATATAAATATCAAAGCGGTGATTTTTGGTTTCACGAGTGACATGGGGCGCTTTTTGCGCTAAGAATTCCGCATAATCAGGGCGTTTTACCACCACGCGTTTACGGGCTAATTGTAGCGCAGGTGTCAAGAGCTCATCGGCATCCAAATCCGCACCAACCAAATGTTGGAATACACGCATTTCTTTTTTGACTAGGGCAGATTTTTGTTTGTGTGGATACATTGGATCCAAATACACCACATCGGCACTCTCGGTTTGTGGATTAAGTTCGGCAATATGATGAACATTTAGTAAACGCATATTTTGTTGCATCATTTCACCTATTTCTGCATCCTGATAGGCTCGGTTGAGTCCATCCTGTAATAGCAAATATACCACCGGATGGCGTTCTACTAAACGCACTTGGCAACCAATAGAAGCTAAAACAAAAGCATCTCGACCAAGTCCTGCGGTGGCATCAATCACGCTCGGCAATTCTGTGCCCTTAATGCCTACAGCTTTGGCAATAGCCTCTCCACGTCCACCGCCAAATTTACGACGATGAGCCATTGCGCCGGCTACGAAATCTACAAACACATCGCCTAATTTGGGCTCATCGAGTTTACGCAAGGCGAGATGACTTTCAGTTTTCACCAATGCAAGCGGACTTTCAGTACAATGCTCAATACCAAAAGGGGAACAAAGTGCGGTCAATTCTGACAATGTTCCCGCTTCGGCAAGCAGTTGAATTTTTATTTTCTCACCAGCCATACGCCGCTTTCCATATGATCCGTGTAAGGGAATTGATCAAACAGTGCCGCTTTTTCAATGCGGTGGGTTTGGCTTAGGGTTTGCAAATTCTCACAAAGGGTATGTGGATTGCAGGAAATATACAAAATACGATCGTAATTCTGCACCAGCTTTACGGTGTCAGGGTCAAGCCCTGCTCGTGGAGGATCAACAAAAATCGTATTGCATTGATAGGCTTTTAAATCAATGCCTTTTAAGCGATTAAACTCACGTACACCATTCATTGCTTGGGTAAACTCTTCTGCCGACATACGGATAATTTGCAGATTATCGATCGCATTTTCCGCAATATTAAATTGTGCGGCAGCCACGGATGGCTTGGCGATTTCAGTAGCAAGTACTTTGCGGAAGTTTTGTGCAAGGGCAATAGAGAAATTGCCGTTACCACAATACAGCTCTAATAAATCACCTTGAGAACCTTGAGTGCAATCAATCGCCCATTCCAACATCTTGCAATTTACAGCTGCATTAGGCTGGGTAAAGCTGTTTTCCACTTGGCGATAAACATAATTGTGACCTTTTACTGGTAATACTTCATCAACAAAATCTTGCTCTAAACAGATTTTTTGTTTACTCGCACGACCAATCAGTTGCACATCAAAACCAAGTTGTTGTAATTCACCTTTTAGGTTTGCTGCAGCGCTTTGCCATTCTTCCGTGAGTTGCTTGTGGTAAAGCAGGCTTACAATAATTTTATTGCTGAGTGTGCTCAAATAATCAATTTGAAACAGTTTTTTATGAAGCACTTCCTGCGTTTTTAACAACGGCAATAAGGCTTTCATCATGCGATTGATCAGTTCGCTGGCAATTGGAAACTCGTCCACTCGATAGCGCTGCAAGGTACTTTGATCAAACATGATGTGATAAAAATCGCCTTTATCATGCCAAATACGAAATTCTGCACGCATCCGATAATGGCTGGTTGGCGAATCAAACACGGCTATTTCTGGGGCGTTAAAAGGCTGCAAAAGTGCGGTCAGTTTTTCAGTCTTTTTTTGCAGGAGTTCGGTATATTGGGAAACGGGTAGTTGCATTGATGTTTACGTTTGAATGATAAATATCCCACAGTCCTTGGCAAGCATGGGGATTGAGTAAAAAAGCAAAAGGCAAGCTTCTGCCTGCCTTTTAAAATATATTATTCGCCAGAATAATCTTCGCCGCCAGAAGCCGCTTCGCTCACATCACCTGATAAGGTGTAAACACGTTTTGTTGTGTTAATGCGAGTACGATATTTATTCCATGTTTTTTCGAAGAAAGTTTCCGGTGCACGTTCATCACGGCAAAAAGCAACAAATTCTTTTTCTTCTTTTGTCGTCGGCTTGCGCTCGCCTGAATCTAATGCTTTAAACGCTTGGCCATATTGCTCTAATACTTGGGATTCTTTGATTGTATAATCACCGTGACGGGAAAATCCGCGTGGGTAGTTTTTGTCGTCAAAAAAACGACGAGTAACACTGAAACTAGCAGCCATAATATCATCTCTCTTCTTTATATTTAAAAACGGCAGGCATTAAACCAATTTTTTTTTATTTTTGCAATAAACCTTTCACAGTTTCTACATAATCTTTGACGAAATCGTCGTAATTTAAGCCTTCAGGATTTACACGGTATTTGCCATTGACATAGAAATCAGGTACGCCACGTACTTGAAACTGTTCTGCTGCATTTACTTGCTTATTCACTAAACCGTTTACAGCAAAGCTGTTGATGTTGTTATCAAATTGTTCAGCTGTAACCCCGTTATCAATGAAGATTTTGCGAATATCGTCCATTGAGCTTAATTTATCTTGTTGTGCCGCTTCGAATAAAGGCGCTTTCACTTTGCTTTCTGCACCAAGTGCCATCGCTAATGCCCATGCACGAGTGAGGTTTTCAGATTGAC
Organism: Haemophilus parainfluenzae; assembly: GCF_003253005.1. Lineage (GTDB taxonomy): Bacteria > Pseudomonadota > Gammaproteobacteria > Enterobacterales > Pasteurellaceae > Haemophilus_D > Haemophilus_D parainfluenzae_M. The sequence goes on along the minus strand of NZ_QEPZ01000005.1, from coordinate 86,824 downwards.
GACCTAAGAAGTTAACATGATATTGTTTAAATTCAGTGCCTTGTGGTAAGCCTTCTGCAACTTGTTTTGGAATGTGGTATTCCATTTCAAAGGCATAGCAATGCGGGCAGTAGAAAGAGAAAAATTCAATCACTTCAGGCTGTGCAGAAGCGGTTTGACCCACTTGAACGTATTGTTTACCTTCTTCTAGATTAGCTGCGAATGCGTTAAATGAAAATAAAGCACTGAGTAAAAATAAAAATTTTTTCATTTGTTTTCCTTATTTAATAATTCCGCGCGCTTTTAACAATGCGGTTTTAAAATCTTCTTCATAATCTTTTTTGATGCCAGGAATTGGCTCAAACTTATCTGTGCCATGCATTTTTAAATGATAAATAATCACTTCATCAGATAATTCTGCCACGGGCTTATCGAAACCTGCTTCATCAGCAATTTTTTGCAAAATTTGTAGCAAGCTAAGATCTGGGTCTTTAGACCAGTAAGGTTGTAAAAGTTCCAAAACTTCATTTAAACGCTTACATTTCATTGCTATTTCCTTTTAAATGGAGAAAAATAAGGCTAGATCATACTTCAAATAAGGCAATAAGAAAATATGGAATACACAATAAGTGCGGTTATTTTGGCTGGCGGAAAAGCACGGAGAATGAATGAGGCGGATAAAGGCTTACAGCTTTTACAAAATAAACCGTTAATTAGTCATGTGATTGAGCGCTTACAACCCCAAGTAGTTGATATATCGATTAATGCTAATCGTCACCATACGGAGTATGCTCAATGGGGGTTTCCCGTATTTTCAGATGAATTGCCTGATTTTCAGGGGCCATTGAGTGGTATGTTGACGGCTCTGGAACAAGCTAAAACGGATTTTGTACTTTTTGTGCCTTGTGATAGCCCATATTTTCCACAAAACTTATTAGAAAAACTAAAAAGTGCGGTTAAAAATAACCGCACTTTAATGGCTTATGCAAAAGATAAAGAGCGTGAACACCCAACATTTTGTTTGATGTCCGTTCAGCTTAAAGAGAAGTTACGTGCTTATTTAAACGAGGGCGAACGTCGTTTATTACAATTTATGAATAAAAATGGCGCGGTTGCTGTCCAATTTGACGAACAAGAGGGACGATTTGTAAATTTTAATACCTTAGAAGATTTACAATAAATTATTTGTTAAACCTTGAATTTTGCAAAAAATTCTCCATTATTGCAGTGTTTACTTTCTATTTTATTGAGGAACTTTATTATGATGCGAATCCTTTTATTTTTAGCCACTAACTTTGCTGTGATGCTTGTGTTAGGGATTATTTTGAATGTGACCGGTATTGCAGGAAATAGTACAGGTGGCATTTTAATTATGGCGATGCTTTTTGGTTTTGCTGGATCATTGATTTCATTATTCTTATCAAAAACCATGGCATTGCGTTCTGTGGGCGCGGAAGTGATTACCGAACCACGTAATCAAGCTGAACGTTGGTTGGTAGAAACGGTACGCCGTCAAGCGCAACAAGCCGGCATTCCGATGCCTGATGTAGCGATTTACCATTCTAATGATGCTAACGCATTTGCTACCGGTGCAACTAAAAACAATTCTTTAGTGGCGATTAGTACCGGTTTATTGAACTCCATGACGGCAGAGGAAGCTGAAGCAGTATTGGCTCATGAGGTCTCACACATCGCGAACGGTGATATGGTGACCATGACTTTATTACAGGGCGTATTGAATACCTTCGTGATTTTCTTATCTCGCGTAATTGCTAATGTGGTGGCGAGCTCCCGTAATGGTGATGAAGAAAGCCGTAGTTCAGGTATTTACTTCTTAGTCTCAATGGTGTTAGAAATTGTATTTGGTATTTTAGCGAGCATTATCGCGATGTGGTTCTCACGCTATCGTGAATACCGTGCAGATGCTGGTTCAGCGCACCTTGTGGGTAAAGAAAAAATGATCGCGGCATTACAACGTTTACAACAAATTCATGAGCCACAAGAGATGGAAGGTTCACTTAATGCCTTTATGATTAACGGCAAACGCAGCGAACTCTTTATGAGCCATCCTCCGCTTGAAAAACGTATCGAAGCATTACGTAGTTTATAAAAGATAAAAAACAAAGGGCTAAATGTAATATTTAGCCCTTTTTATTTGTAGATTATTTAATATCCGCTAAGACTTTAGTAAGTAATTCCCAGTACGTTTGTACTGTTGAAATTTGGACTTTTTCATCAGGCGAATGCGCATTGCGAATAGTTGGTCCTACAGAAATCATCTCAATATTCGGATAATGTTCTTTCAGCAAGCCACATTCAAGCCCTGCATGAATCACTTTAATCTCAGGTTCTTTGCCAAGCACTTCTGCATAATGTTTTTTGATTAATGCTAAAATTGCCGTGTCGTTTACCGGTTTCCAACCAGGGTAAGAACCTGAGAATTCGACCGTTGCACCAGTGAGTTCAGCGAGTGAAGTTAAGATTTCTTCTACATACTCTTTACCGCTTTCAATCAATGAGCGAATAAGAATGGTACCTTCGATTTTATCTTCAAGGGTTTTTAATACACCAATGCTTAACGAGCTCTCCACGACATTTTTGATTACATCACTGTTGCGGATTACGCCATTTGGTAAGACGTTCAGCAAATTAATCACTTTTTTGGTGGTTTCAAACGTGAAGGTTTGTTGTGGATTTTCAACTTGCTCAGCAGTTAAGGTTAAGTTTGGTTCAGCGATAACAAGCTCTTCTTTCAATAAAACTTCAAAATTCTTGACCGCGCTTTTTACGCTTTCTACATCATGATTGAAGCAAATGGTTGCGGACGCTTCACGTGGAATCGCATTACGAATTGAGCCTCCGCGAATTTCTGCAAGGGCAAAGTGCGGTTGATTTTGTGAAAGTTTTGCTAATAAGCGTGCTAATACTTTAATTGCATTCGCACGAGTGGTGTGAATATCACAACCAGAGTGACCGCCACGCAAACCTTTTAAGTTAATTTGCAAAGTATGGTTGAATGAATTGGTTTCACGGTGAACAGGTAGCTCAACATTAGCATTTACCCCACCAGCACAACCAATATAGATTTCACCGATTTCTTCGGTATCGGTATTAATTAAGATTTCTGATTTTAACCAGTTACGACGAAGGTGTACGGCACCATCCATGCCGGTTTCTTCAGTCATAGTGAGTAGCACTTCAAGTGGTGGATGTGCAATATCGGTACTTTCTAATACCGCTAAGGTCGAGGCTAAGCCGATACCGTTATCCGCGCCAAGTGTGGTGCCTTGTGCTTTTACCCAATCCCCATCAATATAAGGATGAATTGGGTCTTGAGCGAAGTTATGTGGATTGCCTTCATTCGATTGTGGAACCATATCTAAATGTGCTTGTAACACAACAGGTTGGCTGTTTTCCATACCTGCTGTGGCAGGTTTACGAATTAATACATTACCGGCTTCATCACGCTCGGCAAAAAATTGTTTTTCTTTCGCCCAGTTAACAATAAAGGTCGCGAGCGCACCTTCGTGATGAGATGGATGTGGAATCGCACAAATTTGATCAAACCATTTCCAAAGTAATTGCGGTTGTAATGTTGTAATTTCTGACATAATGAACTCCTTTTTTCATTAAAATTTTTGCGGAAATCATAGCATAAAACGCCATTTCGGGTTAGAATTCTGCAATTTTTTTATTTAGCGACAAAGTTTAAGGTATTTGTTATGAGCGAAAAATATGTTGTGACTTGGGATATGTTCCAAATGCATGCCCGTAAATTAGCGGAACGTTTACTTCCTGCTACTCAGTGGAAAGGTATTATTGCAGTAAGCCGCGGTGGTTTATTCCCAGCAGCGGTACTTGCTCGCGAATTAAATATTCGTTTCGTAGAAACCGTGTGTATTGCTAGTTATGATCACGATGAACAAGGTGCATTAAAAGTATTACACCGCGCAGATGGTGATGGTGAAGGAATGATCGTGGTAGACGATTTAGTGGATACTGGCAATACTGCTCGTGCAATTCGTGAAATGTATCCGAAAGCGAAATTCGTCACAGTATTCGCAAAACCTGCAGGAGCTGAGTTAGTGGATGATTACGTGATTGATATTCCACAAAATACTTGGATTGAACAACCTTGGGATTTAGGTTTAACTTTCGTGCCACCATTGGCAAGAAAATAATTACAAATATGAATTGGAAATGCGGGGTTTAGCCTCGCATTTTGTTTTATTGAGCCAATTGCAAAATCCCGTTAGAATTAACCGCACTTTTACTTAACAAGGAATTTGAATGTCAGCCAAACCGCGTTTTGTGCATCTTCGCACACACACTGATTTTTCAATGATTGATGGAATTGCGAAAGTGAAACCATTAGTCAAGGCGTGTGCAGCAGATAACATGGTCGCGTTGGCATTAACAGATTTTACTAATTTTTGTGGTGTGGTGCGTTTTTATGGTGAAACCCTTTCTTTGGGGATTAAACCGATTATTGGCGCTGATGTTCATGTTAAAAGCGAGTTATGTGGTGAGGAATTATTCACTCTCACTTTACTTGCCAAGAACAATGAAGGCTACAAAAACATCACATTACTACTTTCAAAAGCCTATCAACGCGGCTATGTGGATTTGCCTTATATTGATCAGGAATGGTTGATTGAACATTGTGAAGGTGTAATTGTTTTATCAGGTGGCACACAAGGCGATATTGCAAAAAAACTCCTTAAAGAAAATATTTCCGAAGCTGAAAGTGCGGTCAGTTTTTATCAAGAATTTTTTCCAGACCATTTTTATCTTTCACTTTCTCGAACGGGGCGTCCAGATGAAGAACGTTATATTCAAGCCGCATTAAAACTTGCTGAGGAGCATGATTTACCGCTTGTCGCAACCAATGATGTTGTCTTTCTCGCGCCTGATGATTTTGAGGCACACGAAATTCGAGTTGCTATTCATGATGGCTATACCCTTGATGATCCGAAACGTCCAAAACGTTATACCGAGCAACAATATTTCCGTTCAGAAGAAGAGATGTGCAACTTATTTGCAGACATTCCTTCTGCACTTGAAAATACGGTATTAATAGCGCAACGCTGCAATGTCACTTTGCGTTTGGGAGAATATTTCCTTCCAAAATTCCCAACAGGCGATCTGAGTACGGAAGATTATTTGGTGATGAAATCCAAAGAAGGCTTGGAAGAGCGTTTGGCGTTTTTATTTCCCGATGAACAAGTGCGGGCAGAAAGACGACCGGAATATGATGAGCGTCTTCAAGTCGAACTCGATGTGATCAACCAAATGGGCTTCCCGGGTTACTTCTTAATCGTCATGGAGTTTATTCAGTGGTCAAAAGATAATGATATCCCAGTTGGACCAGGACGTGGTTCTGGTGCGGGTTCATTGGTGGCTTATGCACTAAAAATTACCGATTTGGATCCTCTTGAATTCGATCTTCTTTTTGAGCGTTTCCTCAATCCGGAGCGTGTTTCCATGCCCGATTTCGACGTCGACTTCTGTATGGACGGACGCGATCGCGTTATCGATCATGTAGCAGAAACCTATGGTCGTGGTGCAGTATCACAAATTATTACTTTTGGTACTATGGCAGCCAAAGCAGTAATTCGAGATGTGGGGCGCGTGTTAGGCCATCCTTATGGCTTTGTGGATCGTATTTCAAAAATGATTCCACCGGATCCAGGCATGACCTTAGCTAAGGCTTTTGAGGCTGAACCACAGTTACAAGTGGCATATGATTCAGATGAAGAAGTTAAAGCCCTAATTGATATGGCGCGTAAGCTAGAAGGTGTTACTCGAAATGCGGGTAAACACGCGGGTGGCGTGGTGATTTCCCCTTCTTTGATTACAGACTTTGCGCCACTTTATTGTGACAACGAGGGGCTTCATCCGGTTACTCACTTTGATAAAAATGATGTCGAATATGCCGGTTTAGTGAAGTTTGACTTCTTAGGTTTACGTACGCTCACCATTATTAAATGGGCACTAGATATGATTAATGCCCGCCTTACTCGTGAAGGCAAACCTCCAGTCGATATTGCCGCCATTCCATTAGATGATCCCGAATCCTTTGAGTTGCTGAAACGGTCTGAAACGACTGCCGTATTCCAGCTGGAATCGCGCGGGATGAAAGATTTGATTAAACGTCTGCAGCCAGACTGTTTTGAAGATATTATCGCGTTGGTGGCGTTATTCCGACCAGGTCCATTGCAATCGGGCATGGTGGATAACTTTATTGACCGTAAACATGGTCGAGAAGAAGTGTCTTATCCTGATGCAAACTATCAACATGAAAGCCTTAAACCGATTTTAGAGCCAACTTACGGTATTATTTTGTACCAAGAACAAGTGATGCAGATTGCTCAGGTGCTAGCAGGTTATACTCTTGGAGGTGCGGACTTATTACGCCGTGCGATGGGTAAGAAAAAGCCAGAAGAAATGGCGAAACAGCGCTCAGTGTTTAAAGAAGGCGCTGAAAAAAATGGGGTTGATGGCGAGCTTTCCATGAAAATTTTCGACTTGGTGGAAAAATTTGCCGGCTATGGTTTCAATAAATCGCACTCCGCTGCCTACGCATTGGTATCTTATCAAACCCTTTGGCTGAAAACCCATTTCCCTGCTGAGTTTATGGCAGCCGTAATGACCTCGGAAATGGATAATACGGATAAAATTGTCGGCTTATACGATGAATGTTTGCGTATGGGCTTAAAAGTCACCCCACCAGATATTAACGTAGGGAAACATCATTTCAGCGTGAATGAAAATGGTGAAATTGTTTATGGTATTGGGGCGATTAAAGGCGTGGGTGAAGGTCCTATTGAAGCTCTAATTACCGCGCGTAATGAAGGTGGAATTTTCAGAGATTTATTTGATTTATGTGCTCGCGTTGATCTAAAAAAAATTAACCGTCGTACCTTTGAAAGTCTGATTATGTCAGGCGCATTTGATAAGCTAGGACCACATCGTGCGGCGTTATCTAAGAATCTAGAAGATGCACTCAAAGCCTCTGATCAGCATGCAAAAGATGAGGCCATGGGGCAAACTGATATGTTCGGTGTGCTAACAGAAACACACGAAGAAGTGGAAAATGCTTATGCCCACACGCCACCTTACACAGAAAAACAAATTTTAGATGGTGAACGTGAAACTCTAGGTTTGTATTTAAGTAGCCATCCGGTGAGTCGTTATTTGAAAGAGCTTTCTCATTACAGCTCTACACGATTAAAAGATCTGACACCGAATCGCCGTGGACAAATTAGCACAGCAGCTGGTTTGTTAGTATCAACTCGCTTTGCAACAACGAAAAAAGGCAATCGAATTGGTATTGCAACCATAGATGATCGTTCTGGACGTTTGGACTTAACTCTGTTTGGGGAAAGCTTAGACCAATTCGGTGAAAAACTGCAAAAAGACACGGTTGTGGTGGTATCTGGCCAAGTAAGTTTTGACGATTTTTCAGGCGGGTTAAAAATGTCTGTACGGGATTTGATGAGCTTAGATGAGGCGCGCTCCCGTTATGCGAAATCTTTGGCGATCAGTTTGTCAGAGGAGCAGATTAGCCCAAGTTTTATTAAGAAACTGAAAGAAATGTTAGAGCCTGTTAGTGGTGGGACTTTACCAATTAACGTATATTATCAAAGTGCAAAAGGCCGTGCGTTATTGCGTTTAGGGATTCAATGGTCGATTACACCAACAGATGAGATTCTAACAGAGTTGGTGAATTTGCTTGGTGAAAATGCGGTAGAGCTAGAATTCGGTTAATATTTCAGTAAAAGTGCGGTCAAAAAATCAGTGTTTTTTAACCGCATTTGGGCTATGTAAACAAAGCGAGAGATAAAATGGAAAAAATCATTATTGATGCAGACAGATTTTTACGCACCATTTCACGTATTTCCCATGAAATTATTGAAAAGCACCAAGATTTCGATAATGTGATTTTAGTTGGGGTGAAACGTCGAGGTGCAGAAATTGCTGAATTGATTCAACGTCGTATTGAAGAGTTAAATGGTGTAAATCTTCCAATGATGGAATTGGATATCACGTTTTACCGCGATGACCTAGAGTATGTTGAACCTGAAAATCCAACTCCTGTATATAGCGGTGCCTCAAGTTATATGAATATTCAGGGTAAAGAAGTCATTTTGATCGATGATGTGCTCTTTACCGGTAGAACTATTCGTGCTGCGATGGATGCGTTAACGGATTTTGGTCGAGCAGCTAAAATTGAATTGGTGATTTTAGTCGATCGTGGACACCGTGAATTGCCTATTCGGGCCGATTATGTGGGTAAAAATGTGCCGACTTCCCGTGATGAGCAAGTTCAGGTGCGTACATTAAAATATGATGGTTGTTATGAAGTGGCGTTATTGCCAAAATAACGATCAGCCTATTGTGAACCTTTGATAAAATTGATAATCTAACAAGCATTATCCTATTATTTTTTAAGATAACTAAAATGAAAAAATCAATGTTAAAATCTTTTTTATTTGCCATCATCGGTCTGTTTACTTTTTCTCAAGTACAAGCAGAAGAACGCGTTGTGGCGACCGTAAATGGCACACCAATTTTACAAAGCCAAGTGAATGCTGTAATGGGCAAGAAAGGTAGCCAACGTGCAGCATTAGATAAGATTATTGATGATATGCTGACCGATAAGGCTATCAAGGAATCAGGCGTAAAAGTAAACCAAGCGGAAGTAAACCGTATCGTAGAAGATATTGCGGCAAAAAATGGTTTAACTTATGGTCAATTCTTAGATGCGTTGGATTATCAAGGTATTTCCTTAAATGCATTTAAACAACAAATCTCTCGTCAAATGTTAATGGCGGGCGTGCGTAATCATGCTATTCAAAACAGCGTAGATGTCACTCGTGAGCAAGTGGATGCATTGGGTAAACAAATGCTCGATGAAGCAAAAGCAAAAGGTACGGCACAAAAAGTGATGGGCAAAGAGTATGAAGTTCGTCATATTTTATTAAAACTAAACCCATTACTGAACGATACCCAAGCAAAAGCAGAATTAAAACGTATTCGTAGCGAGATTATTTCGGGCAAAATGACATTTGCTGATGCGGCATTAAAATATTCTAAAGATTATTTATCTGGTGCGAATGGCGGAAGCTTAGGCTATGCCTTCCCTGAAGCTTATGTGGGTCCATTTGCAAAAATGGTTGAAACAACCCCACAAGGTACAATTTCTGCACCGTTTAAATCTGAATTTGGTTGGCATATTCTCGAAGTAACTGGCAGTCGCGATGGCGATAAAACAGAAGATGCCTATCGTCAAAAAGCTTACGAACAAATTGTTAATAGCCAATTACAAGATGCAACCAAGGACTGGGTGAAGGCATTACGTAAAAATGCTGATATTCAATATTTCGATAAATAACAGAAACCGTTAGAATAAGGGGGCATTTTTGCCCCTTTTGTCGTTTTTATAAAATGAGTGACGCATGAAAAAATTTTTTGCCTTTTTACTAATTCTTCTGCTTATTCTAGCCGGTGTTGGTTTTTGGGGTTATCAAAAACTAACGGAGTTTGTCCATACGCCGGTGAATGCTACTCAAGATCAATTGCTGACAATTGAGCGAGGAACTACAGGTAGTAAACTCGCTGCGTTATTAGAGCAGGAAAAAATTCTTGAGCATGCCGATTTATTACCTTGGTTATTGAAATTACAACCGCAGCTCAACAAAGTGAAAGCGGGGACTTATTCTTTAACGGGTGTGAAAACGTTGCAAGATTTATTGGATATCATTAATTCTGGCAAGGAAGCGCAATTTAGTGTGAAGTTTATTGAAGGTAAAACGTTCAAGGAATGGCGTAAAAACCTTGAAAGCGCACCGCACTTAAAACAAACCTTGCAAGGTAAAACGGATAAAGAGATCATGGCGTTATTGGATATTCCAGCTGTTGCAAAAGCCGTTTACGAATGGAATAACATGGATGGATGGTTGTATCCAGATACCTATAATTACACACCAAATTCGACTGATCTTGAATTATTAAAACGTTCAACTACTCGTCTACAAAAAGCTTTGGATAAAGCATGGAGTGAACGCGATGAAAATCTCCCATTAGCGGATCCGTATCAGATGCTGATTTTGGCTTCTATTGTGGAGAAAGAAACGGGGATTGCAGAGGAGCGTCCACAAGTGGCTTCGGTATTTATTAACCGTTTAAAAGCGAATATGAAACTACAAACTGACCCAACGGTGATTTATGGAATGGGTGAGAGTTATACCGGTAATATTCGTAAGAAAGATTTGGAGGCGATGACCCCGTATAATACCTATATGATTGAGGGTTTACCGCCGACACCGATTGCGATGGTAAGTGAGAGTGCTTTGCAGGCCGTGGCTCATCCAGCTAAAACAGACTTTTATTATTTTGTTGCCGATGGAAGTGGCGGCCATAAATTTACTCGTAATCTGAACGAGCATAATAAAGCCGTGCAAGAATATTTACGTTGGTATCGTAACCAACAAAAAGGAGCCAACTAATGCAAGGCAAATTTATCGTGATTGAAGGCTTGGAAGGTGCAGGTAAAAGTACCGCCATGCAAACGGTGGTGGATACATTAAAATCCCTTGGTGTAAATGATATCGTATTTACTCGTGAGCCAGGTGGTACTCCGCTAGCAGAAAAATTGCGCCATTTAATCAAGCATGAAACAGAAGAACCCGTTACGGATAAAGCGGAATTATTAATGCTTTATGCGGCACGAATTCAATTGGTAGAAAATGTGATTAAGCCAGCATTGGCTGCAGGCAAAATTGTGCTGGGTGATCGTCATGATATGTCTTCACAAGCCTATCAAGGCGGTGGGCGTCAGTTTGATCAAACGCTTATGGTGAATTTAAAAAATATGGTATTAGGCGATTTTGAGCCTGATTTTGTGCTTTATTTAGATATTGATCCTGCAGAAGGGCTGGCTCGTGCTAGAGGTCGTGGTGAATTAGACCGCATTGAACAACAAGGACTCGATTTCTTCCATCGTACCCGCCAACGTTATTTGGAATTAATACAGAACAACCCAAAAACCGCCATTGTTAATGCAGGTCAGCCTTTGGAAAAAGTACAAGCAGACATACAAAGTGCGGTCAAAAATTGGTGGGTTTTACAAGCAAAATGAGCAAACTTTATCCTTGGTTAGTGCCTACTTATCATAAAATTAGCCAAACTTTTAGCGAAGGTTTGGGGCATCATGCATTATTGATTAAAGCTGATCAAGGTCTCGGTGCTGAAGGTTTGTTTGAGGCTTTGACAAAACACATTATGTGTCAAACGCCAGATAATGCACCTTGTGGCCATTGTCATGCTTGCCATTTAATGGCAGCGTACAGTCACCCTGATTTTCATGTTTTAGCCTCTCAAGAAGGCAAAGATATTGGTGTTGATCAGGTACGGTCGATTAATGAAGTTGTCAGCCAACACGCGCAACAAAACGGCAATAAATTAGTATATATTCAAGATGCAGAACGTCTTACGGAAGCAGCGGCTAACGCATTGCTCAAAACCTTGGAAGAGCCACGTCCGAACACGTATTTCTTGTTGCAAACAGAGCCTTCCTCTTCGTTGTTAGCGACTATTTACAGTCGTTGCCAAGTGTGGAATGTGCCTTTGCCAACGGAAGCGGAAGCCCTAAATTGGCTTTCTTCTCAATTTCAGGCAGAAACATCAGAATTATTGACCGCACTTGCGATGAATTTGGGGCGCCCACTGTTAGCATTGGAAACGCTCCAGCAAGGATTAATTGAACAACGGAAGAATTTCCTACGCCAATTTTGGCTGTTTTATCGTCGTCGTTCGCCTTTGGAAATTTTGCCTTTCTTTGAAAAAGAACGCACCATACAGCAAGTAGATTGGATTTTAGCGTTTTTAAGCGATGCCATTAAATACAAACTCGAAATACAAAGTGGCTGGCAAACACTCGATCTTAAAACAGGTGTAACTCAATTTGCAGACGAGCAAACAGCGCTTGGGTTATTAACCGCAAATAAAATTATGCAAAAAGTACGCTCGGATTTACTCACTATCAACGGCGTTAACACGGAATTAATGTTACTAGATGGTTTGACAAAATTAATTACCGACGTATTTAAGGACTAAATAAATTATGTTTATCGTAGATTCCCATTGCCATTTAGATGCATTGGATTATGAAAATTTACACAAAGATATTGCTGATGTAGTGGCCAAAGCCAACGCACGAGATGTGAAGCATTTATTGGCGATTGGTGTAACATTAAGCCGTTTTGAAAAAGCTTACCCTGAGTTAGCAACATTTCCGAATGTGTCTTTGGCTTGCGGTGTACATCCACTAGATCTTGAAGAAGAACCTTACGATGCCGATCGTTTATTACGTTTATCCCAAGATAAAAAAGTGATCGCAATTGGCGAAATTGGTTTGGATTATTATTACAGTGCAGATAATAAGGCATTGCAGCAAACGGTTTTTGCTGATCAAATCAGAATTGCTAATGAAGTGGATAAACCCGTGATTATTCATACGCGTTCAGCACCAGAAGATACCATTGCTATGTTGCGTGAGCACCAGGCAGAAAAGTGCGGTGGATTAATTCATTGTTTTACGGAAACCTTAGATTTTGCGAAAAAGGCGCTTGATTTAGGTTTTTACATCTCTTGTTCGGGCATTATTACCTTTAAAAACGCAGAAAGTATTCGCGAAGCCATTCGTTATGTACCAGCAGATCGTTTGTTAGTTGAAACGGATTCGCCTTACTTAGCACCCGTGCCTTATCGTGGCAAAGAGAACCAGCCTGCCTATACGCGAGAGGTTTGTGAATATGTGGCAGCGTTAAAAGGGCTGTCTATGGAAGAATTTGCACAAATTAGTACACAAAACTTCGAGCGTTTATTTAAAATTAATGTACAATAAATCATCGATTTAAATGAGAGAGTTTTATGCGTAAGTTTTTTAAATACTTTTTATTTTTAGTGGTCTTTGTTTTTCACGGCTTTATGTTTGCTGTGGTGGACTACGTTTTCCCACACTATGATGTAACGCGAGTAACGGGTGTGGAAGTGAAACGTGTGGATAAAGATGGCCCGATTACAAAATCGAATCCGGCTGATGGTCCAACGCGCGATGTGTATTTTATCAATACACAAAATGATGATGGCAAAATCATGGTGTATCGTAATGAAGATACCCGTTGGGGTTTTCCATTATACTTTAAATTTGGTTCAGCGAACTTACAGGCTCAAGTTCAAGCCTTGGGTAATGAAAACAAATTAGTGCAAATCAAGTATTACGGTTGGCGGATGACGATGTTCGATGAATATCGCAATGCCGTTGCAGTGAAAGAAATCAGTGGCGATGTGACACCAAGCCATCCGATTTTATCTTGGGTATTCTATGCTTTCTTATTAGTTACTCTTTTCCTTTCTATCCAATTTGTACGTGGCTGGTTCGACAGCGAAAATTAGCGTTTCTCAAATATGGGGCGTCATAGAACGCCCTCACAATTTAATAATAACATTTCTAACCTAAAAACCAGCGGTAAATTGACCGCACTTTAAAGCCAATAAAGAGAACATTATGAGTTTATCTGCAGCGATTTTTATTTTAATCGTATTAATTATTGTCAGTGCAATCTTGTCATCAGCTGAGATTTCTCTCGCGGGTGCAAGACGCATTAAACTACAAACGTTGGCCAATGAAGGCAATATCAAAGCGGAGAAAGTTTTAAAATTACAGGAACAGCCAGGGCGTTTCATCACTGTAGTACAAATTGGACTTAATATGGTTGCCGTACTCGGTGGTGTGATTGGTGAAGCAACCATTAGTCTTCACTTACAGAGTTTTTTACATGAATACACCACGGCAGAATGGGTTGAGCCAGCCTCCTCTTGGATTGCTTTTTTCATGGTAACCACAACATTTGTTTTATTAGCCGATTTAATTCCGAAACGTCTCGCATTGATTAATCCTGAAGGTGTGGCGTTACGGACTATTGGCATTATGCAAGTCTTCATTTTCTTCTTAAAACCTATTGTATGGTTTTTTGATGGTCTTTCTAATATCTTCTTCCATTTAATGGGGATATCCACTAAGCGCGAAGATAATATGACTCCAGAAGACATTGTGGCGATTGTGGAGGCTGGTGCAGAAGCTGGCGTACTAAAAACACAAGAACATTATTTGATTGAAAACATCTTTGAAATGCAAGAGCGTACCGTGTCTTCAACCATGACGACTCGTGAAAACATCGTGTTTTTAGACCGCACTTTTACTCGTCAGGAAGTGTTGAATACCTTATCGGCTGACTCTCATTCTAAATTAGTGATCTGTGATAATGGTTTGGACAAGATTTTAGGTTATGTGGAATCCCATACTTTGTTGACGCTTTATCTTCAACAAGAAGTAGTAGATTTAACAGATAGCCGTTTATTACGCAAAGCGTTATTTATCCCAGATACGCTGTCGTTATACGAAGTATTGGAGTTGTTTAAATCTACGGGGGAAGATTTTGCGATTATCGTCAATGAATATGCGCTTGTAATGGGCTTAATTACCTTGAACGATGTGATGAGTATTGTGATGGGAGAATTGGTTTCTAACGAAGAAGAGCAAATCGTTAGCCGCGATGAAAACTCTTGGTTGATTGATGGGGCAACGCCACTTGAAGATGTGATGCGCGTTTTGGATATTGAATCTTTCCCTGATTCAGAAAATTACGAGACTATTAGTGGCTTTATGATGTATATGTTACGCAAAATTCCAAAAAAAACCGATTTTGTTTTAAACGATAAATATAAATTTGAAATTATTAATACAAAAAACTAAAAAATTGATAAAATTTTAGTTTCGTTTGTAAAAGACACCGGCATGAGAAAAAAATCAGCGTGGTGCTGGGTTTTTCTTTGCTTAATCCCATATTAAAAGTATAATTAACGGCGTTTTTAACCGCCTATAAATAAGGAAAATTTAATGTTTAAAAAAATCTCGGTATTCTTTGTGGCAGTAATGCTTGCGGGTTGTTCTTCGATTTCGGATATGACCTCTTACATTCCATTTATGGGTAAAGACAAAAAGGTCATTGATTTAGATAAAGATAAAATCGACCAAAAATCTTATGCCGCCGCTTATGAAGCCACTGTGGCAACGTATAAAGATCGTGTAACAAAAAATTTCTTTGTGGATAATTTTGCAAGTGGTGCGAATGACTGGTATCTCGGTCGTATTGTTGTACCAATCAAGCAAATTCAAGATAAACTCTACACAGGTGGTCATGATTCTGATGTGTATGCTTACTATAGCGGTGTGTTACATGCAGAAGCATTACAAACTAACTTCAGCCGTTTAAGTGCAAATTGTTGGCAAAAAGTGGATTCGCCAAGTGTGACGCAAGGGATCTACGATGCAATGCGTGATTTGCAAAAAGGCAAAGAGCGCGGTGAAAATGACGCCTACATTTCTCAAGGTAGCGAAATGCTACTCAAAGCCTGTACCGGCCAATAATCAATTTGAGCTGTTGATGAGAGACCTCATCAGCAGCTTTTCTTTTTTTAAATCATCAATGTGAAGGAGCAAGAATGTTAGAACTTTCGGAAAGCAACATTCATTTAAATGCTACGGCAACAAATAAGCTGCAAGCTATTGAAATGGCTGCAAGCGCGTTAGAGCAAGCTGACAATGTTGAACAAGGCTATTTGCAAGGTATGCTTGGACGTGAACAACAAACCTCCACTTTTTTAGGCAATGGGATTGCAATTCCACACGGTACATTAGAAACCCGTTCGATGGTGAAAAAAACTGGTGTGCAAGTTTTCCAATTTCCACAAGGTATTGAGTGGGGAGAAGGTAATATTGCTTATGTTGTGATTGGTATTGCTGCCCGTTCTGATGAGCATCTTGCTTTACTTCGTCAATTAACGCATGTTTTAGGTGATGAAGACACCGCGGCACAGTTAGCGACATTAACAGATATTGAAAAATTTCGTGCGATTTTGTTAGGTGAAAGCGATGCTTTTAGCATTACTGAAGAAACATTAAGTTTAGATATTGAAACACAAAGTTTGCTCACCCTTACCGCCATCAATGCAGGTAAATTACAACAGCAAAGTGCGGTTGAAAATAGCTTTGTTTCTGAAGTGGTATCCAATTCTGCTCTGCCACTAGGTAAAGGTTTATGGGTTACAGATGCCGTATCAGGTAATGTGAAAAATGCGTTGGCATTCAGTCGTGCGAAAACCATTTTTAATCATAATGGCAAAGCGGTGAAAGGCGTGTTGACGATTTCGGCGGTTAACGATCAAATTAATGAGACATTAGCGCGTTTATTAGATGATGAAGTCCAAAATATTTTATTAAGTGGTAATACGCAGCAAATTTTGACCGCACTTAATGGCGGTAAAGTGCCTGTTGCAGCTGCTCAATCTGAAGGTCAAATCGCTACGGGTGCAGTGATTGGGACCTTTACTGTTCGCAATGAACATGGTTTACACGCTCGCCCAAGTGCTGTGCTTGTTAATGAAGTGAAAAAATTCACCTCCAAGATTACGGTACAAAATCTTACTCGAGAAACCGCACCAGTTAGTGCAAAAAGCTTGATGAAAATTGTGGCATTAGGTGTGACTCAAGGTCATCGTTTACGTTTTGTTGCAGAAGGTGATGATGCGAAACAGGCCATTGAAGCTTTAGGTAAGATCATTGCGAGTGGGCTTGGCGAAAGCGTATCTGCCGTACCACCAGCTGAACTGGATACCATTGAAGTAAGTAGCGAGCATGTATCACAAATTCATGAAGAAAAAACAGGTTTACCAGCTGATGCCATTGAAGCGGTATTTATGATTCGCAATGAACACGGTTTACACGCTCGTCCAAGTGCCGTGCTCGTTAATGAAGTGAAAAAATATAATGCGTCTGTTGCGGTACAAAACTTAGATCGTGACACCCAATTAGTCAGTGCAAAAAGTTTGATGAAAATTGTGGCGCTTGGTGTCGTGAAAGGTCATCGCCTACGTTTCGTCGCGAGCGGTGAAGAAGCTCAACAAGCGATTGACGGTATTGGTGCAGTCATTGAAAGTGGTTTAGGCGAAGGTCGGGGGTAAGTGATGGCAAAAGTAGCAACAATTACCTTAAATGCCGCTTACGATTTAGTTGGGCGTTTGCCTCGTATTGAAATCGGCGAAGTGAATACTGTTGAAACGCTCGGTCTTTTCCCTGCAGGCAAAGGTATCAATGTCGCTAAGGTATTAAAAGATTTGGGCGTAGAGGTGGCTGTTGGTGGTTTCTTAGGTGAAGACAACGTCGGTGATTTTGAAACCTTATTTAAAAAACAGGGATTGGAAGACAAATTCCATCGTGTTGCAGGCAAAACCCGTATTAATGTAAAAATTACGGA
Source organism: Haemophilus parainfluenzae (assembly GCF_003253005.1). Classification (GTDB taxonomy): domain Bacteria; phylum Pseudomonadota; class Gammaproteobacteria; order Enterobacterales; family Pasteurellaceae; genus Haemophilus_D; species Haemophilus_D parainfluenzae_M. The sequence continues at coordinate 69,464 of NZ_QEPZ01000005.1, read as the reverse complement.
AACAGAAGCCGATGTGACGGACCTAAATTTCTTAGGCTATCAAATTACTCCAGAAGCTTGGCAGCAATTTACAGCAGATTCATTAGAATATTGCCAAAACTTTGATATTGTTGCGGTATGTGGCAGCTTACCGTGTGGTGTGAGTCCTGAATTGTTCGCGGATTGGCTTAATCAGTTGCATCAAGCTGGTGTGAAAGTCGTATTAGATAGCAGTAATGCCGCACTCACAGCGGGTTTGAAAGCGCATCCTTGGTTGGTGAAACCAAATCATCGCGAATTAGAAGCTTGGATTGGCCATCCGTTAAATTCTCTTGATGAAATTATTGCTGCAGCCAAAAAACTTAAAGCAGAAGGCATTGCTAACGTCATTATTTCGATGGGAGCGAACGGTTCTTTATGGCTGAGTGATCAAGCTGTGATTCAAGCTCAACCACCTAAATGTGAAAATGTGGTGAGCACTGTAGGCGCAGGCGATTCTATGGTAGCTGGCTTAATTTATGGTATCGAAAAAGGCTTATCTCAAGCGGAAACTTTAGCGTTTGCAAGTGCTGTTTCTGCCTTTGCTGTTTCGCAAAGCAATGTGGGCGTGAGTGATATCGTCTTGTTTGAGCCAATTCTGGCGAATGTCAAAATTTCTGTGATTGAAGGATAATGTAATGAATTTGTTTTTAACTCAATCTCCGCAAATTGGTGCGGCAAAAGTCTATTTACTTCGCCAAGCATTGAGTGTGGTCGCGAAAAAAGCCAATCATACTGTGGTTGAACAACCCAAAGAGGCGGATTTAGTGATTGTTTTCGGATCTAGTTTGCCAAACTCTGCTGAACTTGTGGGCAAAAAAGTCTTTTTAGCCAATGAAGATGCGGCAATTGCTTCACCTGAAGTCACGCTGACGAATGCACTTAATCAAGCAGTGGACTATGTTCAACCGACTCAAAGTGCGGTTGGATTTAGCGGTGTTTCTGGCGTCAAAAATATTGTTGCGGTTACAGCTTGCCCAACGGGTGTTGCGCATACTTTTATGTCAGCTGAAGCCATTGAAACCTATGCAAAAAAACAAGGTTGGCAGGTAAAAGTCGAAACCCGTGGCCAGGTGGGAGCAGGTAATGAAATTACCCCAGAAGAAGTCGCTGCGGCAGATTTAGTCTTTGTTGCGGCCGATATTGATGTGCCGTTAGATAAATTCCAAGGTAAACCGATGTATCGTACTTCAACGGGTTTGGCTTTAAAGAAAACGGCACAGGAATTCGATAAGGCATTTAAAGAAGCAAAAATTTACAAAGGTGGTGCAGCAAAATCTTCTGCTAAATCAGAAGAAAGCGGCGAGAAAAAAGGCGTCTATAAACATTTGATGACAGGTGTATCGCACATGTTGCCATTGGTGGTTGCTGGTGGCTTATTAATCGCGATTTCTTTTATGTTTGGTATCGAAGCCTTCAAAGATGAAACAATTTTTCATGGTATTCCAAAAGCCTTAATGGATATTGGAGGTGGCGCAGCATTCCATCTAATGATTGCGGTATTTGCCGGCTATGTGGCCTTTTCTATCGCAGACCGTCCGGGGCTTGCAGTAGGTCTTATTGGCGGTATGTTAGCCACCACGGCGGGTGCCGGGATTTTAGGTGGCATTATCGCGGGTTTCTTAGCGGGTTATGTGGTGAAAGGATTAAATGCAACCATTAAATTGCCGGCAAGTTTAACTTCCTTAAAACCGATTCTAATTCTACCGCTCTTTGGTACCTTAATTGTTGGTCTTGCCATGATTTATGTGATTAATCCACCGGTTTCACAAATTATGACCACCTTAAGCGATTGGTTAAAATCCATGGGCGAAGTCAATGCGATGGTGTTAGGTTCGATTATCGGTGCGATGATGTGTATTGATATGGGCGGGCCAGTAAACAAAGCAGCTTATGCGTTCTCCGTGGGAATGTTAGCTTCTCAAGTTCATACCCCAATGGCTGCCGCTATGGCTGCCGGTATGGTGCCGCCAATTGGTATGGCGATTGCAACTTGGATTACACGCAGTAAATTTACCCGTAATCAACGTGATGCAGGTAAGGCCTCTTTTATCTTAGGCTTATGCTTTATCTCTGAAGGGGCATTGCCGTTTGTGGCTGCTGATCCATTACGTGTGATTATTAGCTCGGTGATCGGTGGTGCAACTGCCGGTGCGATTTCAATGACATTAAATATTTCTCTGCAAGCACCACATGGTGGTTTATTTGTGATTCCGTTTGTTTCTGAGCCATTACTCTACCTAGGTGCAATTGCAACAGGGGCATTATTAACCGGCGTGGTTTATGCGGTGATTAAGCCGAAGGCGACAGAATAATCGATTCTTTGATTAAAAAGTGCGGTAATTTTTTTAACCGCACTTTTCATTTATCAGGTATAATTACAATGATTTAGGGAGAATTATGGATAAGTACAATAAACTCCGCATTGAATGGGATTGTCGTCGAGGCATGCTTGAGCTGGATAAAATCATCATGCCGTTTTATAAAGCGCATTTTGACCAACTGACTGACGACAAAAAAGATATTTTTATTCGTTTACTTGCCGCCACGGATTTACAACTTTTTTCGTGGTTTTTTAATGGCAGTCAATCAGAAGATGCTGAAGTGCAAGCGATGGTTGAATATATCCAAGATGTGCAGAAAACGAATGTCCGTTAATTTTTTGAAATTTTTTATACATAAGGAACTTTTCAATTTTAACTCTGTCTGATAAAGCAACAATAGCTTGCTGTCTTGAATATATGAAGGCGTGTTAGACGTAGCATAGGAGATATATGGCTGAACAGCTAACAGATCAGGCTTTGGTAGAAAGAGTGCAGCAAGGCGATAAAAAAGCCTTTAATTTATTGGTTTCTCGTTATCAAAATAAAGTGGCCGGACTTTTAACCCGCTACATTTCTCATAACGACATTCCAGATGTTGTACAAGAATCCTTTATTAAGGCCTATCGTTCCATTGAATCCTTTCGGGGCGATAGTGCATTCTACACTTGGCTATATCGAATTGCCGTTAATACGGCAAAGAATTACTTAACGGCACAGGGGCGCCGTCCACCGAGCGAAGATATTTTGGCTGAAGATGCCGAAAGCTATGATGTGGGAACCCATCTACGTGATGTAGATACCCCTGAAAATGAAATGTTATCTAGCGAATTAGAAAAAGTGGTATTTGATACTATTCACAGTTTGCCAGAAGATTTAAGAACCGCGATTACCTTGCGTGAGCTTGAAGGTTTAAGTTACGAAGAGATCGCAGAAATAATGGATTGCCCAGTAGGCACTGTACGTTCTCGCATTTTCCGTGCTCGGGAAGTGATTGAGAACAAAATACAACCGCTTATGCAACGTTAAAATAAAGTCGGAGTTTATAAAATGCAAAAAGAGTTACTTTCAGCCTATATGGATGGAGAAGAAGTCAGTGCCGAGTTGACGGAACAACTCTGTCAGGATAACGATTCACAAAAATCTTGGGCGGCATATCACACAGTAAGATCGGTTATGCGTAAAGAGTCACCAGTGTTATTAGGTGCTGACTTTACGGCGAAAATGGCGGACTTAATTGAATTAGAAGAAGTAAAACACGTGGAGATTACTGTTTCTCAACCAACACCAGAAGAAGCAGACAGCTTACCATTCGTGCAAAAATTAAAAGCATTCTTTGCACCAATGACACAAATTGCCGTGGCTGCAGGTGTGTGTTTGGTGGCAGTAGTGGGTGTGCAATCGTTCAATGCAAAAAGCACCTCGGTTACACCTGAAAATCCAGTTTTACAAACCTTACCATTTAACAATTCTGTTCAAGAAGTAAGTTACAACGCTCCGACCAAAGATGTAGCGACTTCGGAACAGGTTGAGCAAAAAAATCGCCGTATTGGTACGATGTTACAAAACTATGAATTACAGCGTCGTATGCATACAGATAGCTTAAATGTGGGTAGCAACCAAGCGAAATAATTACTACAATTAATCGATAATTCACCACCTTAGGCGTGGTGAATTTTTTTCTGGATAAACCAATTTATTTATGAAAAAAACGCCTCTCAAATTAACCGCACTTTTAGGCTTATTCTTATTGCCTTTTACGGCATTTGCAGAAGAGCCAATCCAGTCATTAAATAAAATGTCGCAAGCCATGCGAGATTTAAACTATGAGCTTGCTTTTGTGCAAACTACGCCAACAAATATGGACTCATTCCGTTATCGTCATATTAAGCAAGGGCAAAAAGTGTATGCGCAGTTGGTGACATTAGATGGTGAACAGCAAGAAATCATCCAGCGCGGTAATTTAGTCAGCTATTTCCAGCCGGGTTCACGTGCTTTCACGATTAACAGTGGTGAGATTGTGGATGCGCTTCCGGCGGTGATTCGTACTGATTTTAGCAAGCTGAGTCAGAATTATGATTTTATTAAGCTTGGAAAAGACCGAATTGCAGGCCGATTTGTTGATACCATTCGTATTGTGCCAAAAGATGATTTTCGCTATCAATATCTCGTTTTCTTAGATGAAGAAAATGGTTTGTTATTGCGTGGCGATATGCTTGACCGAGAAGGTAAGTTATTGGATCAATTCCGCGTGGTGACGTTATATATCGATGATCGTCTACGTGGTTTGACAGATTACCTGAATAAGGTGTCAGTGCCGCCACTTTTAAATGAAAGCAAACAAGAGTCATCTCTTGCAGTCAATTGGAAAACTGATTGGTTACCTCAAGGTTTTGATTTAATTCGTCAAAATCAAGATGTAATGGATGGTGAAGTGATTGAAAATGCGTTATTTAGTGACGGTCTTTTCACTTTCACGCTTTATGTTAATAAAGCCGACAGCACCGCTGCAAAAGAAAATACGTGGAAACAAGGGGCTTATACGATTTACAGTGAAGTCATGGGCGATAAAGATATTACCTTTATCGGACAGCTTCCAATTGCAGCAGCTAAGCGAATTGTGGAAGGCGTAACATTCCTAAAATAATTCAGTAGACGTAAGAAAGTTGCTATTTTGCTTCCCCTTGCTATACTTTCTTCACTTAATGGATTTTGATAGCTAAACCCCGTCCTGCGGGGTTTTGTTTTATCAAGTGCGGTCATTTTTCTAAAGGTTTTTACAATGAATAATCCCCTTCCTCTTCTTGGCATCACGGGTTACAGCGGTAGTGGCAAAACCACATTGCTGGAAAAATTGCTTCCTCAATTAATTAAAAAAGGCCTACGTGTTTCAGTGATTAAACACAGCCATCACAACGCTCATGTGGATAAAGAGGGCAAAGATAGTTGGCGAATGAAAGAGGCGGGGTCTGCACAAGTTATTATGGCTTGTGATACTCGTTGGGCATTAATGACAGAAACGCCTCAAGAGCCAGTTTCATTAGCCTATTTAAGCCAACAATTTGATCGTCATTTAACAGATTTAGTTTTGGTGGAAGGATTTAAACAAGAACCTATTCCAAAGATTCTGTTGCACCGACAAGAGATGATAAAACCTTTGCCAGAATTAGATGAAAACGTACTGGCTTTAGCAACAGATTATTCGCTTGAAACTGACCGCACTTTATTAGATATTAATCACATTGAACAGATCGCTGAGTTTATTTATCAATGGTGGAAAAAGACGCAGTAATAGAACGTCAGCACTATAAAGGGCTGGCTTGGGTGGCCTCCATGGCTTTGTTTATGCAAAGCTTGGATGCGACTATTTTAAATACTGCTTTACCAACCATCGCAACAGATCTACAAACCCCTGTCTTTGAAATGCAAATGGCGATTATCGCCTATTCTCTTGCCGTTGCTTTATTTATTCCTTTAACTGCTTGGGCGGCAGCGAAATTTGGTACGCTTACTGTTTTCCGCTCAGCTGTTTTTACCTTTGTATTCGGTTCAGTCGCTTGTGCGATGGCCACTTCTCTCGAAACTCTTGTGCTTGCACGGATTCTTCAAGGTATTGGCGGTGCGTTTATGATGCCGGTTGCTCGCCTTGCGATTATTCAAACCGTACCGAAAAATCAATTAATTAATGCCTGGAATTTAATGGCGACAGCGGGATTGATTGGCCCGATTCTTGGTCCGATTTTAGGTGGCTGGCTTGTGGTGCATACATCATGGCATTGGATTTTCTTAATCAATATTCCGATTGGCATATTAGGCTTTTGGGCTGCGGCTAAAGTGATGGGCAATCATAAGAGTAATGCGAATAAGTTAGACTGGACGGGCTTTTTACTCTTTGCATTTGGTTTAGTGGGTTTAACGCTCGGGCTTGATTTACTCGGTGAAAGTCATAGTGATCGCATAACCACATACAGTGCATTAGCGATTGGCATGGCATTATTGATGGCTTATTATTTTTATGCGAAAGGTAATGATCGTGCTATTTTGCCTTTATCTCTTTTCAATACAAGAACATTCCGATTAGGCATTGCAGCCAATATCTTTATCCGTCTTTCCGGTTCGGCAGTGCCGTTTTTATTGCCATTAATGTTCCAACTTTCCTTTGGTTATTCAGCTGAAGTGTCAGGCTGGTTGCTTGCACCTATTGCGCTAATGTCCGTCGTATTTAAACGCTTTATTGGGCATATTTTAAATATGCTAGGTTATAAAACCACGTTAATTTTATCGTCACTTTTAATGGCTGGCTCAACGGTCTCAATGTCATGGCTTGATACCTCATCATCAACGACATGGATTATATGTAATCTGATGTGGTACGGTGCCTGCATGTCGATGATTTTTACCTCAATTAACACTCTTACCGTTGGCGACCTATTACAGGCACAAAGCGGTGTAGGCTCAACGGTGCTGAGCATTGTGCAACAAGTTGGTATTGGGTTTGGTATCGCGGTGGCATCCATTATTTTGACGTTATACCGTCAATTTGTTGGTAATGAGGGGGATGCGTTACAACACGCTTTTAGCTATACATTTTTGACCACTTCTGTTTTTGCAATCGCATTAGTTTGGATATTGAGTTATTTGCATAAAACAGACGGGGATCATTTGCGGAAAAAACGCTGATATTGAATGCCTTAGTCTAATTTGTTATAAGAAAGATCTTTTTCTTATTTCGTAAAAGTTTGATTTGCTTATATCTTAAGTAAAATTTTATATTTATGTTTGGGTGTTCCACTCGATTAAAGAAGGAAAACTTATGAAATTAAAAGCGACCTTAACTCTTATTGCAACCAGTTTGTTTTTAGCTGCTTGTGATCAATCAGGTTCTGCGGCAAAAGAAAATGCAAAAGCAGAAACAGAAAAACCTTCAGGTAATAACACGTTTGTGTACTGTACGGCGAAAGCACCACTTGGCTTTAGCCCGGCATTGGTAATGGAAGGCACATCTTATAATGCGAGTTCACAACAAGTGTATAACCGTTTGGTTGAATTCAAAAAAGGTTCAACTGACCTTGAGCCAGCCTTAGCTGAAAGCTGGGAAATCAGTGATGATGGTTTAACTTATACTTTTCATTTACGTAAAGGGGTGAAATTCCATACGACAAAAGAATTTACGCCAACACGTGATTTTAATGCGGATGATGTAATCTTTTCTTTCCAACGTCAGTTAGATCCTAACCACCCTTATCACAATGTATCAAAAGGGACTTATCCATATTTCAAAGCGATGAAATTCCCAGATTTATTAAAATCAGTTGAGAAAGTGGACGACAACACTGTTCGTATTACTTTGAATAAAAAAGATGCGACTTTCTTAGCAAGCTTGGGTATGGACTTTATTTCTATTTATTCCGCTGAATATGCTGATGCGATGCTGAAAGCGGGTAAACCAGAAACGCTTGATAACAAACCAGTGGGTACAGGTCCGTTTATTTTTGTAGATTACAAAACTGACCAAGCTGCACAATACGTAGCAAATGAAACCTATTGGAAAGGTCGTACACCGCTTGATCGTTTAGTAATCAGTATCGTACCAGATGCGACTACGCGTTATGCGAAGTTACAAGCGGGTTCTTGTGATTTAATTCTCTTTCCGAACGTGGCGGATTTAGCCAAGATGAAAACTGATCCGAAAGTACAGCTTTTGGAACAAAAAGGTTTGAACGTGGCATATATCGCATTCAATACAGAGAAAGCGCCATTTGATAACGTGAAAGTGCGCCAAGCATTGAACTATGCGGTGGACAAAAAAGCAATTATTGAAGCGGTTTATCAAGGTGCAGGTACGGCAGCGAAAAACCCACTACCGCCAACAATTTGGAGTTATAACGATGAAATCCAAGATTATCCGTATGATCCAGAGAAAGCGAAACAGCTTTTAGCAGAAGCTGGTTATCCAAACGGTTTTGAAACTGATTTCTGGATTCAACCAGTGGTACGTGCGTCTAACCCAAATCCAAAACGTATGGCTGAACTTGTGATGGCAGACTGGGCGAAAGTGGGCGTAAAAGCAAATCCAGTCACGTTTGAATGGGCTGACTATCAAAAACGTGCTAAAGCAGGTGAATTAACGGCGGGTATCTTTGGCTGGTCAGGCGATAACGGTGATCCAGATAACTTCCTTTCTCCGTTACTTGCAAGTGCTAACGCTGGCAACTCAAACTTTGCTCGTTTCAAAAATGCAGAATTTGATGCCTTATTAGATAAAGCGATTGGCTTAACCAATAAAGATGAGCGTGCGGCACTTTATAAAAAAGCACAAGTGATTTTCCATGAGCAAGCGCCATGGATTCCAGTTGCACACTCAGTTGGTTTTGCACCACTTAGCCCTCGCGTAAAAGGCTACGTACAAAGCCCATTCGGCTACGATGCGTTTTATGGCGTGAGTGTTGATGGTAAATAATTAACGGACTATACTAGCCCTTGCAGTTGCAAGGGCTTTTTGTTTTCAAGCAAAAGGAGAAAGAAAATGGACTTACATGATATTCGTGAGGATTATTGCAAACAGGCGCTTTCTCAGCATGATTGCGATCCCAACCCAATAAAACAATTTAAAAAATGGCTCAACGAAGCGATTACGGCTAAAGTAAATGAGCCAACGGGTGTTAATGTTGCGACAGTCAATGGAGACGGTCGACCAACAAGTCGAATGGTACTGTTAAAAGAAGTGAACGAACAAGGCTTTGTCTTTTTCACGAATTATCACAGCCGAAAAGGTCGTGCCATAGAACATAATCCTTTCGTTGCCCTGACATTCTTTTGGCCTGAATTAGAACGTTCTGTTCGTATTGAGGGCAAAGCTGAAAAAATCTCGCCTGAACAATCAGATGAATACTTTGCAACTCGCCCTTATACTAGCCGAATCGGTGCTTGGGCCAGCGAGCAAAGTGCGGTCATTTCTAGCCACAAATCTTTATTAGCGAAAGCCGCATTGATTGCAGCAAAACACCCATTGAATGTGCCTCGTCCACCACATTGGGGCGGTTATCTTGTGATTCCTGATCGCATTGAATTCTGGCAAGGTCGCCCAAGCCGCTTACATGACAGAATTTGTTATTTATTCAATGATGGAAAATGGGAAATAGAGCGATTATCACCGTAAGTTTCTTCAAAAATATGTAAAAAACAACCGCACTTACAAAAAGTGCGGTAGGATTTCGAGTCTCTTTTTGAGGTTTTGATAGTTTACTCTGGTGTTAGATTGAGTAGGTTTCATCTCATTTGAGAAAATGGGACATAAATTTTACCTTCTCTTGAGGCGATTTGTTTTTTTCGAGAAACTAATTCTGTGAAAGAAATTCTTTCCTCTAAAATAGCTAAGAGATCTGAACCATCCATAAGAATCATGACTTTATCTGATGATTGAAAGGCATTAACACCTTCTTCTGAAAATCCATCAATAGATAGAAATAGCCCTAATGTATTTTCCAATTTAGTTTTTATTTTTTCTTTAAAAACAGCTAAATCTGAACTATTAATTAATGACTTTGTCCATTTGGCTTCAAAAAGAAACTCTGTTCCATCCAATGTGAATGCGCCATCTATTTGTTGTCCCATAATTTTAAATGAAGCCTTAGGATCTAAATCATTTAAGATAAATAGTTTGTTCATCAAGTTTTCTAATTTAAATCCTCTTTGTTGATTGTCTTGACTCGTTACTAAAGAATAAAACTCTTGTCTTAAGCTAGCTAGTTCCTCTTGATAGCTTTTAAATAAATGAAGTCTCTCTTCTGCAAGTTTTATTCTTTTTTGTCTTTCTTCTTCAGCTCGTTGCTTTTCTTGATATGGAATTATAAATTCTTTTAACTGTTTTACAGTACTTAAGGCTTTAGATGCTTTATTATCTCCATCCTCAAGATGCTTTAAGTGGTCAAAGTTTCTAAATTGGCAAATATCGTTAGCTAATTGTAAGAGAATTTCTGTATTATTTAATTCAAATAATTTATCAATGATTAATATGCATATATCTCTTTTGGTTAGAGCATCCCAATCAATTTTACTGATGTTTATATTCTTAGGTAAACTTTTAAGTAAAAATGATTTTAGATCTTTTTTATACCAGTAAATATGGATAAGTGCTTCTTTAAGAGCAAATAAGGCTGCGGGTGTTAATTGTTTATTCATAGCTATCGATTATTTTGAGGTTGTTAATTATATTAATATTAGTTAATTGATATAACAAGCATACAACCGGCTCATTCACTACTTAATTCTGCTTCTTATGATCCACCATAGATAATTTTTATGCAACCTTGGGTCTAATAAAACCATCACGATATTGTGCCCTTGAGCAAGAAAGAGAAAACACATTAAAAAAACCGCACTTTGATTCCTCAACCAAAGTGCGGTTAGTTTTTACGTTATTTTTATTTACCGATGATTTCTGATAAATCAACTTTGCGGTTTTCGTAACGAGAACGGGTACACGCATCGGCTGTGGCGATGGCACCGCGGGCAGCTTCACCAGTGAGTAATTTTACAAATTCCTCAGTAGGTTCCATTCCATGAAGAATATCGTTTAAATAACGCATTTCTTTTTTCATGATAGAGCTCAACCATAACGGTGTGCGTTTGCCCGGTTTACCGTATTGAATTGCGCCGTCCATTTCTGTACTGTTGTAAATGCGGGTACGGTCATCATCTTCTTCTTGGGTTTCGTGAATGAGGAAATAGGTGTCTTTCCCATCCACACGAAGGGTACCTTTGGTATTGTACATATCAAGTTTGATCGTACCTTTTTCCCCTTGAATTAATACATAATGTTCACCCCAACGGAACGCCGAACCCCATTCTAGAACAGCGAAGCGATTATCATCATATTCCATGGTGACAAAAATCATATCGTCTTCATCACCAAATTTTTCGCCTTTGTGTGCAACATTGGCGGCCGCCATGGTAACGGTTTTTGGCATACCACCCATAATGAATTGTACGCAGTCTAATTCGTGAATATGGTGGTATAAGTGACCGCCAGATTTTTCACGGATTTTTTTCCATGAAATGGTTGGTTGTTGTTCTTCCCAGCCATTACGTGCAGTATGACAATAAAGCACTTTACCAATCACACCTTGATTGATTAATTCTTTGGCATGGTGAACACCGTTAAAGAAGTTCATCGCATGGCCAGCCATAAAGGTGACGCCATTTTCTTCGCAAGCGCGCACCATGTCATCACAATCTTGATAACTTAAGGCAATAGGTTTTTCACAGAAAACATGTTTTTTGTTTTTCCGTTACCATGGATTGCTTCGCTGCTTCTGCAACCTCGATGGTTTCAGTTATAGCTTATTGTTATCACTTTTCTTCCTCTTCCCAGTATTCTATTTGCCAGAAAATAATGTGTTAGCCCTTGGTGCATTGCTCTTCTTCTTACTCGCAACTAACTTAGGGATTGCTGGTTTAGTGCCAAAATATATGGCGACTTTCTTCCCAGCTGAAATGCGAAGCACAGGTATTGGTTTCATCTATAACTTCGCTGCGATCGGTGGTGGTGGGGCTCCTGTGATTGCCGCCGCACTTAGTGAAAGAGTCGGACTTGGTTCAGCCCTTGTGTATGTGACCTTATTCTGGACAATTGTCCTTGTTGCTCTCGTTGGATTAAGATTGCCAGAACGTATTCAAGCACGTGTGCAACGATAAAAAACGAAAGCAAAACAGACCGCACTTTTAGGTGCGGTTTGTTGTTTATACAAAAATAGTTTGAAGCGTGTCACAAATTTGTTAAAAATATGTTTCAATTTTTTCGCTTAAATGCTAATTAATAATCTCCCCTATCGTTTTATAGGAGATTGTATATGCAAACTCAACAAGCCTTTCTCTCTAAATATAAAAGTCTCATTATTCTTGCCTTAGACTTTGTCTTCATGTTGGTGTTAATCAAAATACTGCCGTTTTCTGCTCAAGAGAATCGCGGGCTAGCCTTGCTGATTTTTATTGGTATTTTATGGTTAACGGAAGCCTTTAATATTACCGTGACGTCCCTTATGGTGCCTGTCGTGGCCATAGGATTAGGCTTGATTAATACACAAAAAGCCCTTGCACCATTCTCTACCCCAATTATTTATATGTTCTTTGGTGGATTTGTAGTGGCTGCGGTGTTACAAATTCAGAATCTAGACAAGATTATTGCGAATTACATTATTCGTTTGGCGAAAGGAAACTTAAAACTTTCTATCACCTATCTGTTTACTGCAACCACATTCCTTTCTATGTGGATTAACAACACCGCCGTAGCAGCGATGATGTTACCGCTTACTATGGGGATGTTAAAAGGTATCAATGCAGAGAAAAATCATCGATTGTACGCTTTCGTATTATTAGGCATGGCATTTAGTGCCAGCATCGGCGGTATTGGTACATTAGTGGGAAGTGCGCCGAATGCCATTTTGGCGTCTCAAATACAAGTGACCTTCACGGAATGGTTAGGTTACGGTTTCCCAGTGATGGTATTACTTGTGCCTTCAATGATTTTTTCTTTATGGGTGATTTTACGTCCAGATTTTTCTGTAGATTTTAATCCATCACTTGAGAAAGTCAGCTTTAATCGAAAAAATATCATTACCTTAATGATCTTTATCAGTATGGCGATTATGTTGCTTTTCAGTTCTCTCTTAAACCCATGGATTAGTGCTTTTCTTGAATTACCGAAAAAAATCGAAAATTTTGATACGGTAATTGCGCTATGCGTTGTGATCTTTATCTGTGTTTCAGGTGTCGCGAGTTGGAAAGAAATTCAAAAGCGTGTTGAATGGGGCGTGCTCGTTTTATTCGGTGGTGGTTTAACACTCAGTATCGTGATGAAAGATTCTGGCGCCAGTAAGATTATGGCGGATAGTATCGTTCAGTTTGTGCAAACAAAACCACTTTGGGTACTTTGCTTTGTAATGACGGCATTTATTATTTTCTTAACAGAATTTACATCGAATACAGCCAGTGCTGCATTGATTATGCCAATTGTGATTTCAGTGGCACAATCTATGAATTTACCGCCTATCGCTTTAGCAGCAATTATCGCTTGTGGGGCAAGTTGTGCATTTATGTTGCCAATCGCTACACCGCCAAATGCTATCGTATTTGCAACAGGAAATGTGAAACAACTCGATATGGCTAAAGTCGGTTTAATTCTCAATCTATTCTGTATCGCCATTATCGGTGGAATGACTTATTTTGTTTGGTTGTAAATGTGGTTAAAACAGACCGCACTTTATTAGCCTATAAAAGTAAACCGCATGTTAACGTGCGGTTTATTGTTTAATAATGCGGAGGTGGAGTTTCCTCTGCTTGGCTAGCAATATTAGAAGGTTGCATATCTTTTAATTTTCCGGCGAGATAGCGGAGTTGAAGTTGAATTTTATCCATATCAAACTGTTGTTGAACTAATGCTTGGTTGAGTTCGTCTAAAAGTTGTTCTTGAAAAGCAATTTTCATTTCAAGTTCAGCGATGCGATCGTCTAAAATTTGTTGATTTTGCATAAAATTTCTCTAATTTTTAAAAAAATGTTGTGAATTCGGTCAATCCGATTTAACCTATTCGCTATTCTGTTTCTATTATAAAGGATCAAGCAAAATGTTGAAAATTCAAAAGCTTTCTCTTGCTGCACTTATAGTAAGTGCGGTTGTTTCAGGTTCTGTTTTTGCAGAAGATAAAGCAGCGCCAAGCGCAAGTGATGCGTCTTATGCTGTGGGTGCGTTAATGGGTAACCAAGTAAAAGATTTGGTGGATGCTCAAAAAGAAGTCATTCAATACGATAATGCGCGTATTTTAGATGGCTTAAAAGATGCATTAGAAGGTAAAGTTGATGTTCGTAAAGACGAAAAAATTCAAAAGACCTTAGAGGGCATTCAAGAGCAATTAGTGTCCGCTGCTAAAGCAAAAGTAGAACAACAAGCGAAAGCCGCAAAAGAAGAAGGTGATAAATACCGCGCTGAATTTGCGAAAAAAGATGGCGTGAAAAGCACCAAAGATGGCTTACTTTACAAAATCACTGAAGCGGGTAAAGGTGACGCGATTAAAGCAACAGATACTGTGAAAGTACATTACACCGGTAAATTACCAGATGGTAAAGTATTTGATAGCTCTGTTGAACGTGGTCAACCGGTTGAGTTTAAATTAAACCAAGTGATTAAAGGTTGGACTGAAGGCCTTCAGTTAGTGAAGAAAGGCGGTAAAATCGAATTAGTGATTCCACCTGAATTAGCTTATGGCAAACAAGGTGCAGGCGATTCAATTCCACCTGATGCAACACTTTACTTCGACGTTGAAGTATTAGACGTTAATCCTAAAAAATAATCCTTAATTTAACCGCACTTTGTCTAAAGTGCGGTCATTTTCCCTACCAGATTTGAAAAATGATACTAACCGATAGACAACCTTTCACCGATGAAGATCGTGCTATTCTGATTTCCTATAAAGCAGTAGTTGATGGCGTGAGCGCGTTGATTGGCGAGCATTGTGAAATCGTATTACATTCTTTGGAAGATATTGAGCATTCCGCCATTTGCATCGCCAATGGGCATAATACCAATCGCCAAGTGGGTTCACCGATTACGGATTTAGCTCTGAAATCCTTGCGTAATATGCAAAGCGAGAGTGTCTCTAAGCCTTATTTCACGCGTGCGAAAGGTAATGTGTTGATGAAGTCTGTGACCATCGCCATTCGAAATAGCAAGCAACGTATTATTGGTTTACTTTGTATCAATATTAATTTGGATGTGCCGGTTTCTCAATTTATGCAGGCCTTTATGCCAACGCAGGAACAAAATGAAACCTCTTCCGTCAATTTTGCAAGTTCAGTGGAAGAATTGGTGGCACAAACGGTAGAAAAAACCATTGAAGAAGTGAATGCAGATCGCTCGGTTTCGAATAATAATAAGAACCGTCAGATTGTGATTTCACTTTACGAAAAAGGCATTTTTGATATTAAAGATGCGATCAATTTAGTGGCTGATCGCCTCGTGATTTCTCGCCACACCGTGTATTTGTATATTCGTCAAATCAAACAAGAGCAAGAGTAATGAACTATGTTCTCGCCGTGAAAAGTCCCGTTTATGGAAAACAAGGGGCTTTTCTTGCCTATCAATTTGCCCAAGCTTTACTCGAAAAAGGACATGCCATTAGTCAAATTTTCTTTTTCCAAGACGGTGTGAGTAATGGCAATGGCTTAGTTTATCCTGCCAATGATGAATTTAATCTCACGCAAGCTTGGCAAGCCTTTTCAGCGCAGCATCATATCCCTTTGCATTTATGTGTAGCTGCTTCACAACGTCGTGGCGTAGTGGATGTGCTTACGGCAAAAGAGACTGATAAAACTAATCTGGCAGAAGGTTTTGAGATTACTGGCTTAGGTGAGTTTATGGCGATGGCATTAAAAGCAGATCGGGTGGTGACATTATGAAGCTAGCATTCTTATTTCGTACCGCACCACATGGAAATGCGATTTCTCGTGAAGGTTTAGATGCTTTGCTTGCGGCGACAGCATTTTGTGATGAAGAGGAAATCGGTGTCTTTTTTATTGATGATGGCGTATTAAATTTACTCGATGGGCAAAATCCTGAGTTATTGTTACAAAAAGACTTTATTCGTACCTTTAAATTATTGGATTTATACGATATTGAACAGCGCTTTGTCTGCGCAGATTCGCTTGACCAATATAATTTGCAAACAGAACAGCTCATTATTTCTGCTGAAAAAATTGACCGCACTTCGTTGATCAAGAAACTTAGCCAAGCAGAAAAAGTGTTTACGTTTTAAGGAATATTATGCTTTATACCTTTTCTCAAACTCATTATTCTGAGACAGACCTTCAACGTTATTTGACTGAAATCACGGAAAATGATGCGGTGGTTTTATGGCAAGATGGCGTGTTGTTGGCTGTGAAGTATGGGGAAATGTTTACTCAATGCAAAGGGCAATGTTTTGTGTTGGAGCAGGATATTTTAGCCCGAAATTTAACCGCACTTTTGCCAGAAAACAATCAAGCGCGGTCAATTTCATTAGCAGATTTGGTAGATTTAACTGCTCAATATTCGCCTCAAATCGCCTTATAGTGGGCGTTCTTTAGGTAACAAGAGCGGTAATACCATAACGGAATAAAGTGCCAAACCAGCGGCCATTAAGCAGGTAATTTCTAATCCTCCTGCGCGTAACCATTCGCCAAATCCCATGTCATTAATGAGTGTGGCATAAAAGAATCCTGCCACGACTGTGTAACTAAATCCAATTAATCCTGCAATTAATGCAATAGCTTTCACGTTGTAGCTTGCATAACGGTGAAATGCCGCCCAAAGCGTAATGAGAAAAGTTGGCACTGTAGCCACAATAAAGACAGAAAGCACTGAGCTCTGAATTTGATCAGTATCATTATTCGAGAATGTTAAGGCGACAGTGCCGATAATTTGAATAATTAACGGAAAAAGAATAAATGCTTTAAGATATTTTTTCATGAGATGTCCAATTAATAGAAAAACGGAAGTATTGTATCAATCAAATGAAAGACAACCAATCTTTTCTCTATTCGGTTTTTATTACATCCACTAATGTGGGCTGAACGATTGAGACATAATCTCGTGTATTGAGAATAATAGAGCGTTCTAACGTACCTGCATTAAATGCTAATTCATCATAACGAGACAGTAAGCTAGGATCAGCAATTAATAACAAATCAGGATGAAAGCTAAAAGGTGGAATTGCACCAAATACATAGTCAGTTAAGGTATCTACTTCTGCAGGGCTGGCAAGCGAGGTTTTCGCGCCACCTAAATAGGCCGCTACTTTACTTAAATCAGATTGTTGATCGGCCGGCAATATCACTAATACCGCTTGTTTTACGCCATTTCCTTTCACTTTGCATACTAACGCCTTTGCCCCTTGCCCTAATTCTGTACCACGGATTTTAGCCACTTCCTCTGATTTTCCTGCTGTCGGATGCTCAACCACGCGATAGCTTGCTTGATGTTTATCTAAAAGTGCGGTCAATTTTTCAAATGTTTTGACAGACATGAGGGTTCCTTCAATAGCGATATTTTTAATGAGTTTAACAAGGATTGATTCATGTGAAAATCAAAGAAAAAGAATTCATCTTTTGAGTCATATTTATTATGAGATAGACAAATACCTTTACGCCCCGTACTATGTTTCTTTTTCTTTGGTATGACTTATGACTCGAATTAATCTTGTTTCGCCAGCGGAACTTTGTGATCAGCATCTTTTAGCTGAGCATCGTGAATTAACCCGAATTCCTAACGCCGTGGCGAAAGGTAAATATCACTTAAAAGGGCAGCCTGCAGAATATAAGTTAGGTGAAGGGCATGTACGTTTTTTCTTTAATAAATTGGCGTTTTTAAAGAAACGGTATGATGCATTGCATGCGGAATGTAAGGCGCGAGGCTTTAACGTACAGTATATTTGGAATGAAACGTTACCCGATGATCCAAGTTTATGGTTGGACTATGAAGCCACAGAGGCAGCGTTACAGATTAATCGGGAACGTATTCAGGAAAGAATGCCATTAAAGGCGAGATTTACACCGCATCTTCCAAAGAGTGGTAAAAAATAAGGAGTTTTCACTTCCCCTGTGGGGAAATTATAGGGGAAGTGAATGGGGTTAAATTATTTATATTCAACCACGATATCGCTTTCGCTGACGGTATCACCATAAACTGGCAATAAAGTTTTTTCGTAAGCTTGTTTTAAACGACCATCTTTGCCTAAGGTTTGGATTTCGTTGTTTAACCAATTTAATAATTCAGGTGCATCTTTGCGAACAGCTGGTGCAATAACATCTTGATCACCAAAGTTTTTTACGCCCACGGTATAACCTGGATTTTGTTTTGCCCAAGCGAATAAGAAGGTATTGTCGTTAGATAATGCATCACCACGACCATCACGTAAAGCTTCAAAGGTTTCGGTATTTTGTTCAAATTTCAATAACTTCACATCTGGATAGTTTTTGGTGAAGAAAATATCAGCAGTAGTGCCTTTATCTACAATTAAAGTTTTGCCTTTTAATTGTTCAAGATCAGTAATGACTGAGCCATCTTTTGAAACGACACCGAGTGCTACTTTCATATATGGATTAGCAAAATCTACCACTTCTTTACGTGCTGGTGTCACAGTAAAGTTAGCTAAGATAATATCAACTTTCTTAGAAAGTAAGTATTCAGCACGGTTTGCGGCATCCACTAAAACAAACTCTACTTTGTTTTCGTCACCTAATAAGTCTTTACCGATCGCTTTACCAATTTCGACATCAAAGCCTTGGCTTTTACCTTGCGCATCCACATAGCCAAATGGTGGTTTATCGCTAAATACACCAATGCGCACTTTGCCATCTTTTTGTATTTGCTCAAGGCTTGAAACCGTTTTTACTCCGTCTTTAGCTGGTTCTTTATCATTACACGCGGTTAAGCCAAATGCTAAGGTGGCAGTAGCTAAAAGTGCGGTCAATGTTTTAAATGTTTTCTTCATAGTTTGTCCCTCTCGGTTCATAATTCAAGATATTTAAGAATGTTTTCGCACGATCCGTGGTTGGATTCGTGAAGAAATCTTCCGGTTTTGCCTGTTCAATGATTTGCCCTTTATCCATAAACACGATGCGATTGGCTACTTGACGGGCGAAGTTCATTTCATGGGTAACGATAAGCATTGTCATACCGTCTTTGGCGAGACCTAAAATTACATCAAGTACTTCACGTACCATTTCAGGGTCAAGAGCGGCGGTCACTTCATCGAATAGAATAATTTCAGGATTCATGCAAAGTGAACGTACAATGGCAATTCGCTGTTTTTGTCCACCTGATAATTCACGTGGATAGGCATTTTTTCGGTCATATAGACCTACACGTTTAAGTAACTCATCGGCTTGTTTTTCAGCGTCTGCGCGATCGCGTTTTTGTACTTTTAAAGGGCCGAGCAAAATATTGTCAATCACTGATAAATGAGCGAATAGTTCATAACTTTGGAATACCATCCCAATGCGTTGACGTGCTTTGACCCAAGGAATGTCTTTACCTAACTCTCCAGCATTTTGCAGCAAAATCTGACCGCTCTTTATTTCTTCTAATCCATTTAGGCAGCGTAAAAAAGTACTTTTACCACAACCCGATGGACCTAAAATAACGACAACTTCGCCTTTCTCTATAGAAAGATTGATGCCTTTGAGTGCTTCTACATCACCGTAATTTTTGACGAGGTTTTTAATTTCTAATAACGCCATGTGTTTTCCTAATAAAAATTAACTTTCCCAACGGGTTTCTAAATAACGGGAAAATAAGGATAGCGGGTAACAAATCACAAAATATAAACCGAAAATGACACCGTAAATCCAAAGCGCCGCCGATTGATTACTAAATAATGAATGCTCAATAATTTGTTGACCGACTTTTATCACTTCTACTACACCGATTAACATTGCCAAGGAACTGGTTTTTACCATGCGGGTAAAGAGGTTAATAGCACTTGGTGTTACACGTTTTAAACTTTGCGGAAGTAAAATATACACAAAGGTTTGAAACGGCGTTAAACCTAAAGCGTAGGCTGATTCCACTTGATGTTTTTCAATGGAAGTTAATGCGCCACGCACTAAATCCCCCATTTCTGCTGTTCCCCAGAAAATAAACACCAAAATACATACAGAAATGCCATCTAAGTGAATATCAAACCATTTTGCCAAACCAAAATACGCGAGAAAAAGTAAGGCTAATAATGGAATAATACGTACAAATTCTAAATAAAAGCGGCAAATGGCTTTGATAATGGGATTTTTGCTTGTCATGATTACGCCAAAAATCACACCTAAAATACAGGCGAAGAAGACAGAAACGAATGCAATTTCAGCTGTTACCCATAAACCGTTGAGCAAGCGTTCAATGTTGCTGCCTTGGAATAATAACTCAAGCCCCATATTTTGCTCTCCGAGTACGGCGTTCTAAATGACCGATGAACAGAGACATCGGTAATAGAATGATCAAATAAAACACCACTAATAAAAATAAGGCTTCATTGGTTTTGTAATCGAGCCCGATGACTTCTTTCGCTACAAACATCAGTTCGGCTACGGCAACGGCACTGATCACTGAGGTTTCTTTCATTAAGAACAAGCAATTTGCTCCGATTGCAGGTGTGGCAATCGCAAAGGCTTGCGGAAAAATCACATAGCGAAAAGCTTGAAAAGGGGTTAGACCAATACTTAAGGCTGATTCAATTTGTCCTTTTGATACTGCTTCCAGACCACCACGAAAGGCTTCTGCCATATAGCTTCCACCTAAAAATGCCAGGCCGATAATGCCGCAAGTAAATCCATCTAATTTTAGGCCGATTTTAGACAGCCCAAAATAGAGAAAAAATACTTGAATTAATAAAGGCGTATTACGAGAAAGTTCAATATAGCCTTTTACTAACCAAGTTAATGATTTGACTTTGTAGGTGGTAATCACCGCACAAATCACACCAATCACTAGCGACAATAAAATGCCCCAAAAGGCAAGATGAAGCGTCATCAGCGTGGCATGAATAAAACGTGGGGTGACGCTTAAAATATAATCCCAATTCATTTTTTATAATTTGATCGTTTGCGTAACGATATAGTAAAAAATTTTGAATCGGTGAGAAAAGAATGGAAATGCATTATTTATAATGAAATGTAATAAGAGATATGTTTCAAATAAGATCTGCAAGAGAGAAAGAATAAAAAACGGAGCTTTATTCAGCCCCGTCTTTGTTTATTTTAATCACGTTTCGCAATAAGTGCGGTTGGTTCTTCGTCTGTTTTTGGTTCATCTTGTATTTCAGCAGGTTTATCTTGAATAGACATGGCTGATTTTAAACTGTCTTGACGAATTTTTTCCGCTGCTGCTTTGTCGCCAGCTTGTTCGAACACATAAGATGCCATCATGACATCATTTGGTTGAAGCTGAGTTGGGCAAGCAGTGACTTCTTTAAATGCTTCTGCTGCTTTAGCGAAATCGTTATTACGCACATAAAGATAGCCTAATGCACGATTGAGACAACAACGTTGGCTTTCATCCGCACGTTTTGCGCGTTTTTCCACTAACTTGAGTAGTTTGCTGTTATCTTCTGCTTGTAAACGAGTGATTTGCGTGCAAAGTTCAGGGTTAATTGGGGTGTTATCACCCAATTTTTTCATGATTTCAAGCGTGAATTCATAAGCTGATTCATGATCGTTACAATCAATTAAGCGCTGAATTAAAGCTGTTTTTAACTCTAAGTCATTGCGACGACGGCGTGGTTGAGCTTCCCACCATGCAAGCAGACCTTCAACGCCTTCTTCATTCATTTTCTCATCTAACAAGCCATTTTCTGTTTCTTGTTGAAGCGCTTTAAATTCTTCAGCTGAGAATAATCCAGAACCTTCGATTAAATCTAAGATGCCATCAAGAGCTTGATAAGCTTTGGAGCGGCTATAAATTTCAGCAGCAAGTTTTAATACTTCTTTGTTGCGATCTGACATTTCAAGCAAACTGTCAACCGAACTGCGCGCAGCCGGTAATTTATTTTGTTGTAATAAAATACGGGTGCGAGCAATTTCGACGACTAGGTTATCTGAGCCAGCAAGCTCCGTCGCTTCAATTAAATAACGGTTTGCACTGAATTCATCACCGCGTTGCTGTGCAGCTTCAGCGGCTTTAATCAGATTTAATACTGGCTCTGCAGAATGTTTCGCGTTTTTACCAATGAGTTTTTCTGCTTTGGCATAATCGCCCTCATTCATTTTCATCAAGCCTTCAAGGGTTTGACGCTGTGCTTTCACTCGTTTACGGAGAGAGAACCAGTTATAGGTATTACTACTTAAACGGAAGAAACGGGTCACCAACCACTCTAACGAATAAATCACTGCAAGTGTGACCACAAAGAGAATCACTAATGTGGTGAGTGACATTTCATATACGGTGTTTGCCGTTTCAACTCTGACATAACCTTGCTGACCGGAGAGGTAAGGCCCTGCAATCAATCCGGCAAGTAAGGCGATCATTAAAAAGAGAACTCTAAACATTATCTATCCTTATTGTTGGGGTTCAGTTGCCGGTTGTGCAGCTGGTGCTTCAGCGGGTTTTTCTTCAGCTTTTGGCTCTTCCGCTTTCGCTTCAGGTGCTGGTTTTACTTCTTCTTTTCTTGGTGAATTATCAACCGCTTTTTCTGCTTCAATTTCCACTTTCTGCACATCTAAAGGTGTACGATTTAAGTACTTATCAAGCATACTTAAGCTTTGTAATTGGCTTGGCACATCCACATAGATGGATACTTCAGATAATTCATCCACTGATTTTAAGAAACTTTGAGTCACTTCAGCATTGGTATCAAAATAGCTACGAATCCAAGATGCAACGGCTTCTAAAGATTGTTTATAAAGTTCGTTTTGCTGACGAGGTACTGCCATAATCGCTAATTGTAAGCGTAAACGAATGTTTTCACGTAAATAGATATCTTGGTTTGGCGCTAATAATTCTTTGCGATCCGCACCATGTTTCGGTGAAATACGGATAAAGTGATTCAAGAATGAGGTCGCACTTTTTTCTGCATTTTCCGCCCAGTCAGACAGGGAATCTGATAATTTTGTTGCATTTTGGTCATCACCGAAATTCACATCTAACACAGGTAGTTCATCAACCGTATTAGCTAATTGCGATAATTTTTGCATGACCGCATTTTGATCCACGCCAGTTACGGAGAGAAGTTGTTTCAGATCTTGATTAATGGCACTACGGATAGCTGCAGATTGTGAGTTATTCACTTTAGCAAGAGTTTCATCAGCGAGTTTTAAGAGTGAAACCGCTGTATCCACATCATTATCTAACACTAATTTACGCAATGCATTGTTGAGCAAGAAATCTGCTTCTGAGAATAACCAATCTGCAGGTTGTTGAGCATTAGCTTGTGCGCTCACTTTATTAATTTGTGATTGTAAGCCAACTAACTCATGTGATTTGGCATTGATTAGCTCTTCTACTTGCGCAATTTTGTTTTGCGTTGCTTTATTCGCAGACTCTAATTGAGCAAGCTGTGTAGTATCAAATTTTACTTCTTTAGCAGGTGCTGAAACCACCGTTTTATTATTGATTTGAGCTTCAAGTACGGTCAATTTTTGTTGGAATTCATCCACTTGTTGTTGACCAAAATAATAACCTGCACCACCCATGCCAAGTGCAATGAGAATGGCCAATAAACTTAATCCAGTACCACTTTTCTTCACAACGGTTTGTGTACGTGGCGCAACAGGCTCGCGATCTTCAGTTTGAATTTTCACTGCATCAGTTGCTTGGATTTCATCCGTCGTTTCAGGGGTTAATTTCTCTTTCGCCATATCTTTTCCTTAGTGAGAAAGGGGAGTTACTTCATTAAGTAAGGTATTAAGTAAACTTTGATTGTCCGCACCCGCGGAAACCACCACATTATGCCAACCTTGTTGTATTGCAACATCAGCAATGCGTTGGCTTACCGTGACTAAACAGCAATTTTTTAGCCAATTTTGTTCATTTTCAGGCACAAATTCGATTAATGCCTGCAAAATTTCAAGGCTCGTGACCACAAGGGTTTGTACACCAGAACGAATACAAATACTGGT
Organism: Haemophilus parainfluenzae; assembly: GCF_003253005.1. Taxonomy (GTDB): domain Bacteria; phylum Pseudomonadota; class Gammaproteobacteria; order Enterobacterales; family Pasteurellaceae; genus Haemophilus_D; species Haemophilus_D parainfluenzae_M. Next base: position 45,490 of record NZ_QEPZ01000005.1, on the reverse strand, counting down.
TTGTTCTTCGTTATTATAACTAATCGGTGTGCGTTGATAACATTCGACTGTCTCAACAGTTGCACCGCGTAGCGTGGCTTGTTCGCGCAGTAATTCTCGTCCGCCGTTGCCACGTAAAATTAACAAGTTTTTATCTGTCAATTCTGCCATTTGCAGTAAATTTAGCACGCCTTCCGTATTTTCCGACGTGATTGGATAACGAACAGTACATTCAGTTTGACAGGAAAAATGCTGTGCCGTTCTATGTCCAACTGTAAAGTATTGTAAATCTTGACGCCAGCTAAAGCCAATATCTGTCAGGGTTTTATCCGCAAAATCGACCGCACTTTTTGAAACCAAAAACACATAATCACCACTTTTTAGCTGATTAAGTTTTGTCGGTAATTGTGCCAACTCGGCTCCCGCTTCAATAGAAAGCAAAGGCAAATGCAAGGCAACCACACCAGCTTGATTCAGCTGCTCAACTAGGGCTTTCCCTCGTTCATCGGGGCGAGTGACTAGTACGGCCATGGTGATTTCCTATGCTGAGTAAATCTTCGCCAGAATCTTATCTGCGCCTTGTGCTAGAAGTTGTTCTGCAATGCTCACACCTAATGCTTCGGCATTTTCAACCGCACTTTTACCTTCAGCTCGAATAATCGCAGAGCCATCGGTTTCTCCGACGAGTGCACGCAAGAAAACTTCGCCATTTTGCTCAATGGCATAGCCACCGATTGGTACTTGGCAGCCGCCTTGTAATCGGGTATTCATTGCACGCTCAGCCAAAACACAAGTCGTCGTAGTCGCATCTGAAAGTGGCGCAAGTAATCCTTTCACCTCTTCGTCATCAACACGACATTCAATACCTACCGCACCTTGTCCAGCTGCTGGTAAAGATTGTTCCACTTCAATAAATGAGGCAATACGTTCTGCTAGCCCTAAACGAATTAAGCCGGCCGAGGCTAAAATAATGGCATCGTATTCGCCATTGTCTAATTTACTTAATCGGGTTCCCACATTGCCACGTAAAGAGCGGATATCAAGATCTGGGCGTAATTGTTTTAATTGGCATTGACGACGTAAGCTTGATGTTCCAACGATAGCACCTTGGGGCAAATCATCTAATGAGCGGTATGTATTGGATACGAAAGCATCACGTGGATCTTCGCGTTTACAGATCACACTTAATCCTAAACCTTCTGGAAACTCCATCGGTACGTCTTTCATTGAATGGACAGCAATATCGGCACGTTTTTCGAGTAAAGCGTTTTCTAACTCTTTAACAAATAAGCCTTTTCCACCAATTTTAGCTAAAGGTGAATCTAAGATTACATCGCCTTTTGTTACCATAGGAACTAATTCAACAGAAAGTGTTGGGTGAAATTTTTCTAATTGATCTTTCACAAAATTAGCTTGCCAAAGTGCTAAAGGACTTTGACGAGTCGCTATTTTTAAGGTTTTAAGTACTGCCATAAATACCGCTGATTTTAAATAGAATTATGCCCTATGCTACCATTTTTAGGGCAAAAAGTCAGATCATTTAAATTTTTGATTTCTGAGTAGGTAAGTGGTACAGTAACGCCAGTTATTTGGTGATAGGTAGGAAGCCTTGAAATACGATCTCACTCAAGCCCGAAAATGTATTGAAACGCTAGATAAACGTCGTTTTGATCGAGCATTGCTGGGCTCTGGTGATGCATTCCGACACATCGTCTCTTTGTTGCCTCTGTTGTTGCATCTTAATCATTCAGCTTTGCCGGGTTATGTGGAAGATGCTCCAGTAGGCATTTCTGATTTTATCCTTTCCAATTATCAGCAAGGTTTTCTCTCAAAAGAACATCCTGAACTTGCAGCAAGTGTGCAAAGTGCGGTCAATTCTGATGCTGTTTTTGCACCGATCTTGGGTATTTATGTGATGGGTAGTTTTGGCTCCATTAGCCAAACTTCAGCTTCAGATTTGGATATTTGGATCTGCCATCAAGATGATTTATCTGAGCAAGATCAGCAGCGCTTAGCGGAAAAAACGAAGAAAATCACCCAATGGGCATCCACATTTCATGTGGAAATGCATTTTTATTTGATGACGCAAAAACGCTTCCGTAATGAGCGTTATTCCGATCCATTAACCAAAGAAAACAGTGGTTCTGCCCAATATATGTTGTTATTGGAAGAGTTTTATCGTTCCGCTGTACGCCTTGCGGGTAAGCCATTATTGTGGCTCCACTTGTGGGTGGAAGATGAAAAACAATATGAAGCCGAAGTTGCGCGTTTAGTGGCGGAAGGTGAGCTTAATCCAAATGATTGGGTTGATTTTGGCGGGTTAGGGCAATTTTCTGCCAGTGAATATTTTGGTGCGAGCTTATGGCAACTGTATAAAGGTATCGATTCACCGTATAAATCGGTGATGAAAATCTTATTGTTGGAAACCTATGCCCAAGAATACCCAAATGCCCATTTAATTGCTCGTCAATTTAAAGAAGATTTACTTTCCGGTCGTAGTACCGCTGCACATCATTTTGACCCTTATATTGCGATTCTAGAGAGAATTAGCCAATATTTGACCGCACATTCAGAATTTAAGCGCCTTGATTTTGTACGCTCTTGTTTTTATGTGAAGGCGACGGAAGACTTTGCGTTATATCACGCCTCAAACTGGCGTATTTCTTATATGAAAATGATGGCCCAAGAATGGGGTTGGTCAAAAGAACGTATTGAAGAATTAGATCAGCGTCCAAATTGGAAAATCAAACGGGTGAAAGAAAGTCACAATAATTTGGTGAATTTCTTGATGATGAGTTATCGAAATCTAGTGGATTTTGCGCGTAAACATAAAATTAATTCTAGCGTAATTCCGCAAGATATTACGGTACTTTCTCGTAAGCTTTATACCGTATTTGAAGAGCTGCCAGGTAAAATTACATTACTCAACCCACAAATTTCACATAATTTAGCGGAAAACCACCTCACATTCATCGAAGTTCATGGTAATAAGCGTTTTAAAGATGGGTGGTATATGGTGAATCAGCCGCCACATCATATTATGTTCTCAAAAGAACGTGTGATTGAATATGGGGAAAGTTTAAATAAAGTCGTCGCATGGGCTTATTTTAATCGTTTGCTGACAGCTGAAACTCGTTTGCATCTAATCAGTCAAAATATCGACCAGCTCACTTTACGTAATTTTGTCGCTGATTTGCGATTGTTTTTCCCCCATACAAATGGTCAAGCTCCTACAAATGAGGCACTTTCTTCGCAGTGTGAAATCCGAGATTTGTTTATTGCAGTGAACTTAGTAAATGACCCGACAGCACAAGTTGAAGAACTTAAATCAAATATCTCGCCGAGTGATTTGTTCAGTTTTGGTCAATTAGAACAGAGCTTGGTCGGCAGCATTGATTTCACTTACCGTAATGTGTGGAATGAAATTCGAACTTTACATTTTGAAGGGCAGAATGCGATTTTGCTTGCCTTAAAAGTGCTTTCTAATAAAATTGATCAAGGCGTAAATAAACCACATTCTGTACAGGTTTTTTGTTACAGTAAACACTACAACCGTACATTGCGAAACTTAGTGAGTTTACTCGTAAACCGTTGTATCAGTATTCAATTAGGGGATAGTCGTCCAACAACGCATTCCCGTTTACGTGTGGCTGGGAAAAACTGGCAATTCTTTTTTGAAGAGAAAGGGATCAGTTTGCAGCCTATTGACGGTGGGAAAGAAAGTGCGGTCAATTTTGAAGACGTTTTGCCAACTCAATTGGAAGAGAAAGAAATTATCCCTGAGGGACGCCGATATCCACCTGAAATTGATTTGTTTGCCAGTGAAGGTTTTTTACAATTTTTCTTTGAAGATAATGCCGATAATAGCTTTAACGTCTATTTGTTAGATGAAAAGAATCGTCTCGAAATTTATCGTCAATGTGAAGGTTCAAAAGATGACAAGGTCCGTGAAGTAAATCAGATTTATCAATCACTCGGCTCGAAAGGTTGTAAAAATCCGTATAAAATGGTGCAGCGGAATTTTAATTACCCGCAATTTTATCAATTGCATCTGACAGAAAGCGGTATGCATATCATGCCGTTCAAATTTAAAAGCAAAAGGAGTTGCGACTAGCTAAATCAAAACAAGTATTGTTTGAGATAAATGAAGTATATCTACAAATATGCATTGGAAGATAGGCAAAATCCCGATAGAATCCCTTCTTTTGAAAATCTATTGAGAAATAATCTAAGGCTGTGGACGTTTTCGCCTTCAGGCGATAGAATGTGCGTCCTCTCATCTCTTGGAGAAAATTATGCAAGAAAAGTTAAAAGTATTAATTATCGACGACCATCCATTAATGCGTCGTGGTATCAAACAATTAGTTGAATTAGAAGAGAATTTTGAAGTCGTTGCCGATGTAGGAAGCGGTACAGAAGGTATTTCCATTGCGATTCAAGAATCCCCGGATTTAATCATTTTAGATCTGAATATGAAAGGCCTTTCCGGTTTAGATACCCTTAAAGGCTTGCGTGCGGAAGGCGTTGATGCACGAATTTTGATCTTAACTGTCTCTGATGCGAAAAATGATATTTTCACTCTCATCGATGCGGGTGCTGACGGTTATCTATTAAAAGATACCGAGCCAGATGTGCTACTTGAGCAAATTAAACGTATTGCACAAGGCGAAGTGATTTTAAGTGATTCGATCAAAAATTTACTGTTAGAACGCAAACATACCGTTGATCCAATGGATTCGCTGACTGACCGTGAAATGGATGTGTTACGTTTAATTGCGACAGGGTTATCTAACAAACAAATTGCAGGCCAACTTTTTATTTCTGAAGAGACGGTTAAAGTACATATTCGTAACTTACTCCGTAAGCTCAACGTTCACTCACGCGTTGCAGCAACTGTCTTGTTCTTTGAACGCAATGGTCGATAGGCAAGTTTAAAACGATAAAAAAAGAGCGGTTTTTTAACCGCTCTTTTTGTTATCTTGGTACACCCCGTAATAAAGGGATTGGCTCAAACGGTGCGATTGAGGTTGGCGCAGGAATATCATTAAAAAGTAAGATAAATGGTTTAGGAGGCAAGATTTTTTCATTTCGCCATAAACTTCCCATGCTCACTAATTGAATATCATCTGGTAAATTTTTTATTCCCGCTTTTAATACAGCCACAGTATTTGGGCGAGGGTGCCCAATAGCAATGGCAGTGCCATGTTTACGTGCATATTGAATTGCACTTTGAAATTGGCGTTGCACATCCGCCAAATTATCACTGTCATCTAAAAATACATGGCGATCTAATACACGTACGCCTTGTTCTTTTGCTATTTTTCCTGCGACTGATTTTCCAATCGTACGACTATCTAAAAAGAATAAATGTTGCTCACGAAGTGCAGTCATTAAATAGGTCATTAATGTGGTATCGGCTGTGGCTGCGCTGCCCATATGATTATTCATTCCGATGGCATTTGGCACAATAGATTTGGCTTTTTTCACTCTCTCATTCACTTGCGCTTCAGACAAGCCTAAAGTCAAACCACCTTCTTCAATTTTAATATTGCTGACAGGCTGCATCGGCATATGAATGAGAATATCGTGATTTTGTGCTTTCGCTTCTTGATTGCGAATTTTGGCATAGGGCGCAGCAGGAATAATCGCAACGGAGATTTCTTTTGGCATGGCTAAAACCTCGGCATCTTCTTTCAGATGATAGCCAATGTCATCAATTACAATAGCCAGTTTGCCTTGTGCAAAAGTAAAGGCAGAGAAAAGTGCGGTTGAAAAAATGATCGTATTTTTGACCGCACTTTGAAAGAACCTTGCCATTATTTAATCCACCCAGCCGGATTCACAGGCACTCCTTTACGGCTAATTCCAAAGTAAAGTGCCGGTTTAGAGATCTCACCCGTATTTCCCACTTGTGCGATGGTTTGTCCCGCAGATACCAACTGACCTTGTTTTACAAATACCGCTTGGTTGAAACCATACAAACTCAAGTCGCTATCGCCGTGTTTCACAATCACCATATAACCATAGCCATTAAGATGACCCGCTAGAATGACTCGACCACTTGCAATAGCTTTTACCGCGGTACCCGTTGGTGCACCGATAACCATACCTTTCCAGCGCACTTCGCCCGCTTGGATTGAACCAAAAGAATACAACGTCGGGCCCGAAACTGGACGACTGTATTGACGAGCTGCCGTACCTAAGCCACTGGTGCTATTAATTAACTTACGTTCTTGATCAGTTGGTTGATAAGGTTTTGAGGTTCGTTTTTCTTCTTCTTGTTTTTTCTGAGCAAGGGCTTCACGCTCACGTTGTTCTTGTTGGCGAGCAGCTTGTTCAGCACGTTGAATTTCTTGGCGAAGGGCATTTTCGTTCGCTTTCAATGTTTCCAGCTTGTTCTGATCTTTTGTTAAGCTTTTGTTGAGTTCATTTAACGTAGATTGGCGTTCTTGTTGCGCTTTTTGTAATTCTTGCTGTTGTTTCTTTTGCGTAGAAAGTTGATCACGATGATTTTTTTGTTGCCCTGAAATCGCTTCGCGTTGTTTCGCGAGATTCTCTTGTGTTGCTTTTAGATTGTTAATCATATCAATGCGAACTTGGTTTAAGTGCTGATAATACACTTTCATGCGTTCCGCTTTTTTCGCATCTTCCGAAAGCATTCTTTCCAAGGTAGAAGGATTTACCCCTGAACGATAAATAGCATCGACTTGCTGCGCGAGCTTCGCTTTTTGCACGCGTTCTTGTTTTTCTAATTGTTTGATTTGTTTTTCGGTTTCCGCCATTTGTTTGCGGATTTCTTGCAAACTTAGTTCTGTTTCACGTAATTCACCGACAACGCTATTAATTTTGCTTTCTTGATCTTTAAGACTGGCTTGGAGTTTAGCTTGTGCGCGTTTTTGCTCGGCGATCTTCGACTCTTGTTGTTTAATTTGTTTTTGAATTTGATTGAGATCGTTGCCTTGCGCTAAAGATGAAAAGCCAAGCAGACCGCAAGCCAAAAGTGCGGTCAGTTTTGCTAAGATTTTTTTTCTACAATTGCTTTGCTGCATACATCTAAACTTCAGAGAAATTAAGGGACGAATAAAGCTTAAATACTAGCATTATTTTTGAGTGGCTAAAAGTTTACAGGCGATTTTTTGCGAAAGATCAGTAAATACCGCCTTTTTACTTTTAAACATAACGATTTTTTGCTATAAAAGAGCCGTTCATTTTTTATTAATACTTAGGAGATCCTTATGGAATTAGTATTCATTCGTCACGGTTTCAGTGAGTGGAACGCGAAAAATTTATTCACCGGTTGGCGTGATGTGAATTTAACCGAGCGCGGCGTAGAAGAAGCAAAAGCTGCGGGTAAAAGATTGTTCGAGAAAGGCTATGAATTTGATATTGCCTTCACTTCTGTTTTAACTCGTGCAATCAAAACCTGTAACATCGTGTTAGAAGAATCTCACCAATTATGGATTCCTCAAGTGAAAAACTGGCGTTTAAATGAGCGTCACTACGGTGCATTGCAAGGCTTAGATAAAAAAGCAACCGCAGAACAATACGGTGACGAACAAGTTCATATCTGGCGTCGTTCTTATGATATTTCTCCTCCAGATTTAGACCCGAAAGATCCTAATTCTGCACATAACGACCGTCGTTATGCAAACATCCCATCTGATGTCGTACCAAATGCAGAAAACTTAAAATTAACCTTAGAACGCGCATTACCATTCTGGGAAGATCAAATCGCTCCAGCAATGCTTTCTGGTAAACGTGTTTTAGTGGTGGCGCACGGTAACTCACTTCGTGCATTAGCAAAACACATCATCGGTATTTCTGATGCGGAAATTATGGATTTTGAAATCCCAACCGGTCAACCGTTAGTGTTAAAACTTGACGATAAATTAAACTACGTAGAACACTACTATCTTTAATTTATAAATGAATTTCAAAGTGCGGTTAATTTTGACCGCACTTTTTGTTTAAGGAGAATAACGGATGAAAAAATTACTCGCGGTGATTTTTGCCTTGTTACCTGTTTTGGCCTTTGCAGCATCGCCAAATCATACGGCAAAATCAACTCAAACCAAGTCAGTGAAAACGGCAGTTAAAAAAGTAGAAGCAAAAAAAGCCACTACGTCTAAAACCGTAGCTAAAACAGCTAAAAAGAAAGCCGATGCCAAAAAAGCAGAAGCGAAAAAGCCAGCTAAAATTGTCGAAGCGAAAAAAGCGGTAACAAAAAAAGAAAAAATAAAAAATAAAACGACAAATAAAGCCGCTAAAGCAGAGCCGACAAAAACGAAAGGCAAACAGTCAGTAGAAAAAACTAAGCAAACGGCAGTAAAAGACAAAAAGACGGTAGTGAAAAGCAAACAAAGTGCCGTTAAAGAATCAGCGAAACCTGAAAAAGTGATTGCTAAAAAAACACCCGCAGTTAAAACCGAAGTGAAGAAAGCGGAACCAAAAGCTGTTGAAAAAGTGACTGAAAAGAAAGTCGATGCTGTCGCACAAAAAACAGCGAGTATGGTGACAAAATCCGTTGTCGTACCAAGATGTAATGATTCAAAAGTTTTTGCGGTATTATCTGATGCCTTTAAAAAACAAGGTGCTGCGACTAACACCCAAATGACAGTGAAACAAATCACGCAAGCCCGTGAAACGCAATCTTATCCACAACAAGGCATTCGCAGCTGTAATGCGATAGTGGAAACCAACGGCGTTAAATATGTCACTGATTACAGCATTATCTTGAATGATAAAGGCTTCTTCGTGCAAGTTGAAAACGCACAACCCGCTCAACGTTTCTAATCTTAATGTGCGTTGTTCAAATGAAGTTGTTTGAATAACGCACGCATTTCTTCTTCATTCAAACAGCGATATTCACCATTACTTAGTCCATCAAGTGTCAAATGGCTCATTTGATAACGGATAAGTCGTAATGTAGGAAAGCCGATATGTGCGGTCATTCGACGCACTTGTCGATTACGCCCTTCACTAATTTTAATTTCCAACCAGCTCGTTGGAATACTTTGACGTTCACGAATAGGTGGATTGCGAGGCCAGAGAAAATCCGGTTCAGAAATCAACCGCACTTTTGCTGGTTTCGTCATCCCATCTTTCAATTCAACCCCTTGACGAAGCTTGTCTAAGTCAGACTCATCAGGAATGCCTTCCACTTGCACAAAATACGTTTTTTCTGTTTTAAACTTAGGATCAGCCAAACGATGTTGCACTTCACCATTATTCGTTAAAATCAGCAGCCCTTCGCTATCACGATCCAATCGTCCTGCCGCGTACACATTAGGAATAGCAATAAAATCTTTTAACGTAACTCGGTCATTTTCATCGGTGAATTGTGTCAGTACATCAAACGGTTTGTTAAATAAAATGACCTGACTTTCAGCGATAGAAAGTGCACGTAGACGATATGTTCCCCTATGACTTTTTTTCTGAGGAGTGTTTGATGAAAAAGATGTTTTCGTTTTTGAGATTTTTTTCAAAAAAATACTACCTAAATTATTAATTTTATAAACATTAACTGAAAATAAGAAAAGCCGATTTGTTTTGCAAATCGGCTCGAAATTTTATAGGTTTAAGTATTAACCCGCAACTGCGATACGTTTCATATCAGTCATATAGCCACGTAACTCTTGACCGATTAATTCAACCGGGTGGTTACGGATTGCATCATTTACATCGCGTAAGGTGATGTTATCGATTTCCACTGCTGGAGTAGGTTCACCTAAGTCGCCTTTTTGAAGGTTAGGGATAATTTCTTTTGCAAGAATTGGAGTTGCTACGTTAGAGAATAAGTAGTTGCCATATTCTGCAGTATCTGAAATTACCACGTTCATTTCATATAAGCGTTTACGTGCGATGGTGTTCGCAATTAATGGTAATTCGTGAAGTGATTCGTAGTAAGCTGATTCTTCATAAATACCGCTAGCAACCATTGCTTCAAAAGCTAATTCTACGCCCGCTTTCACCATTGCGATCATTAATACACCGTTATCAAAGTATTCTTGTTCGCTAATTTTGCCATCATATTTTGGTGCATTTTCAAAGGCTGTTTTACCTGTTGCTTCACGCCATGCGAATAAGTCTTTGTCGCCATTTGCCCAGTCTGCCATCATTGTTGCAGAGAAGTGGCCGCTAATGATGTCATCCATGTGTTTGTAATATAAGAAACCAAGGCTTTCTTTTATTTGTTCAGCCAGTTCAAATGCACGTAATTTTGCACTGTTTGACAAGCGATCCATCATTAATGTGATACCACCTTGTTTTAACGCTTCGGTAATCGTTTCCCAACCGTATTGGATTAATTTACCTGCGTATGCTGGATCTTTACCGTCTGCTACTAATTTGTCATAACATACGATAGAACCTGCTTGTAACATACCGCAAAGGATAGTTTGCTCACCCATTAAGTCAGATTTTACTTCTGCCACGAATGAAGATTCTAAAACACCCGCTTTATGACCGCCAGTTGCAGCAGCCCATGCTTTTGCGATTGCCATGCCTTCGCCTTTCGGGTCATTTTCAGGGTGAACCGCGATTAATGTTGGCACACCGAAACCACGTTTGTATTCTTCACGTACTTCTGTACCTGGACATTTTGGCGCAACCATCACAATTGTAATGTCTTTACGAATTTCTTCGCCAACTTCAACAATGTTGAAACCGTGTGAATAACCAAATGCAGAGTCTTTTTTCATTAAAGGCATCACATCAGCAACCACTTTAGAGTGTTGTTTGTCTGGCGTTAAGTTTACGACTAAATCTGCAGTTGGAATTAATTCTTCATAAGTACCAACTTTAAAACCATTTTCAGTCGCACGTTGGAACGATGCACGTTTTTCTGCAATCGCTTCAGGGCGTAAGGCATAGCTAATATCTAAGCCAGAATCACGCATATTCAAACCTTGGTTTAAACCTTGTGCACCGCAGCCCACGATAACGATTTTTTTGCCTTTTAAGAAGTTTGCTTCATCTGCAAATTCTTCGCGATCCATAAAACGACAACGACCTAATTGGTCTAATTTTTGACGTAAATTTAATGTGTTGAAATAGTTAGCCATTTTTTGTCCTTAATTGTGTAAGGTGAATAATTGTATGATGTTGTGTTTGCATATTTTTTTGTTGTGGTTTGATTATAGGATTTTTTGTTGTTGCGTAAAGTGATATTATGGGAATGTAATGTTGCGATTTTAGCAATTATTAGGTTGCAAATAGGGATTGGGCTTTTATTAATGAGTTTCTTCGTTTTTTTGTAGTGCCAAATCTCCCCTACCCCTCTTTGCTAAAGAGGGGAATTCTTTATTTAATTGCTAGGAAGTGACTCATTCATATTTTTAATTATTGTTATTTATTGGCATATTTAGTTACCTTAAAGCTCAAAAAAGAATTAAGTTTTCCTTTAATATAAAAGGAATTTTAGCCAATTGATGATAACTGATTTAGTTATATTATTTATCACCGTCATTAGCATATTTAATGTTAATTACTGTAAAGATAAAACGCTGATCTTTGTGTTCTGTAAAGAACAATCCCCTCTTTAGCAAAGAGGGGTAGGGGAGATTTGGCAGTATAAAAAAACGAAGAAATTAATTTTTACTATAGATAAAAAAGTTATGGAATTTAACGACCTACAAATATTCATCTACCTTAGTGACACAAAAAACTTTGCTAAAACTGCCACCCAAAACCATATGTCCCCTTCCACCCTTTCCCGTCAAATTCAACGGTTGGAAGACGAGCTAGGGAAAACACTTTTTATTCGTGACAATCGTCAAGTCAAACTTACTGAATATGGCGAGAAATTTTTGCAATTTGCTAAAACAGAATGGCAAAACTGGCAACAATTTAAACAACAACTTAAAGATGAATCCGATGAACTTTGCGGTGAAATTAAACTTTTTTGCTCTGTCACTGCATCTTATAGCCATCTTCCGCAGGTACTTAAAGAATTTCGCCAGCGTTATCCTAAAGTGGAAATTCAGCTGACGACGGGGGATCCAGCGCTTGCATTAGAGTTGATTCAAACCCAACAAGTTGACCTCGCTATTGCGGGTAAGCCGAATAATCTGCCATCCAGTGTGGCATTTCATAAAATTGATGATATTAGATTGTCTTTAATTGCACCACGTGTGGCTTGTTTGGCGACACAATTACTGCAAGAAAAAACCATTAATTGGCAGCAAATGCCTTTTATTTTCCCCGTTGAAGGGCATGCTCGGCAACGGATTGAGCAATGGCTACGGGAGAAACATATTAAACATCCGAAAATTTATGCTACTGTTGCAGGGCATGAAGGGATTGTTCCGATGGTAGGATTGGGGTTAGGATTAGCGATGTTGCCTGATGTGGTCATTGACAATAGCCCAATGAATAACCAAATTTCCAGACTTAATCTCGATAAGCCTATTGAGCCTTTTGAATTGGTTATTTGTACCCAAAAAAGGAATCTCGAACAACCCTTAATCCGTGCATTTTGGGCGATGTTAGAATAGAATGATTGGCTGTTTAGAATAAGGATTCTTATGTTTAAAGGTATTCTCGTTTCATTACTTGCCTCATTTTTATTTGGCTATATGTATTATTTTTCTACACTGCTGAAACCTTTGAGTGGCACGGATATTTTTGGTTATCGGATGATTTTTACGTTTCCCTTTGTTGTCCTTTCCGTGTTTATGTTTAAGCAGAGAAATGCGTTGATTCATCGCTTAAAACTCATCAAAAAACAACCGCACTTGGCATTACCCTATCTGTTTTGTGGCTTATTAATGGGTTTTCAAATGTGGCTTTTTCTTTGGGCGCCGAATAATGGCAGTTCGTTGAGCGTGTCTTTTGGTTATTTGCTTTTACCAATTGTGATGGTAGCGGCAGGTCGCTTAATTTTTAAAGAACGCATTTCAACGTTCAAATTTATTGCAGTCATGATTGCCGCATTGGGAGTGATTTCTAATATTGTGCTAAAAGGTGGGCTTTCTTGGGAAGCCATTGTGATTTGTGTTGGCTATACTACCTATTTTTCCGTTCGAAAAGCATTAAAAAATAGTGATCTTGCCTCTTTTTGTTTAGAGATGTTGAGCCTAATCCCAATTAGCATTTATTTTGCCTTGCAAACAGATTTTGCTGTGGTCGAACAAAGTAATCCTAATATTTGGGGGCTGCTTGTATTGCTTGGATTAATTAGCGGCACGGCATTGATTGCTTATGTGATCGCTAGCAATATGCTACCAATGAATTTGCTTGGCCTACTTGGCTATGTGGAAACCATTATGATGATTTTCGTATCGTTTTTTATCGGTGAACAAATTGACGCTGAAAGTTACCCGCTTTTTATTTGTTTAGTGCTCGCTATGATTCTTGTTGTGATTGATGGCGTGTACAAACAGCACGCAAAAGGAAGTTTATAAATGTCATTTAAAGAAATTACGCCACAACAAGCGTGGGAAATGGTTCAACAAGGGGCGGTATTAGCCGATATTCGCGATAATGCCCGCTTTACCCTCTCGCACCCTAAAGGTGCTTTTCATTTAACGAATCAAAGTTTTTTGCAATTTGAAGAGTTAGTCGATTTTGACTCCCCTATTATTGTGAGTTGCTATCATGGCGTAAGCAGTAAAAATGTAGCAACTTTTCTAGTGGAACAAGGCTATGAAAATGTGTTTAGTATTATTGGTGGATTTGATGGCTGGTGTCGAGCAGAATTACCAATTGATACAGCTTATTAATGTGTTTTAAATAAAATTGATTTGATGAAAAAAGTGCGGTGAAATTTCACCGCACTTTTGTGTTTCTTAGCTTACCATTCGTAGCCTACGCCAACGGAGCTCACTACATCGCCTTGCGTATTGGTGCTTCCGCTTAAACGGAACAACACTTTACCGTTGTCACTTGAGCGGCTATATCCCACTGCGATAGCATTTTGTCCTTTGAAGTTTCCTGCACCCGCAGAAACCATAGATTTACCATTACCTCGCACTTGTGGTAATCCAGCTATTGCAGCAGAGCCAGCAATCCCCGCTTTCAGCATTTTATTATGTTGGGTAACTTTTTGATTAATAGCCTCAACAACAGAATAAAGTTGAGAGCCGTTAATCGCATCCGTTGATGTACTGGTAATACGACCTGCTGCAACATGCGTAATTTGACGCTCTTTACCTTCGGCACCTACGCTGACAGTTGATGTTGGATTTGTACCTGCGAATCGATAAGTTGTGCCTTGAATCGTGATGCTTTCTACAGGCATCGGTTTACTAGGTGTAGATTCATTACCCAATACCACAGCACCATCAAACCCTGCATCAACAGTAACATTATTGCCTAACACCATCACATTATGTGATGCAACTTTATTCCCTGCACCAATCGCTACAGAATTATTACCAGTTACCTCATTTTTTGTACCGATAGCAATTGAGTTTGTACCGCTCGCAAAGGATTCTTTCCCTGCAGCAATTGAGTTTTCACCAATATTAGAAAAATGACGTGTTAGTTTTTCCTCTAACTCTTTTAATGCTTTTTCCTTTTTGGCTCGCTCTTTTTCAAACTCTTCTTTTTCTGCTTGTTTTTTTGCAAGTTCTTCTTGTTTTTGTTTTAACTCATTTGAATTATTTGAATCTGAAGCTGATTGTAGTTTGTCAATTTGAGCTTTGAGATCCTTTATTTCCCGTTCCTTATCCTCAAATTTTATTTTAGCTTCATTTAAGGCATTTTGGGCTTTTTCAGATTCCTCTGTTATTCCCTTAACAACTTCATTGTATGGGTCATAAAGTTTCAATTTTTTAGCCCAATCAGTTAATTCTGTTGCTGTCTTTCTAGCATAGTCATTCCATAAATCTTTGGTTGATTCCTTAAATTTAAATTCAATATTTTCATAATAATTTTTAGGATTGTCTTTTAGATTAGCAATTTCTTCATATAAGCTGTTTCGTTTCGCTCTATTTTCTGGAGTTGGGTCAGCGATTGACTTATTATAAACTGTTATATATTCTGAAATTTTCTTCGCAAAACTTTCTACACTTTTAAGTTGCTCAAGAAAGCTATCTTTATCAAAAAGCCATTTTTCCTCAGGTGCTTCACGATCAATTAGATTATCAAAGCCATTATAAAATGTATCTACCCATTCTTTTAAACGCTTAACATCCTTAGGCTCGTTAGTTTGTACACCGTCAAAAAATTCATCAAAAAATCTTTGCGTTTGACCATAGTAAAGATAATACTTTGTTTTCTCAGCTTCTTCGTTAAATCTATGCTCGACTTTATGATTATCCTCACCGTAATTTATGTCATCAAAATCACTTGGATTATAATGGTGTCTAGTTAATAAAAAATTACTGTGATTTACTTGAGCATCACTAGCTTTTATTGGTGGAAGATAAAATACAGTATTCGCTACGTAATTTGGTTTGTAATAATTATTAGCATCTATTTCATTAAGCTTATAAGCTTTACTTAAATCACTTATGACATTATTTTCACTTATCATTTTCAGTAGGGTAGAAAATTGCACATAACGCTCTTGTTTTTGGGATGAAAAAAAGTCATCTGTAATTCGGCTTGGTATGTTATCGATGCTTGCAATTTTTACAGGCTCTACAGAAGTTACATTTTTTAGTAAATCGGTAATGCCATCATGCTCAGAGGCGTATGAACTTAGATCTCTTCCAGCTCCGTGGGAAAATAAGTATTGTTGGTTTCTAGATCTAATCATAGATTCTATATTTTCTTTGTTATATTCAAATGATCCTCTAGCGTTATCATATCCATTAACTATAACTTCATATTTATCTATACCGAATTTTTTAATTGCAGAAACATTAGGGTAATCAGCCTCAACTCGCTCTTTTAGGTCTTTTGCTAGTTTTTGTACTCCTGTTGTTCCTGCAGAATTGTCCGAAAGTTTATTCCAATCAAGTTCTTTAAGTTGCTTCAGGAATTTTATCGAAACACTTTCATCCTCTGAATAGATTGAAGGATAATGGCTAGCGTATTCTTTAGCCTCTTCCCGCTCTTTGTTTAATTTGGCTAATTCTTTTTGTTTATTAGCCAAATCATTATTCAGCGAAGTAACAACTTGATTTTTTTTATCGTTAGATTGTTTGATTAAGTCTGTTATTTCATTAATTCTTTTGTTCAGATCTTCTGCAGTTTTATTACTGGCTTCAATTTTTTTATTTATATCAGAAAGTTCATTTTCTGCTTTGCTTTTATTAGCAATCGTTTGCTTTCCTTCGTTTAATTTTTCATCAAATTCTTTACGAGAAATATTGCCACCAGTTGCAACAGAATTATTACCTTGTGCTAAACCATATTTAGCGGTTACAGCATTGTTATAGCCAGTTGCAACGCCATGATTGCCTGTGACAATGTTTCCTTCACCCGTTGTGGACGGGGCAGAATAGGCAAGGTTAGAAGATAAAGGCAATGTAAAGAGTAATAAGGCTACTGAACTTTTTGCAGTAGTTAAAGCAGTACGTGTTTTCAAAATATCCCCCAGGATGATAATGTTAGGTTACATGTATAATTGGTTTGAGATTATATGATTTTTAAAATTAAAATATCGATAAAATTATCTGTTTTGTGATCTTGCTTGTGTTTTTTTTTATATTTTGAGTAGAATGTAACCAAATAGATGTAAATAAAGATATATTTAAACAATGATTGTATTTAGTAATCTGTCCTTAAAACGAGGGCAAACGGAACTTCTCGAAAATGCTTCTGCTACGATTAATCCCAAGCAAAAAGTCGGCTTGGTGGGGAAGAATGGTTGCGGTAAGTCGTCTCTTTTTGCCCTATTAAAAAAAGAATTAACGCCAGAGGGCGGCGAGGTAAATTATCCGTCAAATTGGCGGGTATCTTGGGTGAATCAAGAAACGCCGGCATTGGATATTTCAGCGATTGATTATGTGATTCAAGGAGATCGTGAATATTGTCGCTTGCAGCAAGAGCTTGAGCAGGCAAATGAACGCAATGACGGTAACGCCATTGCGCGTATTCATGGGCAATTAGAAACCTTGGATGCGTGGACAATTCAATCTCGAGCAGCTTCTTTATTGCATGGTTTAGGATTTAGCCAAGAAGAAACAACTCAGCCAGTGAAAGCCTTTTCGGGTGGTTGGCGGATGCGTTTGAATTTGGCGCAAGCATTGCTTTGTCCATCGGATTTATTGTTACTGGATGAGCCGACTAACCATTTGGATTTGGATGCGGTTATTTGGTTAGAACGTTGGTTAGTGCAATATCAAGGCACCTTGGTATTAATTTCTCACGACCGTGATTTTCTCGATCCGATAGTGACGAAAATTCTCCATATCGAAAATCAGAAACTCAACGAATACACGGGCGATTATTCTTCCTTTGAAGTGCAACGAGCCACTAAACTGGCACAACAAACGGCGATGTATCGTCAGCAACAACAAAAGATCTCTCATTTACAAAAATATATCGACCGCTTTAAAGCGAAAGCGACCAAAGCCAAACAAGCACAAAGCCGTATGAAAGCCTTAGAGCGTATGGAACTGATTGCGCCTGCTTATGTGGATAATCCTTTTACTTTTGAATTCCGTCCACCACAATCCTTGCCTAATCCGTTAGTGATGATTGAGCAGGCGAGTGCGGGTTATGGTAGTGGAGAAAGTGCGGTAGAAATTTTAGGTAAAATTAAGTTGAATTTAGTGCCGGGTTCGCGCATTGGTTTACTCGGGAAAAATGGTGCGGGAAAATCAACCTTGATTAAACTTCTAGCGGGAGAACTGACCGCACTTTCAGGCACAGTGCAGTTGGCAAAAGGCGTGCAGCTTGGCTATTTTGCTCAGCATCAATTAGATACTTTGCGCGCAGATGAATCTGCCCTGTGGCATATGCAAAAACTTGCCCCAGAACAAACGGAGCAACAAGTTCGAGATTATTTGGGCAGTTTTGCGTTCCACGGTGACAAAGTGAATCAAGCGGTGAAAGCCTTTTCCGGTGGGGAAAAAGCCCGTTTGGTACTTGCGCTAATTGTTTGGCAACGTCCAAACTTATTACTGCTCGACGAACCAACTAACCATTTGGATTTGGATATGCGTCAGGCATTAACGGAAGCATTGGTGGATTACGAAGGTTCTTTGGTGGTGGTGTCTCACGATCGTCATTTATTACGCAATACCGTGGAAGAATTTTATTTGGTTCACGATAAAAAAGTGGAAGAATTTAAAGGCGATTTAGAAGACTATCAAAAATGGCTGAGTGAACAAAACAGCACATCTGAAAATAAAGACTCAGAAAACGTTGGCGACAATGAAAATTCCATGCAAAACCGCAAGGAACAAAAACGCCGTGAAGCAGAGTTACGCCAACAAACTGCGCCATTACGTAAAAAAATCACGCAATTAGAAGAAAAAATGAATAAATTTTCTTCTGAGCTTGCGAACATAGAAAATCAACTGGCCGATACCGAATTATATAATGCCGAAAATAAAGAAAAATTGACCGCACTTTTGGCTCAACAAGTGGATGTGAAGAAAGCATTAGATGATGTCGAAACGGAATGGATGACTGCACAGGAAGAATTGGAAGAAATGCTACAAGCATAAGGATAGATTATGAATCAAAGCCTTTTTCATCATAGCAAACAACAGGAATATTGCCCTCAATGTGGAGCGCCTTTGCAAATTAAACAAGGCAAAAAAGGGCTGTTTTTAGGTTGCTCTGCTTATCCTGAATGTGATTATTTGCGTCCTTTGCAACGGGCGGAGCATAAAGTATTAAAAACACTTGATGAAATTTGCCCGAAGTGCGGTAATTTATTGCAGTTGAAACAAGGTAGTTTTGGGATGTTTATTGGTTGTAGCCATTATCCTGAATGCGATTTTGTTGTGCGGGAAGAATCTGAATCTGAGGAAAAAATTGCTTGTCCTGAATGTAAAATGGGGCATTTGATTTCTCGTCGAGGTCGCCAAGGAAAAATTTTTTACGGCTGTGATAATTTCCCTAAATGTAAATTTTCTTTGCCCGCCAAGCCTTATACCGTGCCTTGTCCAACGTGCCATTTCCCACTTTCCTTGTTAAAAAGCGAAGATGGGGAAAAACAAATTTTCCAGTGTGCAAATAAAACTTGCCGTCATATTTTTGAGCAATAAAAGTAAAAGAGTGAAATGAATAGAGAACAAATCGCCGAGGTCCTTCGACAAAATCAAGTGGTCGCTTATCCCACTGAAGCTGTATTTGGCTTGGGCTGTAATCCGCAAAGCGAAAGTGCGGTAAAAAAATTACTTGATTTAAAGCAACGTCCAGTGGAAAAAGGGTTGATTTTAGTGGCGCCTAACTTGGATTTTTTCCGTCCTTTTGTTGATTTTGACCAGATTAAAGATGAGCAGCTTTCTCGCCTGCAAGGTAAATATGAACGTCCAACCACTTGGATTGTGCCAGCTAAATCGACCACCCCGCATTTTCTCACAGGAAAATTTGATAGCATCGCGGTACGTTTGTGCGATCACCCTTCCGTAAAAGCCTTATGTGAACTCACGGGGTTTGCATTAACTTCGACTAGCGCCAATCTGACTGGTGAGCCACCTTGTCGCACCGCCGATGAAGTGCGGTCACAATTCGGGGCAGATTTTCCTGTATTGGATGAAAGGGTAGGCGGGGCGCATAATCCATCCGAAATTCGAGACTTGCGCACAAATCAACTTTTTAGACAGGGATAATTTATGGATCTTTATGCTGTGTGGGGCAATCCGATTGCGCAAAGTAAATCGCCATTAATTCAAAGTAAGTTAGCAGAGCAAACGCATCAAATAATGGAATATATTGCAAAATTAGGTGATCTTGATGCTTTTGAGCAACAGCTTTTGGCATTTTTCGATGAGGGTGCAAAAGGTTGCAACATTACTGCACCATTTAAAGAACGCGCCTATGTGCTTGCTGAAGAACATAGCGAACGAGCAAAACTGGCGGAAGCCTGCAATACGCTAAAAAAACTCGATGATGGAAAACTTTATGCGGATAACACCGATGGGATCGGTTTGGTGACGGATTTAGCACGTTTAAATTGGCTTCATCCAAACAAACGTATATTAATTCTAGGAGCGGGCGGGGCAACAAAAGGCGTATTATTGCCACTTTTACAAGCTCAACAAAACATTGTGCTTGCTAACCGCACTTTTTCGAAATCAAAAGAATTAGCTGAAAGATTTCAGCCTTACGGCAATATTCAAGCCGCCTCAATGGATGCGATTCCGCTACAAACTTATGATGTAGTGATTAATGCAACTTCCGCTGGATTACGTGGTGGAACAGCTTCAGTTGATGCTGAAACTTTAAAATTGGGCTCGGCTTTTTACGATATGCAATATGCGAAAGGCACAGACACGCCTTTTATTGCCTATTGTAAATCCTTAGGTCTGAATAATGTCAGCGATGGTTTTGGTATGTTGGTAGCTCAAGCGGCTCATTCATTCCATTTATGGCGTGGGGTGATGCCTGATTTTGTCGTAATCTATGAACAACTAAAAAAGGATATGGTATGAGTACAAATACGAGATGTCCTTGGGTGGGCAAACTTCCGATTTACATAGACTATCACGATAAGGAATGGGGCAAGCCACAATTTGATAGCCAAAAACTGTTTGAGAAAATCTGTTTAGAAGGACAACAGGCGGGGCTTTCCTGGATTACTGTATTGAAAAAACGTGAAGCCTATCGGGCTGCATTCCATCAATTTGATCCTATTAAAGTTGCGCAAATAACCGAGCAAGATATTGATCGTTGCATGGAGAATACCGGACTTATCCGTCATCGAGCAAAACTGGAAGCAATTGTGAAAAATGCCAAAGCCTATTTAGCCATGGAAAAGTGCGGTGAAAATTTCAGTGATTTTGTTTGGTCGTTCGTGAATCATCAACCGATTATCAATGATGTACCGGATATTTCTGTAGTACCTGCCAGAACTGAAACCTCAAAAGCAATGTCAAAAGCGTTGAAAAAGCGTGGTTTTGTCTTTGTTGGCGAAACGACATGCTACGCTTTTATGCAATCAGTGGGGTTAGTCAACGACCATATAAATGGCTGTTGTTGTAAGTAATATTCCAGTATAATCCCCCTAATTTCATCTGAATAAGAACTGAATTATGAATAAAAAATATACCTTAATTTCAATCTCAATTCTGACCGCACTTTATAGTCAACAAAGTTTGGCAGATCTGCATTCTCAGTGTTTACTTGGCGTGCCTCATTTTACTGGTGAGGTTGTGAAAGGTGATGTTAATAATTTGCCGGTTTATATTGAAGCAGATAAAGCAGAGATTAATCAGCCAACTCAGGCGATTTATCAAGGTAATGTGGATTTGAAACAAGGAAACCGCCATCTGGTTGGAAATTCAGTTGAGGTTAAACAAACAGGTAAAGGCAAACAAGCACAACGTTGGGCTTATTTACGAGGTGGATTTGATTATAAAGACAATCAAATCAACCTATTAGGTAATGATGCGAGTTTTAATTTAGATAGTAAAAATGGTAACGTAACCGATGCAGACTATCAACTTGTAGGACGTCAAGGTCGTGGTAAAGCTCAGGAAATTGAGTTAGGTGATAATTACCGTTTAATGAAAAATGCGACATTTACCTCTTGTTTACCAGATGATAATGCTTGGGCGGTAGATGCTTCTGAGATTCGTCAGCACATCAAAGAAGAATATGCCGAATTTTGGCATGCACGTTTTAAAGTATTAGGTGTGCCGGTATTTTATACTCCTTATCTGCAATTACCGATAGGTGATCGCCGCCGTTCAGGTTTATTAATGCCAACAGTCGGTCATTCTAGCCGTGATGGTTATTGGTATAAACAACCGATTTATTGGAATATTGCACCAAATTACGATGCCACATTTTCACCAAAATATATGTCTCGTCGTGGCTGGCAATTAAATGGTGAGTTTCGTTATTTAACACCCGTTGGTGAAGGTAAACTGGCGGGTGAATATTTAGGACGTGATCGCTACGATGAATATACCAGCGATAGCCGTAAGCGTCATTTATTCTATTGGAAACATCATTCTTCTTTTCTTGAAAACTGGCGTTTAAATATCGATTACACAAAAGTGAGCGATAAACGTTATTTCACCGATTTTGATTCTGATTATGGTAGCAGTACTGATGGTTATGCGAACCAATATGCTCGTATTGCTTACTACAAACCGAATTACAACTTTGCGATTTCAGCACGTCAATTCCAAATTTTTGATGAAGTTTCTGTGGGACCTTACCGTGCCATGCCACAAATCGACTTCAATTATTACAAAAATGATTTGGCGAACGGTTGGGTAGATTTCAAGTTATTCTCACAAGCAGTACGTTTTGATAATGATAGTACCTTGATGCCGACAGCATGGCGTTTTCATGTTGAACCAAGTTTGGCAAGCGCGATGTCAAATAAATATGGTAGCTTGAATATTGAGACTAAACTTTACGCGACCCATTATAACCAGAAAAAAGGCTCTTCTTCTTCGGCGGAAGATGTACAAAAATCAGTAAATCGTGTATTGCCGCAATTAAAAGTAGATTTGCAAACGGTTTTAGCGAGCAACAAAACCTTATTTGATGGTTACATGCAAACACTTGAACCTCATGTTCAATATTTGTATCGACCATATAAAGATCAAAGTAATATTGGTTCAAAACGTGTCAATAATTACCTTGGTTTTGGTTATGATTCCGCATTAGTTCAACAAGATTATTATTCTTTGTTCCGAGATCGTCGTTATAGTGGCTTAGACCGTATTTCATCAGCAAACCAGGTGACAGTTGGGGGAACAACCCGTTTTTATGATAAAAATGCCGATGAACGTTTTAATTTCTCTGCAGGGCAAATTTATTATTTAACAGCCTCCAGAATTGACGATAACCCGAGTAATCGCACACCAAAATCCTCTTCTTCTTGGGCGTTGGAATCTAACTGGAAAATTAGCGATAAATGGAATTGGCGCGGTAGCTACCAATATGATACGTTGCTAGATAAAGCCTCGTTAGCGAATAGCAGTTTAGAATTTAATCCGATGAAGAACAATCTGATTCAATTAAATTATCGTTACGCAAGTAAAGAGTATATCAACCAAAATTTAGGTGCGTCTGCTAACCGTTACCAACAAGATATTAAACAGGTCGGTGTCGTAGCGGCATGGGAAGTCTCGGATAACTGGGCGCTTGTCGGAAAATACTATCAAGATCTTGCATTGAAAAAACCGGTTGAGCAATATGTGGGTGTGCAATATAACTCATGCTGTTGGTCTGTTGGTGTTGGGGCGAGACGTTATGTAACGAGCCGTCAGAATCAACGTAACGATCAGGTATTTTATGATAACAGTGTTGGCGTTACCTTTGAATTACGCGGCTTAGGTGAAAATGATCACCAAAGCGGTATCGAAGACATGCTGAAGAAAGGTAAACTTCCTTATATTCAAGCGTTTAGCTTATAGTGAAATGAATAAAGGCTACCGAAAGGTCGCCTTTTTGTTTAGAAGTGCGGTTAAAAAACATAATGATTTTTTGACCGCACTTTATTTTTTTCGTTTTGCACGTGGGTGAGCTTGGTCATAGACCTCTGCAAGATGTTGGAAATTTAAATGCGTATAAATTTGCGTGGTGGACAAATTGCTGTGCCCTAAAAGTTCTTGAACAGCCCGCAAATCTGAACTTGCTTCCAGCATATGCGTTGCAAAAGAGTGACGTAGTTTATGTGGGTTGAGATGACTATTTAATCCTTGGCGAATGCCCCAGGTTTCCATTCGCTTTTGAATAGAGCGATGAGTAAGGCGATTTCCCTGTTGGCTTACAAAAAGGGCTTCATCTTTTGGATTAAATAAAGGGCGTACTTTCAACCATTGTTGAATTGCATGAGAAGCATAACGTCCAAAGGGCACAATACGTTCTTTGTTTCCTTTACCAATCACTCTGACTTCACGTACACGAGTGTTAATACTATTGAGGTTTAATCCTTGTAATTCAGATAAGCGAAGCCCTGAGCTATACATCAATTCCATCATCGCACGATCACGCAAATCAATGGGATCTTTGCTATCATTTGAAAGCAATTTTTGGACCTGTTCAGCATCAATATTTTTCGGTAAATGCTTGCCTTGTTTCGGTGCTGAAATCCCCGTTGCCGGATTTACTTTCATTTGATCTTGCTGCACAAGATAGCTGAAGAACTGACGAAGAGCAGACAAACGTAATGCTAAGCTTTTTTCTTTTAAACCTTGCTTACGGCTTTCCGCCAAAATAAGACGAACCACACTAGGATTCACTTGCTGCCAGTGCTGAATACCTTTTTCAGCCAAAATCGCTAAAATCGCATCCAGTTGATGTTGATAATTGGTGAGCGTATGTGGGCTTACTTGGCGTTCAATTCGCAAGTAATCCCAATATTGATTGAGGAGTGTATGCATTAGAGAGTTAATTCAAACAAACTTTTTTTCGTGTTTAGCTTAAATCCTTCGCGTTCTAAAATATTCTGTTGAGCTTGACTCAATTCCGCCACTAAACGATTAGATTGTGTATAACGGACAAACTCTTTCGCTTTAGAAATAAGGGCAGCATAAATCTCGGCTTGATGTTTGTCTTCTTTTACAAAAATATCGGTTAATTGCCAATAGCGTTGTAGTTGTAAAGAGGATAAGCGAGGATAAAGTTGAATAAAACCAATCGCCTGTGAGTTTTCGTTTACAGCAACAAAAAACATGCTTTCATTAAAACGTATACGATTCGTTAAAAAGGTTAAAGTGCGGTCAGGATTTTCACTCATTCCGTTGGCAAGTCGATAGGCTTCAAAGAGTGGAGCAAGCACTTCTATATTCCATTGTTCGGCTTTGAAAATTTTCATTGTTACCAGACCTATTTTCCGTTTATTTATAAAATTGGTTATTTTTTATCGGTTCCGTACAGTAGATTGTAGCTTTTTAGCACAAAATAATCATCATTTACCCAAAAAAATTTTCAAAATGTGATTTTGCACAAAGAAATCTGCCCAAAGTTTGGTATAGTAAACGCACTTTTTATTTATTCAATATGGAGAAACAAAAATGGCACGTCGTCCTTTAGTGATGGGTAACTGGAAATTAAACGGTTCCAAAGCGTTCACCAAAGAATTAATCGAGGGATTAAAAGCGGAATTACATGATGTAACAGGTTGTGATGTAGCAATTGCTCCCCCCGTTATGTATTTAGGTACGGCTGAAGCAGCACTTTCTAGTTGTGGTTGCAGCTGTGGCGGTAAAAGTGTGGTTCAATTAGGTGCGCAAAACGTAGATATCAATGTGAACGGTGCATTTACTGGTGATATTTCTAGCGAAATGTTAAAAGATTTTGGTGCAAAATACATCATTATCGGTCACTCTGAGCGTCGTACTTACCACAAAGAAAGCGACGAATTTGTAGCAAAAAAATTTGGTGCATTAAAAGAAGCAGGCTTAGTGCCAGTATTATGTATCGGTGAAACTGAAGCTGAAAACGAAGCAGGTAAAACTGAAGAAGTATGTGCGCGTCAAATTGATGCAGTCATCAATGCATTAGGCGTAGAAGCATTCAACGGTGCAGTGATCGCATACGAACCAATCTGGGCGATCGGTACGGGTAAATCTGCGACTCCAGCACAAGCACAAGCCGTTCACGCATTTATCCGCGGTCACATCGCTGCAAAATCACAAGCTGTAGCAGATCAAGTGATCATTCAATACGGAGGTTCTGTAAATGATGCAAATGCCGCTGAATTATTTACTCAGCCAGACATCGACGGTGCATTAGTAGGTGGCGCATCATTAAAAGCCCCAGCATTTGCAGTAATTGTAAAAGCAGCGGCAGCAGCGAAAAATTAATTTTTAGTTAATTAGAATAACAACAAAGTGCGGTGAATTTTCACCGCACTTTGTTTATGAATTCAAGCAAACTGCATCGCCAATTACTGCCCATTCGTTTGATCAAGAATTTTCGTCACTACTTTCAAATACTCAATCGCCAAGCCTTGTTGTGCAACACTGGCGTTAAAAACTAAGTCTTCGGAAAGTACACCGCAAGGTTGGTCTTTTGGTACTTCGCCATTTTCGTAAGCCTCGAAATTCTCTCGCCAATCGCCTTCGAAGTAATAATGTTCTAAGCGTTTCATTTTGGGCAAAAACGCCTGCCATTTTTCCAAAAATTGTTCTGCCTCGGCAAGAAAACTATTTGCTTCATCTAAAATACTTTCCATTTCGGCAAGTTGGGATAAACGTTCTTTTGATAGCATATTTTCTCTCATTTTATAAAGTGTGGTCGGAGTGGATTTTACCGCACTTACGTTATAAAGTTATCCTTTATTCACAGAGATTGAATGTAAAGTAATGATTTACGATGTAAAGATTGTAAAGTTTGGTAAAGATACTTTTCATTTATTTTGATTGCCTGTAGAATTCGCACGAAATTTAAACGACGTATTTTATAGACAGATTTGTTATAAAAGACGTTAATCTGATAAACAAGGTTGTTTATCTATTCGTTATGCTCGACAGCGAATAGCCGCTGTTATCTGTTTTAATACTAGGAGAAAACCTGAATGAACAACATTTTTAAAGTAATTTGGAATCACGCAACCCAAACTTGGACTGCTGTAGGTGAATTAGCGTCCGCAAAAGGTAAATCAAAATCTGTAAAATTAGCCGCAATTTCTACCGCACTTTTAGCTGTTGTGGCAGGTGGAGTACAAGCTGCAGAAGTAGTTTATAAAGCGGAAGATAGAGGCGGACTAGCAATTGGAACGACTACAGTATCAGATCAGTTTTATGGATCTGCAGACTATACAGCTAAAACAGGTTTAAGTAAGAATGAGGCTGGTGCAAAAGTAAATGCTTACGATGGTATTGCAATTGGTAATGGTGCTCTTTCTGGTTCTAATTCTGGTACAGCCGGTAATGCACATGTCGCAATAGGTTTAATGTCTCAAGCAACTGGTAATACTGCAAATGGTAAGGTTGGTGATGGTGCAAACGCTCAAAATGCAGCGGTTGCATTAGGGGCATATTCATTAGCTACTGGTCAAGGCAGTACTGCACTTGGTGCCCACGCTGTTGCAAATGAGTTGGACTCTACCGCAGTAGGTAAAGTTGCTCAGGCGAAAGGACAGTCATCAACTGCTGTCGGTCAACAGGCACAGGCAATTCAGCGAGCTACTGCAACTGGTGCACAATCAAAAGCTTTGGGAACTTACTCTACTGCTATGGGGCAAAGCGCTACAGCTAATTCTTGGGATTCCATTACTGTTGGTAGTGCTTCAACAGTATCTGGGGCGAATTCTATTAATGTGGGTAGTAACTCAGTATTATCAGGTACAAACATTGCTACTGTAGGTGCAAATTCAAAAATATCCAGTAATAATGTTTCAGCATTAGGTTCAAATATAACTGTAGCCGCAGGCCGTGATGGTGCTGTTGTATTAGGTCATGGTAGTGATGCTGGAGCAGATACAACTAAAGTTATTGCTGTAAACTCAACTACAGCTGAAGGCTCTCCATTAGTTTATTCTGGTTTTGCCGGTAATTTAGGTGGAAAAGATGAAACCGGAACAAATAATAAAGCTGCAAGTAAACAAGGAAACTTCGTTTCTGTAGGTTCAGCGAATGGCGGAGAGCGTCAAATTAAACATATTGCAGCTGGTGAAATTACAGCAGACTCAACTGATGCAATTAATGGTTCACAACTTTACCGAGTGGCTGAAACTTTAGGTAAGGCAGCAAACCAAACAGCTAATGCTTTGGGTGTTACTTTAAATAAAGATGGTACGTTAAGTGGATTCTCACAACCATTAACTACTGCTGAAGGTAGCAATTATACTGCACCTCCTGCTGCAGGAGATGTAAAAACTGCGCTTACTAATTTAAATAATTATGTTAATGCTGGTTGGAACATTACTGCATCTGGTAATAACTATGAGAAAAATGTGTCAGTTGGACATACTGTTAACTTTGTTGGTACAGGCAATGTAGATGTAGATGGTTCTACAATTGATGGTGTGCGTACCGTAAATATTTCTGTAGATTCACCTCTTGACTACGCAAGCACAACAACAACACCTGATGGTAAAACGGTAAATGTAGCTAAAGCGAGTGATGGTAAATGGTATCCAGTAGATGAAAATGGCGACATTAAAGAGAATGCTCAGCCAGTTGAAGCATCTAAAATTGATAAAAAAGGCGCTAAATTAACTGACTCTGATACAGAAAATCATCCGTATGAGAAAGGTAATGCCTATACCTATGATGACGAAGGCAATATTACTGCCACTGGTTATGATAAAACTAAACCAGAATCTAAGGATAAGATTACCGCAGGGAAAAATGGTGTTCAGTTAAATAATGTGGGCTGGGCTACACAACCAGATCAAGCTGTAAATAAAGATCAGTTAGATCAAACCGTGAATAAATCAGGTTTCTATGTTCAGCAAAATGGTAAGTCTACTTTAGATGGTAAAACTAGCTCTGATAAGGTATCAGACACCGAAAAAGTAACGCCAAACGATGTAGTTAACTTTGCAGATGGTGATGGCACTGTAGTCAAAGTCAAAACTGAACGTGACGAGAATGGTGTAGATACAACAACAGTTTCTGTTGATGTTGATGCGAAAAAAGTGATTGATAAAGTTAAGGGTAACGTAACAGCAGCTAAAGTTGATGGTGATGACGCTGGTAAAGTAACGGTTGCAGATTCAGATAAAGGTAAGTTAGCAACAGTTGATACAGTAAAAGATGCAATTAACAGCTCATTCTGGACTGCTCGTGTTGAAAATAATGACAAGCAAGTTGTAAAAACTGCTGATAACAGTGCAAATGCAACTATTAAAGCGGGTTCAAATGTAGCATTTGTTGCAGGTAAGAACTTGGTTGCCAACCAAACAACAACAGGTGATAACACAGTATTTACTTACGGTTTAGCCGATAAGATCGAAGTTTCAAAAATTACTGTTAAACCAGCAGCTGGTGAAGAAGATAAAGGAACAACTGTTGAAAATGGTAAAGTAACTAACTTAGATGATCATTTAACTGCACCAGCTAAATTGACCGGTGGTAATGTAGTTAATGCAACTGAAGTTAAAACGCCTACATTAACCGATGCAGAGAAAAAAGAAGCAGCTACAGTTAATGATGTGTTAAATGCAGGTTGGAATTTAAAAACTAATGGAAATCAGGCTGCGGCTATAACTAATGGTAAAGGTCTTGATTTTGCAAGTGGTGATAATTCAGTAACGATTACCCCAACTGTGGATAAAGATGGTAATGCGAAAGTTAACTTTTCTGTAAATGCTACAAACGTGGTTAATGGTGTTAAAGGTAACGTAACAGCAGCTAAAGTTGATGGTGATGACGCTGGTAAAGTAACGGTTGCAGATTCAGATAAAGGTAAGTTAGCAACAGTTGATACAGTAAAAGATGCAATTAACAGCTCATTCTGGACTGCTCGTGTTGAAAATAATGACAAGCAAGTTGTAAAAACTGCTGATAACAGTGCAAATGCAACTATTAAAGCGGGTTCAAATGTAGCATTTGTTGCAGGTAAGAACTTGGTTGCCAACCAAACAACAACAGGTGATAACACAGTATTTACTTACGGTTTAGCCGATAAGATCGAAGTTTCAAAAATTACTGTTAAACCAGCAGCTGGTGAAGAAGATAAAGGAACAACTGTTGAAAATGGTAAAGTAACTAACTTAGATGATCATTTAACTGCACCAGCTAAAGTGACTGGTGGTA
The DNA here is from genome assembly GCF_003253005.1 of Haemophilus parainfluenzae. Lineage (GTDB taxonomy): Bacteria > Pseudomonadota > Gammaproteobacteria > Enterobacterales > Pasteurellaceae > Haemophilus_D > Haemophilus_D parainfluenzae_M. The sequence goes on along the minus strand of NZ_QEPZ01000005.1, from coordinate 15,773 downwards.
ATGTAGTTAATGCAACTGAAGTTAAAACGCCTATATTAACCGATGCAGAGAAAAAAGAAGCAGCTACAGTTAATGATGTGTTAAATGCAGGTTGGAATTTAAAAACTAATGGAAATCAGGCTGCGGCTATAACTAATGGTAAAGGTCTTGATTTTGCGAGTGATGATAATTCAGTAACGATTACCCCAACTGTGGATAAAGATGGTAATGCGAAAGTTAACTTTTCTGTAAATGCAACCTCTGTTATTAATAATAATAAAGGTTCTATTAAAGAAGCTGCAACAGATCCTAAAGCAGCTAATGCAGGTAAAGTGACAGTTTCTGATGCTGATAAAGGTAAGTTAGCGACAGTTGATACAGTTGCTAAGGCAATTAACAGCGCAGCAACTTTCGTGAAAGTAGCTGACTCACAAGAGGTTATCACAACTTCAACTGCTAATGATAACGGAGTTGCAGTTAAATCTGGCGATACGGTTACTCACACTGCTGGTAAAAACTTAAAAGTAAAACGTGATGGAAAATCTGTAACTTATGCATTAGCACAAGATATTGATGTGAATAGCGTAAAAGCAAAAAATGGCGTTACTATCGGTAGTGGTGATAATGCAACTACAATTACCTCTGATGATAAAGGTTTAAATCTTGCAGGTAAAAATGGTGCAGCAACCAATATCAATAATGTGAAAGATGCGGATCTTAATTCAACATCTAAACAAGCTGTGAATGGTAGCCAATTACATGCTACAAACGAAAAAGTAGCGAATTTAGGTACAACTGTTAATAACCTAAATAGTGTTGTTAATCGTCAAGCTGGCGCTATTGATAACCTAAATAGAAAAGTAAACAAACACAGCAAACAAGCGCGTGCAGGTATTGCAGGTGCGAATGCGGCGGCAGCATTACCACAAGCTTATACTCCGGGTAGAGCAATGGTGGCAGCAGCAGCGGGTACCTTCAAAGGTCAAAACGCTTTAGCTGTAGGTTATTCTCGTATTAGTGATAACGGTAAAGTAATCTTAAAACTTCAAGGTAACGCAAACACCAGTGGTGATGTGGGTGCCGGAGTTGGTGTAGGTTACCAATGGTAATAGCGTAATCGTTTATGATGGGATTTTCCCATCATGAATAAATCCCAAAAGTGCGGTGAAAATTCACCGCACTTTTTGTTTTTGATTAGTGTTGATCGCGTTCCCACAAATCAGCATACTTCACAAAGGTGGAGTGGGCTGAAAGTACTGCCAGCAGGAAACCTTGTTTTCCATCTAAGAACCCTGCTTTTAAAATGTACATTTTGACAAAGCACCCAATGGCATGACTGATACCTTGCCACAATGTTGCTTTTTTACCTTTAGCTTGGCGTTGATCAGCCCAAGCTTTGGCGTAGCCCGCGGATTTCACCAAGTAGTGATGAATGCTTTTATAGGTGAAATGCTCTAGATCTCCAGCTAATTTCTGTACTTTCGTGTTTTCAGGATAAACCACTTTTTCATGTACGAGTGAATCATTATAGCCCGTATAATTTGTACGATATAAACGCACCACATAATCCGGATACCAACCTGAATGACGGATTTCACGTCCAAACACTTCACTCACACGAGGAATATCATAAACCGTATTTGGTGCATCTTGTTGAACGGCTTGTTGAATGGATTCACGCAGTTTCGGTGTGACACGTTCATCGGCATCTAACCACAAAACATAATCACTGGTGACATATTGTTGTGCACGTTGGCGTTGTTTGCCAAAACCAGGCCAATCAGGATGTGAATAAAATTTTGCACCATATTGTTCCGCGATTTCTTGGGTGTTATCAGTACTGCCTGAATCGACAATAATGATTTCATCTACCCAATCTTTTACCGTATCAAGACATTGAGCAAGATCTGCCGCTTCATTTTTGACAATCATGGCGACGCTAATTGTTGGCATATTTTGATCCTTTTTTTGCTATACTAGCCGAAGTTTTTGTAAGTATAACCGAATTTATTTTATGTGGCGTTTTTTTTATACCTGCCTGATGTATCTAATTCAGCCTTTTGTGCTGTTCTTCATGTTGCTACGAAGTCTTAAGGCCCCTAATTATCGTAAGCGTTTAGGCGAGCGATATGGTATTTATGCGAATCTTGCTAAGCCTACACAAGATGGGATCGTCATTCATGCTGCATCGGTAGGGGAAGTGATTGCTGCTACGCCGCTAGTAAAACGTATTCAGAAGGAATACCCGAATTTACCGATCACATTTACAACGGTTACACCAACAGGATCTGAACGAGTAAAAGCGGCGTTCGGGGAAACTGTGGTGCATTGTTATTTGCCTTACGATTTACCTTGTGTCATCAATCGTTTTATTGATTTTATTCAACCTAAAGTATTCATTGTGATTGAAACGGAACTTTGGCCAAATTTGATTGATTGTTTGGCTCGTCGAGATATTCCTTTCATTGTCGCCAATGCACGCCTTTCTGCACGTTCAGCCAGACGTTATGGCAAGGTAAAAAAACGCTTACAAAGAATGTTCTCTCAAATTAGCCTGATTGCACCGCAAGATAGCATCAGTGGAAAGCGTTATTTAGAGTTAGGTTATGAGAAAGATCGCCTTCAATTAACTGGCAATATTAAATATGATCTTGTGGTCAGTGATGAGTTACTCAAAGACATTGCAACGCTTCATGAGAGCTGGGCGAAAGACCGTCAGATTTGGATTGCCGCGAGTACGCACGAAGGAGAAGAAGAACTCATTTTACAAGCGCATCATTTGTTACTGAAAAAACATCCAAATTTACTGTTATTGCTGGTGCCACGTCATCCTGAGCGTTTTAATCCAGTGGCGGATTTAATAGAAAAAGCCAACTTTAACTTTATTCGTCGTTCAACGGGAGAGATTCCTTCAGATAATACCCAAGTGATTCTGGGTGATACCATGGGCGAGTTGATGTTGATGTATGGTATTTCAGATATTGCGTTTGTCGGTGGAAGTTTGGTCAAACATGGGGGACATAATCCTCTCGAGCCTTTGGCATTTAAATTACCCGTTGTGAGTGGAAAGTATACCTTCAATTTCCCTGAAGTTTTTACCTCGCTCTTAGAAGTACAAGGTGTGTTACAAATCAACTCCACAGAGAAAGCGTTGGCAGAGATTATTGATAAGTTATTGAATTCAAAAGAAGCACGTCAACGTTTAGGCAATGCAGGCTATGAAGTATTAATCGAAAATCGTGGTGCATTACAGCGTCTTTTAGATTTGCTTCATCCTTATTTAACCAATATTTCGGAGAACCATAAATGACAAGCGTAATTTACCCTGGAACGTTTGACCCGATTACTAACGGGCATTTAGATATTATTGCGCGAAGTGCGGTCATTTTTCCGAAAGTTTTTGTCGCGGTGGCGAATAGTCCGAGCAAAAAGCCATTGTTCTCATTAGAAGAACGCGTTGAACTCGTGCGTCAATCGGTCGCTCATTTACCCAATGTGGAAGTATTTGGATTCTCTGATTTACTCGCAAATGAAATCAAAGCGAAAAAGATTACCGCCATTATTCGTGGCGTGCGTACAACGACGGATTTTGAATACGAATTACAATTGGCTGCGTTAAACCGTTTATTAACCGATGGTGTGGATAGTTTATTTTTCCCACCAAATGAAAAATGGGCGTTTGTGTCTTCCACGATTGTACGAGAAATTTATTTGCATCATGGCGATGTGAAAGAACTGGTGCCGGAAGCCGTCTATTTAGCCTTAAAAGCACGTCGTGAATGAAAAAAACACTTCTGATTTTAACCGCACTTTTAGCGTTAACTGGTTGTGGTACGGTGGTGAAATTAATTGATCCATCGGAAAAATACATACCTTACGCAGGTGCGGCTTATGATTTAGAGATGGCACAAAAATGGGGCTTACCTATTTTAGATTTGCCACTGTCATTTTTATTAGATACCGCATTGTTGCCTTATGCGTGGTCAAATTAATTTGCATTAAGATATGAAACTCAATCCTCAACAACAACAGGCTGTTGAATATGTCAGTGGGCCTTGCTTGGTGCTGGCAGGCGCAGGCTCTGGCAAGACGCGCGTGATCATTAATAAGATTGCTCATTTGATTGAACACTGTGGTTATTTACCTAAACAGATCGCCGCCGTAACCTTTACCAACAAAGCCGCTCGTGAAATGAAAGAGCGTGTAGCCCATTCCATTGGTAAAGAAAAATCCAAAGGATTGATTGTTTCCACTTTCCATACCTTAGGTTTCGACATTATCAAACGGGAATATAAAGCTTTAGGCTTTAAATCGAATATGACCTTGTTTGATGAGCACGATCAACTTGCTTTACTCAAAGAACTGACGGCAGATGTGCTCCAGGAAGATAAAGACTTATTACGTGAATTAATTTCCGTTATTTCCAACTGGAAGAATGATTTGGTTTCGCCAAAACAGGCTTATGCCTTAGCAAAAGATGCCAAATATCAAACCTTTGCAAAATGTTATGAGCGTTATGCGGCGCAAATCCGTGCTTATAATGCGTTGGATTTTGATGATTTGATTATGTTGCCGACCTTACTCTTCAAACAGAACGAAGAAGTGCGGTCAAAATGGCAGGAGAAAATTCGCTATCTGTTGGTGGATGAATATCAAGATACTAATACCAGCCAATATGAACTCATCAAATTACTCGTTGGCGAGAGAGCTTGTTTTACCGTAGTGGGTGATGACGACCAATCCATTTATTCTTGGCGAGGTGCACGTCCACAAAATATGGTGCGTTTACGTGATGATTTTCCGCATTTGCGAGTTATCAAATTGGAACAAAATTATCGCTCCACTCATCGTATTTTGCATTGTGCCAATATTTTGATTGATAACAACGAGCACGTATTCGACAAAAAGCTTTTTTCCAACTTGGGCGAAGGTGAAAAACTGCAAGTCATTGAAGCGAAAAATGAAGAACATGAAGCCGAACGGATTGTGGCGGAATTAATCGCCCATCGTTTTAGCCGTAAAACTAAATTCAAGGATTATGCGATTTTGTATCGGGGGAATCATCAATCCCGTCTATTGGAAAAAGTACTGATGCAAAACCGTATTCCGTACAAAATATCTGGTGGAACGTCTTTTTTCTCTCGCACTGAAATTAAGGACATGATGGCTTACTTGCGTTTGTTGGTGAATCAAGATGATGATGCGGCCTTTTTGCGAATTGTGAATACACCGAAACGGGAAATTGGTACAGCAACTCTACAAAAATTAGGTGAGTTGGCACAGGAAAAACATATCAGCTTATTTGAGGCAATTTTTGAGTTTGAACTCATGCAACGAGTCACGCCAAAAGCCTATGATGCATTGCAAAAATTTGGTCGTTGGATTGTGGAGTTGAACGATCAAAGTTTACGTTCCGATCCTGAAACCGCTGTGCGTTCGTTACTTTCTTCCTTGCATTACGAAGAATATTTGTATGAGTATGCCACCAGTCCGAAAGCTGCTGAAATGCAGAGTAAAAACGTGGCAACCTTGTTTAGCTGGGTAGAGGATATGCTCAAAGGCGATGAGGTGAATGAGCCGATGACTTTAAACCAAGTGGTCACTCGTTTAACTTTACGCGACATGATGGAACGCGGCGAAGACGATGACGAGAGTGATCAAGTGCAATTAATGACATTGCATGCCTCTAAAGGTTTAGAGTTCCCCCATGTGTATTTAATCGGTATGGAAGAGGGGATTTTGCCTCATCAAACCAGTATTGATGAAGATAATGTGGAAGAGGAACGCCGTTTGGCCTATGTGGGCATTACTCGAGCACAACAAACGCTGACTTTTTCTCTTTGTCGTGAACGACGTCAGTTTGGTGAGTTGATTCGCCCAGAGCCGAGCCGTTTCTTGGCAGAGTTACCACAAGATGATGTGCAATGGGAAAAAGATAAGCCAAAATTAACGGTAGAACAGAAGCAACAACAAACATCGAGTCAGCTCGATCGTCTACGGGCAATTTTAAAAGGTTAGAGATAATTTATGTTAAAGGGCGGTCGGAAATTTATTTGTTTTTCAACCGCACTTTATTTATGCAAAATGTAGATAAATCAAGCAACCAAAACGGCTTTTACAAAAAATGATTTGACTTATTTTCAAAAAAACGTATTATACCGCCCACAAACCGATTGTGGTGAGATGGCCGAGTAGGCTGAAGGCGCTCCCCTGCTAAGGGAGTATGGGGTCAAAAACTCCATCGAGGGTTCGAATCCCTCTCTCACCGCCATTTGTTTTTAGTTTTATTATTCTGCACCCGTAGCTCAGCTGGATAGAGTACTCGGCTACGAACCGAGCGGTCAGAGGTTCGAATCCTCTCGGGTGCGCCATTTTAAATCGACTCTATCAGTTAAAATGGTCACGAAGAATAAAACATCACTACGCACCCGTAGCTCAGCTGGATAGAGTACTCGGCTACGAACCGAGCGGTCAAAGGTTCGAATCCTTTCGGGTGCGCCATCTTCTCTCTTCAAACTTTCTTTTTATCAAAAACAATTAACGCTTTATTTAGTTATTTTTCTCGATCATCAATAGTTTTTAATAAATAATTTCCGTGTATGTCTGTGACACTTCTAAAACCGACATTCGTGATTTTATAAGGAAAATTTGTCTTGTACTCGACGTTATCGTGGTGATGCCCATGGAAAACGTGCCTTACCCCTAATTTTTCTGCGAGTTGATTAATCACACGAAATCCCATTGGATGAGGCTTCGGTGCCTCATGGCAAATTAGAATATCGGCTTGCTCATTTTCAATGGCTTCGATATCAGAAGGGAAAATAGACGTGCGATGACGCAATGGTACACCGCCACGCCAAATTTTTTCTTGAGGGCTATATTGGCAATAATGGATAGGGTCAAAATACATTGGTTTATTGGGGGGCATCCAGATTTGTCCTCGGAATACGCCACCTAAGCCAGCAATACGTTGTCCTTGAATTTCAACAACACGATTATGCAAATTACGTGATTTCCAATGTGTCCCCCAAATCGCCTCAAATGCGGCGACGGTTTTGCTATCATGGTTGCCGTGAATAAACCAAATATCACAATATTTTGCGAGTTTATCTAATTCATCAGGCGAAGAAAGTTGCAAGTCACCCAAAATAATCAGGGCAACGTTGTCATTGTCTTGCACGAAAGGATAAAGATGTTCGTAACTTCCGTGCGGATCGCCTGCGAATAAAATCATCTTATTTCTCGTTGGTCAATGTGCGTTTAGTATGTGGTAAACCTTCAAGTTCTTCATCATTTAACACTTTTTCCACAACAGATTTCACTTGGTTATAACGGTCTAAATAACTTGGCGATTCAATTTCAATGTAAGGTACTTTGTATTTATCTAACAATTTCTTCAATAACTGTTGGAATTGTTGACGTTGTTTTTGGCTGCCTAGACTACGTAAGCCATCATCTACCCATTTTGTATTGTTTTTCAATAAAATGGTGACATCAAACGGGTATTCTTTGATCATGGAATCTAAGAACGGATGGGCTTTGCCTTCGTATTGAATACAAAAAGCTTGCGTGGTAATGAAGTCAGTATCAATAATCGCGACTTTATGGGCATGACGCACGGCATAATCAATATAGCGTTGGTGACCTAATGCCATTTGTGGATAGTCAGAATATTGCATGGCTTGCTCATCACCACCTAATTTTTCAAAGACATATTCCCGGCCATATTCCCATGCCGAAGTAGTATTAAATACGGCAGCCAGTTTGCTGACTAACACACTTTTACCGCTGCTTTCACCACCCAAAATGGCAATGGTTTTCGCAAAGAATGGACGGACTTCTTTCGGAATGAATTTCCAATATTGGAAAGGTGTAGTACGAATTTTCGTTGCAGATACATTAAAGAAAGAGCGGTCAGGATCCACTAAAGAAACTTCAAGTCCTAAGTATTTTTCGTATGGTGCTTTGTCTTGTGGCTCACTACTAAATACTATCGTTGGGGTAAATTGTTTTTCTTCAAATAGATTTTTTACTGCGTCACTCCAAGCTTGCCACCCATTTGGGTAACTTGGAATGCCATCTTCAATTAAGTGATGAATGAAAATTTGATTTTTTTGATATTTAAAGATTTGCTGCATCCAGCGAAGGCGATCTTGTACCGTCGGCATGCGTTTCATTTTACTATCATAAAACAGCTTTAAATCCCGTTCAGTATCGCTACAGACAATCACGTGAAGCTCATCCACTTTACTAAATGCTTCATAAATCATATTAATATGGCCGGTGTGAACAGGGTAGAATTTCCCAAAAATCACACCCACTTTTTTATCGTGTTTGTTCGACATAATGTATCCTTCGCTAAATGGCCACCGCATAGTGGCAGTATAGCCCTATTTTATGCAATCTTTGTGCAAATAAAAACATTTTTCATTGAATGATTTTTTACAGCGACATTTTACGTTATACTACTACCTGCATTCTCAGGGCAGGGTGAAATTCCCTACCGGTGGTGACAGCCCACGAGCACTTAAAAGTGCGGTCAATTTTGATTGCGTTTTACAAAATTGTTTCGCTTTGTACTTTTAAGGTTAGCAGATTTGGTGAAATTCCAAAGCCGACAGTATAGTCTGGATGAAAGAGAATAAAACGGATTGGGTTCCCAATTCCGTTCTATTTATTTGCATTTCTCAGCCCTGATTCTGGTTAATTTTAACGTAACAACAAAGGAAATTACGATGAATCAGTCAATTTTATCTGCATTTGGTGCGACCGGCGAAGAACGGGTAATTAACGCATTGAATGCATTCAAACAAGGTAATGGCGTATTAGTGTTGGATGATGAAGATCGCGAAAATGAAGGCGATTTAATTTTCCCTGCGGAAACCATTACTCCAGAACAAATGGCAAAACTTATTCGTTATGGCAGCGGTATCGTGTGTTTATGTATCACCGATGAACAGTGCAAACAGCTTGATTTGCCGCCGATGGTTGAGCATAACAATAGCGTGAATAAAACCGCGTTTACCGTGACGATTGAAGCAGCAGAAGGTGTGTCAACAGGTGTATCAGCACAAGATCGAGTAACAACCATTAAAGCTGCGATTGCAGATCAGGCAAGACCCACTGATCTTCACCGTCCTGGACATGTTTTCCCATTACGAGCGGCAGAAGGTGGTGTTTTAGCACGTCGTGGCCATACTGAAGCCTCAGTTGATTTAGCTCGCTTAAGTGGTTTTAAACCAGCGGGTGTGATTTGTGAAATCACGAATGATGATGGCTCTATGGCTCGTGCACCAGAAATTATTAAATTTGCGAAAAAATTTGGTTATGTAGTACTAACAATAGAAGATTTGGTAGCATATCGTCAAAAACATCAGTGCTAATTAAATACTCAGAAAACAAAAGTGCGGTCAGAAAATCGTTTAAATTCTGACCGCACTTTGCATTTTAGGCTTAATTCGTTTCCACAAAGCTTAATGCCGTTTCAACCACTTCAATTCCTGCGCCTTGTTTAAAGGCATTTTCACTTAAATAGCGTCGCCATTGTCTTGCCCCTTTGCAGTTTTGGAATGCACCAAGCATATGTCGAACGATATGATTTAAATAGACACCTTGGCTCAGCTGTTTTTCAATGTAAGGGAACATGGCTTTCACCGCTTGTCTTGGCGTGACGATATCCGCATTGGCATCAAAAAGCATTTGATCAACATAGCCCAACAATGACGGATTTTGATAAGCCTCACGCCCAACCATCACGCCATCCACAAATTGCAAATGGTGTTTAATTTCTTCGATGGTTTTAATGCCACCATTAATTGCAATAGTCAACTGCGGGAAGTCTTTCTTTAATTGGTAAACACGATCATAATCCAAAGGGGGAATCTCGCGATTCTCTTTTGGGCTTAATCCTGAAAGCCAGGCTTTTCTTGCGTGAACAATAAATTCTTGGCAGCCTGCATAATGGACTTTTTCGATAAAGTCGCAGAGAAATTCATAGCTATCCAAACCATCAATGCCAATACGCGTTTTCACGGTGACAGGAATATTCACGACACGTTGCATTTCTGCAATACATTCTGCTACTAAATCTGCTTTTGCCATCAAACAAGCACCAAACATACCATTTTGCACGCGATCAGAAGGGCAGCCCACATTCAGATTAATTTCATGATAGCCTCTTTCTTCCGCTAATTTGGCACAATGTTTAAGCTGTGCGGGATCGCTTCCACCAAGTTGTAAGGCAACCGGGTTTTCTTGCAAATCAAAATCTAAATGATCGTATTTGGCATGAATAATGGCGGGAGCCGTAACCATTTCGGTATAAAGCAAGGCATTTTTACTAAATTGACGATGAAAATAGCGACAATGGCGTGTTGTCCAATCTAACATTGGCGCAACGGAAAAGCGGCCACGATAAAAGTGCGGTTGGTTTTCTGACATATTTTATTTCTCTTGAATCTCGTTACGGCGAAGATCTTCTGCTTGTTGTTCCTGCATTCGTTGGCGGAAACGCCCAGCCGCAAAGTGGTAAAAAGGTTTCGGACTAAATTGGCGCGAAATTATGGAGGCAATGATACTGGAAATCAAGAGCCAAATTAGCACGGGTTGAGCCCCGGTCATTTCCATTACTACTACGCTGGCTGTCACAGGGGATTGTGTGCCTCCAGCTAAAAAGGCTGCCATACATAAAATGACCAAGAAACGTTGATCGACCATGCCGTTACTGATTTCCCATAACATAGTGCCGATACCCGCACCAGTAGTGAGAGATGGCGTAAAAATTCCGCCCGCGATGCCATTCCAATAAGTCGTAACCGTTGCGAAGAGTTTTAGTATTCCCACTTCAGGTGAAACGAGTTGTCCTTCTAATGCTCTTGCAACCACATTATAGCCCGTTCCATAAGTTTGCCCTTCGCTGTAGGTACCCATTGCGGCAAGTACTAAACCGAGTAATAAAGCAATGTAAATTGGGTGTTTGCGGATCCAGTCACGCCATTTAAGTGGAGAAAGTCCCGCGAGCCCTTTGGCAAGGAGTCGTCCAAATATACCACCCAGTACACCGCAGACGATGCCACAAATGGCAAGCCAAAGATATAAATAAGGAATAGAAGTCGCACCTTTATAGGCTGGAAAGTAAGGGCTATTGCCTTGAATCGCCACTAAAATAAAACCGGCCGCTAATACACCGAGCAACACACGGCGTTCCCAGCGTAACATCACGCCACGACCAAGTTCTTCAATGGCAAAAATGACTCCAGCTAAAGGGGCATTAAAGGCGGCAGCAAGACCGCCTGCTGCACCCGTTGCGATGAGTTCATTCGTACTTAAGCCACGGAAAGCGAAGTTATATTTACGACAGAAATTTCCCCAAGCGAGCATAACCGCTGCACCCACTTGAACAGAAGGTCCTTCACGTCCAACAGACGCACCGATAACCATTGCAAAGAAAGTAAGTGGAATTTTCCAAATGGTTTGGCGAAATTTAACAAGTTTCGTTTTATAGCCATTGTAAGGAAGATTAATGGAGGCAATAACTTGTGGAATACCGCTGCCACCAACATAAGGTGTGTATTTGGCGGTAAACCAGGTGAGAAAAGCAAGACCAAGCGGTAAAATGATCCAAACGGTGAGAGGATATTTAGCAGACCAATAGGCATTAAATTCAAGCCCCATGTCGGCGAGTTTCGCAAATCCAAAGGAAAATAGGGCAACAAATGTCGCACCAATCAGTAAACATACAAATTCGAGTGTTTTATGAGAGATACGATGGGTTTGTCGAAGTTTTTTATGGTAGAAATAACGTAAATGAAAAATGAATGAACGTAACATAATGATTGCCAACAGAATAATTCTGCTTGAAATTATAAAACCCTGGCTACATACAGGCAATTGATTTGACAAAGTGCGGTCTATTTCATCTGGATTTTTTGCTAAGCGATCCTTTGCGATCCTATTTCTGTTTAAATATTGACAATATGAGGTGAAACCATTAGAATTCAGCGTCTATTTCTTCTGTCTATTGGATGGAGGGATAGATTTTGTAACAAACATTCTATTATGAATAACATTTAAACTGGAGCTTTTTTAATGGCAACTATCAACCAGCTAGTACGCAAACCGCGTGTGAAAAAGGTTGTAAAAAGTAACGTTCCTGCATTAGAGGCTTGCCCGCAGAAACGTGGTGTGTGCACTCGTGTATACACAACTACACCTAAAAAACCGAACTCAGCATTACGTAAAGTATGTCGTATTCGTTTAACTAATGGCTTTGAAGTAACTTCTTACATCGGCGGCGAAGGTCACAACCTTCAAGAGCATAGTGTTGTGCTTATCCGTGGTGGTCGTGTTAAAGACTTACCAGGTGTGCGTTACCACACTGTACGCGGCGCATTAGACTGTGCAGGCGTTAAAGATCGTAAACAAGGTCGTTCTAAATACGGCGTTAAACGTCCTAAAGCTTAATGGAACTCCGTTAAGTAAGGCCAAACGTCTAAATTAGTAAAAATTTAAATCAGAAACTCCAGTATCACATTAGCTCACTTTAAAGTGCGGTTAATTTTTATAGAGTTTTGGATATCCTGAAGATTAAATATACGGAGAAATTCGCAATGCCACGTCGTCGTAGTGTTGAACCACGCAAGATTCTTCCAGATCCGAAGTTCGGTTCAGAGTTACTTGCAAAATTTATTAATGTATTAATGGTAGACGGTAAAAAATCCGTTGCTGAAACCATCGTTTACGGTGCGTTAGACAAACTTGCAGAACGCACAGGTAAAGAACCTTTAGAAGCATTTGAAATTGCACTTGAAAACGTTCGCCCAACTGTTGAGGTTAAATCTCGTCGTGTTGGTGGTTCTACTTACCAAGTGCCAGTTGAAGTACGTCCAGTTCGTCGTAACGCATTAGGTATGCGTTGGATCGTTGAAGCGGCACGTAAACGCGGTGATAAATCAATGGCTTTACGTCTTGCAAATGAATTATCTGATGCATCAGATAACAAAGGCGCAGCAGTGAAAAAACGTGAAGACGTTCACCGTATGGCTGAAGCTAACAAAGCATTTGCTCACTTCCGTTGGTAATACGCTTTTAAAATCTAAGGGCTTCATCCTCGATGAAGCCTTACCCTTATATAAACAGATATTAAACTTAACAAGGTTATAATAATGGCTCGTACAACCCCTATTGAAAGATATCGTAATATCGGTATTAGTGCGCACATTGATGCTGGTAAAACTACTACCACTGAACGTATCTTATTCTACACTGGTGTAAGTCACAAAATTGGTGAAGTACACGATGGTGCAGCGACAATGGACTGGATGGAACAGGAACAAGAACGTGGTATTACCATTACCTCTGCGGCAACTACCGCATTCTGGTCTGGTATGTCACAACAGTTCCCACAACACCGTATCAACGTTATCGATACCCCGGGACACGTAGACTTTACTGTTGAAGTAGAACGTTCTATGCGTGTTCTTGATGGTGCGGTAATGGTTTACTGTGCGGTTGGTGGTGTTCAACCTCAGTCTGAAACTGTATGGCGTCAAGCTAACAAATATCAAGTTCCACGTGTCGCGTTTGTAAACAAAATGGACCGTACTGGTGCTAACTTCTTACGTGTTGTTGAACAACTTAAAACTCGTTTAGGTGCTAATGCTATTCCTCTTCAACTTCCAATCGGTGCAGAAGAAAACTTCACTGGTGTTGTTGATTTGATCAAAATGAAAGCGATCAACTGGAACGAAGCAGACCAAGGTATGACTTTCACTTATGAAGATATTCCTGCAGATATGCAAGCAGCTTGTGAAGAATGGCGTCAAAACCTTGTTGATGCAGCAGCTGAAGCAACTGAAGAATTAATGGAAAAATATCTTGGTGGTGAAGAGTTAAGCGAAGAAGAAATCAAAGCAGGTCTTCGTCAACGCGTATTAGCAAACGAAATCATTTTGGTAACTTGTGGTTCTGCATTCAAAAACAAAGGTGTTCAAGCAATGCTTGATGCGGTTGTTGAATACTTACCAGCACCGACTGATATTCCAGCAATCAAAGGTATCAATCCAGATGAAACTGAAGGTGAACGTCACGCAAGCGATGATGAGCCATTCTCTTCATTAGCATTCAAAATTGCAACTGACCCATTCGTAGGTAACTTAACCTTCTTCCGTGTGTACTCAGGTGTAATTAACTCTGGTGATACAGTATTAAACTCTGTACGTCAAAAACGTGAACGTTTTGGTCGTATCGTACAGATGCACGCTAATAAACGTGAAGAAATCAAAGAAGTTCGTGCGGGCGATATCGCCGCAGCAATCGGCTTAAAAGATGTAACTACGGGTGATACATTATGTGCTGTCGATGCACCAATCATCCTTGAGCGTATGGAATTCCCAGAGCCAGTAATCTCTGTAGCAGTAGAACCTAAGACTAAAGCTGACCAAGAAAAAATGGGTCTTGCATTAGGTCGTCTTGCTCAAGAAGACCCTTCATTCCGTGTTCACACTGATGAAGAATCTGGTGAAACCATTATTTCTGGTATGGGTGAGTTACACTTAGACATTATCGTTGATCGTATGAAACGTGAGTTCAAAGTGGAAGCTAACATCGGTAAACCACAAGTATCTTACCGTGAAACTATTCGCACTCGTGTTAACGATGTGGAAGGTAAACACGCAAAACAATCTGGTGGTCGTGGTCAATATGGTCACGTTGTTATTGACTTATATCCATTAGATCCAGAAGGTCCTGGTTACGAATTTGTAAACGAAATCAAAGGTGGTGTAATCCCTGGTGAATATATTCCTGCAGTTGATAAAGGTATCCAAGAACAGCTTAAATCTGGTCCATTAGCGGGTTACCCAGTAGTAGATCTTGGTGTACGTTTACACTTCGGTTCATACCATGATGTTGACTCATCAGAATTAGCGTTTAAATTAGCGGCTTCTTTAGCATTTAAAGCAGCGTTCGCTAAAGCAAACCCAGTTCTACTTGAGCCAATCATGAAAGTTGAAGTAGAAACGCCACCTGAGTATGTTGGTGATGTAATCGGTGACTTAAGCCGTCGTCGTGCTATGGTTAACGGTCAAGAAGCGAACGAATTCGTTGTTAAAATCGATGCAGAAGTTCCACTTTCTGAAATGTTCGGTTATGCAACTGACTTACGTTCACAAACTCAAGGTCGTGCATCATACTCAATGGAACCGTTAAAATATGCTGAAGCTCCAACAAGTGTTGCTGCTGCAGTAATTGAAGCGCGTAAAAAATAATTTTTTGTAACAATCCGCTCTATAAGTCGAATGGCTTATAGAGCATTTTCTAGGAAACTAAACAAATGTCTAAAGAAAAATTTGAACGTACAAAACCGCACGTAAACGTGGGTACAATCGGCCACGTTGACCACGGTAAAACAACTTTAACAGCAGCAATCACAACCGTATTAGCAAAACACTACGGTGGTGCAGCTCGTGCATTTGACCAAATCGATAACGCGCCAGAAGAAAAAGCGCGTGGTATCACCATCAACACCTCACACGTTGAATACGATACTCCAACTCGCCACTACGCACACGTTGACTGCCCAGGACACGCGGACTATGTTAAAAACATGATTACCGGTGCGGCGCAAATGGACGGTGCTATCTTAGTAGTAGCAGCGACAGATGGTCCAATGCCACAAACTCGTGAGCACATCTTATTAGGTCGCCAAGTAGGTGTACCTTACATCATCGTATTCTTAAACAAATGCGACATGGTAGATGACGAAGAGTTATTAGAATTAGTAGAAATGGAAGTTC
>NZ_QEPZ01000004.1 GCF_003253005.1 Haemophilus parainfluenzae | reverse complement strand
ACTTAAAAAGTATTATGAATTTCTAGTTAGCACCTATTAAGACTTCAAAATTAAAAAATATTTTTAAAACAAGTCAATCAACAAGTGCCCACACAGATTGTCTGATATATTGTTAAAGAGCAAAAAAGAACGACGCACTGGTTTTTCTAAAGCTTCACAACAGCGCGTCGTTGTGTGGGGCGTATTATAGGTATTTCAGATGCCTTTGCAAGATCTTTTTGTAAAAAAATGTAAATTTTTTTGCTATTTGCTTACAAACGCACCAACGTGACGAGAAAAAATCATTTTAAAACGGTAATGCCATCAAATCCCCAGAGAGCCAACGCTTGTTCTAATTGGTGTTTATTCTCTACATCTTGCGTACAGAAAACCTGATTTTTCACTTCTGATTTTGACTGCACTTCTAATTTATCAAGTAAGAACTGTAATCGCTTGGCAATAGCGAATCCTGGATCCATAAAATTCTTCACTTGAGGTAAACAAATTTGAATTTCATCTTTTATTAAAGGGAAATGCGTACAGCCTAAACAAATCGTATCTAAATTCTCTATTGAAGCCCAGAGACTTAATTCATTTTTCAATGCAATCAAATCAACCGATTTCCCTTGGATTTTATGCTCTGCGATTTCAACCAATTTAGTTGAGCCTAATCGTTCAACTATACAATGGGCAGCAAACTGATGGATAAGATCATTAACATAAGGGCGTTTAACCGTGCCCTTTGTTGCCAACAGTCCAATATGTTTCGTTTGTGAGATTTCTGCTGCAGGCTTAATGGCTGGCACGGTGCCTACAATCGGAATAGAAAATTGTTCACGTAAAGGCGGTAATACAACCGTACTCGCGGTATTACAAGCAATCACAATCGCATCTAGTGGATAATCCTGATTAATTTTTTTACAAATATCCAATGTTCGCTGAATGATTGTTTCTTCTGATTTTTCTGAATAAGGGAAACCTGCATTATCAAAGCAATACAGATAATGGTTATCGGGCATCAGCTTTTTCGCTTCCCGATAAACACTCAAGCCCCCCATTCCTGAATCAAAGAAAAGTACCGTTGATTTATTCATTTATAAAACTCTTTCAAAAATAACCGCTCTTTAGGCATTCGAATAAATTTCTCGATTATTTAGCCAACGACGGATTAAACTTTCTGCCACATCCGGATATTTTACAATTAATGCCTTAGCATAATGTTGAACTGTTGGGAGCATTTTACGATCACGCATTAAATTCGCCACTTTAAATTCGACAATTCCTGTCTGTTTAGTGCCCAATACTTCACCAGGGCCACGAATTTCTAAATCTTTCTCTGAAATCACAAAGCCATCTTGGCTATCACGCAATACCTGTAAACGTTTTTGCGACACTTTACCCAACGGCGGTTTATACATTAAGACACAAAAAGACGCCGTACAGCCACGCCCTACTCGTCCACGTAACTGATGGAGTTGTGATAAGCCCAAACGCTCTGCATTTTCAATGATCATTAGACTGGCATTCGGCACATCCACGCCCACTTCGATCACGGTTGTAGCCACAAGCAAATCGAGTTCTGCATTTTTAAAGGCAGCCATAATATCTTGTTTTTCTTGCGGTTTCATTCGCCCGTGTACAAGGCCAATTTTAAGCATCGGCAAGGCTTTCGTTAAATCTTCCCAAATGGCCTCGGCTGCTTGTGCTTCTAGCACTTCAGACTCATCAATTAATGTACAAACCCAATAAGCCTGACGTTTTTCATTAATACAGGCATTTTTGACTCGAGCAACGATTTCATCTCTACGCTCTTCTGAAATAACTACTGTCGTAATCGGTGTTCTACCTGGAGGTAATTCATCAATAATCGACGTATCGAGATCGGCATAAACTGTCATCGCTAATGTTCTTGGGATTGGCGTTGCTGTCATAATCAGTTGGTGTGGATAAAATCCTGCTTTTTCACCTTTTTCTCGTAACATTAACCGTTGATGTACACCAAAACGATGCTGTTCATCAATAATCACCAAGGCTAAATCCGCAAATTCCACTTCTTCTTGGAATAAAGCATGCGTGCCCACCACCATTTGTACCGCACCGGACTTAATTTTGTCCAATTCAGCTTGACGAGCTTTCCCTTTCACCTTACCCGCTAACCAGCCTACTTCAATACCAAAAGGTTCTAACCAACGGCGGAAATTATTGGCATGCTGTTCCGCTAAAATCTCTGTTGGCGCCATTAAAGCCACTTGTTTGCCATTATCAATCGCTAATAAGGCCGCTAAGGCTGCCACTAATGTTTTCCCCGAACCTACATCCCCTTGAACAAGGCGCATCATTGGATAATCTTTCGCTAAATCCTGTTCAATATCTGCCACGACTCTATTTTGAGCATTCGTTGGTTGAAAAGGCAAAGATGCAAGAAAACGTTGCTTCAAATCGGTTTGATAATGCAATGGCAACGCTAAAAACTGCTGCGTACCCAACCGCACTTTTTGCATCGCAAGATTATGTGCAAGAAGCTCTTCAAAGATAAGTCGTTGCTGTGCGGGATGTTGTCCTTTCTCCAAAATATCTAATGAGATATCTGGCGGCGGACGATGCAAAAATCGAATAGCATCCTTTAAGCTAAAAGGATGTGGATTAAATTCATTAGGTAAAATTTCCGTTAATTGGATTTTATCGAGTAAAGCCAATGCTTGATCGGTTAGCTTACGTAATGAATTTTGTTTTAAACCTTCCGTTGTGGAATAAATAGGCGTGAGCGTTTCCTCTAAAACCAATGGCGCATTATCCCGTATGATTTGATATTCAGGATGATGAATTTCTGCCATAAAACGCCCGCGTTTAATTTCACCAAACGCTTTGACGCGCGTACCAATCTGAAAACTGTTTTTCATCCCCGCATTAAAATTGAAAAAACGGAGCATAATCTTGCTCGTTCCATCAGAAAGACTTACGGTTAAAATAGGACGGCGCCCAAAGGCGACTTCACAGGTTTGGACAACCCCTTCAATGGTGGCATATTGTTCAGGACGAAGATCAGCAATGGGTGTTATTCTCGTGCGGTCTTCATAACGGATGGGTAAATGAAAAAGCAAGTCTTGGAGATTATGAATTCCAAGACGGCTTAATTTATCGGAGATTGCCGCGCCTACACCGGATAAAGTGGTTAGAGGAACGGCATCGAGAAGTTGCGTGCTCATTATGCTTCATTAATATTGCGCTTCAAACGAATCACACTGGTAATTTGTTTGATTTTTCGCATAATGTTTTCTAAATGATAGATATCTCTCGCGCCAACTTGGATAATAACTAATAGCAGATTATTCTCTAATTCTTCAGTCCAAATACTTTGAATATTACTTTCACAAGTCGCGACCGCTGTCATGAGGCTACCTAATACATTTTGTTCATTAAGCATTTCAATGTGTAATTCGGCATCAAAATTGACCGCACTTTCAGCCTCTTCCCATTTTGCCGCGGTGAAATCTTTGGCATTACCTGACGTTAAATTAGAACAAGCTTGATGATGTACAACCACGCCTTTCTTCGCCGTACTTAATGCCACGATTGGATCACCCGGAATTGGATGACAACATTGAGCGAAAGACGCTTTCATTTCACCATCTCGGCTTAACGTTAGCGTACTTTGTGTGTTTTCAGATACACCATCCACATCAATTTCAATGGCCTCATCCATTAATTGATGAGCAATGACACTCGACATTTGGTTACCTACGCCGATTTCCTCAAAAAGCTCATTGAGGTTTGAGAGATTCAATTCATTTAGTAGCGCTTGGATTTTCTCTTCAGAAACCTCAGAGAGATAATGTGGTTTCAAGGCCATTTCTAGCTGTTTTTTACCTGTTTGAACAGCATCATCTGCACGCAATAATTTTAAGAAATGACGAATACGGGTTCTTGCGCGAGCCGTCACTACAAAGTTTAACCAGCTAACGCTTGGATGAGTATTTTCACTGGTCACAATCTCAACAGTTTGACCAGATTCTAAAGCTTGTGATAACGGATAAGGTTTATGCTCTACTACTGCTGCAACACAATGATTTCCCACATCAGAATGCACTGCATAAGCAAAATCGACAGCTGTTGCGCCCATTGGTAATTCAACGATACGACCTTTCGGCGTAAATACATAGATTTCTTTTGGGAAAAACTCAGATTTTACGTTCTCAATAAACTCAAAGGAGTTACCCACATTTTGTTGAATATCCACTAAGCTTTGTAACCAACGTTGTGCGCGTACTTGAGCGGTGGTGCTATCGTTTTTACCACTTTCTTTATACACCCAATGAGCGGTAACTCCCATTTCAGCAACCTGTTCCATTTCTTCAGTCTGAAGATGAACTTCTACGGGCACTCCATGAGGACCTATTATCGAGGTTTGTAGTGCTTGGTAGCCATTTGCACGTGGCACGGCAATATAATCTTTCACTTTACCAGGACGAGGCTTATACAAGCTATGCATTTGCCCCAACCCGCGATAGCAATCATCCACCGAATTCACAATAACACGGAAAGCATAAATATCCATAATAGAATGGAATTTCTGATCTTTCGTGCGCATTTTTTGGTAAATTTTATAGAGATGTTTTTCACGTCCCCAAATACGATTTGTAATGCCTACATTATCAAGACGTTGTGAAATATCATTAGAAATACGTTGAATCAATTCTTGACGAGAGCCACGCGCTTGTTCGACGAGCTTTTTAAGTACTTCATAACGGCGAGGATGCATTGCTTCAAAAGATAAATCTTCTAATTCATTCTTAATATGCTCGATACCTAAACGGTGGGCTAATGGACAGTAAATCTCTAGGGTTTCTTTTGCGATACGACGACGTTTATCCGGACGCAATGAACCCAATGTTCGCATATTATGGGTACGGTCAGCCAGTTTGATTAAGACGACGCGAATATCTCGAGTCATCGCTAAAATCATTTTGCGGAAGTTTTCAACCTGTGCTTCTTGGCGAGTACGGAATTTCAATTTATCTAGTTTAGATACACCATCAACAATTTCAGCTACGCTAGCACCAAATTCATCTTTTAATTGGGATTCGGTATAAGGGGTATCTTCGATAACATCATGCAACAACGCAGCCATGATTGCTTCATGGTCTAAATGCATTTCCGCAATAATTGAAGCTACTGCAACAGGGTGAGTAATGTAAGGTTCGCCGCTTGAGCGAAATTGTCCTTCGTGAGCATCTCGCGCAATGACGAATGCACGTTTGATTAATTCAATTTTATCGGCGGGCAAATACCCCTGAATAATTCGATCTAAATCTGCAAACAATTCCAAAGGACACCTGACTTTTTGTAGAGAGAAAGACTAGGCGATCAAAATACTTTAATTTTGACCGCACTTTAATGAGATTATTCTGCGATTAACGCTACTGCCACTTCTTCGTTACGTTGAGAAGCTGCCGCATCTAAATACTCTTTTGCATCCATGATTTCTTGGTTGATTAACCCTTTTTCGATTTCACGTAATGCGATTACAGTTGGTTTATCGTTATCTTCCGGCACTAACGGCTCACTTTGATGTAACTCTAATTGTCTCGCACGACGAGCGGCGGTTAAAATTAAATCAAAACGGTTACCAATTTTTTCTACTGCATCTTGCACAGTCACTCGAGCCATGTTTTACTCCGATGTTAAAAATAATGTCTATAAAGGGAAAATATTGTACTCAATTCAAGCTTATTTTGCTAGTAGCTGTTGAATTAAGTCTGCATTTTCTGTTTGTTGATAAGCTTTGGTCAAGCGTTCTGCCTGCAAAATACTTTGCAAATCTGCCAATGCCTGTTCAAAATTATCATTCACAATAACGTAATCATATTCATCATAATGCGAAATTTCGCTGATTGCTTTTGACATTCGCTCAGCAATGACCTCTTTGCTATCCTGTCCGCGTCCAACCAAGCGACGCTCCAATTCTGGCAATGATGGAGGCAAAATAAAAATGCTTTTTACAGAAGGTACTTTTTGACGAATTTGCTGCGCACCTTGCCAGTCAATATCTAAAAACACATCAATGCCTTTTGCTAAGTTTTCTTCAATTGCTGGCAATGAAGTGCCGTAATAATTACCGCCAAACACTTTTGCATATTCTAAGAAGTGGCCTTTTTCAATTAAGGTTTCAAATTCTTCTACTGAAACAAAATAATAATGCACACCATGACTTTCACCTGGTCGAGGTGAACGTGTTGTGTGTGAAATAGATACCATTTTTTTCGTGCCTTGATTCTTCTCTAATAACGCCGAAATTAATGATGATTTGCCCGCCCCACTCGGTGCAGAAAGAATATATAAATTACCTTGAGACATAATTGAAACCTCTTCTTGTTGTTTGTTTTTATTATACAAAAAGAAAATGAAAAGTGCGGTCAAATTTTCATTTGTTTTACCAAATTATTAAAAAGTGATCGAGATCACAAAAAAGTGGTATATACCCTTTTTTTTATCAAAATGCCCATGCTATAATCCACGAGAACTCGTTAGAGCAACGATTTTGTTTAACTTAAAAAAATAGAAGGTGAAAATCTTATGGCTATTAAAATTGGTATCAACGGTTTCGGCCGTATCGGTCGTATCGTATTCCGTGCAGCACAACATCGCGATGACATCGAAGTTGTAGGTATCAACGACTTAATCGACGTTGAATACATGGCTTACATGTTAAAATACGATTCAACTCACGGTCGTTTTGACGGTACTGTTGAAGTTAAAGACGGTAACTTAGTAGTAAACGGTAAAACTATCCGTGTTACTTCTGAACGTGATCCTGCAAACCTTAACTGGGGTGCGATCGGCGTTGATGTTGCAGTTGAAGCAACAGGTTTATTCTTAACTGATGAAACAGCACGCAAACACATCACTGCTGGTGCGAAAAAAGTCGTATTAACAGGTCCTTCTAAAGATAGCACACCAATGTTCGTACGTGGTGTAAACTTCGGTGCATACGCTGGTCAAGACATCGTGTCTAACGCTTCTTGTACTACAAACTGTTTAGCACCTTTAGCGCGTGTTGTTCACGAAACTTTCGGTATCAAAGATGGTTTAATGACTACTGTTCACGCAACCACAGCAACTCAAAAAACTGTTGATGGTCCATCAGCTAAAGACTGGCGCGGTGGTCGTGGTGCATCACAAAACATCATCCCTTCATCTACCGGTGCTGCGAAAGCTGTGGGTAAAGTATTACCAGCATTAAACGGTAAATTAACTGGTATGGCGTTCCGTGTTCCTACTCCAAACGTTTCTGTAGTTGACTTAACTGTAAACTTAGAAAAACCAGCAACTTACGAACAAATCAAACAAGCAATCAAAGATGCAGCTGAAGGTAAAACTTTCAACGGCGAATTAAAAGGCGTTTTAGGCTACACTGAAGATGCAGTAGTTTCTACAGACTTCAACGGCTGTACTTTAACTTCTGTATTTGATGCTGATGCAGGTATTGCATTAACTGACTCTTTCGTTAAATTAGTATCTTGGTACGATAACGAAACTGGTTACTCAAACAAAGTATTAGACTTAGTTGCACACGTATACAACTACAAAGGCTAATCAAAATAGCTAAAAAATTAACCGCTCTTTTTAGAGCGGTTTTTTATTTCTAATCAATTTAAATTTTCTCAATACTTTATATATTCTTTATTGCTCATTTCAATATAAAAATAGAAAAATAATATGTCTATTATTTATTCTATATTCACAAAATAATAACATTTTACTAGATTTTAAATTTATTTCGTTTATATTAGCGTACAGTTGTTCGCTCAAATAAGGCTTATATGAATTTAGAACGTCATTTCGTCAATCGAATTCGCCAGCAGGCAAAAACTCGTCAAAATGCAACCGCACTTCGCCATAAAATTAATGGCTTGTGGAAAGATATTTCATGGAACTCATTCCAACAACAGCTTGATCAGCTTTCATTAGCTTTTCTTGCTTGCAATATTCAAGTACAAGATAAAATTGCAATTTTTGCGCACAATATGTCACGTTGGACAATCGCCGATATTGCGGCACTTCAAGTCCGAGCTATCACCGTTCCAATTTATGCAACCAATACGGCACAACAGGCAGAATTTATTTTAAATCATGCCGATGTCAAAATTCTGTTTGTTGGCGATCAAGAACAATATGATCAAGCGTTAGAAATTGCGCATCAGTGTCCACAATTACAAAAAATCGTAGCCATGAAAGAACAAATTCAACTGAGTGAAAACACTCTTTCTTGCCATTGGGAAGATTTAATTCAATTAAGTACAGCCGAATTTCAGACTGAATTTGAAACTCGCTTGGCAAATAAAACGATGGATGATTTATTCACGATCATCTACACCTCTGGCACAACAGGTGAACCGAAAGGCGTAATGCTCGATTAC
Organism: Haemophilus parainfluenzae; assembly: GCF_003253005.1. Lineage (GTDB taxonomy): Bacteria > Pseudomonadota > Gammaproteobacteria > Enterobacterales > Pasteurellaceae > Haemophilus_D > Haemophilus_D parainfluenzae_M. Next base: position 193,982 of record NZ_QEPZ01000004.1, on the reverse strand, counting down.
AATAACTTGGCTCATCAACTTGAAGCCCATGATATTGCATTAGATGTTAATCAAGATGAGGTTTCACTTTCTTTTTTACCATTTAGCCATATTTTTGAGCGAGCTTGGGTTGCCTATGTGTTACATCGTGGAGCAATCCTTTGTTATCTCGAAGATACCAATCAAGTACGTGAAACATTAACAGAAGTGCGCCCAACCTTTATGTGTGCAGTACCGCGTTTCTATGAAAAAATTTATTCTGCCGTGCTTGATAAAGTACAAAAAGCCCCTTTTATTCGTCAGATGATTTTCCACTGGGCGATTGCAGTGGGGCAAAAACGTTTTGATCTTCTCTCTCAAAATAAAAAAATCCCGTTCTTCTTGCAAAAACGCTATGCGCTTGCTGATAAACTGGTACTGTCTAAACTGCGTTCATTGTTAGGCGGACGTATTAAAATGATGCCTTGCGGTGGTGCAAAATTAGAACCAACCATTGGGCTTTTCTTCCATAGTATTGGGATTAATATCAAACTTGGTTACGGCATGACTGAAACCACAGCTACCGTTTCTTGTTGGGATGACCATCATTTTAATCCAAATTCTATTGGTAAATTAATGCCAAATGCCGAAGTTAAAATTGGGGGAAATAACGAGATTCTGGTTCGTGGTGGCATGGTGATGAAAGGCTACTATAAAAAACCTGAAGAAACGGCCCAAGCCTTCACTGAAGATGGCTTCTTAAAAACGGGAGATGCCGGTGAATTTGATGCTGAAGGTAATTTATTTATTACCGACCGCATTAAAGAATTGATGAAAACGTCTAACGGTAAATACATTGCGCCGCAATATATCGAAGGTAAAATTGGTAAAGATAAATTTATCGAACAAATTGCAATTATTGCTGATGCAAAAAAATATGTTTCAGCGTTGATCGTGCCTTGTTTTGATAGCGTAGAAGAATATGCGAAAAAACTGAATATTAAGTATCAAGATCGCATGGAATTACTCAAACACTCTGAAATTATCAAGATGTTTGAACAACGTATCGAAAGTCTTCAAAAAGAATTGGCGCACTTCGAGCAAGTGAAGAAATTTACGCTACTCTCTCAAGCATTTAGCGTCAAACTCGGTGAAATCACGCCTACGCTAAAATTACGCCGAAAAGTGATTATGGAACGCTATCGTCATATTATTGACTCGATGTACTCCAACAACAAAGAAAACAAGGAAAATAAAGAATAAAAAAAGTGCGGTGAATTTCACCGCACTTTTATTTTAACGAAAATGATTTATTCGACTTCTACTAATACACCAGCTTGACGAGGTTTCAATACCCCAACCTCACTAAGCTCAATACCGGCTTTTTTCGCAATCTCTAAGATTTCCGCCTCACTTTCTGGTTTAACCGCAATCAACAAGCCACCAGAAGTTTGAGGATCGCAAAGCACCGCCTTTTGATAATCCGTAAGAGGACCGATTTTATGACCATAGCTTTCAAAGTTACGGTTGGTTCCACCTGGTACACAACCTTCAGCAATATAATCAGCTACGCCATCTAATAATTTGATTTTATCAAAATGCACAACTGCATTAAAGTTTGAGCCTTCACAGATTTCAGCTAAGTGTCCTAATAAACCAAAACCAGTGACATCCGTCATGGCGGTTACACCAGCAACTTCCGCAAATTGGCTACCAATCAGGTTCATTTGACACATTGCCGCCGTTGCTAAGCCTTGATGTTCTGGTTTTAATTTGCCTTTTTTCTCTGCAGTAGTCAGCACACCGATACCTAATGGTTTGGTTAAATAAAGCTTACACCCCGCTTCTGCTGAGGCATTACGTTTTACACGATCCGTTGCAATAACGCCTGTTACTGCTAAACCAAAAATAGGTTCTGGCGCATCAATCGAGTGTCCTCCTGCAAGGGAAATCCCCGCTTGATGACAAGCAAAACGGCCACCATCAACAATTTTCTGTGCCACTTCTGCCGGCAATTTATTAATCGGGAAACCTAAAATGGCAATTGCCATAATCGGCTTACCACCCATTGCAAAAATATCACTAATGGCATTGGTTGCAGCAATACGACCAAAATCAAAAGGATCGTCCACAATCGGCATGAAGAAATCCGTGGTACTGATAATTGCAGTACCATTACCAAGATCATAAACCGCTGCGTCATCCGCTGTTTCATTTCCCACTAATAAATTGGGGTCAGCAAATTTTTCGAGTTTAGTCTGTAAAATTGTCCCTAACACCTTAGGCGAAATTTTACAGCCTCAACCTGCGCCGTGGCTGTATTGTGTTAAACGAATCTCATCCGTCATATTCAATCCTTTGTAAAAATAACGTACTAATTAAACAAAAGAGCGGTCAGAAAAAGCCGTATTTAGGAGGCTAACTTCTCCACTTTTGCTTGCTTGATCATGTTATCGCTGACTTCTAAAATAGTAATTCTTAAGCCATTGATTTCACAAACCGTTCCTTCATCAGGAATATCTTCAAGATGCTCGAGAATCAAACCATTAAAGGTGCGTGCATCTTCTGTATCTAATTCCCAACCAAACATTTTATTCAAATCACGAAGATTTGCCGAACCTTCAATAATCATCGAACCATCAGATTGCTGAACGACTTCTTGTTCAATAGTCGGCGCAGTAGTGGTTGTAAAATCACCCACAATTTCTTCTAAAATATCTTCAAGCGTGACTAGTCCTTTAATGTCACCATATTCGTCCACCACTAAACCAATACGTTCTTTTTTCGTACGGAAATTCGCTAATTGTGTTTTCAGTGGCGTCCCTTCTGGAATAAAGTACACTTCATCGACGGCACGTAATAAGGTTTCTTTAGTAAATTCATTTTTTTCTAATAACAAACGAAACGCTTCACGCACACGCAAAATCCCTAATACTTGCTCATCAAGGCTGCCTTTATACAACACAATTCGGTTATGTGGTGCATGATTAAGCTGTCGCATAATGGCTTTCCAATCGTCATCAATATCAATCCCTGCTATTTCATTACGTGGCACCATGATATCGTCGACGGTCACCGTTTCCATATCTAAAATAGAGAGCAACATTTGTGGATGCTGTTCATCGGGTGTGGCCTCTCCCGCTTCCGATACGATACTACGGAGTTCTTCACGACTAATCACTTGCTTTTGCATATCAGGTTTTAAACCCACCATTCGCATTAATGTCTTCGTGAAAAGATTCATTAACCAAACTAACGGATAAAATATTTTTAATAGCAAGACCAAGATATGACTTGAAAATAATCCCACCTTTTCAGGGTGCATTGCCGCGACGGTTTTAGGGAAAATTTCAGAAAAAACAAGCATCACAAAGGTTAATAAACCTGTTGCAATAGCCACACCCGCATCGCCATATAAACGCATACCAATCATGGTTGCAATAGCTGAAGCACTGATGTTAACAAGGTTATTAAAGATCAGAATAAAACTTAACAAGGTATCTGGCTTCTCAAGCAGTTTTTCTGCTTTTTGCGCGCCTTTATTACCTTGTTCCGCCATAAAACGAAGGCGATATTTATTGAGAGAGAGTAATCCGGTTTCTGAGCCGGAAAAATAGGCTGATAAAACTAAACAAATAATGAGTGTAATAAATAAAGTACTAAGGGGGATACTGTCCAAGGGTAAATCCTTTTGTTCGTTAATCAACAAAAAGTGCGGTTATTTTCACCGCACTTTTTACCTGTTCTTTGATTTCGATTAAATCAAACGGCTACCGAAATAGCCAATCGTGAGCAGAATGATACCTGAAATTGCGTAAATAATCATCCTTTTTCCACGCCAGCCTAGTCGCCAATGACCAAAACAAGCAATACCAAAACTAATCCAAGCAAGGAAAGAGAAAATCGCTTTGTGCATATTTTCTAGGGTCACCGCTTGTAATACATGGTAAGTACCAGAAATTAAAGTCAGCGTCAGTAATACTTCTCCCATCGCAAATAAACAGAAGAAATGACGTTCTACCGCCATTAATGGTGGAATTGCTGGCGAAAATTGAATTTTACGTTTTTTCAAATTGCGATCTAACCAGACCAACTGAATCACATAAAGCGTTGCAATAAAACAAACTGCATAGGTAAACAGCGACAAACCGATATGGAACAGCATCAATGTATTTTGATTAAGCATCTGAATGATATGGCTTGATAAGAATGTCGCAAAGATCAAGCTAATGATCGAAAACGCATACACGATAGGTAAAACAAACCACATCGTAGAAACCAGAAACATTGAAAGCGTCGCTAAGGCAGCAATAATTACGCTCATTAAGGAAGCGATTTCCATTAGCGTAAAACTCTGCCCAGAGGCCAAATCCTCTAACAAAGGGAAAGTGCTGACTGCATGCAGAATAATTGCGGCAAGTGCGGTCAGAAAAAATGGAATTTTGCTTTGACTCAACTTCCCTTCTGATGAGTTCATCAAAAACGGAGCGATCAGCAATAGACTAAGAATGTAAAAAATAATCGAAAAAAGGGCAAACCACATAATGCGTTCTCTTTACTAGGAATTATTCTTATTTTAACGGATCTTTTCTCTAGATCGCCATAATTTTATTTGAAATGATGAAAAACGCCCAAATTTCGGTATAATCACGGCAATTTTTTAAGAAAAAACAGGATTTAAAATGTTTGAGAATTTATCGGATCGCCTTTCCAAAACGCTACGCAACATTAGCGGTAAAGGTCGCTTAACTGAAGATAATATTAAAGAAACCCTACGCGAAGTGCGTATGGCATTGTTAGAAGCTGACGTTGCGTTGCCTGTCGTACGTGAATTTATCGCCAAAGTAAAAGAAAGCGCATTAGGCGAAGAAGTCAATAAAAGCTTAACACCAGGCCAAGAGTTCTTAAAAATCGTTCAACGTGAACTCGAAAAAGCAATGGGTGAAGCCAATGAGAGCTTAAACCTAGCAACACAGCCACCCGCAGTCATTTTAATGGCTGGTTTACAAGGTGCGGGTAAAACCACCAGCGTGGGTAAATTAGCAAAATTCTTACGCGAACGTCATAAAAAGAAAGTACTTGTAGTCTCTGCCGACGTATATCGTCCTGCGGCAATCAAACAGCTTGAGACCTTAGCACAATCTGTTGGCGTGGATTTCTTCCCATCTGATGTCAAACAAAAACCGGTAGAGATTGCAAAAGCGGCACTTGCTGACGCTAAACTCAAATTTTACGATGTATTAATCGTGGATACCGCGGGTCGCTTACACGTTGATAGCGAGATGATGGATGAAATCAAGCAAGTTCATGCAACATTAAATCCAATTGAGACGCTTTTCACGGTTGATGCGATGACTGGTCAAGATGCGGCAAATACTGCAAAAGCCTTCAATGAAGCTTTGCCACTTACCGGGGTTATCTTAACCAAAGTGGATGGTGATGCCCGTGGCGGTGCGGCTTTATCTATCCGTCAAATCACAGGCAAACCGATTAAATTCCTTGGTGTGGGTGAAAAAACAGAAGCCCTCGAGCCATTCCATCCTGATCGCGTAGCATCCCGTATTTTAGGTATGGGTGATGTGCTTTCCCTTATCGAAGATCTTGAACGTTCTGTGGATCGCGAAAAAGCGGAAAAAATGGCACAGAAATTCAAGAAAGGTGATGATTTCACCCTAGATGATTTCCGTGAACAGCTCCGCGAGATGAAAAAAATGGGCGGCATGATGTCAATGCTTGAAAAATTACCGGGTGCGAAAAACTTACCGGATCATGTAAAAAATCAAGTAGATGATAAAATGTTTATCAAAATGGAAGCCATCATTAATTCCATGACCTTAAAAGAACGTGCAAATCCAGATATTATCAAAGGATCTCGCCGTCGTCGTATTGCATTAGGTTCTGGCACACAAGTTCAAGATGTGAATAAGCTGCTGAAACAATTTGACGAAATGCAACGTATGATGAAGAAAATGCGCAAAGGCGGAATGGCGAAGATGATGCGCGGTATGCAAGGCTTAATGGGTGGAGGCGGCTTAGGTGGCCTTGGTGGTTTAGGCGGTATGTTTAAACGTTAGTTTGTTTATACAAGATCAACCTATAAAATCAAATAGATCAATTAATAATATTCTGAGTTCTGTATATTACAGAACTCAATTATTTTTACTCAAAATTAATTTATTTTTGATAGAAAGTGCGGTCAAAAAATTAAATGTTTTTTGCTATACTTTCCTACAAAATATTCATAATTACTCATTTCAATGAAACAAAAACGCCCTACTTTACAAGATATTGCCGACCATCTTGGGATGACTAAAATGACGGTAAGCCGTTATTTACGCAATCCTGATTCTGTTGCCAAAGATACCCAACAACGTATCGCTGCAGCCATTGAGCAGTTTGGTTATATCCCTAATCGTGCACCAGAAATTTTGTCTAATGCAAAAAGTAAAGCTATTGGCGTGTTACTCCCTTCTTTAACTAATCATGTATTTGCTGATGTATTAAAAGGCATTGAGCAAGTTGCCGATATTGCGGGTTATCAGACGATGCTTGCGCACTACGGATATAGTGTCAAAAAAGAAGAAGAACGTATTGAAAGTTTACTTTCTTACAATGTGGATGGATTAATTTTATCGGAAAACTACCACTCTTTACGTACGCTTAAAATGATTGAAATCGCCAATATTCCAGTCATTGAAATCATGGATAGCTCACAAGCAGGTATTCAACAAGTCATTGGTTTTGATAATGTTGTTGCAGCACAAGCTATGGTCGAAACCATGATTCAGCGTGGTTATAAAAATATCGTCTATTTCACGGCAAGAATGGATAAGCGAACCCAATTAAAAATGCAAGGTTATGAACAAGCCATGAAAAAATATGGGTTAGAACCTTATAGTTTGATTACTGAAGCCGCTTCTTCTTTCACATTGGGTGGAAAGCAGCTACGTAAAATTTTAGAAGAACGTCCTGAAACAAACGGGATCTTTTGTACAAATGATGACTTAGCGATTGGTGCATTATTTGAATGCCAGCGATTAGGTATTGCTGTGCCTCAACAGATTGCAATTGCAGGGTTCCATGGACATGACGTAGGCTTTTCGGTCACACCTCAGCTCGCAACTGTTATGACCCCTCGTTTAGAAATTGGCAAGCTTGCCGCACAAGAATTGTTAGCGAGACTGAATAAAGAGCCACTAAAAGAAAAAATAATTGATCTAGGATTTAAAATCCATTTAGGTGAAAGCATATAAGCTGTGCGATCAAAAAATACTAATATTTTGACCGCACTTCTTTTATTTTAGATCAGTGGTTTTAATGCCTCTACACAGCGTTCAACCACTTGCTCAAAACGACCAGAAATATCAACATGAATAACATCTGGTTCATCTTGGCCAGGTACTTCCAATGTCTCAAACTGACTTTTTAGCATATCGGTTTTCATATAATGCCCTTTACGCTGTTTCATTCGCTCAAGTACCAGTTCAAAAGTGCCTTCTAAAAATAAGAATTTTACGTTTCCATTCCCTTCACGAATGAGATCGCGATATTTTTTCTTTAATGCAGAACAAATAATGATCCCCACTTCACTTTTTCGCTCTAGACTAAATGCTGCATCACGAATACGCTCCAACCAAGGCGCGCGGTCTTCATCATTTAACGGATGCCCCTCTCTCATTTTGATGATATTCGCTCTAGGATGAAGATCATCACCATCAATTAATTTTATTCCTAAACGATGAGCTACCTCTGTTCCTACGGAGGTTTTCCCCGTACTTGATACGCCCATTAGAATAAAACTTTTTCCCATCTGTTCTTGTTTATGATTCATCATACACCTCTTCAAATTTTCATTTACCATACTCTAATTACAAACGAAATGTTACCAGTAACATTTTATTTTGTGATCAAGATCACAAAATAAATTCATCACCATAATTAACCGCACTTTTAAAGATAAAAATAATGTGAATGAGATCACAATTTTGAAAAGTAATCGTTTACCAAATGTTAAATCAAGCGTATGTTACGGGTAACAATTCAATTCGGAGAACAACCATGCTCATTGCAATTATGATCGTAGCAATCTTATTGCTACTTTTACTCATTATTAAATTCAAAGTTCATGCTTTTGTGGCATTAATTATTGTGAGTTTACTTACCGCACTCGCTGCTCAGATTCCGGTAGATAAAATCCTGCCAACCTTGCTAGGTGGATTTGGTAATACACTGGCAGCAGTTGCCTTATTGGTAGGTTTGGGTGCAATGATTGGTCGACTTCTTGAAATTACTGGCGGAGCCAAAGTGCTTGCAGATTCACTAATCAATAAATTTGGAGAGAAAAAAGCCCCCTTTGCATTAGGTGTTGCTGCACTACTTTTTGGCTTCCCTATTTTCTTTGATGCGGGGCTTGTCGTGATGTTACCTATCGTCTTTAGTGTCGCTAAACGTTTTGGTGGCTCCGTTTTACGTTATGCCTTTCCTGTTGCAGGCGCATTTGCTGTAATGCACGCTTTTTTACCTCCGCATCCTGGTCCAGTAGCTTCTGGTGATTTATTAGGTGTGAATATCGGTTTATTGGTGATTGTGGGCTTAATTTGTGCGATTCCAACATGGTATATCGGTACTTATTTATTTAGCCTATTCATCAGCAAGAAAGTTCATATTGATTTACCAAAAGCATTTTTAAATGCCACTGCAATCAGTGAAACATCTGTGCAAAATCCACCGAGCTTTGCCCGTGTAATAACAATATTATTACTGCCAATTCTGTTGATCTTATTAGACACTGGCTTAAATACATTAAGCGTGGCAAAAGTCATTGATGGATCACAAACCTGGGTTGAAGCACTTCGCTTAATTGGTAAAACACCTGTTGCACTGTTAATCACCTTAATCGTCGCAATTCTGTTACTAAAAGACCAACGTAGTTATGAACAAATTGAAAAAATTTGTGATAATGCCTTGGGCCCTATCTGTTCTATCGTGCTTGTTACGGGGGCAGGCGGAATGTTTGGTGGTGTATTACGTGCCAGTGGTATTGGCGATGTGCTATCTACGATGCTTTCCAATACAGGAATGCCGATCATTGTTGCCGCTTTCGTTATCGCTATGGTAATGCGTGTCGCACAAGGTTCAGCAACCGTTGCTTTAACCACAGCAGCTGCGCTGATTTCTCCTACCGTTGCTGCGGCAACTGACTTAAGCCAATTTGATCTTTGCTTTATTGTGATCGCTATTGCATCAGGGGCTACTGTGCTTTCTCACGTAAATGACTCAGGTTTCTGGCTAATCAGTCGTTTCTTAGAAATGGATACAAAAACGACTTTAAAAACATGGACATTACTCGAAACCTCAATCGGTGTCGTAGGTTTTATTATTGCATTAATTGGAAGTATCATTCTCTAGTCTCTAAATAAAACCTATTTTCTAAAAATTAATATCTTCCATCCTGAGCTTTACCATCGTAAAGCTCAGTCTTTAATAATCTGGTTGATTTTTCTTAGCCTCTATCCTTTCCTTTTAAATTTAATAACGTCATTCATCACCAAAGAAACACATTATTTTGCTCTGCATTCTCCATTACCTGATTAAATTACTCAATTTTAGGTAATTTTGGTAAAACATACCAGATATAATTGCTCAGGTATTCTACTTGGCGTAGAATCTAGGTTCTGATGATTATCTACGACATTTAATCATCAGGAAGTGATATTTTCTAATAATCTAGGAGTGATAAAATGGGACAGTATAAAAAGTTCTGGTACCTATTAGTCGCCGTATTGATTGGAGCCTTCTCCATTCTCGGTTACTATGGGTTCGAAGTTTATCGTGAAGCACCACCAATTCCGCAACAATATGTTTCTGAATCTGGCGAAAAAGTGATTACTCACGATGATATTTTACATGGTCAAACCGCTTGGCAAACCACTGGTGGTATGCAAGTCGGGTCAGTTTGGGGTCATGGTGCATACCAAGCGCCAGACTGGACGGCAGATTGGCTTCACCGTGAATTAACTAACTGGTTGGATATTACAGCGAATCAAGAATTTGGTAAAAACTTCGCTGATTTAAATGATGAACAACAAACCTTATTAAAAGCGCGTCTAACCAAAGAATATCGTGGTAGCAAAGTTGAAAACGGTACCGTTGTGCTTTCAAACACCCGTTTAGCGGCAATGGAAAAAACAGCACAATACTACATCTCTTTATACGGTGATGATCCTGCAACCAAAGTGACCCGTGAACACTTTGCAATGAAGGATAATACTCTTCCTGATTTACAAGCTCGTAAAGACTTAGCTAAATTCTTCTTCTGGACCGCATGGACTGCATCTGCTGAACGTCCAAATACTCATGCAAGTTATACCAATAACTGGCCACACGAGCCGTTAATTAATAACGTGCCAACTCCAGAAAACGTCATTTGGTCTATTGCGAGTGTGGTATTCCTCATTGCAGGTATTGGTTTCGTGGTATGGATTTGGTCATTCAAAAAACGTGAAGATGAAAAAGAACCACCTACACCTGAGTTCGATCCGCTCACAAAATTACAACTTACCCCTTCTCAACGTTCATTAGGTAAATACCTCTTCACTGTGCTTGCACTTTTCCTCTTGCAAGTCACATTAGGTGCCGTTGTCGCACACTACACGGTTGAAGGTCAAGAGTTCTATGGTATTGATATTTCTCAATACTTCCCATATTCATTAGTACGTACATGGCATATTCAAGCAGCCTTATTCTGGATTGCAATGGCATTCTTAGCTGGTGGTTTATTCCTTGCGCCAATCATTAATGGCGGAAAAGATCCGAAATTCCAAAAATTGGGTGTGGATGTTCTCTACTGGGCATTAGTGGTATTAGTCGTCGGTTCATTCACTGGTAGCTACTTAGCGATTGCGCATATTCTTCCAGAAGAATGGAGCTTCATGTTCGGTCACCAAGGCTATGAATTCATTGACTTAGGTCGTTTCTGGCAAGCAGTGAAATTCGCAGGTATCTTATTCTGGTTAGTCTTAATGCTTCGCGGTACAGTGAACGCATTTAAACAACCGGGTGATAAAAACTTATTGGCATTATTCTTCGCTTCCGTAATTGCGATCGGTTTATTCTATGGCCCTGCATTATTCTATGGCGAGCACACTCACATTTCTGTGATGGAATACTGGCGCTGGTGGGTAGTTCACCTATGGGTAGAAGGCTTCTTCGAAGTATTCTCTGTAGCGGCACTTTCATTCATCTTCGTAAGTTTAGGTTTAGTTTCACGTCGTACTGCGACTGTGGCAACCATTACTGAAGCGGCATTGTTCCTAATCGGTGGTATCCCAGGTACTTTCCACCACTTATACTTCGCAGGTGCAACAACTCCGATTATCGCAGTAGGTGCATCATTCTCTGCACTTGAAGTAGTTCCATTAGTGTTATTAGGTCATGAAGCTTGGGAACACTGGGCAATGAAACAAAAAGCACCTTGGATGGATCGCTTAAAATGGCCTCTTTACTGCTTCGTAGCTGTAGCATTCTGGAATATGCTAGGTGCTGGCGTATTTGGTTTCTTAATCAACCCACCAATTTCGCTTTACTATATCCAAGGCTTGAATACCACTGCCGTTCATGCTCACGCTGCATTATTCGGTGTATATGGTTTCTTAGCATTAGGCTTCGTCTTCTTAATTGCTCGTTACTTACGCCCAGATACACCATTTAACGATAAATTAATGAAATGGGGCTTCTGGTTGTTAAATGGCGGTTTAGTGTTAATGATCGTATCAAGCTTATTACCTATCGGTGTTATTCAAGGATATGCAAGTATCTCTGAAGGCTTATGGTATGCACGTAGTGAAGAATTTATGCAACAACCATTATTCGATACCTTACGTTGGGTTCGTTTAGGTGGTGACGTGGTATTCATCTTCGGTGCACTCGCCTTCTTCTGGCAAATCTTTACGATGATTTTCTTTAAACCGAAAAAAATAGCTTAACTAGGTTTATTATCATGCAAAAGCGGCTAAATAACTGGCCGCTTTTTATTTGTGAAAAATCCGTTAAATTTTCTGACCGCACTTTGATCTCCATCAAACTATTTACCTTCTTTTAAGTATGATTAAATTTGTCTTTAGATCTATACTCTCCATACCTTCAACTTTTTTTATAACATTTCAACATGAGTAATAATCCATTCAACGCGAGTTGGTCATCAAAGGGCAATACGCTATGTCTAGGTCATTGGGACATTACTTATCTTGGTTTACCTGTAGTACTGCCACTTGAACACCGTGATAAAGATATGGGAACAAATAATATTTATAATTTTATGGATCCCGAAGATGAGCTTTACCGAGAAGGCTTAATGGAAGATGATTGGATTGTGGAAAACATCGATTGGCTTTCTGATGTTTTTATCGAGCACAATATCCCTTTAGAAGAAGAAACCATACGAGCATTCTATAAAGCGGTGAATAAGGAAGATTGGCGCTGTGGGAGCTGTGGTGGATGTATTTAATAACAAAGTGCGGTCAATTTTATCATTGTTTTTATACCGAACTGTCATAATAAAAACACTAGGAAATTCAATATTTCTGATATAGAATTCTTCAATTTGTTTTTTAAAAGGGAGAAAAAAGATGAAACTCGTTGAAGTTAAACATCCGCTTGTTAAACATAAATTAGGCGTGATGCGCGAAGCTGATATTGATACCAAAAAATTCCGTGAGCTTGCAACTGAAGTGGGTAGCTTACTTACCTATGAAGCCACTGCCGATCTTGAAACAGAAAAAGTGATTATTGAAGGTTGGAATGGCCCAGTTGAAATCGAACGTATCAAAGGTAAAAAAGTTACTGTTGTACCAATTTTACGTGCTGGCCTAGGCATGATGGATGGTGTATTAGAACATGTGCCAAGTGCTCGTATCAGTGTGGTTGGGATTTATCGTAATGAAGAAACCCTTGAACCCGTTCCTTATTTCCAAAAACTCGCGAGCGATTTAGAAGAACGTTTAGCTATCGTTGTGGATCCAATGCTCGCAACCGGTGGTTCAATGATCTCCACAATTGATTTATTAAAAGCAAAAGGTTGCCAACACATCAAAGTATTAGTATTAGTCGCGGCGCCTGAAGGGATCAAAGCATTAGAAAAAGCACATCCAGATATCGAACTTTATTGCGCATCGATTGATGATCACTTAAATGAACAAGGCTACATCATCCCTGGCTTGGGTGATGCTGGCGATAAGATTTTTGGGACGAAATAATTCCCTTTTAATAAGACGGCATTTATAGCCGTCTTTTTTCCGTGCGTGAAAACACAAAAGCTAAAAAAGCATTAAAACCGACCGCACTTTCAGTTAATTCAAACCGAGAGTTGAAACTAAATGAGTAATCAAACTACAACCGCACCTGTTGAGGTGCAAAGCATGGGCAAACAAGCGTTTGTCGGTTTACAAATGTTATTTGTGGCCTTTGGCGCCTTAGTATTAGTTCCTTTAATCACTGGATTAAATTCTAATACAGCTCTTCTTACCGCGGGTATCGGTACACTACTTTTCCAACTTTGTACTGGTAAACAAATCCCTATTTTCTTGGCCTCCTCTTTTGCCTTTATTGCGCCTATTCAATATGGCGTACAAACTTGGGGCATCCCAACCACAATGGGTGGACTTGCTTGTGCAGGCTTAGTCTATTTCGCACTATCAACCTTAGTAAAATTACGCGGTAGTGCTGCACTTGAGCGCATCTTCCCGCCTGTTGTTGTTGGTCCCGTAATTATCATTATTGGTATGGGGCTTGCCCCCGTTGCTGTGGATATGGCATTAGGTAAAAACAGTGCATATAGCTATGAGCACTCTGTATTGGTTTCTATGATTACTTTAGTCACTACCCTTTCTGTTGCGGTATTTGCTAAAGGTATGATGAAACTGATTCCAATTATGTTTGGTATCGTTGCTGGCTATGTGGTTTGTCTATTCCTAGGCTTAATTAACTTCCAACCTGTTTTAGACGCAAAATGGTTTGAATTACCCCAATTAACTAAACCAGAATTTAATTTAGAAGCCATTCTTTATATGCTACCCATTGCTATCGCACCAGCCGTTGAACACGTTGGCGGTATTATGGCAATTAGTTCTGTAACAGGTAAAGATTTTCTTAAAAAACCTGGCTTACACCGCACCTTATTAGGCGATGGTGTCGCAACGGCTGCAGCGTCATTAGTAGGTGGTCCACCAAATACCACTTATGCTGAAGTAACAGGTGCTGTCATGCTAACTCGCAACTTTAATCCCAATATTATGACTTGGGCAGCGATATGGGCAATTGCAATTTCCTTCTGTGGTAAAGTAGGTGCATTCCTTTCTACTATCCCGACCATCGTAATGGGTGGCATTATGATGTTAGTATTCGGTTCAATTGCCGTTGTTGGGATGAGCACCTTAATTAAAGGTAAAGTGGATGTGACTGAACCTCGCAATCTTTGCATCATTTCTGTGGTAATGACTTTCGGGATCGGTAATATGTTTGTCAACGTCAGCGATGCTGTTTCCCTAAAAGGTATCAGCCTTTGTGCTATCGTTGCTATTGTACTGAACTTAATTTTGCCAAAAGCAAAAAATGAAGTAGAATAAAACTTCCCAAACAAAAGGGTTAAATGAAAATTTAGCCCTTTCTTTTTTATTTTAAATCAACTCGTTAATCCGTGAATCAGCAACTTTCTTTACCTATTCATCAAATTGATGATGAAACGCTTGAGAATTTTTATAGCGATAATAATGCATTATTGCTCAATTCTTTGCGTCAAAATATGACTGATTTACAGCAACAATTCTTCTACCTTTGGGGAAACCAAAGCGTCGGAAAAACTCATCTTCTACGCGCACTCTGTAATGAATATATTCAGCAACAACGTAGTGCGATTTATGTTCCATTGAGCAAATCACAATATTTCTCCACGGCTGTTTTTGAAAATTTAGAACAGCAAGAATTGATTTGCCTGGATGATTTGCAATCGGTTATTGGAAATTCAGAATGGGAAATAGCCTTATTTAATCTCTTTAATCGTATTAAAGCCAATGGCAAAACATTATTGGTTGTCAGTGCAGTTCAATCTCCAACTGCTCTCCCCGTTAAATTACCAGATCTTGCTTCTCGCTTAAAATGGGGAGAAAGTTATCAATTGATTCCACTCAGCGATGAACAAAAACTCGCTGTATTGAAACAAAATGCCCATCAGCGCGGTATTATGCTTTCAGATGATACTGCCAATTTTATATTTACTCGTCTAGATCGAGATATGGCGACATTAAAAGAGGCGTTAGTTCAACTCGATAAAGCCTCATTGCAAGCTAAACGAAACCTGACCATTCCTTTTGTGAAATCTATTTTAGGCTTATAAACAGATAAAAAAATAACCGCACTTTTTCAAGTGCGGTTAATTTTTTTAGTCATTTAATTACCAGCAGTGATGGCAATAACCAAATGCAGGCATAATCGCTACAGGATAGCGAGAATAGCCAGTTGATTTTGGACGATGATCGCTTGCATTCACTTCATTTGGAACACTATCTCTTTGTGCGACTCTCGCCTTTTCTCGAGCAGTAACAGTGTTACCACTTATTACTCGAGTATTATAATCCTGCACTGCGTTCATATCATACACTGCTGCTCCATTACCAATGCTAGAAGCTTCTTGAGGTGCGGTACAAGCTGTCAAAACAGCTAATGCCGCAATAGAGATTAATTTTTTCATAAATTTTACCTTTTATTACAAACCTCTTTATTAAGTGTTTCTCTGCCTTCTTTAATCCGCTCATTAGCTTTTTTTCTAACGTTTAGATCTTCATTTTTTTCAATGTATTTTGCAACATTGGCATTCTTTATTGCATAAACAGGAACATACTGTGAATTTTTCGTTTCACCTTTTTTATAAATTGTCGCTCCTAAAACGCTGCCATAATATTCACTTGCATCATTAGGCTTAATATAATAGCTGCTTGAGTTTGTTACATCTACGCCATCATCACTCTTAAACCCTCTACAAATCCCGGCTGGTGAAAGAAAAGTTGTTTTTGAAGAAGCACTCTCGTTAAATTTATATACTTCAAACTCAACACTATTGGCCAACTCTGCCATATCTTTTTCAGATGTAGGATCTAAACTTCTCTTCGCCTTTCCATCAATATATTTTACTGTCTCTGTTACGTTGCTCTCAGAAATATTCACAGCGACATGATTTTCAGGAGTTGTCATTTTGGTTGCATATACAACACTACTACCTTCGGCTAAAACAACTGATGATGCTAAAACACAAAAAGAGTAAATCCCAATTTTTTTCTTAATATGACTCATAATAATTTGATTTTCTACGTTAATAATTATTTTCGTATAATTCAATAGGTAAATAATCTGGGTCTCTGAAGAAAGTGTACTTCATTCCTGTTAATTCATCAACTCTAATTGGTTCACAATCAATACTATTTTCCAAAAGATAAGCGACATATTCATCAATATTTTCGACTTTAAATGCTAAATGTCGCAAACCACAAGCTTCGGGGTTGGTTACTCTTTGAGGCGGATTTGGGAAAGAAAATAGCTCTATTTGACTCCCATCAGGAAAACTTAAATCTAATTTATAACTATCTCGTTCTGCCCGATAAGTTTCATTTAGCTTTTTAGTCCCTAAAATATCTATATAAAAATGCTTCGAACGTGCATAGTTCGAAGCAATAATTGCAATATGGTGAAAACCTAATAATTGAGATTTCATTATTTCTCCGGTGTGACACTTTTTGCTTTTTCTTCTTCCTGTAAAGCAAGGGCATCACGTGCAGCACGAATGCTCTTCTCAAGCATTGGCACCCGAGGATCATCCGGCTCCAATAAACGTAACATCATTGCCCAGGTTACTGCTGCCATTTTATAATCCTCACCTTCAAAATAGCTGAAAGCCAGTAAACTTAAGGCTTCAGGATTAGAATGGTCTTGACGAATAATCTCACGTAAAAGCTGATTACCTTTCAGTTTATCCGTTTGATCTTCAGAAGACATTAACATACGTGCATAAGAAAGCTTATAATCTAAATTATCCGGCTCAAGTTTATTCGCTTGTTGGTAGCTATCAAAGGCTAATTTTCCATTACCTAAATTCATTCCTACCTGACCTAACAACCACCATTTTTTAGCATCCTTTGGAGTTTTTTGTAAATCCAAACGAAGAGCGGTCGAAAATTGCCGCATTTCTGCATCCGTCATTGGGTTTGTGTCTTCTTCTTTGATTCGTTCAAAGAAGTAAGGTAATTTTGCCAATGTTTTTTCCATCATATCCTCGGCTTTCCAAGATCCCAGAGGGAAATAAGCTCCCGATGCAATAATGGCCAAACCTAATAAACCAGAAACAAACCACAACTTACCGTAATTTTTGGCATTTTTATCGATGGCTTGTGTTTCTTGTTGAGGAATATCTTCCAATAATGTTTTCTGTAGCTCTTGTTTGAGTTGTTCAACATTCTCAACTAAACCTTGCTGATTATCTTGCTCAATCTCTTTTAAGCGAGAAAAATACAATGCTTTATTTAACTCATCACGTTTTTTATCTTCTTTCGCTTTAACAGAACACAGCAAGGGATAAAAACAAATCAATGCCACGACTAAAGTGAGCACAATAATACTTAATGCAAAATTCATTATTTATCCTTTTCTTTGAGTAAAGCCGATAAACGTGCATTCTCTTCATCATCTAAAATCGCGTCAGAATTGACCGCACTTGGGCTTTTTGATTTACGTTTAAATATAAATAAAATGCCAATCAACACTAACAAAATTGGGGCAATCCATAATACGATTGTTGACGTCGTCATTGGTGGATCATAGGTCACAAAATTGCCATAACGTTGAATCATATAATCAACGACTTCACTTCGTTTCTTGCCTTCTTGCAACAATTCAAATACTTTGCCACGCATATCTACAGCAATAGTTGCATTCGAATCTGCAATATTGTTATTTTGACATTGAGGACAACGAAGCTCTTGCGTTAATTGATGATAATCCTTTTCTTGCTCCGGTGAGGCAAAATTCAATGCATCAATAGAAGCTGTCGCAGAGAGGCTCATAAAAAGTGCGGTTAAAAAAATCCATGATTTTTTCATTATGGTTTCTCCGCGAGTTTGTCATAAATCGGTTTTAAAACCTCATTCCAAACGCGTTCATTCACATCACCCGCTAAGCGATAATGAATCACGCCTTTGCCATCTACAATGAATGTTTCCGGTGCGCCATAAACGCCTAAATCTAATGCAAAAGAACCTTTCTCATCTTTAAGCACAAGACTATAAGGATTGCCTAAATCTTTTAGCCATTTTACAGCTTTTGGTGATTCATCTTTATAGTCGATACCAATGATTGTTACGCCCTGTTTAGCCAATTGATTCAAGTATTGATGCTCTGCATAACAAGTTGGACACCAAGTCGCCCACACATTTAAGAGAACCGGTTTACCTTGTTGGAAAATTTCATTACCGTAGGTTTTATTTTCCAATAAATCCGTTAATATTTTCTGTGGCACAGGTTTCCCCACAAGAGCAGATTCTAACGCTTTGGGATCATCACCTTGTGCATTGCGTCCTAACTGAACTAAAAAAGCTGCAGCTACCGCAAGAAAAACAATAAGTGGGATAAGTAGTTTTTTATTCATAACACTATCAATTTCACATCTATTTCTAGGGGCAATGCGCCCCTTATTACAATTAAGACTGCTTAACTAATCGACTAAAACGATAACGACGGTCAAACATACAGAGCAAACCACCTAATGCCATAAACAATCCTCCAATCCAAATCCAACGGATAAAAGGTTTATAGTAAAGGCGTAGCGCCCATGAGTTATCATCTATCTTTTCGCCCAAAGCAACATACAGATCGCGAGTAAAGCCCCAATTAATTGCCGCTTCCGTCATTGGCATTTTGCTGACGGTATAAAAACGTTTTTCAGCAAATAATGTTGCTTCCGGCTTACCCTCTTTTGAAATGTCGATTCGTGCTTGACCGCCCATATAGTTAGGTCCATTTGCATCACTCACGCCAGCAAATTTAAAGTCATAATTAGCAATCTGCACTGTATCACCAACAGCCATTCGCACATCACGTTCCACACTGAAGTTTTGGCTAAAGGCTATTCCCCAAACTGTCATGGCTACACCAAGGTGAGCCAAAATCATCCCCCAATGGGAACGGGAAAGCTTGGTAATACCTTTAAAGAAAGATTCACGGTGTGTTGCACGTTGTTTCATTTCGTAGAGGCTCAGTAATACAATAATGACAGACATCATAGTACCAAGCACCGCACTAACAGTGAGTTTATTTTGTAGGAAATATGGTAAGGCAAAGCCTGCAATCGCCATCACAATCACACTCACTACAACCGGTGTACGAATTTCAGAGAACTGATCGCGACGCCATTTAACCAATGGCCCAATACCTAGTAATAAGGCAAATGGGGTCATAATAATCAGGAACATTTGATCAAAGAACGGCGCACCGATCGAAATAGAGCCCAAACCTAATTGTTTGTGAACTAATGGCAATAACGTCCCTAAGAACACCACACAAAGTGCGGTCATTAATAGGATGTTATTTAATAACAATAAGGTTTCGCGAGAATAACGTTCTGCATTATCACGCGAACGAATTTGGTTGCCTTTGTAAGCGTACAAGGTTAAAGAACCACCAATTACCACAACCAAATAAGCAAGAATATATAAACCACGTGTAGGATCTGAAGCAAAGGCATGTACTGACACTAAGATACCAGAACGAACTAAGAACGTACCCAGTAAGCAAAGTGAGAAAGCAAGGATTGCTAAAAGCACAGTCCAAGCTTTAAAAGAGCCACGTTTTTCAGTCACCGATAAAGAGTGGATTAATGCGGTTCCTGCAAGCCAAGGCATTAAAGAGGAGTTTTCTACAGGATCCCAGAACCACCAGCCACCCCAGCCTAGCTCATAATACGCCCACCAAGAACCGAGCACGATTCCGAGTGTTAAAAAGACCCAAGCTGCCATCGTCCAAGGGCGAGACCATCTTGCCCAAGCGGAGTCTAATTTCCCTGTCATTAATGAGGCAATCGCAAAGGCAAAAGCCACAGAAAAACCAACATATCCCATATAAAGCAATGGAGGATGGAAAATCAAGCCCACATCTTGCAACATCGGGTTGAGTTCTCTGCCATCTACTGGGAAATCAGGGAATGTACGGGTAAATGGATTTGAGGTAAATAAGACGAAGAGTAAAAAGCCGATGCTAATAATCCCCATAATACCTAACACACGAGCTACGGCTTCTTGTGGCAAGTGTTTGCTAAATAAGGCTACGGCTGCGCCCCAAAGTGTTAATAACCAAATCCAAAGTAATAATGAGCCCTCATGTGAACCCCACACCGCAGATAAACGATAATAAATCGGTAAACTGCTGTTAGAGTTATTTACCACATATTGCACACTGAAATCATTAACAGCAAATAGATAGAATAATGCCGCAAAAGCAATGGTTAAACTGAAAAATAAACCATAAGTCATTGGACGAGCCAATGACATTAATTGAGGGTGACCTTTTTCTGCGCCCCATAATGGGAAAATCGCTAAAAAGAATGAAACGGCAAGACTTAAAGCAAGCGCATAATTTCCTAGTTCAGCAATCATTATTGACCTTCTTGCGGTTTTTGCTGAGTTTCTTTATAACGACGATCAGCTTCACTTTCGCCTTTTAACTCTGCGCCCATTGGCTTATGTACTTTCTGCATTTTTTCGCCTAATTCAGGTGGTACATAATTTTCATCATGTTTAGCAAGTACTTCTGTCGCCTCTAATAAAGTAGGCTCTTTTAATACGCCTTGCGCGACGATACCTTGCCCTTCACGGAAAAGATCAGGAAGAATACCTTCATATTCTACACTGATAGATGGACCAATATCATTTAAGTCAAAGCGAACTTTTAAGCTTTTTGGATCACGTTTTACTGTGCCTTCCACAACCATGCCACCTACACGGATGCGTTGCCCTACTTCAGGTTTTTGATCTGCTTTGCCTTCTTTACCTTCAATGACTTCTGATGGCGTATAAAATAAATCAATATTTTGGCGAAGTGCATAAAGGACTAAACCTGTTGCAATCGAAATACCCAAAATCACAAAGATAATGATAGAGAGTCTTGATTTACGTCTTGGATTCATAGTGTATTTCCTTTATTTGCTTGGTTTAAACGAGCTTCACGTTGTTGCTCGCGTAACACTTCTTTTAACACCGCTTTACGTCCCTTGACGCTTTGTATCGCCAAAATGATCATTGCCACAAGGCTAATGCCGTAGGAAAGCCACACATAAAAACCGTAGCCTCCCATATTGATAAAATCACTCCAACTTTGGAAAAACATTTTCCGCTCCCTAAAATAAAAATGAAAAACTATTTTAGCTTACTTGCTAACTCTTTTACCCATGGGCGTTTGCTATCTTCTTTCAGCAATTCAACGCGATAACGCACGAGCGTAAACCAAATGGATAAAAATAAAAATCCAAAAATACATAAAATCAGTGGAATCAACATCGGCGTTGCAATAGACGGTTTTTCAAACTTCGTGATACTTGCCCCTTGATGTAAAGTATTCCACCACTCTACGGAAAAGTGAATAATTGGTAAATTCACTACGCCAACAATACACAAGATTCCCGCTGATTTTGAACCCACCGCACGATCAGAAAATGCAGAATAAAGGGCTAATACACCGATATATAAGAAGAAAAGAATGAGTTCTGCGGTTAAACGTGCATCCCACACCCACCAGGTTCCCCACATTGGTTTACCCCAAATTGCGCCAGTGACTAGCGCGATAAAGGTAAACATCGCACCAATTGGCGCCATGGCAACCATCGAAAGGTGTGCTGCTTTAATTTGCCAAACTAATGCAATAATCGCAGCAATCGCCATTGAGCCATACACGCCCATTGACCAAATCGCAGCTGGCACATGCACATACATAATTCGGAAACTATTGCCTTGCTGATAATCTGCCGGTGCATAAGCTAAGCCCCACACAATGCCAACAGCCAATAATAAAACCGCAATCGCACCAAAAAATGGGCTTAATTTGCCACATAAATGATATTGGGTTTCATGTTTTGCGTAAGGATGTAACCACTTCCACATAAAAGATCCTTAATTCCAAAAAATAAAAAACAGTTAAAAATCTGACCGCACTTTCACCGTAATGATGATTAATTATCTAAACTAATTCGTAGTGCTGCTGCAATAGCAAAAGGCGATAAAGTTATCGCGCCAGTCAAAATTGCACCTAAAATAGCAAGCTGTCCGCCATAAGGGAGATTTAATGCGGCGGCATCTAAAATTGCTGAGGCAAAAATTAAAACCGGAATGAATAATGGTACCACAAGTAAACTCAGCAATACGCCACCTTTACGCAATCCCACCGTCAATGCCACACCAATTGCGCCAATGCAGCTTAAAATTGGTGTTCCCACTAGCAAGGTGACCACCAGCGCCCACCAAATATTCACTTCCAACGAAAGTAATAAAGCCGCAATAGGTGAAAGTAAAATCAACGGCAAACCTGTTAATAACCAGTGCGCAACAACTTTTGCGAGTGCCGTTAGCGCTAAAGGTTGAGCCGTGAGCATCAATTGTTCTAAAGAGCCATCAATAAAATCATCTCGAAATAAGCGCTCAAAAGACAGCAACGCAGAAAGTAATGCCGCCACCCAAGCAACCCCAGGTGCAATTCGAGAAAGGAGTTTAGGATCCGGCCCAATCACCAATGGGAACAGCGTAATCACGATCAAAAAGAACCAAAGCGGGTTCAATATTTCCGCTTGTTTACGGGTCGCAATCTTCAGCTCACGCTTTATAATCTGTAAAAATATCATAAAAATCTAAGAGTTATATTTATAATCAGCAAGATTGATTTTTTTCAATAACGTACTTGGCACTTCTTGGTGACTCGTTAAAATGACCATTCCACCTTTTTTAGCATGATTTTCAAAAATCGCGGTCAAAACTTCAACCCCTTTTTTGTCTATTGCTGTAAAAGGTTCATCCAAAATCCAAAGTGGCGCTTCAGAGATCCATAATCTCGCCAAAGCAATTCGCTTTTGCTGACCTGCTGAAAGTTGGGCGGCCGGTAAATCTTCGCGGCCGAGTAAGCCCACTTTTTCCAGCACATCCCATAAAATATCGGTGCCTTGCTGGCTTTGACTAATCTGCTGATAAAATTTTAAATTTTCCCATGCCGTTAATTCAGGTTTAACACCAGAATGATGGCCGAGATAAAGTAGCTGATAATGGTATTCTTCGCGTTGTTTTGTAATCTCGTCTGAATTCCACCGCACTTTACCTTCTACAGGCTGTGCAAGGCCGGCTAAAATGCGCAATAAACTTGTTTTGCCGATACCATTGTGCCCTTCAATTTGCACGAAATCACCGCTTTGAAATTGCAGTGAAAGATCGGTGAACAACACACGATCGCCACGCTGGCACGCTAATTGTTCTAATTGAAGTTGATGAGCAGGAAACATAGCCTCAGCCTTAAAAATAAAATCTTGTGAAAAATCAGCGGGTATTCTACCACAAGGGGAAATTTTGACGAGATTTTAAGGGCTAAAAGGTATAACTATTTAGAAGTAGATTGGTGTGTTTATTGATTTAAAACAAATTAAGCTTTTCTAGTCTATTCATCGGATAATCAAATAATTAAAAGATTTACTGATCTAAATCAAATTTTCTGCTACTATTTAACTACTTTTTGATGTTTTTTATCAAAAACATTACCCTAACTTCATTTAAAAAAGGAACATATTATGTCTTATACTCTACCTGAATTAGGTTACGCTTATGATGCGTTAGAACCACATTTTGATGCACAAACAATGGAAATTCACCACACTAAACACCACCAAGCCTATGTAAACAATGCAAACGCGGTGTTAGAAACTTTACCTGCTGAATTTTCTGAAATGTGCTCAGGTCAATTAATCAGCCAATTAGACAAAATCCCAGCTGAAAAACGTACCGCATTACGTAACAACGCAGGTGGTCATGCAAACCACAGCTTATTCTGGAAATCATTGAAAAAAGGTACTACTCTACAAGGTGATTTAAAAGCTGCTATCGAACGTGATTTTGGTTCTGTAGAAAACTTCAAAGCTGAATTTGAAAAAGCAGCGGCAACTCGTTTCGGTTCTGGTTGGGCATGGTTAGTGATCAACCAAGGTAAATTATCTGTTGTTTCTACCGCAAACCAAGATTCTCCGTTAATGGGTAAAGAAATCGCAGGTTGTGAGGGTTTCCCTCTTTTAGGCTTAGATGTTTGGGAACACGCTTACTACTTGAAATTCCAAAACCGTCGTCCAGACTACATCAAAGAATTCTGGAACGTAGTAAACTGGGATTTTGTTGCAGAACGTTTTGCTAAAAAATTAGCAGATTGCGGATGTGCAGCGAAATAATAGCTTCTCAAAATATATAAAAAATCGCCTATTTTTAGGCGATTTTTTTATTGGTTAAATCCAACGTCTCACTTTTTTCTTATAAGCCAAATAAGACTCACCAAACTTCTTCTCTAGCCAGTATTCTTCAGGTTTAATTTGCCATTGTGTGATGAGATAAATAAATAGAAAAACACCTAAAAAACTAACCGCACTTTGTAAATAAAACGCCCATGCCACTAACAAGCCAACTAAGCTTAAATACATGGGATTACGGCTAAAACGATAAATACCATTTACCACAAATACTTTGCTTTTCTCTAAATGGATGGGATGAATATTGGCTTTATTTTTGTAGAATTGCCAAACACTGAAAAAACCAACAAAAGATGAAGCCAACGCAATCAGATAAGCTATCACGATATTGATTGTAACAGGGTAAGGATTAGGTAAATATGTCATGATAAGTGCACAGCCAATAAAAATGACGGGTGGTGGCACAATAGGTTTCTGAATCATAAGATCAAAAATCCAATAAAAAAGCCCGAGTAATTCGGGCTAATTAAAATATTACAGATTATTTAATTTCATCTGCGCCATTTGTTTTTCTAACGGGTTACCGCTTTTTTGTGCATTCTCAAAGCTTGCTTTAGCACCATTCACATCGCCTTTTGCGATTTGAATATCGCCCGCTAAAAGATCTTTACGCGCGCTAAAGCCCTGGCTTTTCACTTGATTTAGACTTGCTAATGCGGCATCAAATTGACCTTGTTGGAACTGCACAGCAGACAAACGAAGCGCTGCAAGAGAAGTTAAGATATCATCTTGTGATTGAGCAATTGCTTGTTTTAAGCTATTTTCAGCAGAGGCGTAATCTTGTTTTGCAACAAAACCTTTTGCTTCATCTAATAAGCTAAATACCGCATAGCTGGTTTTATCATGCGCTTTCACAAATTCAGCTACTTTAGCTTGTTGTGCTGCAGCATCTTTGTTTGCTGTATAAACTAACGCATCATATTCAGCAGACGCTTGCATAATTTGATTGGCTTGATAAGACTGCCAATAACGCCAGCCCAACATCCCGCCTACACCAAGAATAAAAGCGGCAATAATGGTTTTGCCATTGTCTTTCCACCATTCTTTTAACTGGTTCAGTTCTTGTTCTTCTTCAATGGTATATGCCATTTTCCTATCCTTCTAAAATTAAAATTGGGCTTTCACGTGTTCAATTAAATTGTCCACATC
Source organism: Haemophilus parainfluenzae (assembly GCF_003253005.1). Taxonomy (GTDB): domain Bacteria; phylum Pseudomonadota; class Gammaproteobacteria; order Enterobacterales; family Pasteurellaceae; genus Haemophilus_D; species Haemophilus_D parainfluenzae_M. The sequence goes on along the minus strand of NZ_QEPZ01000004.1, from coordinate 168,301 downwards.
AATGGTTTGCTGCTCTGCTGCGCCAAGTAAGTGTTTTACCACAACTTGATTATTTTGCACTTCACTTTCGCCAAGCACAAGAGCCAGAGTCGCACCAGACTTATCTGCACGTCTAAATTGTTTTTTAAAGTTACCGCCGCTGCAATGCAACATTGTGCTTAAGTGCGGTAATTCTGAGCGAAGTTTTTCCGCGAGCTGGAATGCGGCTAATGTTATACCTTCACCTTGATAAACAACGTAAATATCTACCGCACTTTTTACCGGAATCGATTTATTCACTTCTTGAACGAGTAGCACTAAACGCTCTAAGCCCATTGCGAAACCGACACCACTTGTTGCGTGGCCACCAAGTTGTTCAACTAAGCCGTCATAGCGTCCACCACCACATACAGTACCTTGCGCACCTAATGCGGATGTCACCCATTCAAATACGGTTTTATTATAATAATCTAAACCACGAACCAATTTTGGATTAATTTCATATTGAATACCAACCGCATCTAATAAACCGCATAACTGCGCAAAATGCTCGCGGCTTTCATCATCTAAATAATCCAATAATTTTGGCGCACCGTCCAATACGTCTTGTAATGCTTGATTTTTAGTATCCAAAATACGTAATGGATTTTTTACAAGACGTTCTTTCTCTTCTTCGCTCATTAAATCTTGGTGATTTTCTAAGAAGGCCACTAATGCTGAACGATAGTTTGCACGTGCTTCTAATGAACCAATCGAATTTAATTGAAGTGAAACATGTTGATCAATACCTAAAGCTTTCCACAAACGTGCAGTTAAAATAATTAACTCTGCATCAATTTCAGGGGTTGCGATACCAAATACTTCGACACCTGCTTGGTGGAATTGACGGTAACGACCTTTTTGTGGACGTTCATGACGGAACATCGGTCCCATATACCATAAACGTTGTTCATTGTTGTAAATCCAACCGTGTTCAATCGCAGCACGCACGCATCCAGCCGTACCTTCTGGACGAAGTGTTAATTGCTCATCGTTATCCCAGAATGTATACATTTCTTTTGAGACAACATCTGTGACTTCACCGATTGCACGAGCAAATAATGGCGTACTTTCCACGATTGGCATACGCACTTCTGAATAGCCGTAGCTGCTTAAAATTTGGCGAACCTGTCCTTCAATCCATTGCCAAAGTGGAGATTCAGTTGGGGAACAGTCATTCATCCCACGAATTGCTTGAATATTTTTTGCCACGAGTTTTCCTTAAATAATTCGATTTTTTGGATCTTGTTGTGCAACTTTGGCACGAATTTTTGCTTCTAATTGGTCAATAATCGCGTCGTTATCAAAACGTTCTTTTTGACGCTCACCATCTAAATAATAGCCACTTTTCTTATTACCACCGGTCACGCCAAGATCAGACACTAATGCTTCACCCGGGCCATTTACCACACAACCGATAATAGATACATCCATTGGGGTAATAATATCTTCTAAACGTTGTTCCAGTGCATTCACCGTGCCGATCACATCAAACTCTTGACGAGAGCAAGTTGGACAAGCAATAAAGTTAATCCCGCGAGAACGAATACGTAACGATTTCAAAATATCAAAACCAACTTTGATTTCTTCTACAGGATCGGCGGCTAAAGAGACACGTAAGGTATCACCAATACCTTCCGCCAACAGCATACCTAAACCAATTGCAGATTTCACTGAGCCCGCACGCGCGCCACCTGCTTCCGTAATGCCTAAATGCAACGGCTGTTTAATGGCTTTTGCCAGTAAACGGTAAGATTCCACTGCAAGGAAAACATCCGATGCTTTTACGCTTACTTTGAATTGATCGAAGTTTAAACGATCCAAGATCTCAACATGACGTAACGCTGATTCTAACAAGGCTTCTGGTGTTGGTTCACCAAATTTCTCTTGAATATCTTTTTCTAATGAGCCAGCATTGACACCGATACGAATAGGGATATTTTTATCGCGTGCGCAATCAACTACTGCTCGAATACGATCTTCACGACCGATATTGCCTGGATTAATACGTAAGCAATCCACCCCATATTCAGCCACTTTTAATGCGATACGATAGTCAAAATGAATATCCGCCACTAATGGCACATTCACTTGCTGTTTAATGATTTTAAAGGCTTCGGCGGCATCCATAGTTGGTACAGAAACACGCACAATATCTGCGCCGACACGTTCCAATGATTTAATCTGAGCAACGGTCGCTTCAACATCAGTTGTGCGAGTATTTGTCATGGATTGTACGGCAATTGGTGCATCACCACCGATTGGTACATTGCCCACATAAATTTTTGTCGATTCACGACGCTTGATAGTAGGTTTTACTGCTGACATTCTTTCGTAAATTATTCGTTAAGGTTTTGGTAATTTAAATTTAGCCACACGGCCATCAACTGTAAGCGGATACGCTTTGCCTTTATAAGTAATGCGAACGTTACCCGGCGCACCGATAATCAAGGCGTATTCGTCACCATTAAAGGTTAAGGTTTCACCTTGTTTATATTCTTTTTGCGCTAATACTTTACGGTTTTGGTCTTTCACACTAATCCAGCTTGAATTTTTGGTAATCTCAATAACGAGATCACCTTTCACTGTAGTTGGTGCTTCAGAAATAGCGGGGTTTTCAACCGCACTTTGCGCATCTGGTACGGTTGGTTCTGTGTTAGGTAACGTTTGTTCCACAACAGATGCTTGAGCTTGTTCAACAGTAGGTGCTGAAGTTGCTGAGCTTGAAACTTCTGCGTTTACTGTTTGAGCTTGATTTTCTTGAGTCTTTGAAACCACAGATTCAACAGCGGCATTATTTATTGCTTCCTCTACTGGCGCAGTTTCATTATTTGACGTAGCAGGCTGGCTATTTGCCGCGACTGTTTTTTCTTTTTCAACGTAGGTTTGCACTAAATTATCACGTTCTTCGTTTGATTTTTGATAATTTTGCCACCACCATAAACCTGTCATTCCAACTACCGCGAGTAAGATAATGGTTGTAAGTGTGCCGACCCAGCGACTATGAGAAGAGTATTGGTTTACTGAACGCGTCACACGTGCATTTTTACCTAAATCGTTTTTATATGCCTCACCAAAGGTCAAATGCTCCCATTCGCTTTCAGGAATACGTAAAAATTTCGTATAACTACGCACATACCCTTTCATAAAGGTTGATGGCACATTTTTTTGGACAAATTCATTATTTTCTAATTGCTCCAAAATACTTGGGCGTAAAGAAATTGCCTTTGCTGCATCTTCTAAAGATAGATTTAATGCTTCGCGAGCTTGACGAAGTTTATCCCCAAAGGAGGTATCTGTTTTTTTGGTTTGTTCAAGGATTGTATTCATAGGTATAAAATAAAGAAATAGCAACAAAAAACTAAGTGCTAAATTCTAAAGTCGAAAGGGGCTTTTGGCAATGATTATTTGAGTGAACGGAGCTTTTCCGCTCTAGAAGGATCAACTTGGCGCAATTTCTCTAACGCTTGTTGATAAACATCGGTTTGTTTTCCGGCAAAAGCACAAAGTGCTATGTTTTCGTAAGTATCGGCTTGATGATAATAATTCGGTGCTGCAAGTGCTGCATTAAATTGTGAATAAGCTTGTTCAAACTCACCTTGCCCACATAGAAATGCACCAAAGTTGTTATACACATCCCCTTGCTTATCGTCTAACTTAATCGCCTGTAAATAAGCTTGCTTCGCTTTTTCCGTATCGCCTTGTAATTGATAAAAATGCGCAAGTGCTGAGTGCACAAGGTAATAGCGGTCATCATGCTCAAGGGCTTTATCTAAATTCAGTTTTGCTTGAACAAAATCCTCTTGTTGAAGATAACCTAATGCCAATTCAACGCGCGCTTTTGCAGCTTGTTGTTTATTAAAATCAACAGAAGACTGAGAAACACAAGCCGAAAAAACAAAAGGGAAAATGACCGCACTTAGAATGTTAATTGGGATTAATTTCATTTTATCACTCCTCTATCTTGTCAGTCTTCTACGAGCCATTTTCCTTTACAAGTATTACTATATTTAGCTTAGTTAACCGCTTTTACGTCAATACCTTCACCAAACTTACGTTTCATTGCCGTACGTTTGGTTCGGTCGATCACATCTCCTGCCAACTGACCACAAGCCGCATCAATATCATCACCACGGGTTTTGCGCACAATCACCGTAAAGCCGTATTCCATTAATGTTTTTTGGAAACGATCGACACGGCTATTTGAGCTTTTACCATAAGGCGCTTCTGGGAATGGGTTCCATGGGATCAAATTAATTTTACATGGGGTATTTTTTAATACTTTGGCTAATTGATGCGCATGCTCTGTGCCATCATTCACATGATCTAATAACACATATTCAATAGTCACTTTACCATGGTTAGCATTTGATACTTCTAAGTATCTATGCACCGAATCCATCAACATTTTGATGTTATATTTTTTATTGATCGGCATAATTTCATCGCGCAACTCATCGTTCGGAGCGTGAAGTGAAATCGCTAATGCCACATCAATCTTATCGCGCAGCATATCAAGTGCTGGCACGACACCAGAAGTGGATAACGTCACACGCCGTTTAGATAACCCATACGCGAAATCATCCAGCATAATTTCCATTGCGGGCACAACATTGGCCACATTTAGTAATGGCTCACCCATGCCCATCATCACCACATTAGTAATAGGACGAACACCCGTCACACCAAAATTACCGATAATTTTTGATGCACGCCAAACCTGCCCAATAATTTCAGACACCGTTAAATTACGGTTAAAGCCTTGCTGTGCTGTCGAACAAAAAGTACAAGCTAACGCACAGCCTACTTGAGAAGAGACACAAAGTGTTGCGCGATCCGCCTCAGGAATATAGACCGTTTCAACTTGCTGTTCACCTACCTGCATCGCCCATTTAATAGTGCCATCCGCAGAGCGTTGCTCAACCGCGACTTCAGGCGCTTTAATTTCAGCGACCGCTTTTAATTTTTCTCGTAATTTTTTATTAATATTGGTCATATTGTCGAAGTTATCTTCGCCAAAATGATAAATCCATTTCACTAATTGGTCCGCACGAAATGGTTTCTCGCCTAATTCAGCAAAAAACTCACGCATCTGCTGACGCGTTAAATCCATTAAGTTAATCTTTTTTGTATTCGTTTCGGATGAAAGGGGTTGTTCTAACATAAAGCCTCGTTATTACACATTACGGCGATGATGTTACTCAGAATTGAGCAACAAAAAATTCGCATATTAAAAATGAGCCGAGATTTTACAGATTTACCGACAGATAAGCTAGCAGATTTAAAAAACAACGAAAATTTTGACCGCACTTATTTGCGATCCGCATCGCAAAAATCAAAAAAATGAAAGGGAAAAGTGCGGTTAAAAAAACTTCGAATTTTTTATCTTTCATACATCCCAACCCCCTACAAAAACTGATAGAATGTACACTTTGTTTTATTCTCTGAGTTAGCTATATTGAAGATATGTTAAAAAAAGTTCTTTCTGTATTGTGTTTAGTACCCACAGTCGCAACGGCACAATCTTATATCGTATATGATTTCACCCATGATAGAGTGCTCGAAAGTAGCTCACCTAATCATGTGCAACCTATCGCATCTGTCACCAAGTTAATGACGGCGAATGTGTTTCTTGAAAATAATCGAAACACAAACTGTACAGCCTCAATTACAGACGATGATTTCGATTACATCAAAGGCACTCATACAAAATTACCTAAATATACGCCAATTTCTTGTAATGAATTGTTAAAAGCAATGCTCGTTCATTCTGATAACTATGCTGCCCATGCACTTTCTCGCTCTGCTGGCATGAGTCGTTTGCAATTTATCCAAAAAATGAATGAGAAAGCACGAGAATTAGGCATGCTCTCTACTCGCTTTTCAGACAGTTCAGGTTTATCTGATAGCAACATTTCAAGTGCAATGGATTTAGTTAAGCTAGCCAAATACTCGCTCAATAAAGCACAAATCAAAAATCTTTCTAACATGCCAAGTGCCTTCATTCAAGCTGGCGGACGCAGTGTTTTCGTCAAAAACACCAATAAATTAGTGCGTGAAGAAGTCTTCGATGCAGCAATAAATAAAACCGGCTATATTCGCGAATCTGGCTATAATTTAGTTTTCGTGAATAAAAATCCATGTAATCACTCTACCATCGGTGTGATCAGTTTAAATAACCATTCATCCGCATTTCGTAGCAACTTTACGAAAGGAAAACTGGAACAATATGGCTGTACTGCTGGACGTAGCATGCAAAACTTTACCGTTGATGAAGACCAATATGAGGAAGGTTATGATGAGAGTGGTATGGATCGTCTAATCCAGCGAGTTGGCGGTTAATCCTTTCACAAAGAGCGGTCAATTTTGCACAAAATTTTCCGCTTTTTAATTTTAATCGCCTATCGATTTGATAATTATTTTCATTTGAATTCCTTATGAAAAATGGTATTATTCTGCAGAATGCTAATCAATCATTATTTTTTAAGGAGATCTCATGAAGCATTTATTTAAAAGCCTATCTGTTATCGCTCTAGGTTTAGCTGCTTTACAAGCCGAAGCGAAATTTAAAGTGGTGACCACATTTACGGTTATTCAGGATATCGCACAAAATGTTGCAGGCGATGCCGCAACGGTGGAATCTATCACCAAACCTGGTGCAGAAATTCATGAGTATGAACCAACCCCTAAAGATATTGTAAAAGCTCAATCTGCTGATTTAATTTTATGGAACGGATTAAATTTAGAGCGTTGGTTCGAGCGCTTCTTCCAAAATATCAAAGACAAACCAGCCGTTGTGGTAACCGAAGGCATCACGCCACTTTCTATTTATGAAGGTCCTTATAAAGATGCACCTAACCCACACGCTTGGATGTCGCCATCTAATGCGTTGATTTATGTCGAAAATATTAAAAATGCATTAGTTAAATACGATCCGCAAAATGCTGATACTTATCAAAAAAATGCGGTAGCTTATGCAGAAAAAATCAAACAACTCGATAAACCTTTACGTGAAAAACTCGCACAAATTCCTGCCAACCAACGTTGGTTAGTCACCAGTGAAGGCGCCTTTAGTTATTTAGCGAAAGATTACGATCTCAAAGAAGGCTATTTATGGCCAATTAACGCTGAACAACAAGGTACGCCTCAACAAGTGCGTAAACTTATCAATTTAGTGAAAAAAAATCACATTCCTGTGGTATTTAGTGAAAGTACCGTGTCAGCCAAACCTGCTCAACAAGTAGCGAAAGAAAGCGGCGCCAAATACGGTGGCGTGCTTTATGTCGATTCCCTTTCTGCCGCTGACGGTCCTGTACCAACTTATATTGACTTACTGAATGTCACTGTATCCACCATAGTCAAAGGATTTGAAAAATAATGACTGCTATTTCCGTTAATGACGTAACCATGCGTTACAACAACGGGCACACTGCAATTTATGATGTTACCTTTGCATTACAAGGGGGAACCATCTGTGCTCTTGTCGGTGTAAATGGGAGCGGAAAATCCACGCTATTCAAAAGCATCATGGGCTTAATTAAACCACAGCAAGGCAATATTGCGCTTTGTGGTTTGCCAATTAATCGAGCGTTGAAACAAAATTTGGTCGCCTATGTACCGCAAGCGGAAGAAGTCGATTGGCAATTTCCAGTCTCCGTTTATGATGTTGTCATGATGGGACGCTACGGCTATATGAATTTCCTACGCATTCCAAAGGCTGAAGACAAACAAAAAGTGCTCGAAGCGATGCAACGGGTAAACATCGAGTATTTAGCCGAACGACAAATCGGCGAGCTTTCTGGTGGACAGAAAAAACGCGTATTTTTGGCTCGAGCATTAGCACAACAAAGTAAGATTATCTTACTCGATGAGCCTTTTACGGGTGTAGATGTTAAAACTGAAAATGCTATTGTGGAACTCCTTCGCCAATTACGTACTGAAGGCCATTTAATTTTAGTCTCTACCCACAATTTAGGCTCTGTACCAGATTTTTGTGATCAAGTAGTAATGATTAACCGTACTGTGATTGCCGCCGGTAAAACGGAAGATACATTCAATCAGCATAATTTGGAAAAAGTCTTTGGTGGTGTATTACGACACGTCAAATTATTAGGTGAAGATCTGCATAATGATGAAGATAAACGTGCGGTAACCGTTCTCACAGATGATGAACGCCCTGTTGTCTTTTATGGCGAAACCAAAAATGATCCGCCTGCAACGGCTGTAAAATCCTGCCGAGTGCCTCCGCATGACAAGGAATAAGCCATGCTTGAATATTTGCTAGAACCTTTCTCCTATGAATATATGCAAAAAGCCATGTGGATAAGTGCCGCAGTTGGTGGAATTTGTGCCTTTCTTTCTGCCTATTTAATGTTGAAAGGCTGGTCATTAATTGGCGACGCACTCTCTCATTCGGTGGTACCGGGTGTGGCGATAGCTTATGCCTTTTCACTCCCCTATGCTTTAGGTGCTTTTTTTGCCGGAATTTTGGCCGCACTTTCCATTTTATGGATCAAATCCATTTCTAAACTCAAAGAAGATGCCGTTATCGGCTTTATTTTCAGCACATTCTTTGCCTTGGGATTGTTGATTATTTCTCTGAATCCAACTTCAATAAATGTGCAAAATATTATTCTCGGTAATATCCTCGGGATTGCCGATGAAGATATTTATCAAGTAGCCATTATTATGTTGATTTGCTTGGTCTTATTGCTTATTTTTTGGAAGGATCTGTTACTGATTTTCTTTGATGAAACACAAGCAATTACAGTTGGACTTTCACCACTGTTTTACAAAGTTCTCTTTTTTACACTCTTGAGTGCTTGTGTCGTTGCGGCATTACAAACTGTCGGGGCGATTTTAGTGATTGCGATGGTAATCACGCCAGGTGCAACTGCCTATTTACTCACAGATAAATTCAAAACTCTTATCAAAATTGCCGTAGCATTAGGCGCAATCACTGGTTTCGTCGGTGTCTATTTAAGCTATTATCTGGATGGCGCCACAGGTGGTGTCATCGTAACATTGCAAACCTTGTTATTTTTATTGGCTTTTCTATTCTCGCCTAAATACGGATTAATGAGTCAAAAACGACGTAAGGTGGTGGATTATGACTGAGATGTTCGCCATTTTCGTTGAGCCATTTCAATTTGCCTTTATGCAAAATGCGCTACTCACCGCATTAGTGGTTGCCGTCATCTGTGCACTACTCTCTTGCTATTTGGTGTTGAAAGGATGGTCATTGATGGGGGATGCCATTTCTCATGCTGTCCTACCTGGCATTGTCTTAGCTTTTTTAGCTGGTATTCCATTAGTCATTGGTGCATTTGTCTCAGGTATTGCCTGCGCCTTAGGGGTAGGTTATTTAAAAGAAAACAGCCGTATCAAAGAAGATACCGCAATGGGGATTGTATTTTCGGGAATGTTTGCCATTGGTTTGGTGTTGTTCACTAAAATCCAAACCTCACAACATCTCACACACATCTTATTCGGTAACGTATTGGGTGTAAGCCGACAAGAGCTGATACAAACGGCTATCATCGCCTTGATCATTTTTATTTTGCTTGGCTTAAAACGTCGTGATTTTCTGCTTTATTGCTTTGATCCGAGCCATGCCCGTGTTGCAGGGCTCTCACCTAAATTATTGCACTATGGCTTGCTCACATTACTCGCGCTCACTATTGTGAGTACGATGCAAGTCGTTGGGGTTATTTTGGTCGTAGCGATGCTCATTGCGCCTGGCATCACTGCGCTAACCCTAACAAATCGCTTCGATAAAATGCTTGTTATCGCAATCATCAGTGCTGTAACTGCAAGTCTATTAGGCGTGCTACTTAGCTATCATTTTGATGCGTCCACTGGTGCATGCATTATTTTGTTACAAGCTTTATTTTTCTTAATTGCACTGGTTTATAGCAAAATAAAAGTGCGGTTAAATTTCTAAATAGAAAAGCTAACAGAGATGTTAGCTTTTTTTATTAGGGATTGAGTTTCAGCAATGCCAGGGCTTCATAATGCGCTGTATGCGGGAACATATCAAATAATTGAATTTGAGTAAGTTTATAATTGGTTAGATGCTGCAAATCTTTTCCCATGGAAATCGCGTTACAGCTGGAATAAAGAATAAAGTGCGGTTGCATTTCATTGAGAAACTCAGCGAGTTCCCTTCCGATACCTCGACGAGGCGGGTTGACGATCACCAAATCTGGTTTGTTTTCATCTTGTGTTAAAGCAAAATTAGCCGCATCCAAAGATTGGAATTTAACGTTGTTTAGCCCTAACACCTGAGCGGATTGAGTCGCCGCTTGAATAGCAGATGGGGAAATTTCAATCCCGGTCAATTCCACTTCTTGTTGATGTTTATCCTGTAAAGCTTTAGCGCAATGAAGTCCAAAACCTCCAACGCCACAAAAGAGATCCCAGAGTTTAGTAATTGATAAATCTTGCACCCAATCTTGCGCTGTTGCATATAGCCCTTGTGCTACCAGTGGATTCGTTTGGAAGAAACCTTGAGGGCGAATAAATAGCGGAATACCGTTAAAGCTCTCTGATAAGGTGTGCTGGTCCGTCAAAAAGATTTCTTTCTCGCCTTCTAAGATCGCAGCATGATTAGGTTGGATATTCACACTCACCACTTCAAGCTGTGGCAATTTTTCCAATAAACCTGCAAATTCACGTTGAATTAACGGCAATTTAGTTTCTGAACGCAATACAAAACGCAACATCAATTTTTTTGTATGTTGGCTTTCTGTGAGCAGAATATATTTGAGCTCACCTTTTTGCTTAGCCACGTTATAAGGGACTAAACCAGCGCGTCCAATGAAATCTTTTAAAATCGGAAAGAGTTCAGCAAAGCGTTGTGGATAAAGCGGACAATCACATAAATCCACCGCACTTTGTGGATCATTCGGGTCTTGTAAAATACCTAGAATGGGGCGTTCCACCGCGCCACTTACAACCATTTTCGCTTTATTACGAAAGGCAGTCTCGGAGGAATAAAAAGGCGGATGCCAAATTAAATTATCACAATCTAATTTGGCAAGTTGTTGTTTTAGATGCTCTTCTTTCTTGGCGAGTTGCTGTTCATAAGGCATTTCAAGCCATTGACAAGAACGGCAATCGCCTTTTTGATAATGATGGCAATCAATCATTTAGAAGCAAGCCACTCTTGTTGAAGTGCGGTCAGTTTTTGATGATTTTCAATCCAATGCGAAGTTTTTGTGAGTTCTGACCAATCAAAGGATTTTTGTTTAAAGAGCGATTTCAAGCGAGCTTGGCGTGCTGCGAAATGCTCTGTTGCTTCCTGTAACTTCAGATTATCAAGCACTTGAATAACACCTTCACGTTCATTACAAAACAATAATAAGTCACAACCAGCCTTCAAGGCTTTTTCACTGCGAGCCACAAAATCGCCCATAAAGCCTGCACCTTTCATGCCTAAATCATCAGAGAAAATCGCCCCTTGGAATCCCAACTGTTTACGCAAAATCTCTTTTAACCAATAACTCGAACCGCTTGCTGGCTGGCTATCACATTGTGTATAAATCACGTGAGCCGGCATAATCGCATCAAGCTTACTCTGTTGAATTAATTGCTGGAATGGCAAAATATCATGATTAAAAATCACTTCTTTTGCACGCTCATCATAAGGGGTTTCAATATGAGAATCAGCTAAAACATGACCGTGTCCTGGGAAATGTTTTCCTGTTGTTGCCATGCCTGCTTGGTGCATACCATCAATAAAAGCAGCCGCCAAATTGACCGCACTTTTTACATCACAGCCAAAACTACGATCACCAATCGCACGACATTCGTGACCTAAATCCAACACCGGAGCAAAACTCAAATCAATATCTAGCGCCACCATTTCAGCCGCCATTTGCCACCCTGCTTCTTTTGCTATTTGTTGTTGCTGAGTTGAGCCCTCAACTAACGCCGCAAAAGCCTGCATTGCGGGGAGCTGAGTGAAACCTTCACGGAAACGTTGCACACGACCACCTTCTTGATCAACTGTGATCAATAAAGGCTTTTTCACTCGTTGACGAATGGATTTAATTAGCGCTTGAACTTGCTGACGATCATAAAAATTGCGGGTAAATAAAATCAAACCGGCAACTAAAGGATGTTCCAGTAATTCAACTTCTTCTTGTTTGAGCTCATGACCTTCAAGGTCAATTAATAGTGTGGACATAAACTATTGTAAATAAAGACGATAATTAGTACTTTCTGTGCTTGGTTTTGGTAGTTCAAACACTTTATTCTCTTGTGGTTGCAATAAAATATTGCCTGATTGGCTTTCTTGCTGATTCGGCCAAACCTGTGTCACACCTTGTGTGTTATACCAATAAAGATGGTAAAGTACATTGAGTTGTTGCGTGGTTTTATTTTTTAAAGCTGCCGTATTATCCGACAAATCAACATCTAAAGCGGGTGCTAAATTTGCCGCCATATTTAAAATTGGCTTATTGGTTCCCACAATATTTGGTGCAGATGAACAAGCCGTTAAAAATAATACCGTTGCTGTAATTAGGATCTTTTTCATTATTTTGCCAACATTCTACCTAAAGGTTCACCACCAACAAGATGCATATGAATATGGAATACTTCTTGTCCACCGTGTTTATTACAATTCATAATCAAACGATAACCGTCTTCGGCAATGCCTTCTTCTTTAGCAATTTTAGCCGCGACAGTAAATAAGCGACCCAAGGTAACTTCATCTTGTTCTGTCACATCATTAACCGTTGGAATGACTTTATTTGGGATAATCAAAATATGGGTTTTCGCTTGAGGTGAAATATCTCGGAATGCGGTCACTAATTCATCTTGATAAACAATATTGGCGGGGATTTCTTTGCGAATAATTTTGCTGAAAATAGTTTCTTGAGCCATAGTCTTCTCCTTGTTTTATATAAAAAAGTGCGGTCAAAATTTACCGCACTTTGCTTTTATTTTCCATCAGAAATTGATGATGAATGACATTTCAATCAGCTTAGTGAGCCGCACCTTCTTCTGAATCATCTTGATTAATAAAGCTGGTATTAATCTCGATTTGTGCTTTTTCACGCAATGCTTGCATTAACTGTCCTTGCAATTCACCTTGACGCGCACGAACAAGTTGAGTGCTAAATTTCGCTAATTCTTGCTCATCTAAAGTAGGTTCCTCTACTCGTTCAAGGGCAACCACAATCACATCACCTTTGCTGTTACGACCAACTTGATAAGCCGCTTTGCCATCTTGTGGTTTTGCAATGGCAAATACACCTTCATAAAGCACTGGATCTTTATTATCCACTAACGTAAAGGTTTGTGGCTCACCAAAACTAATACCGGCAGGTAATTTGGTTGGATCGGCAGATAGCGCTTTAACCGCTTGCTCTGCTTTTTCAGCTAATACTTTATCGGCTTTTTCACGTTTTAAGAACTGCTCAATCATTGCTTTCGCTTCATCAAGGCTTTGTAAACCTTCAGCTTTATGATCCACGACACGTACCACAACAAATTCATTTTCACCAACCGTTAATGGCTCAGAATTTGCACCGCCGTTTGCAATATCTGATTCAAAAATGGCAGAAGTCACATTTGGGAAATTTAATGCCGCAGGGACATTATTTTTACCGAAATAATCTGTTTCTTCCACTTTCACGCCTGCTGCTTCTGCTACCGCAGCTAAAGAATCACTGCTTTCAGCTGCTTTTGCATGAACCGCTTTTTCTACCGCTTGGAAACGACTTCCTGCTAAGTTTTTACGTACGATATCCGCGATTTGCTCTTTTACTTCATCTAACGTACGTTCTTTACGATCTTGCACTAAAATAATATGGTAAGCCCCATCTACATTAACTGGTGTGCTGTATTGACCAACATTTAATAATAATGCCGCATCTTCAAAGTTTTTCGGTAATTCGTTGTCTTTTACCCAACCTAATTCACCGCCTTGTGCACCAGAAAGTTTATCCACAGATTTCGCTTTTGCTAACTCAGCAAAATCAGCGCCTTTTTGCAGTTCTTGATAAACCGCATCCGCTTCTTTCTCAGTTGCTAATTGGATATGCGCTAATTTTTGGCTAATGAATTGCGCTTTATTTTCTTGATAATATTGCGCAATTTGTGTTTCAGTTACAGGTTGTAATTTACCTAATTCATTCGCTGAAACGCGAATATATTGTACTTTCGCCTGTTCAGGTTGAACAAGTGATTTCGCATTCGCATCGTAATACGCTTTAATTTCTTCTTCTGTTACCTTTTGTTCTGCTACTTCATCAGCTAATGGAAGGGTTGCAAGACGAGCGATACGTTTTTGGAAAAAGGTTTGTGCACTATCTTTTACTTGAGCTGGCACAACAAATTCACTATCAGCTAAACCGTTTTGCATTTGTTCAAGTGTTAATGCATTACGTAAAATAGCCGCATAAGTATCTGACGTTAAACCATTTTGAGTCAATAATTGTTGATAACGGGTATTATCAAATTTACCGTTAGATTGTAAGTTAGGATCGCTTACAATCGCACGTTTGATCATGTCGTCACTTACACCTAATTTTAATTCTTTCGCATATTGACGGATTAATTCTTGATCCACTAAACGTTGAATTAAATTTTGACGAAGTGCGGTCACAAATTCCACCGAGTCAGTTTTCGCTAGGAAGCCCTCACCTTCTTGTTGAGCTCGAGCTTCAAACTCCTGGTTATAACGATTTAAGAAATCTTGTTGAGAGATGGTTTCGCCATTTACTTTTGCCGCAAAACTATCATTGCTGCTATACAGATAACCTGACATCCCACCAATCAAAAATGAAACTGGAATTAAAGCAAAGATCGCTTTTCCGATAAAGCTATGGGCGATGCCATGCATTTTTTCAATTAACATTCAATTATTACCCTTTTAAAAAAAGACAAAGTTCGTAAGATTATAATCTAAAAGGCGAAAATTCGCACTTAAAAAACACCATGTTCGTGTAGGATTTTCACAGCCATGACTAATAACACTAAACCGCCAAAAATCTCTGCTTTGCTTTTGAATTTTCTCCCTAAAAAATGACCGCTCTTTACGCCAATAAAAGAGATGACAAAGGTTGTTAAACCAATGATGAAGACAGCCAACAAAATGTCCACGGAAAGAAAAGCAAAAGAGACACCAATGGCTAACGCATCAATACTCGTTGCCACACCAAGTGTTAGCACGTGTTTTAAATTAATCAATGAGGGCGCAGGTTCATCATCTGAACTCAGCCCTTCACGAATCATATTCACACCGATGAGAGCAAGCAAAACAAAGGCAATCCAATGATCCCAATTTTGAATCATCTGACTAAATTGCAGTCCGACAACATAACCTATCGCAGGCATGATGCCTTGGAATAACCCAAAGCAACATGCAATAGCTAATGCTTGTTTCCAACGAAAGCCCGAATTGCTAAGCCTTTAGAGATGGAAACTGCAAAGGCATCCATCGAAAGCCCTAGAGCAATAACCCACAACATATGAAAAGTCATAAGCTACAAGTTATTTTCCAATACAGAAAGAACTGAAAATATTGCCGAGTAAATCATCCGAGGTAAATTGCCCCGTAATTTCACTCAGATTAGCTTGAACTAAACGAAGTTCTTCCGCCAATAATTCACCTGCATGAAACTCGGTTAATTGGACTAATCCAATTTGTAAATGTTCGGCCGCTTTTTCTAAGGCATCAAGATGGCGACGGCGCGCTAAGAAACCACCTTCCATTCCCGTTTGGAATCCCATAGCCTGTTTTAAATGCTCACGCAACAAATCTACACCCTGATGTGTCTGGGCGGATAAACAAACGGTCGTTGTTCCATTTTCTTCTTTTAGCCCAACTGCCTCGCCGCTTAAATCTACTTTATTACGAACAATGGTCACTGGCATATTGTTTGACAATTTTGATAAAAATTCTGACCGCACTTTTTCGATATTTTGGCTATCAGGGTCGCTGCTGTCTAGCATTAAAATGATGCGATCGGCTTGCTCAATCTCCGTCCAGGCACGCGAGATCCCGATACGTTCAACTTCATCTGTCGCTTCACGAAGCCCTGCGGTATCAATAATATGTAAAGGCATGCCATCAATATGAATATGCTCACGCAACACATCACGCGTTGTTCCTGCAATATCTGTCACAATGGCGGCTTCTCTGCCCGCTAAAGCATTCAGTAAACTTGATTTACCTGCATTTGGACGACCGGCAATCACCACCTTCATCCCTTCACGTAAAATCGAGCCTTGTTTTGCTTCGCTACGGACTAAATCAAGTTGATCAATAATTTCTCGTAATTTTGCTTCGATTTTACCATCTGCCAAAAAGTCTATTTCTTCATCGGGGAAATCAATCGACGCTTCCACATAAGTACGCAGATAAATCACGGAATCCACTAACTGGTTCACTTTATTAGAAAATTCACCTTGTAATGATTTTAATGCTGAACGAGCAGCTTGCTCCGAAGTGGCATCAATTAAATCCGCGATCGCTTCTGCTTGAGCTAAATCTAATTTATCGTTTAAAAAAGCCTGTTCAGAAAATTCACCTGGACGCGCAAGACGAATACCATCAAGTTGTAAGATTCGTTTTAGCAACAAATCTAATACCACTTGTCCGCCATGACCTTGCAATTCCAATACATCTTCACCTGTAAAGGAATTCGGCGATTTAAAATAAAGCGCAATGCCTTGATCTAATACTGTGCCATCAGCATCTTTAAAAGGTAAATAATCTGCCATTCTTGGTTTAGGGCATTTACCTAGTACCGCTTGTGCAACTTCAACCGCTTTCGGGCCAGATACACGCAAAATACCAATACCACCACGTCCTGGCGCTGTCGCTTGTGCGACGATTGTTTCTTTCATAAAAACTCACTAAAAATTGACCGCACTTTTATCTGCGATAAAAAAATGAGAGGGCGCATTAATACGCCCATGAGATTATATATCAATCAATGATAGAAAAAAGGCATCTTTCGATGCCTTCTATCTGTTATTTTTTACGGGTGTGTAACCCTTTTTTCTCTAAACCACGGTAGATCATTTGTTGTTGTACGATAGTGATTAAGTTAGACACTAACCAGTAAAGTACGAGAC
Source organism: Haemophilus parainfluenzae (assembly GCF_003253005.1). Taxonomy (GTDB): domain Bacteria; phylum Pseudomonadota; class Gammaproteobacteria; order Enterobacterales; family Pasteurellaceae; genus Haemophilus_D; species Haemophilus_D parainfluenzae_M. The sequence goes on along the minus strand of NZ_QEPZ01000004.1, from coordinate 151,189 downwards.
CTGCCGGGAACCAGAGGAAGAAGAACATGAAGATCAATGGCATGAAATTCATCACTTTTTGTTGCATTGGATCTGCAACTGGTGTCGGTGACATTTTTTGTAACAAGAACATCGATCCGCCCATTAAGATTGGGAGAATGTAGTAAGGGTCTTGTGCCGATAAATCTTGAATCCAACCAAAGAATGGTGCATGACGCAGTTCAACCGCTTCCATAAACGTCCAGTATAATGCGATAAAAATTGGCATTTGAAGGATTAATGGTAAGCAACCGCCAAGTGGATTTACTTTTTCTTCTTTGTAAAGTTTCATCATTTCTTGGCTCATACGTTGGCGATCATCACCAAAACGTTCGCGCATTTCTTGCATTTTTGGTTGCAACATACGCATTTTCGCCATAGAAGTATATTGTGCTTTTGTAAGCGGATATAAAATCGCTTTCACCACTAAGGTTACGCAAATAATTGCCACCCCCCAGTTAGATACAATACTTTGAATGAAAGTTAATAACCAGAATAATGGTTTCGCGATAAACCATGCCCAACCGTAATCTACAGTCAAGTCTAAGTGGTTAGCCACTTCAGCCATTTTGTTTTGTAATTTTGGACCTGTCCACAATGAGCTGGTAATTTTTTCTGTTGCACCCGCTGGAACAGATACTACTGGACCACGATAACCAATAGACGCAACGTTATTTTTGCTGTCTGTAATACTATAAAGTTGGTTATTTACATCTTGATTTGGGATCCAAGCTGATACGAAATAGTGTTGTAAAACAGCAACCCAACCTGCTTTGGTATCGATAGAAAGATTTTTGTCTTTCATATCGCTGAAGCTGTATTTTTTGTAATTTGTTTCAGAAGAAGAATACGCACCACCGGTATAAGTAGGCATTGCCACGTTACCGCTGCTTTCAACTAATGTATGTTTTAATTGGCCGTAAGGTTCAACTTCAATTGCGCTACCACTTTGGTTCACAATTTCAAAGTTAACACCTACATCGTAGCTATCGCGTTTTAATACAAAGATTTTACGATAAGTGACCCCATCTTTTTCAAATGTTAATGGTACAGAAAGCTCATTTTGGCCTTCTGCTAATTTGAAATTATCACCCGTAACTTGATATTGTGCACGACCTGCTTTTGTATCGATCCCGTTTTTACCGATTAAGCCGCTTTGTGCAATGTAAACATGCTCGTTTGTATCTTTTAATAAAACGAAAGGTTCTTTTGAATTTAATTCTGCATCATATTTTAATAATTCAGAACTGATTACATCACCACCTAGTGTATCCACTTTCAAACGGAATACATCATTTTCTAATGTGATAATGTGACCTTTGGTTTGTGAGTCTGCCACTACTTCAGCAGATGAAGAAGAACTTGCCGGTACATCAGAAGAGGCGGTTGTTGTTTGTTCCGTGGTCTGTTGTTGAACCGGTGGATTTTTATCAAGTTGCCATTGCTGATAAACAAGGAAAGAAATAAAGAGTAGTGCAAGCACTAATAGGCTACGTCTTGAGTCCATTATTTTTTCTCATCGTTATTATTAATCTTTTTCGGCGGAACAGGATCGAATCCACCGGCGCTTAAGGGGTGACATTTTAATACACGTTTTAGCGTAAGCCAACTACCTTTTAACAATCCATGTGTTTTTAACGCCTCAATACCATAGCAAGAACAGGTTGGCACAAAACGACAACGAGGCCCAATTAAAGGACTAATCGCTACTTGATAAAACTTAATTAAAGCGATGAGGATTTTTGTGCCAAACGAATGTGACGTGCCCATAATTTATCCAAAGTTTGTAAAAACGTTTGATTATCAAGCTGACCAATGCCACGTTTCGCCACAAAGACAAAGTCACAAGAAGGCAAATTATGTTGAGATAAACGAAAACTTTCACGAACTAAACGTTTGATACGATTACGATCATGCGCTCGTTTAAGATGTTTTTTAGCCACAGTTAAACCTAAGCGTGGATGCTCAAGATTATTTTTGCGTGCGAGAATGGTAATTTCAGGGGTGCTTGCTCGAAACGGTTGTTCGAAGACATTTTTGAATTGAGTGGGAGTTAACAATCGTAACTCCCGGGAGAAGTTTAGCTTAATCACTAAAAGAGGTGATTATGCAGATAAACTCTTACGACCTTTAGCACGACGACGAGCTAAAACTTGACGGCCGTTTTTAGTTGCCATACGAGCACGGAAACCGTGAGTACGGCTACGTTTTAATACAGAAGGTTGAAATGTACGTTTCATTGTAATCTACCTAAATCAAAATGGTTTACTGTTTTGATATTCAAAACACAACAAGGGTTATTAAAAAATAGGCCACAATTTTAATCATAAATTGGGCTTTCGTCAAATAAGAAAAGAGAAAATTCCGAAATAATCTTCCGTTTCTTCTAAAATCGTGGGGATTATACGGATTTTGGGTAAAATCTCAAGCAACCTTTTTGTCTTTTTTTGATGAGCAACAGAAGATCTTTTGCCTAAATTATTGTAAAATTCTCTTCGATTTTTAACCGCACTTTTGCGGCTTTTATTTTATACGCATATAACATAAGGATAATTTATCGTGAGCCTTTCCAACCTATGGCAAGATTGCTTATCTCAACTACAAGATCAGGTTTCTCCGATGGATCTCAGCACTTGGTTACGCCCATTACAAGCGGATGTCATCTCGCAAGATCAAGTGGTGTTATATGCGTCCAATATGTTTGTAAAAAGCTGGGTGGAAAATCATTACTTGGCTCAAATTCATCAAATTTGCCAAGCCCTTGCTAAAAATCCAAATTTACAAATTATCGTAAAAGAAGGGGTAAAACCTGCTCCAAAAGCAGTTGAATCAGCCCCGAGTCAAACAGCTAATCATCAAGAAAGTGCTGTGAGTTTTCAGCAAGAGTCTGATGCACCAAGCAAATTTGAATCGCACCTAAATCATAAGCATTTATTCGAAAACTTTGTTGAAGGTAAATCAAACCAACTCGCCCGTGCAGTAGGCCAAAAACTCGCCCTTGCACCTGGTGAACCAACAGCAAATCCATTCTTTTTATATGGGGGTACTGGTTTAGGTAAAACTCACTTATTACACGCCATCGGTAATGGCATTTTAGCGAATAAACCGAATGCCCGCGTGCTTTATATCCATGCTAATAATTTTATGCAGCACATGGTAAAAGCAATGCGTGATAATAAAATGGATCAATTCAAAAAATTCTATCGTTCTCTTGATGCATTATTAGTGGATGATATTCAATTCTTTGCAGAGAAAGAAAAAACACAAGAAGAATTTTTCCATATTTTCAATAGCTTATTTGAAACTGGCCGTCAAATTATTTTGACCTCTGACCGCTATCCAAAAGAAATTGAGAAAATTGAAGAACGCCTAAAATCTCGTTTCGGCTGGGGTTTAACCACTGCGATTGAACCACCTGATTTAGAAACTCGTGTTGCGATTTTGCTGAAAAAAGCAGAAGAACATAATATGGATCTGCCAGAAGAAGTGGCATTCTTTATCGCCCAACGCTTACGCACCAATGTTCGTGAATTAGAAGGTGCGTTAAACCGTGTGAAAGCAATGCAAGACTTCAAAGGTGGTCACATTGATATTGATTTTGTGCGTGACACATTAAAAGATATTCTTGCCTTACAAGAACGGTTGGTAACCATTGAAAACATTCAAAAAGTCGTGGCAGAATACTATCGAATTAAAGTGGCAGATTTAAAATCAAAAAGCAGAGCGAGATCAGTCACTCGCCCGCGCCAAGTTGCGATGGCATTAGCAAAAGAATTAACCAATAAAAGTTTACCGGAAATTGGCCGTGCCTTTGAACGCGACCATACGACAGTCTTAAATGCTTGTCGTGAAGTGCCAAAATTCCGTGAAAAAGACAGCAGTATTCAAGAAGATTGGGCGAATTTAATTCGCACCTTATCTGCATAAGGAGCCCATGATGCAATTTAGCATTTCAAGAGAAAATCTATTAAAACCCTTACAGCAAGTTTGTGGCGTATTAAGCAATCGTCCGAATATTCCTGTATTAAATAACGTGTTATTACAAATTGAAGATAACCGTTTAACTATTACAGGGACAGACCTTGAAGTTGAGCTTTCTAGCCATACTCAACTTTCGTCTTCAACCGCTGATGGAGCTTTCACCATTCCGGCTAAAAAATTCTTAGATATTTGCCGTACATTATCAGATGAATTTGAAATTACAGTTACCTTTGAAGAAGATCGCGCAATTGTAGAGTCTGGTCGCAGTAAGTTTAATCTCACTACTCTGCCAGCTGAAGAATATCCAAATCTAACAGATTGGCAATCTGAAGTGGATTTTGCCTTACCGCAAAGCACCTTACGTCGCTTAATTGAAGCCACCCAATTTTCAATGGCAAACCAGGATGCCCGCTATTTCTTAAACGGCATGAAATTTGAAACGGAAGGTAATTTATTACGTACTGTTGCAACTGACGGTCACCGTCTTGCCGTTTGTACGATCGAATTAGATCAAGATCTGCAAACCCATTCAGTTATTCTCCCTCGCAAAGGTGTATTAGAACTAAATCGCCTATTAGAAAGCAGTGACGAACTTGCTCGTTTGCAAATCGGCACGAATAATCTTCGTATTCACTTAAACCACATTGTGTTTACCTCAAAACTCATTGATGGTCGCTTCCCTGATTACCGTCGTGTATTACCACGTAATGCAACTCGTATCGTAGAAGGAAACTGGGAAACTTTAAAACAAGCTTTTGTACGTGCTTCTATCCTTTCAAATGAACGTGTACGTAGCGTACGTTTAAACTTAAGTGAAAACCAACTTAAAATTACTGCTTCTAACCCAGAACACGAAGTGGCAGAGGAAATCGTGGATGTGAATTATCAAGGTGAAGAAATGGAAGTGGGCTTTAATGTGACTTACATTTTAGATGTATTGAACGCCTTAAAATGCCAACAAGTACGTATTCGCCTCACGGATGCATCATCAAGCTGCTTAATTGAAAACAGCGAAGATGCAAGCGCAGAATACGTCATTATGCCAATGCGCCTCTAAGAATAATGGCCATTTCTCGCTTAATTGTTGAAAAATTTAGAAATTTAAATGCCGTGGATCTTGAATTTGAACACGGCTTTAACTTTTTAGTTGGCAACAACGGCAGCGGAAAAACCAGCTTATTAGAAGCAATTTTTTATCTTGGACATGGACGCTCTTTCAAAAGTGCGGTCGCAAATCGTATCATTTCTTACGATGAACCTCATTTCACGCTTTTTGGCCAAATTCAAGAAAGTCAGCATCAATGGTCTGTTGGCTTACAAAAACTTCGTCAAGGTAATACCATCGCAAAAATAAACGGTGAAGACGGCAATAAAATTGCTGCTCTCGCTCACCTTTTACCCATGCAATTAATTACGCCTGAAGGACTTACCTTATTAAATGGCGGCCCTAGTTTTCGACGTGCTTTTTTAGATTGGGGCTTATTCCACCACCATAACAGTTTTCATTCCTCTTGGATCGCATTAAACCGCTTATTAAAACAGCGAAATGCCGCATTAAGTCAAAACCAGCCTTATTCTGCGATTAAAATTTGGGATATTGAATTAGTCAAATTAGCCCACCAAGTGAGTGATTGGCGTGCTGAATATGCAGAAGCCTTACGCCCAGAAATTGAAAAAACCTGCCAGTTATTTTTACCTGAATTAGAAATTACTGTTAGCTTTTATCAAGGCTGGGAGAAAGAGACAGAATATGGCGAATTACTGGCGAAAAACTTTGAGCGAGACAAAGCCATTGGTTATACAGTTTCTGGTCCACAAAAAGCGGATTTCCGCTTTAAAGCCAATGGGCTCCCCGTAGAAGACGTACTCTCTCGTGGTCAATTAAAATTATTGATGTGCGCGCTACGTTTAGCGCAAGGTGAACATTTAATGATTCAAAAACAGCGTCATTGCATCTTTTTAATTGATGACTTTGCCTCTGAGTTGGATCAACATAAACGAGCCCTGCTTGCGGAACGCTTGCAACAAAGTGGTTCTCAAGTTTTCGTAACCGCTATTACTCAAGGTCAACTCAAAGAAATGCAAGTGGGAAAAGGAAAATTGTTCCAAGTAGATACTGGTAAGATCACCGAATTGCAACCATAAAAAATAATCCGATCTGTTTAAGGATCGGATTACGTTTAAAACAATACTATTTTTGACCGCACTTTAGTTTGGTTTCCATTCTCCGTTTAATACGGTACCAATCACGTCATAATCTTTTGTGAATACCGCCAAGTTAGCCACTTTACCCGCTTCAACTGAGCCTAAACGATCATCTACACCAATTGCTCTCGCAGGGTAAAGATTACTCATACGAATTGCTTCTGCTAATGGAATTTCCACATATTCCACGACATTCTTGATGGATTCCATCATGGTAATTGATGCGCCTGCAATTGTGCCATTTGCATCATAGCAACGACCGTCTTTCACATAAATCGCTTTTCCTACAAAAGTGAAGGTTTCCAATTCAGGTGGTGCACCTGCAGCAGCAAGAGAATCGGTTACAATGCAAAGTTTATCACCTTTCGCTTTTTTATCTAAGCGAACGTTACCAAAGTTCACATGCACGCCATCTACAATAATCCCCGTGTAAACATCAGAATCTAATACTGCACCAACTACGCCCATTGCGCGTCCTGAACTGATCGGCGACATGGCATTGTGTAAGTGAGTAGCAAAAGTCGCACCTTTGTGAAAGGCAGCTTTCGCCACTTCATAAGTCGCATTAGAATGCCCAATAGACACAATAATGCCTGCTTTTACAAAATCCTGAATATATTGCACCGTTGGGTTTTCAGCGGCAATGGTCAGCTTAGTAATCACATCTGCATTATCACATAAGAAATCTTTCATCTCTGGCGTCGCTTCACGGATATATTCCGGGCGATGCACGCCTTTTTTCTCAAGACTTAAATAAGGGCCTTCGATGTGTAAACCAAGCGCTTGATTTTTATGCTTATTCAAATACTCACGCATAATGTTTACTGCCCGTTTGATATCTTCATCTGGTGCAGTAATAAACGTTGGTAAGAAACTGGTACAGCCTGATTTCAAGTTCGTGGCTTGCATAATTTCTAATGTTTCTACGCTTGTTTGATCGTTAAACATCACGCCACCGCAGCCGTTTAATTGCAGATCAATAAAGCCGGCTGTGAGGTTATGCCCTTGTAAATCAATGGTTTTAATCCCACTCTCTAATTCGCTTTGTGGAATAACAGATTGAATATATTCCCCTTCAATAACGACCGCATAATCTCTTAACACTTCATTTTTCGTGTAGATTACGCTGTTAATTAATGCATATTTCATTATACCTTCCTAAAATCCCATTAAAATTAACCGCACTTATAATACACTATGAATCGCGCGTCCTTCCAATTCAGTAAAATATTTCACAGTTTTGACTTTCAATTCTTGCAATGCAGGCTCATCACATACTAAAACAAAATGGCGATGAAGCTGTAAAGCACTCACTGTCCAAAGGTGATTAATACTGCCCTCAACTGCAGCTTGCACGGCTAAGGCTTTATTATGACCTGTTGCTAAAATCATCACTTCTTCAGCATCAAGTAATGTACCTACGCCGATTGTTAAAGCATATTTGGGCACTTGATTTACATCGTTATTAAAGAAACGAGAATTAGCAATAATGGTATCAGGTGTTAAAGTTTTAATACGGGTACGCGAACTTAAAGAAGACGCTGGTTCATTAAAGGCAATATGCCCATCAACGCCTACACCGCCCATAAATAAATGAATCTTGCCGTAAGATTTAATTTTTTCTTCATAACGACGACATTCTTCATCATGGTCATTGGTATTACCATTCAAAATATTGATATTTTGCGGTTGAATATCAATATGGTTGAAGAAATTATTATGCATAAAACTGTGATAGCTTTCTGGATGTTCTTTTGGTAAACCCACATATTCATCCATATTAAAGGTCACCACATGTTTAAAACTCACTTCTCCCGCTTGATTTAATTTAATCAATTCTTGATAGGTCTTAAGTGGTGTACTGCCTGTTGGTAAACCTAATACAAAAGGACGTTCTGCGGTAGGTTTAAAATGATTAATTCGATCAGCAATATGACGCGCAGCCCATCGGCTGACTTGTTGTTCATTGTTCAGAGGAATGAGACGCATAATAACCTTCCTTATCAGTACCACACCGACATTCTTTCCTCTCTCCATTGAAGAGAGAGGAAAGAAGTAAGTGCGGTCACTTTTCCATTAATTTATAAATATTTTGCTTTTAACTCTTTCGCTTTCGCTAATTGCTCTGGTGTTGCTTTCGCTGTCATTGGCTGGCGGCAATAACCTGCATCCACACCATCTAGTTTCAATAACTCTTTGATAGTGAGATATAAGCCATTCGCTAAAATGCCTTCGATAAGGTCATTGGTCACGTGTTGAACTTGAAGCGCATCAGCCAATTTACCTTGTTTGGTTAATTCAAAGATTTGTCTTGCACGCACACCATTTACGTTGAATGTACTACCGATCGCACCATCTACACCAAGAGATACTGCCGGTACCATCATTTTATCAAAACCAGCCCAAATGAGGTGATTTGGATAAGCTTTTTTCAAGCGTTCTAATAGATAGAAATCCCCAGCGGTAAATTTCACACCTAGCACTTTCGGTTTTTTATAAAGTTCGCCGAATTGCTCAATCCCCATATTCACGCCTGTTAAAAACGGAATTGAATACACGATCATGTTATTGCCTGTTTCAGCAATGATAGTGTCATAGTAATGTTTGATTTCAGGGAAGCTGAATTTATAGTAGAACGGGGTTACAGCAGAAAGACTGTCATAGCCTAATTCCGTTGCATACTTACCTAATCCCACTGCTTCATGTAAGTTCACACTACCTACTTGTGCGATTAGCGCGACTTGGTCTTTTGCTTCATCTTTCGCGATACGGAAAATTTGTTTTTTCTCCTCCGTAGAAAGCATGAAGTTTTCACCTGTTGAACCGCCTACATATAAACCATCAATTTTCATCTTATCAATGTTATAGCGAATAATTTCACGCAAACCTTTTTCATTGATAGAGCCATCTTCATTGAATGATACTAATAACGCACTAAAAATACCTTTTAAGTTACGTATTTTTCTCTACTATTTGATACGTTGTTCTAAAATAACATTTAATGTTTTTTGCTTTATTTTGACCGCACTTTCCTGTGATGCCTGTACCAATAAAGCGTAAATCAAATCTAATACGAGTAATTGAGCAATCTTCGTGCTGATAGAATCGCCCTGTAACTTGCCTTGCTTATTCCCATTCACTAAAACAAGATCGGCATATTCTGTGATGGGTGAACGCAAGCTGTGCGTAATCGCAATAGTTTTAGCGCCATTTTCTTTGGCAATTTTCATGGTATGAGTCGTTTCTTGAGAATAACCTGAATGGCTCAAACCAATTGCTACATCTTTTTTCGTCAATAACGATGCCTGCATATACATAAAATGATTATTACCCGTCGCATCCACTTGCACACCAATACGCATCAGTTTATTTTTGGCATCTTCTGCAGTAATACCTGATGTCCCCACACCAAATAAGAAAACACGATTTGCTTGTTGAATGGCTTTTACTGCCTCTTCCAACTGCTCAAAATCTAATAAATTAATGGTTTCATCCATCACGTTATTGATGGCAGATTTCAGCTTATGTGCAATATTCAACGAGTTGTCAGAATCAGTAATATCTGAATCTAATACGGTGTTATCTTTGCCATCTTTTGTGGCAAGCTCGATGGATAATTCCAATTTAAAATCACTGAAGCCTTTAAAGCCGAGTGTACGGCAAAAACGCACAAAGGTCGCCTCCCCCACTTCTAAATGGGCGGCAATTTCAGCTAAAGGAGCTTGCACCGCAAGATCGGGATTCAATAAAATCGCATCCGCAATTTTCTTTTCAGTCTTCGTTAAACTACGATACAACGAGCTAATGGTATTTAAAATATTGCCGTTTTTAGCCATAAACCACTCCCATATTTTTTGCTTGTAATAAGCAATCTTTTACTCAGTAAGCCGCGTCAATCAAGCCTGCATCTTGTCCAAATTGGGCACTTTCTAATTCGCAGTGATAAACAGCGGGAAATTCACTTAATAAAGATTGAACTAACGGTAAATAGCCTTCTGCCAATCCTACGCTACCGCCAACCACGACTTTTTGCATGTCTAATCCAATCTTCAAATCCGCAATGCCTTGTGCTGAACGAGTCACAAGTACGGTTGCTTTTTCATCATTTTGACGGAAACGCGCAAAAACTTCTTTCGGATCACAAGGATCATCCCATTGAGAATAAACTGCTTCAATCACGCGACCTGATGCAATGGCTTCAACATAGCCACGGTGGCCACAACCACAAATTGGACCATTAGGATCGGCCAAAGTATGACCTATATGCCCCGCAATGCCGTTTGGCTCAGTAAGTAAACGATGATTTAAAATTAAACCACCCCCTACGCCTGTGGAAACAGTAATAAAGGTAAAGTTTTGAACATCATTAGGATTCTGTAATTGATACTCGGCATAGGCTGCCGCTTGCACGTCATTAAGTAAACCTATCGGTTTATCAGTATGCTGTGCAATGCTATCTTTTAATTGAAATTGGGCTAATCCACCCAAATTTTTAGGATTAAGTGCAGTCAGAATGCCTTGATTAATAATGCCCGTTGAAGCTACGGCGACATAATCAAACTGTCCCTCATATTCTTTTAACAACTGAGCAAGGGTTTGATGCATCGCTTGCGCAGCGTCATTTTGTGACGTGGGAATCTGTTTTCGCTGCTGAATCTCACCATTTTTCACAATAGCAGAAACAATTTTCGTGCCACCAATATCTAATGCCAAACAACGCTGTAATGTCTGACCACTATCCACTGTTAATGACATATCTTCTTCCTTTATTTTTTCGCTGAATGAATGGCTTCGGTGAACCAACTTACGATATGCTCTAAACGAGTCAATGCCGAACCTACTGTCACACAATAAGCACCAATTTCAATTGCCGTTTTCGCCAACTCAGGGGTGTTATAATGTCCTTCTGCCATGACTCGGCAGCCTGCCGCTTTCAAATCTTTAACTAATTGATAATCAGGCTCTTCCGGCACAGAGCCACCTGTGTAGCCAGACATCGTACTGCCCACAATATCAAAACCAAGTTTTTGACAGTACAAACCTTCTTCTAAATTCGAGCAATCCGCCATGGCCAAACAGCCTAATTCGTGGATTTTTTTGACCGCACTTTCAATATCTACCGGCCTAGGACGATTCGTACCATCCACTGCAATAATATCTGCACCTGCTTTCGCTAAATCTTCAATATCATGCAAAAATGGGGTAATTCGTACAGGGCTGTCAGGTAAATAACGTTTCACAATACCAATAATCGGTACATTCACAGTAGGGCGTGTTGCTTTAAGATTTTCTATGCCCTCGATACGCAATCCGGCTGCACCACCAATAACAGAAGCCTGTGCCATAGCCGCCACAATTTCTGGTTTATCCATCGGGCCGTCATCGACAGGCTGACAAGAAGCAATAAGACCAAATTTGATTTTATCTAAGACTTTATAATGTGATAATTTCGACATATAAACTCCTATTCTAAGCACGGATACCTAGTTTCCTTTTAGTTGAGTCTCATTATAGTAGACATTGCGCCATAAAAAAATATTTTTTGAAGTGTAGTTTCAAAATTTGTGATCAGATTCTCAAATTTGAGATAAAGTAACAACATTTATACAAAATATTTTTTTTTACTTTAAAATATCAAGTAATACTTCATAATTAATAAAAATAGGAGAAAAAAATGAATGTGTTAGGTTATGCGCAAAAAATTGGGCAGGCCTTAATGGTACCTGTTGCGGTCTTACCAGCAGCAGCTGTACTGATGGGGATTGGTTATTGGCTTGACCCAGATGGCTGGGGAGCTAACAGCCAACTTGCTGCATTTTTAATTAAATCAGGTGGTGCTATCATCGATAACATGGGCCTGCTTTTTGCCGTTGGTGTTGCTTTCGGTTTATCTAAGGACAAACATGGTTCTGCTGCGCTTTCAGGTTTAGTGGGTTACTATGTGGTAACCACTCTACTTTCACCTGGCAGTGTTGCTCAGCTACAACATATTGATGTAAGTGAAGTACCCGCCGCTTTCGGGAAAATCAATAACCAATTTATTGGGATTTTGATCGGGGTGATTTCGGCTGAACTTTATAACCGCTTCTATCAAGTAGAATTGCCAAAAGCGCTTTCCTTCTTTAGCGGAAAACGCCTTGTGCCAATCGTGGTTTCTTTTGTCATGATGTTCATCAGCTTCGTATTGCTTTACATCTGGCCATATATTTTCGGCGGTTTAGTGTCATTCGGTGAAAGCATTAAAGACTTAGGTGCTGTTGGTGCAGGCCTTTACGGTTTCTTCAACCGTTTACTCATTCCTGTTGGCTTACACCATGCATTGAACTCAGTATTCTGGTTTGACGTAGCTGGCATCAATGACATTCCAAACTTCTTAGGTGGTGCGAAATCACTTGCTGAAGGAACGGCAACGGTTGGAGTAACTGGCATGTATCAAGCAGGTTTCTTCCCTGTCATGATGTTCGGTTTACCGGGTGCCGCATTAGCGATTTATCTCAGCGCTAAACCAAGCCAAAGAACTAAAGTGGCATCAATTATGCTTGCGGGTGCGTTTGCGTCATTCTTCACAGGTATCACCGAGCCATTAGAATTCTCTTTCATGTTTGTTGCGCCAGTGCTTTACTTCATCCATGCGGTATTAACCGGTATTTCCGTCTTTATCGCGGCAACAATGCATTGGATTGCGGGCTTCGGTTTCAGTGCGGGTCTCGTAGATATGGTGCTTTCATCACGCAACCCGTTAGCCGTTGAATGGTATATGCTAATCGTACAAGGCTTAGTATTCTTCGTGATTTACTATGCTGTATTCCGTTTTGCAATTAAAGCATTCAACTTAAAAACATTAGGTCGCACAGAAGAAGCAGAAGAAACCACTGCAGCACAATCAGCAGCGAACCAATCTCGCGAAGAAAGAGCGATCAAATTTATTGATGCTTTAGGTGGTGCTGATAACTTTAAAAATATTGATGCTTGTATCACTCGCTTACGTTTAAGCTTAGTGGACCAACACAAAATTAATGAAGAGCAGCTTAAGTCTCTTGGCGCAAAAGGTATCGTGAAAATCGGTAACGATGGCTTACAAGTAGTTCTCGGCCCTGAAGCTGAATTTGTGGCAGAAGCCATGAAACAAAAAGTGAAATAAAATACACTAAATGAAATGCCGACTCAGAAATGGGTCGGTATTTTTTTGCCAAAAATAAAGTAAAAAATGACCGAACTTTAGCTGAGAATTTATCGTTCGAAGTGAGTTAAATGAAAGTTTGAAAATTGAAGATTGTTTTGAAGGGTGGTGGAACTAAGCAGAATTGGTCTTAACAGCAAGTGGCTTACTGCATCGCATCCCTGCGGGATTTCTACCTAGCCCACCATAGATTTAAAGCATCTCTGGGGTTCCAGTCTGCGATATAAAATTAAAAGATTAAGAATCTTTTAAAAGCCACTTATATATTCAGGAGACCAATCCTGACTTCCAAACAAACCACGTTGGAAGGCAGTGGTATGATAGAAGTCTTCCGCTATTTTGTCAATTAAGATATTGCACTAAAAGAAGTATTTTTTCGCTTTTCGTATAAAAATTAACAAAGGCATTTCAACTATCACATCAATGTAACAAAAACAAAATAACCGTCTATTAAAGACGGTTATTTTTACTATCGAGTGCCGTAAACCACAATGGTTTTACCGTGCGCATGAATTAGATTTTGATCTTCCAGCATCTTAATTATTCGCCCTACGGTCTCACGTGAACAGCCCACCATTTGACCAATTTCCTGACGAGTAATTTTAATCTGCATACCATCAGGATGAGTCATTGCCTCTGGTTGTTTTGCCAAATGCATCAGCGCTTGCGCAATTCGACCTGCTACATCAAGAAAGGCTAAATTTGTCACTTGTCGGGAAGTATTTTGTAAGCGCTTAGCCAATTGTGCAGTCAAGAACATCAATATTTCTGGGTTAATCTGAACTAGCTGACGATATTTCTTATAAGATATTTCTGCGATCTCACAAGGCGTTTTTGTCTTAACCCAAGCTGAACGTTTAGACCCCTCCTCAAACAAGCCTGCTTCACCAAAAAACTGCCCAGCTCCAAGATAAGATAAAATCATCTCTTTACCCTCATCATCCTTTGATGAAACCATCACAGTCCCTTTAATTAAGAAATACAGAATATTCGCATCTTCCTCTGCATGAATTAAAGTTGATTTTGCAGGATATTTATGTAAGTGGCAGTGTGTCAGGAACCAGTCAAGGGCAGGATCTCGAGCTTGCTCATCATCCTGCTGATTCTGTTCTTCAAGTAATTCTACATCTTCTGACATATAAGCTCCTATTGATTCATTTTAGAAATTCCATTTTATCTTTGATATCAATGGATTCATGTAATTCTGACCAAACAATCACTGCACTTCCATTGTGAATCTTGTTTAGTAGGTGTTGTTTTTTTTGTTCTAGAGAAAATTCGTGTGAACCATAATCGGTACCTTCTCTAAGTACCACACTTTCCACAATGTTTTCTAAGGTTTCTATTGGCAATTCTTGCCACGGAATAATCATATATTTATCAACTAAAGTCAATTAAGCAAAAAGCGGTTCAAGAAAACGCCATTGCTGTTCAAAACTTTGATTTGCGCCTAAACGGAAGTTTGTGCGGACATAACGCATAAACTGTCCTTCACAAAGGGTCACTAAATGCCCCGCAATAATGCGTTCATCAACATTAAAACCCCGCCCTTCGCGTAATTTACGCATTTGTAAAATATTTACAAATTGCATTTCAAGACGATCGAAAAATTGGGCTACACGCGCCTGTAAAAGTGGCTCTTCAAACATCAAGGCATGTCCGGTCAAAATACGGGTTAAACCAGGATTTTTACGTGCAAAGTCGAGAATCATCTGCATAATGTCACGCACTCGATTCATCGTATTGGTTTCATTACGAATTGATGTGGTGATACGGCTAAATAAATTTGCTTCAATATTATCGATCAACGCTTCAAACATTTTGGTTTTACTTGGGAAGTAACGATAAAGTGCAGCTTCTGACACCCCTACTTCTTCCGCTAAACGTGCTGTTGTCATACGTTCCATTCCCCGTTCAGAATGCAACATATGGGTAAGCACCGTCAACACTTGTTGTCGACGTTCTTTTACCGTGCGTTTTTCGATTTTTGGCGGTTTGATTTCCGCAGCAATCTCATCAACTTCAACGAGAGATAATTGTTCTACCATAGTTTATTTTTTACCTGAATGACCAAAACCGCCTTCACCACGTTCAGTTTCGGTAAATTCACTAACAATATTGAATTCCGCTTGTACGACTGGCACAAAGACTAATTGTGCAATACGATCGCCGACTTCTATTTTGAACGGTTCATGGCCACGATTCCATACCGACACCATTAATGGACCTTGATAATCTGAATCAATTAAGCCCACTAAGTTACCTAATACGATACCGTGTTTATGACCTAAACCAGAACGAGGCAGAATCACTGCTGCAAGATTTGGATCTGCAATATAAATTGAAAGGCCTGTTGGAATAAGTTTGGTTTCGCCTGGTTGAATTTCAATGCCTTCTTCAAGTAATGCACGTAAATCCAAACCTGCTGAACCTTCGGTTGCATAGGTTGGTAAAGGAAATTCGTTGCCAATACGGTTATCTAAAATTTTTACATCAATTTTTTTCATGCTTATTTATCCTTTAAAAGAAATCTGTCACACAAAAGTGCGGTCACAAAATCCAACGAATTTTGAACATCTTTTATTTGTGATAATGGTCAACAATTTCGGTGACCAACACGTCTGCCAATTTATTTTTATCAGCTAACGGCAACGCTTTTTCGCCTGTTTTCCAAAAGATCTGCAAGGCATTTTGATCTTGTCCGAATACTTGCCCACCCGATACATCATTAGCACAAATCATATCTAAATTTTTGCGTTGAAGTTTGCTCTTCGCATACTCAGCGACATTTTGCGTTTCAGCTGCAAAGCCCACAACAAATGGACGATCTTTTTCTAAACTTGCCACACTCGCGATAATGTCTAGATTTTTCACCAATTTAAGAGAAAGCTCATCATTATTATTGGTTTTCTTAATTTTTTGATCAGCGACTTCCGCAACTCGATAATCAGCCACAGCAGCACAGCCAATAAAGATACTATTTTTGACCGCACTTTCAAGGGAGGCTTGCCACATTTCATGGGCGGTTGTTACATCAATACGATGAACGTTTTTCGGCGTAGCCAAATTAACAGGCCCCGCAATTAAGGTGATATTTGCCCCACGTTTTGCAAAGGCCTCGGCAATTGCAAAGCCCATTTTACCTGAGCTGTGATTAGAAATATAACGAACAGGATCGATAGCTTCACGCGTCGGGCCTGCCGTAATAGTGACACTTAAATCAGCTAAATCTTGTTGAACCACAAAAAGTGATTGAAGCGACTCAAAAATTTCAGCTGGCTCAGACATTCTACCCATACCCACATCACCACAAGCCTGAAAACCGCTATTTGGCCCCACAAAATGAATGCCTCGCACAGAAAGAGCGGTCAAATTTTGTTGTGTAATCGCCTGACGGTACATCTGTTGATTCATGGCCGGTGCGAGCAAAATAGGCGCACTTGTCGCAAGACAAATCGTGCTAAGTAAATCATTTGCCATTCCAACGGTTAAACGCGCAATAAAATCGGCGCTAGCTGGCGCAATCACAATCGCATCAGCCCACTTGGCCAGCTCAATATGCCCCATGGCTAATTCAGCTTGAGGATCAAGTAAAGATTGAGAAACCGCATTACCCGAAATGGCTTGTAGCGTTAAAGGTGTGACAAATTCAGCGGCTGCAGGCGTTAAAGCCACTCGAACTTCTGCGTTAGATTTGCGTAATAAACGAACAAACTCAATGGTTTTATAGGCAGCAATGCCTCCTGTAATTCCGACAACAATACGCTTTCCGCTCAAGCTCATTTGCTACTCCGCTACGACTTAATAGAATGGATATGTTTTGTGTGTTAGTACTTAACAACTTAAGGTCACCTATTTTACTTCAAATTTCGCCAATAAAAAATTTTATTTTTGCGATCTCTGTTCCAAAAATAAAATAGACAATTCGCAATGCCTAAAAACATCATGAAAATTGACCACACTTTTTCTTTTCATTAATTAATATGCAGACAAACTCTCCTTTAATGCCTCGTGAAAAATTATTGAAATATGGTGTTGAAGCCCTCGAAGATCACGAATTACTTGCTATTTTTCTACGAACAGGGATTAAAGGTTGCCCAGTCATGGAATTATCACAGAGCGTGCTGCAACATTTTGGATCCCTTCGAGCCTTATTAAGTGCAGATAAAGAAGCCTTTTGCAAAGTAAAAGGATTAGGTATTACGCAGTTTATTCAACTGCAAGCCACCACAGAAATGACAAAGCGGTATCTGAAGCAAGAATTACTGATAGAGCATGTATTTAGCGACACATCTACGGTAAGGCTTTATCTTCAAGCGGAGCTTCATCACGAAGAACGTGAAATTTTTATGGTGTTATTTTTAGATAATCAACATCGTTTGATTAAAAAAGAGCGGTTATTTTTAGGCACAATTAATGTGACGAATGTTTATCCACGTGAAATCATCAAAGAAAGCCTTTACTGCAATGCGGCCGCCTTAATTTTGGCTCACAACCACCCTTCTGGCCTAGCAGAACCGAGCTATTCCGATAAACTGATTACACAAAAAATTATTGAAGCTGCCGAGTTAATGAATATTCGTATTTTGGATCATTTTATTGTCGGCAAAGGGACTTGTTATTCTTTTGCTGAACATAATCTGTTATAGTTTTAGGGAATTTGATGATTTTTTTATCGTTCATTTCCATTTAAAGACGGAAAAAATCGCTTTTGGACTTGAGAAATGAAAATAAAGTCAGTATAATTTGCGACCTTTAATATAGTAAGTGGGTCGGATACTGCGACCTGACGAGGAAGCAAGCTTAGTTTTAAGCTTCATTATCCGAACCATAAGCTCGAGCTTATATTTAAATTATTGGAGATTATTATGTCTAGAGTTTGTCAAGTAACAGGCAAGCGTCCAGCTGTGGGTAACAACCGCTCACACGCGTTGAATGCGACACGTCGTCGTTTTCTTCCAAACCTTCACACTCACCGTTTCTGGGTTGAAAGTGAAAACCGTTTCGTGACCTTACGTTTAACTGCGAAAGGTATGCGTATTATCGATAAAAAAGGCATTGATGCAGTGTTAGCTGAAATCCGTGCTCGTGGCGAAAAAATCTAAGGAGCTAAAACATGGCAGCTAAAGGCGCTCGTGAGAAAATCCGTTTAGTTTCTACAGCAGAGACTGGTCACTTCTACACAACTGATAAAAACAAACGTAATATGCCTGAAAAAATGGAAATCAAAAAATTTGATCCAGTAGTGCGTAAACACGTTATCTATAAAGAAGCAAAAATCAAATAATTTTGCTGATTTGAAAAAAGCCCGACATTGTTCGGGTTTTTTTATATCACAAATTCATTACCGAGATTATCTATGCCTGAACTTCCTGAAGTCGAAACAGCCCTACGCGGTGTCACTCCCTATTTAAAAGATTTTACCATCGAAAAAATTGTAGTGCGCCAACCCCAATTACGCTGGGTTGTCTCTCGTGAATTAACCACGCTCAAAAACGTCAAAATTTTAGATACTTCTCGTCGTGCGAAATATCTCATTATTCATACAGAAAAAGGTTACATTATTGGTCATTTAGGGATGTCTGGCTCTGTTCGAATTGTGCCACACGATAGTCCTATTGATAAACATGATCACCTTGATATTGTAATGAATAATGGGAAATTACTACGTTATAACGACCCAAGACGCTTCGGTGCATGGTTATGGACTGAAAACTTAGATGACTTTCATCTTTTCCTAAAACTTGGTCCTGAACCGCTTTCAGATGAATTTAACGCAGAATACCTTTTTAAAAAATCACGCAAAAAATCGACCGCACTTAAAACCTTTTTAATGGATAATGCCGTCGTCGTGGGCGTAGGAAATATTTATGCCAATGAAACGCTCTTTTTATGTGGTTTGCACCCCGTGAAATTAGCCGAAAATCTTACGCGAAGCCAATGTGCCTTACTCGTTGAAACAATTAAAGACGTATTAGCAAAAGCCATTACACAAGGTGGAACAACATTAAAAGATTTCTTACAACCCGA
This sequence comes from Haemophilus parainfluenzae, assembly GCF_003253005.1. GTDB lineage: Bacteria > Pseudomonadota > Gammaproteobacteria > Enterobacterales > Pasteurellaceae > Haemophilus_D > Haemophilus_D parainfluenzae_M. The sequence continues at coordinate 131,775 of NZ_QEPZ01000004.1, read as the reverse complement.
TGGTCGCCCTGGTTATTTTGCTCAGGAATTGTTAGTGTACGGAAACAAAGATAAACCTTGTCCAAAATGTGGCACAAAGATTGAAAGTATGATTATTGGGCAACGCAATAGCTTTTATTGCCCTCATTGTCAGAAAAAGAAATAGGCGTTATTACACGCCTATTTCTTAGAAAAAGGCACTCCAGAAATGAGAAATTGGCATGGCAAGGAAAAGAGCCGGCAGCATATTCGCTACATGGAACATTTGGATATTACAAATGCGAAAGCCCGCAGCTATCATTAGCATACCGCCTACTGCTGCAAAATCACCTCGCATTTCTGGTGTCACAAAAGGAATAATAAACACCGCAGAATAAGCTAAAATCACTTGAATCAATGTCTGCGGCACAAAAATACTTGCTACAGAAATGCCAAGTGATGTGGCAAAGATCATCGCGGTGAAAAAATCTAAAAAAGATTTTACAATAAGGATATCAAAATTCCCCGTCATCCCCTCATTCATCGCCCCAAAAATACCCGTTCCACTAAATGAAAACAAAATCACAATCGCAACAAATTTAGACAAGAACTCTTCTTGGCTATGCATGCTACTTGGTGTATCAGGGAACATCTTTTCAACAAGACCTTTGGCTGATGAGGCAAGCTTATTGATCCCGTGTTCTAATAAAAGCAATTCCCCGATTATCGTGCCTAATAACACCGATAAAATCATTGCCGGCATATTGGTGGTTTTCGCCACCATCACAATACCCATGCCCATCGAACACAAGCCAAAGATTAAGGTTAGATTAGTGCGTAAACGCTCTGGAATGCGTCCACCGAGCACCGCACCGATAACTGCACCACTGATAATCGCCAGTGCGTTGATATAAGGTCCGATAATCATATTCTTCTCCGAGTTGACTTACCCTATTATACGAAAAACAAGATGAAAATCGACCGCACTTTTTTCCTCTTTAGGGTATCCTCCTCTACCACTTCCTCAACACCCAATATACCTCTTTATGAGTATTTTGATTTTAAAGTTTGATCAACCTCAAACTTTTGGAAGATAACCTTAGAAAAACTACTACTTTTTGGTATCTTATGCTTGCACTGAACTATTTTTATGAGTGAATTCAAAAGCTTAATAGGAATTGTTCGCATTTTAAATTGTTTTTTTATTCTTTCCTAATGGAGTGATTATCGTGAACGCATTGAGAAAAAGCCTTGTTTTGGCCACTTCTTTCGCAGCTTTAGGTGTATACAACTCAGCGATGGCTGAAATGGTATACAAGCCTCTTGAACAACCTGTTGAAGCAGCGAACCCCAATTTAAAAATTGAAGCAGTAAATGAAAAATTTGCTGAGAAATATCCTAGCCAATTCAATTCGTGGAAAGCGACTGAAAAAGGCGACAAAATCATCTATGCTGATGAACAAGATCCTCGTTTAATCGTGTTATGGGGGGGCTATTCTTTCGCAAAAGAATATAACGCACCTCGTGGTCACGTTTATGCAGTAGAAGATGTACGTAATATTTTACGTACTGGTGCGCCCAAAAATGCAAATGATGGCCCTCAACCAATGGCATGTTGGACTTGTAAAGGTCCAGACGTTCCTCGTTTAATTGCAGAATGGGGTGAAGATGGTTACTTTGGTGCAAAATGGGCTAAAGGTGGACCTGAAGTGGTCAACTCAATCGGTTGTGCAGACTGTCACGATACTACATCAAAAGACTTTGCCGAAGGCAAACCAGCATTACGTATTGCTCGTCCACACGTTCTTCGTGCATTAGATCACTTAAATAATGCACTTCAAGCAAAAGCAAAAGCTGAAGGTAAAGAACAAGCTAACTTAAGCTTTAACACAGCTGCTCGCACTGAAAAACGTGCTGAAATCTGTGCAAACTGTCACGTTGAATACTACTTCGCGGGCGACTTAAAACAAGTAACCTTCCCTTGGGATAACGGTCAAACTGTTGATGACATCGAAAAATACTATGATGATATCGGCTTCAGTGACTGGACTCACTCTCTTTCTAAAGCACCAATGTTAAAAGCGCAACACCCTGACTTTGAAATTTGGTCTTTAGGTATGCACGGTAAAAACGGCGTAACTTGTATCGACTGTCACATGCCTAAAGTACAAGGTAAAGACGGTAAAGTTTACACCGACCACCAAATCCAAAACCCATTCGATGCATTTGATACCACTTGTGCAAACTGTCACGATCAAAGCAAAGAAAAACTTAAAGACATCGTTGCTTCACGTAAAAAAGAAGTGAAAGATGTAATGGGTCGTTTAGAAGATCAACTTGTTCGTGCTCACTTTGAAGCGAAAGCGGCATGGGATGCAGGTGCAACTAAAGAAGAAATGGAACCTGTTTTAATGGATATCCGTCACGCTCAATGGCGTTGGGACTACACAGCAGCAAGCCACGGTGGTCACATGCACGCACCTGATGTAATGCTTCGCGTATTAGGTTCTGGTATAGACAAAGCAGCGGATGCACGCGCTAAACTCGCAGCAATCTTAACTAAACATGGCGTGAAAACTCCGGTTGAAGTACCAGATATTTCTACAGCTGATAAAGCATGGAAAGTAATGGGTATTGATATCGAGAAAGAACGTAAAGCGAAAAAAGAATTCTTAGAAACTGTTGTACCTCAATGGGTAAAAGAAGCGAAAGCCAATGGCAAATTAGCTGAAGATACCGCAACAAAACAATAAAAAAAGAACCGCACTTTGTAACTAAAGTGTCGAAGTGCGGTCATTTTTAACCATATATTTGAGGTAATCAGAATGAATTTAACTTCTTTAATCAGCAAATCGGCAAAATCCCTCGCATTGCTTGCAATGCTTGCTGCAATGCCAATGGCTGCAAGTGCGGAAGAGATGGCAAAAACACCTGCCTCTCAACTCACTTATGAGCCACAATTGGATAACCAACGTGACCCAAACCAATATTGTGCGAAATGTCACAAATTTGACCAAGTTGATAAAAACCAAACTTTAGATCAATCTGGTGGTGAATTACACTTTGGTAAATTCCACGGCGCACACTTAAATCAAAAAAGCCCTAACACAGGTAAACCGATTAACTGTGTAAACTGTCACGGTAATATTTCGGAATATCACCGTCGTGGTGCAAAAGATGTGATGCGTTTTGATGGCGATATCTTTGGTGATAAAAAACCAATGTATACCGCACAAGAACAAAACCAAGTTTGTTTTGCTTGTCACCAACCTGCAAAACTTCGTGAAAAACTTTGGGCGCACGATGTTCACGCAATGAAATTGCCTTGTGCAAGCTGCCACACATTACACCCGAAAGATGATGCGATGAAAGGTATTCAACCGAAAAATCGTGTGAAACTTTGTGTAGATTGCCACGGCGAACAACAAAAACGCAAAGCGGCAAAAGACACACAATCACAAACGCAATCAACCGAACAAAAGGATAAATAATGACAGCTTGTTCACGCCGAAACTTTGTTTCCGGCATGGGGGCATTAATCCTTATGACGGGGACATCAGTTACCTCTTTAGCAAAAGAGGAAAAGGCGGATAAACCGAAACGCTATGCAATGGTACACGACGAAACAGCTTGTATCGGCTGTACCGCTTGTATGGATGCTTGTCGTGAAACAAACCACGTTCCTGAAGGCGTTTCACGTTTGGAAATTCTCCGTAGTGAACCTTACGGCGAATTCCCAAATCAAGAATACGAGTTTTTCCGTCAATCTTGCCAACACTGTACAAACGCCCCTTGCGTGGCAGTTTGTCCGACCGGTGCATCATTTATTGATCCTGAAACAGGTATCGTCGATGTGCATAAAGATCTTTGTGTAGGTTGCCAATACTGTGTTGCAGTTTGTCCTTACCGCGTACGTTTCATTCACCCAGTACACCGTACTGCAGATAAATGTAACTTCTGTCGCGATACAAACTTAGCAGCTGGCAAACAACCTGCTTGTGTAGAAGCTTGTCCAACCAAAGCATTAACCTTTGGCGATATGAATGATCCAAGCAGTGCAGTTTCCCGCAAAGTGAAAGAAAATCCGGTTTATCGCACTAAAGTGGAATTAGGTACTCAACCAAATCTTTACCATATTCCATTCCAACACGGGGAGCCAAGAAGATGACATTAGATTATCCTGTTCCGTTTCACACACCTAATTTGGTGTGGGATTCAACAATCGCTATCTATTTATTCTTACTTGGTATTTCTTCCGGTGCGGTACAATTAGCGATTGCTTATAAACGTAGTCACAAATTAGAAAATCCTAGCAAAAACTGGATTATCCGAGCGGCTGCCGTTTTAGGTTCTGTGCCAACATTAATTGGTTTAACCCTGTTAATTTTCCACTTGGCACGTCCTTGGACATTCTGGAAATTGATGTTTAACTATCAATTCAACTCTGTAATGTCTATGGGGGTAATGTTATTCCAAGTTTATATGCTGTTCTTGGTATGTTGGTGTGCGGTTATCTTCAAAGAAGATATCATGGCGTTCATTCAACGTTTTATGCCAAAACTTGGCTTCGTCGGTAAAATTATCAATGTATTAGAACGTTTAACTAGTCCTGTAGAAGTTATTCTCTTCATCTTAGCCGCTGTGCTAGGGGCTTATACTGGTTTCTTACTTTCAGCATTGATCAGTTACCCAATGTTGAATAACCCTGTTCTACCAGCGTTATTCCTGGCTTCTGGTACCTCTTCAGGTATCGCAGCAACCTTCTTATTTATCCTCATTGCAGGTAAATTAAAAGGTGATAGCCATGAATCACACTTCATTCATAAATTTGAAGTGCCAATTATGGTGACTGAACTTGGTTTATTAATCTGTTTCTTTGTTGGTCTACACTTCGGTGGTGGTCAGAAAGTGGTTGCATTACACAATGCACTTTCCGGCTTCTGGGGGGCAGTGTTCTGGATTGGGGTATTCTTAATTGGTATCATCATTCCTCTACTTGCGAACCTTGCAGTAAAAGACAACTTAAAATACAACAAGAACTTTATTATCCTTGTGTCAATCTTCGACTTAATCGGGGTTCTCTGCTTACGTTACTTCATCTTGTATGCAGGACAACTTACCGTTGCGTAAGGATAAACTTCTTATTTAATCAAAAGGCGTATACAATGCGCCTTTTGTTTATTTAAAAGACTAAAGTGCGGTTAATTTTACGTATGTTTTTCATGCTTAAAATTAACCTTATTTTGTCAAATACAACCATTAATACTGAAGAATACTATGCTCCCCGAATTCGGATTTCTATCACTACTCTTCGCCACTACTGCCGCACTCTTACTTTCTATCGTGCCGCAAATTGGTATTTGGCGAAATAAACCCTCTCTCACCAACACAGCTTGGGAATTAAGTTATTGTTTCGGTATTTTTACGAGCGCTTCAATCGGTATTCTTGCCTACTCTTTTGCAACAGATGACTTCACTTTGGAATACGTGGCAGCGCACTCCAATTCTCAGCTACCGACATTTTTCAAAATTGCCGCCACCTGGGGCGGACATGAAGGCTCTATTTTATTTTGGCTTTTCACATTAAGTCTTTGGTTAGTGGCTTTTGCCTTTTTCTCTCGTAAAAATGACCGCACTTTTTCTGCACAAACCCTTTCTTTACTCGGCTTAATTTGTCTTGGATTTGCTATTTTTATTTTGTTCTACTCCAATCCATTTGGACGTGCTTTTCCTGCCCCTGCGGAAGGGCGAGATCTCAATCCAATGCTGCAAGATATTGGCTTAATTTTCCATCCACCGCTTTTATATGTGGGTTATGTGGGCTTTGCTGTTAACTTTGCCATGTCAATTTCTGCCTTAATCTTTAATCGTTCTGCACAAGCAATCGCGCGTGCGATGCGAGCCTGGGTTCTCGTTTCTTGGCTGTTCTTAACGTTAGGGATCGTGCTTGGTGCATGGTGGGCATATTACGAATTAGGCTGGGGTGGCTGGTGGTTCTGGGACCCTGTAGAAAACGCCTCACTTATGCCATGGTTATTAGGACTTGCACTTTTACACAGCTTAATGGTGACTGAAAAACAAGGCATGTTTAGCTACTGGACAATACTCTTTTCCCTACTCGCTTTTGCATTTAGTGTATTAGGCACATTTATTGTCCGTTCAGGTGCATTAACCTCTGTTCATGCTTTTGCTTTAGATAGCTCCCGTGGTTATGTACTATTACTTATTTTCTTCTTATTGACTGTCGGCTCACTCAGTTTATTTGCCCTACGCACAAATACCAATGAAAGTGCGGTCAAATTTCCACTCATTTCTAAAACTGGGGCTATTTTAGGTTTAAACATCGTATTGACCGTCGCAACCGTCAGTACCTTCTTAGGCACTTTCTATCCAATGCTATTCCAAGCCATGAATTGGGGAAGTATTTCTGTGGGGGCTCCTTACTTTAATAGTATTTTCTTGCCCTTGCTCACGTTAGTACTTTTTGCCATGGCGGGTACACTTTGCTTAAACTGGTTTAAATCAGACAAAAAAAGCTTTTTCAAACGTCTGTTATTACTTATTCCCGCTGCAGTAATTGCTTATGGCATGATTTGGAACGCGTTGCAAAATGACAGTGCGTTACGTTTCCATTTCTTTGCTTATGTATTACTCACCCTCTCTATTTGGGTCTTATTCGTTACCTTATGGCAAAATTGGGCAAAAGTAAGACTTGCTTATTTCGGGATGATTCTCGCACACTGTGGCGTGGCGATTGCCACAATGGGCGCCGTGATGAGTAGTTACTTTGGTAGTGAATTAGGTGTTAGACTCGCACCACAACAAAGCCAACAATTAGGTCAATTTGAATTCCACTACGATCGTTTTTCCAATGAAATTGGGCCAAACTTTACCGCCGAAGTCGCTTTCTTTAGCGTGTTAGAACAAGGCAAACCTTACGCTGAAATTGTACCAGAACGCCGTTATTATGATGTTCGAACTATGACCATGAGTGAAGTGGGCTTAGATGCTGGCTTTTGGGGCGATTTATACATTGTTATGGGTGATAACTTAGGCAAAGGTGAATTCACATTCCGCTTGCATTACAAACCGCTTATTCGCTGGTTATGGCTCGGGGGCATTTTAATGGCACTTGGCGCATTATGTTCAGCCATCAATTTGAAGAGAAAACGTGATGAATAAAAAGTTTATTTTGTTTTTACCGCTGATTTTGTTATTGAGTATTTGCTTACTGCTTTTTGTTGGCTTACATAAAGATCCCAAACAAATCGCCTCAGCACTCATTGATAAGACTGTGCCAGAATTCTATCAAGCGAATTTGCTTGAACCGAGTCAAATTGTCAGCCCAAGAGATTTCCCGAAAAAGCCTTTTCTACTTAATGTGTGGGGAAGTTGGTGTGGCTATTGCCAACAGGAACACCCTCTTTTGATGGAAATTTCAAAAGAAGTGCCAATTGTGGGCATCGACTATCGTGACAAACCACAAAACGGTATTGCAATGCTCGAACGCATGGGCAATCCATTTATACTCACTATTGACGATAGCCGTGGTGAATTTGCGATGCAATTAGGCGTAGATGGCGCACCAGAAACCTATGTCGTCGATGAGCACGGCATGATCCGTTATCGTCATTCAGGCTATATGGATAGAGAAACATGGCTCACTGAGATCAAACCAAAACTTGATGAATTAACTAAAAAGTAAAATGAAAAAATTAACCCGATTTCTGACCGCACTTTTACTGACTTTCGCCCTTTTTACTCACGCAGAAATGGTGGATACCTATGCGTTTAAAAATCAAGCCGATCGTACTCGTGCTGTTGAACTGGCAAAATCCTTACGTTGCCCACAATGTCAGAATCAAAACTTAGTTGAGTCCAATTCACCAATTGCTTATGACTTACGTATTGAAGTCTATAAAATGGTGGATGAAGGAAAAACGAATCAGCAAATTATCGACACGATGACAGCTCGTTTCGGTAATTTCGTAAACTATAAGCCACCTTTCCAATGGAATACAGCACTACTTTGGCTATTGCCTATTTTGTTATTAATTGGGGCTTTTGCATTAATTTTATTTTCTACTAAAAAATCAGAAGGCGAGCCAAAACAACTCGAAAATCAACCTCATAGTGCTCCTAAAGAAGAAAAAAGTGCGGTCAAATTTGAAACCAAATCCGCCATTTGGGTCTTTGCTATTTTATTAATTCTTCCCTTAAGTTATTACTTCTCCCTTGATCGTTTTGAACGTGTTCAACAAGGCGAAAAAGAGATGCTTGAGCTTGCCAATAAAAAAACAGATACATCAATGGTGCATCAAAAAGAAGATATGGTGCTCAAAATTCAAAATAAAATTCGAGAAGATGTAAATAACCCTGAGCTTTGGGCTCAGCTAGGTGATGCCTACATGCAAAATGATGAATTTGATCATGCGCTCATCGCCTATAGCAATGCAGAAAAAATTTCAGGCACAACTCCCGCTATTTTAGGCCTAAAAGCGACCGCACTTTATTATCAAGCCGGTCAAAACATCACACCACAAATCCAGCAAATAATGGATGAAGCGTTAAAACAAGATAAACATGAAATATCAGTAATGACATTATTGGCGACCGAAGCCTTTAAAAATCATGAAGCTGAAAAAGCCAAAGCTTATTGGCAGCAATTATTAGATTCGGGTAATGCTGCCGTGGATCGCCGTGCTGTCATCCAACGAATCAAAATGATAGACTATTTTGAAAAAGGACAAACCTCACAATAAGCTATGTCTCATTATTCAGAAAATATTATTATTGGAGCCGGTGCTGCCGGCTTATTTTGTGCCGCACAGTTAGCCAAGCTGGGCAAACAAGCCACCATTTTTGATAACGGTAAGAAAATTGGTCGAAAAATTTTAATGTCTGGCGGTGGATTCTGTAATTTCACCAATATGGAAATCACATCTGGCCGTTATATCAGCCAAAACAAACACTTCGTCAAATCCGCCTTAAAACGTTATACACAATGGGACTTCATTGCTTTAGTCGCTGAGTACGGCATCCCTTACCACGAAAAAGAATTAGGTCAGTTATTTTGTAATAATGGCGCAGAAGATATTGTGAAGATGCTCGGAGCCGAATGTGACAAATACGGTGTCAACATTCAACTACGAAGCGAAGTGAATGATGTTGAAGCCGTTGAAAACAATCCTAGCGTACGGTTCAAATTAAAGATAAATGCAGTTGAATGGCAATGCCAAAATTTGATTATTGCCACGGGCGGGCTCTCTATGCCTGGCTTGGGCGCCTCACCTTTTGGTTATCAAATTGCAGAACAATTTGGGTTAAATGTGATTCCTCCGCGTGCAAGCCTTGTGCCATTCACGTGGCGAGAAAGTGACAAATTCTATTCGGCACTCTCTGGCGTTTCATTAGATGTGGCGGCGACGAATCAGCACAAAACCTTTACTCATCAAATGCTATTCACCCATCGTGGTTTATCAGGCCCTGCTATTTTACAAATTTCCAATTATTGGCAACCTGGTGAAAGCATCCATTTGGATTTATTGCCTTATAACAATATTCGCCATCACCTAGATGAAATGCGTCAATCTTCACCAAAATTGCAGTTAAAAACCGTATTAAGTCGCTTATTACCGAAAAAATTAGTCGAGCTTTGGTTAGAACAAGGCTTGATTCAAGATGAAGTGATTGCGAACTTAAGTAAAGTGCGGTTAGAAAATTTAGAGAATTTAATCCACAACTGGCAATTTATTCCTAATGGCACTGAGGGCTACCGAACGGCTGAAGTGACGATAGGTGGTGTCGATACTCATGAGATCTCATCTAAAACCATGGAGGCGACAAAGATTAAAGGTCTCTATTTTATCGGTGAAGTGCTCGATGTTGTCGGTTGGTTAGGCGGCTACAATTTCCAATGGGCATGGAGTTCGGCTGCTGTTTGTGCAATGGGGATTGCTGAAAGCTAATCTTTCTCTGTATTAATTATTTTCATCATGAATAAAAAATCATTACTTTGATCATGAAATATCCTTACGTTAAAATCATCATACGAAAATAAAAAAGAAGGATATAAACATGACATCAAAAACACTTCCCTTCCACGCTGATACTGTGGGCTCATATTTACGTTCTCAACCTTTAAAAGAAGCCCGTGCAAAATTTGCAGCAGGCGAACTTTCTCATGAACAATTAACGGAAGTTGAAGATCAAGAAATTGCTAAATTAGTACAAGCACAGTTAAATGCCGGTATTCAAGTGATCACAGATGGGGAATATCGCCGTGCATTTTGGCATATTGATTTCTTAGAAAACCTAAATGGCATCGAAGGTTATCACCCTGAACACGGTTATAAATTTAATGGCGTGGAAACCAAACCTTACAATACTCGCTGCTGCGGTAAAGTCTCTTGGAATCCAAACCATCCATTTATCGAACATTTCAAAAAATTAAAAGACATTGTTGGGGATCGTGGCATCGTAAAATATACCATCCCTAGCCCGAATCAATTAATGTATCCAATCCAATGGGATACAGGCGTTTATGCGACACGTGCAGAATTTGCCAAAGATGTTCAACAAGCATATAAAGATGCAATTAAAGCCTTCTATGATGCGGGCTGTCGTTATTTGCAATTTGATGATGTGTATTGGGGTTCACTCTGTAACAATCACTTAAAACCAGAATTTGAAGCAGATAAAGCACAGGCGCTTGAAAATATTCAAGTTGTATTAGCTGCTAAACCAGCAGATATGGTTATCACAACGCATGTTTGTCGTGGCAATTTCCGTTCAACTTATTTATTAACCGGTGCATACGATCCTATTGCGGATGCGTTATTCGGCCAAACCCAATACGATGGCTACTTCCTTGAATATGATGACGAACGTTCTGGTGGATTTGAACCATTAAAACATTTTGCCAAGAATCCACACAAAGGCCGTGTTGTATTAGGTTTAATCAGTTCAAAATTCCCTGAATTAGAAGATAAAGCGGCTATTAAAGCTCGCATTGAAGAAGCGACTCAATATGTTCCACTTGAGCAGCTTTGCTTAAGCCCACAATGTGGTTTTGCTTCAACAGAAGAAGGGAATATCATAACGGAAGCGCAACAATGGACAAAAGTCCGTTATGTTGAAGAAATTGCTAAAGAAGTATGGGGTGAGGATTAATTCTTTTCATAAAACATACTGTTTTTAAACCGCACTTTTATAGGCTGAGAGCGTAGCAATACGCTCTTTTTTATTGTTTCCTTTCAATAAATAAAAAAGCTGATGTTATTCACATCAGCTTTATCATTATCGATTTGTCACTAGATTTGTGTTAAATCGACATTTTTCGTTTCTTTTGAGGCTAATAATGCTAACAAGGTTAAGAATGCATTAATGGCTAAATAACCCCCCACGCCCATTAAACCATAGAGAGCATTGATTTTTAATGAAATCATTGCTGCAATGGTTGCCCCGATAATGGATGCAATGTTATAGGCTAAAGAAGCCCCAGAATAACGTACTTCCGTTGGGAATAATTCAGGTAATAACGCCGCCATTGGGCCAAATGTCATGCCCATTAATGCCATACCAATTACTAAGAAAGCAAATACAGAAGCTGGTGTACCGTTTCCAAGGAATAATGGCATACATAATGCAAAAATTAAAATACTGACCGTTGTCCAAATCAACCATTTACGGCGACCAATTTTATCTGCATAAAGACCTGAAATACTGATAAAAATCGCAAAAACAATCGCGCTTATTAAAAGTAATCCCGTGAAGGTATTGGCAGGAATGCCTAACCCCATTGGATAACCCGCTTCTGAAAGGGTTGACGGTGTACGAGAATACGCTTGTGCAAAGGCCGTCATAATATAGAATAAGGAATAAGTCGCCACCATAATAAAGGTACCAATCACCATCTGTTTAAAGTGTTTAGTGAATACCACACTCACCGGTGCTTTTAATTTTTTCCCTTTTTCTTCTGCTTCAATGAACACATGGCTTTCATGTAAGGTTAAACGAACATATAACCCAACTAAAACTAAGGCTAAAGAAGAGATAAATGGAATACGCCATGCCCACTCAACAAGGGCTTGCTGGCCCCAGAAATAGCTCACTAAGAAGAAGGTCGCATTAGCGACAAATAAACCTATTGGCGCACCTAATTGAGGGAATGTACCATACCAAGCACGTTTTCCTTCTGGTGCATTTTCTGTTGCCACTAAAGCGGCGCCACCCCATTCACCACCAAGACCAATACCTTGACCGACACGGCAGATACATAACAAAATCGGTGCCCAAATACCAATTTGAGAATAAGTCGGCAACAAGCCGATAATAACTGTAGAGCCCCCCATTAAAACCAAAGAGGCAACCAAGGTTTTCTTACGACCGATCTTATCACCGAAATGCCCAAATAAAGCGGAGCCAATTGGACGAGCAAAGAACGCTAAGGCTAATGTGGAAAGAGAAAGTAAATCATCTGAAAGCGGATCACCGCTCTGGAAGAATTGCGTGTTAAAAACTAATACTGCCGCAGCGGCATAGATATAATAATCAAAGAATTCAATTGCAGTACCCACCATGGATGCCAAAGCAACCTTAAATGGATCATTACGAAGTTGTGAGGACATTTTGCTTCCTTAAGAGTCAAATAAAATGAAAGGGCTAAATCCTAGCATTTCCCTTAAGGTTGAGCAATTTTTAATACGATATTTTCGATTTTTTCAGCAAAATATGTTGGGTTTTCTAAATGTGCATTATGACCAGCATTAGGAATAATCATTAAATAAAGTTGATTATCCTCTGCCATTTGGCGAAACTTCTGATCTCGTTCACCACAAAAATAAAAAAATGGCAGCAAACTTGACCGCACTTTCTCTCGAAAATCAGGCTGTTTGGCAAGGCTAGTGGCTAATAACATATTGCCTATATTTGCCCCACAATTGGCTTTTCGTTTTTCAATTAATGCTTTGCGTTGTTGTTCATTCAAATGAGAAAAGACGGGTTGTTGATACCAATCTTCGAGTACGGCTTCAGGGGTTTCATGGAAAAACCGCTCCGTCCACATTTTGTCATTGGTTAGACGGGTTTGTTTTTCTTGTTCAGACTGTAAACCTAAATTAGCTCCTTCTAAAATGACGGCCTTTAAATGCCCTATTTTCACTTTCGCTTGCAGTGCATAATATTGTGCGATTCGTCCACCAAGTGAATAACCAATTAAGATATAAGGCCCATCTTTTATGAGATGTTGAATTTGTTTTTCAAGAAATTGAGCGGTTTGCTCAAAATCTTCAACCGCTACAGCTTTATTCTCTCCATGAAACGGTAAGTCGAGAGAGAAACAACGAAAGTGCGGTAGATTTTCGATGACTTTTTGCCAATCTGATTTCGTACCTAATAAGCCATGAAGAAAAACAAGATTCATCATAATAATGCCATATAAAGAAATCCCCTCTATATAAGAGGGGAAAGAAATTATTCACCAATAACCGCGTGGCTGATTTGCTCAATCAAGCGCTTATAGGTTGCGCTGCCATCACTTGGGTTTGTTTTGATTTCAATTAATGTCGCACGGCGACGAGTATACGCTTGTTTTAACACGGAGCTTAAATCTGCCCAGGTGTAAGGTAAAGCATATTTTAAACCAAACATTGCAGCGACTTGAGAGAAATCGCCATTATGTGGCAAACGATAGAATTGCTCTTTCACCTCTTCATCCACTGGCAACATATCAAAGATTGCACCGCCATTATTATTAATCACAAAAATAATAGTCGGTTGAGTGACATTCTTAAATAAGGCTAAAGAGTTCAAATCATAAAGTGTTGACGTATCACCAATCATGGCTACCACTGGCTGATCGGCGCCGATACCAATACCTGCAGCCGTGGCTAATAAGCCATCAATCCCGCTTGCACCACGGTTGGTGAAAATCGGATACCCTTCAGGCAATTTAGTTAATGCATCCACCAAACGAACAAAAAGACTGTTTCCTAAGAACAAAATACCGTTGTAAGGTAAAACACGTTCAATATGATGTGCTAATGAGGCTTCATTAAGATTGCCACCAACTTGTTGTTCGATAAAGGTTGCACAGAATTTTGAAAGCGCAAGTGGCTCAAGTAACCAAGGTTTTTGACGCAATGGCGGATGTGCACGCAACCAATGATGTACTTTGGCGTTAAAGCGAGTTTGCGTATGGTGATTTGGATCGACTGCATTTTGACTTTGCTCCACCACCCAAAATTCGCCCTGGAATTCCGCTAAGAATTGATTAATACGTTTACTGATAAAACGAGAACCAAATTGAATCACGATATCAGCTTGAAGTAGTTTTTGTTTCACGGTTTGATTTGCTAACCAAATATCTGCATAAGGGGTAAGTGGCTCGACACCAGATTGAATATCCGTCAGCAAAATCCACCCCATGGTATTTGCCCATGCGTTAATGCCCATTGCTTGTTCAGGCGTTAATTGCCCAGCCACAATGACACCACGTTTCGTACGCCAAGTATCCCAATTCTCGTGCATCAACACTTCTTGTTGTAATGGCTGATGATCAACCCAATTTTTAGGCTGACTTAACCAACGTTGAATTGGCATTAACCACGGATGACCGTCAATTTCTTGTTCTTGCGCATTATAAAGTGGCTCTGCAAAAGGCACGTTGATATGCACCACGCCTGGTTGTTGCTTTTGTTTATAACACGCTTGTTCTAACGTAGAAATTATCCATTTTGCCGCATAATCGGCTTGAGGTTTCGGTAAATTGACACTTGCCACTGGGTAATCAGCAAACATATTTTGTTGCACGATCGCTTGATTCGCACCACATTCCCACAATTCAGGTGGTCGATCGGCAGTAAGAATAATTAAATTCACGCCTGTTTGGCGAGCTTCAATAATCGCTGGATATAAATTTGCTGCAGCAGTGCCTGAGGTTACAATCACAGCAACAGGTGCTTGTGTGGATTTTGCAATCCCCAAGGCAAAAAAGCCTAAGCCACGCTCATCAAAATGACTATGGCAAGTTGCTCGAGAGGCATTTTGTAAACGCACAGCTTCTAGCGTTAAAGGTGTTGAGCGAGAACCAGGAGCAATACAAAAGTGACTCACTCCTTGGCGAACCAAGGTTTCTAAGATCACTTTTGACCAACAACGATTAAATACGCTTACAGACATTCTTCTTATTCTCCGTTATTCTCTGCAAACAGGGAAATGAGCCCTGCCGCTTTACGTTCAATTTCTAACCACTCTTCTACAGGTTGTGAGCCTTCCACAATACCGGCTCCAGCAAATACACGCACTCGGTTTTCTTCAATAAAAGCCGAACGAATGGTGACGCAAAATTCTGAAAGATGTTGACTCATCATGCCTAATGTACCAGCATACCAACAACGATCAAAAGTTTCAATTTCAGCCAAGGCTTTCTTCGCTTGCTGCTGTGGTAAGCCTGATACAGCCGCCGTTGGATGAATCGCCTTCAGTAAATCTGCATCCGTACAAAGTGCGGTCAATTTTGCTTGCATTTTTCGAATCAAATGCTGCACTTTGCGTAATGACTTTAATGCGACATCATCAACAGTAATTTGTTCCACTAAGTGACTGATATTTTGTGAAATATCCTCAACTACCAACCAGTTTTCATTGAGGTTTTTTTCATCATTTAACAGCCACTTCGCACGTTCATCATTTTCACTTGGATTATCACTAACAGGCGCAGTGCCCGCAAGGGCCTCCGTAAATAACTGGCGATCATCTCGTGCAAACAGGCGTTCTGGTGTTGAGCCCACAAAACAGTTTTGGGCGTTATCTGCCCATAGAAAATGGTAACAACCGCTATTTTTTGCTTGGCTTGCAGCAAGAAAATCTTTTCCGTTTAATTCGCCCTGAATGTGAAATACCGTTTCATTTGCTAAGACGAGCTTGGTTAATTCCCTTTGTCGAATTTGGGTAAGTGCTTGGTTGACCCAATCACACCACGTGTTCTGATTCGCTTTGGACTCTACGTTTTCGATGGTTAATTGATTGAGCGGTAAAAGTGCGGTTATTTTTTCAAATGAATTCAAAATCGTTTTTGCCGAATCAAGCTCATTTGTCTCAACAAAAACTGAAACCAGGGTCTCACCATTTTGCTGTTCAATTAAAACTTGAGGCAAAATAAACTGTCCTTCGCCTTGGAACTGTAAACCACCCACTAAAGGGAAATCATGATCTTGAATAAATTGCTGTGCCAAATTCACATCTGAAAATGACTGTACTTTACCCACGGCTGCTACGGTTTTAGTTTCATCACGAAAACGCAAATAAAATTGCGGATAAACTGGCTGCACTTTCAACCACGCCAAAAGATCAACATCCGATTCCACCTTCGTTTGAAGATGTACAATAGATGCCTGCTGATCCATTGTCGCCAAAGCGTCAAATTGGCGAATTAGCGCAGATTTAGCTTGTACTAAAGGGCCCATGAAAAATAATAAAATACACAAAAAATTAGCCCATATTCTACCGCACTTTAATACTTTCAAAAAATTTTTTTATTAAATCTTTTCAAGATAAGAATTTAAGCGTAAATTAGACGTAATTTTTGAATGAAAATCTAATTATCATAGGATGTTATTAATGCGCTCATTTCCAAAATCAGACAAATTAGAACACGTTTGCTACGATATTCGAGGACCGGTTCACAAAGAAGCTTTACGCCTAGAAGAAGAAGGCAACAAAATTTTAAAACTTAATATCGGCAACCCGGCCCCATTTGGTTTTGAAGCGCCAGATGAAATTTTAGTCGATGTGATCCGCAACCTACCATCTGCACAAGGTTATTGTGACTCTAAAGGCTTGTATTCAGCACGTAAAGCTATCGTGCAATACTACCAATCCAAAGGTATTCATGATTCAACGGTAAACGATGTGTACATCGGGAATGGGGTATCTGAATTGATTACCATGTCAATGCAAGCCCTTCTTAATGATGGTGATGAGGTATTAGTCCCAATGCCAGATTATCCGTTATGGACAGCTGCGGTGACGCTTTCTGGCGGAAAAGCGATACATTATTTATGTGATGAAGAAGCGGGCTGGTTCCCTGCTATTGATGATATTCGCGCGAAAGTCAATGCCAAAACCAAAGCTATCGTCGTGATCAACCCTAATAACCCGACAGGTGCGGTTTATAGCAAAGAGTTACTCGAAGAAATTATCCAAGTTGCACGTGAAAATAATCTGATTATTTTTGCTGATGAAATTTATGACAAGATTCTCTACGATGGTGCAATTCATCATCATATCGCCGCCCTTGCTCCAGATGTATTAACCATTACGTTCAATGGTTTATCAAAAGCGTATCGTGTTGCAGGTTTCCGTCAAGGTTGGATGATTTTAAATGGGCCAAAACAACATGCAAAAGGCTATATTGAAGGCTTAGATATGCTGGCGTCCATGCGTTTATGTGCAAACGTACCAATGCAGCATGCCATTCAAACGGCATTAGGTGGCTATCAAAGCATTAATGAATTTATTCAACCTGGCGGTCGTTTACTTGAGCAACGTAATAAAGCCTACGAGTTGCTCACTCAAATCCCTGGTGTTAGCTGCGTAAAACCAATGGGAGCAATGTATATGTTCCCGAAACTCGATATTCAAAAATTCAATATTCATAGTGATGAAAAATTTGTGCTCGATTTATTACGTAAAGAGAAAGTACTTCTCGTGCATGGTAAAGGGTTTAACTGGCATTCACCGGATCACTTCCGTGTAGTGACACTTCCTTATACTGGCCAATTAGAAGAAGCCATTGGTAAATTGGCACGATTCTTAGAAACTTATCGTCAATAATAAAAAAGAGCGGTTAATTAACCGCTTTTTTTATTTCATGATTTACAACTACGCCCAGAAATAGCGCACCACATGGAAGAAAATTGGTGCAGAGAAACAAAGCGAATCCATACGATCTAAAATACCACCATGGCCACTGATCATATTCCCCCAGTCTTTCACACCCATACTGCGTTTCATTGCCGACATCACGAGTCCACCTAAGAATCCCATTAAGCAAATTAACAGACTCATTAAAAACGCTTGCCACGTATTAAATGGTGTCATCCAATGAAGCATCACCCCTAATAAACTTGCGCTTAATACCCCCCAAAAAAAGCCTTCTACCGTTTTTGATGGAGACAAGGTTGGCGTAATTTTATGTTTGCTGAAGAATTTACACCAAACACGAATCCACGATCACTTTTACCCATTGGGCCATCATAACGACGCGTTTTGCCTTAAACTTTCCCCAAAATACCACATAACTCACTCAACGCGGCAAGCCAAATAATACTTGAGATTTGAACTCCATCAAAAGGCGCGACAAAAGCAAAAGGAAGGTAAAGTGCTGCATCAGAGACTACATCAGTAATTTCATTAAGATAACCCCCTAATCGGCTTTTTTGATTGAATTCACGTGCGAGCATGCCATCAACAGCATTTAACGCCATACGCAAAAACAACCAAATAGGAATAAGGAAGAAAAGAGAAGAAAATGTCGGGAATAGTGCGAGAACCACACCTAATAAAGTTGAAAGTAAGCAAGCAATTAGCGTAACTTGATTTGCTGTTACGCTAATTGCCTAACTAAAGGCCGAAATAAATTCTGAAATTTGGGTTTTAAAGCATAGATACTCATCTACCATCTCTTTGTTTTTATTAAAAAATATAAATATGTTTCCAATAATAGGACGGTATAGAGTACTACTCAAGTTTTTTATTCATCCATATAACCTAAACTTCTCAAGGCTCGTTCATCATCCGCCCAACCAGACTTCACTTTGACCCAAAGTTCAAGGTGTACTTTATTATCAAATAAGCGTTCCATGTCAGCACGCGCTTCCATACCAATGGTTTTAATTTTTTGTCCTTGAGCACCGATCACCATTTTCTTTTGACCTTCGCGCTCAACCAAAATCAAGCCATTGATTTCATAAGTACCACGTTCATTTACTTTAAATTGTTCAATTTCAACAGTCACAGAATAAGGCAGCTCTTCCCCTGTGAAACGCATTAATTTTTCACGGATAATTTCTGACGCCATAAAACGCTGTGAACGGTCTGTTACATAATCTTCAGGGAAGTGATGAACACCTTTACGTAAGGACTGACGAACAATTTTCTCTAATTGATGGACATTATTACCACGTTGCGCGGATATTGGCACAATGTGAGCAAAGTTAAACTTACTGCCTAAATCTGTAATAAATAGCAATAAATCATCTTTATTCTTAATATTATCAACTTTGTTGATGGCAAGTACGACAGGCGCTTTGGCATTACGTAATTTATTTAACACCATTTCATCATCGGCATTCCAATGTGTGCCATCCACGACAAAAATAATGAGATCCACATCCCCGATCGCTGAGCTTGCTGCACGGTTCATTAAACGGTTAATGGCTCGTTTTTCTTCGATATGAAGCCCCGGCGTATCTACGTAAATTTCTTGGTAGATGCCTTCCGTTTTAATTCCCACAATACGGTGACGCGTGGTTTGCGCCTTGCGAGACGTAATCGAGATTTTTTGCCCCAAAATTTTATTTAACAGGGTGGATTTCCCTACATTTGGGCGCCCTACGATAGCGATAAAGCCACAATAGGTCTCTTGCTCTTGATTTAATTCAGTCATTTAATTTCCAATGTTTTTAAGATTTGTTCTGCGGCCGCTTGTTCTGCTTTACGGCGGCTAGAACCTTTCGCAATAAAAGTGCGGTCAATATTTGGTACGTTTTTTACCGTACATTCCACGGTGAAGGTCTGACAATGGGCTTCGCCTTCAATTTTTATTACTTCATAGGTTGGTAAGGCGAAATGCTTACCTTGTAAATATTCTTGCAAGCGTGTTTTGGCATCTTTTTGGTTATCACCCGGCTTAATTTCAGTGAGTAAAGTTTTATACCAACTACGCACAATATCTGCCGCTTTATCAAAGCTTGAATCCAATGCCATTGCGCCAATTACCGCTTCAACACAATCAGCTAAAATAGATTCTCGACGAAATCCTCCACTTTTCAACTCTCCAGAACCTAAGGACATATAATCCCCAAGTTCAAAATTTCGGGCAATCATTGCCAGTGTAGGCTCACGCACTAATGTTGCTCGCATTCTGCTTAGTTCACCTTCATTACAACGAGGGAATTGATGATAAAGCGCATCTGCGATGACATAATTGAGGATAGAATCACCTAGAAACTCTAGGCGTTCATTATGTTGAGTGGCGGCACTGCGGTGTGTCAGTGCCAATTTTAAGTTTTTTAGATCGGAAAATTGATAACCAATTTTTCGTTCTAGTCGATCTAAATGATTCATATTAATTAATTTTTGTAAAGAAACGGTCTAAACGGAAGCCTGTAGGCCACTCATTTGGTTCTTTTTCTAAACTCATCCAAATATAAGTGGCTTTACCCACGATATTTTTTTCTGGTACAAATCCCCAAAAACGGCTGTCATCACTATGATCACGGTTATCCCCCATCACAAAATATTGCCCTTCAGGCACAATCCATTCTGCAGTAGGTAAGCCTTCTTGTGGATAGAATTCAATCCCCGAATAACGGCGCATTGGCTCCACTAAAATCGTGTGTGTCACGTCACCGATTTCCAAATATTCCACTTGCGTTGGGAATGCTGGATTTGTGGGTTCTTGTTTATATTCAAACGCTTTAGTTTGGCAATCTACTTCGCATGGTTTGCCATCTTTACCATAAACCAGTGTTAAAGCACTTTTTTCAACATCAAGGATAATACGGTCACCGCCTTTACCCACAATACGTTTGATGTAATCCACACCTGACATATTGTTTTTAGATGTTAACGCAAGATTTTCAGCATATGCTGCTCGCGTTGCCCCTAAACTCGTACGAAGTAACGCTTGTTCCGGCGCTTTAAACACGATTACATCACCACGTTCTGGTTTGTTACCTTCAATAATCGTATTTTGGAAAATAGGATCTTTAATGCCATAAGTATATTTATTCACGACGAGAAAATCCCCTACTCGCAATGTTGCTTCCATTGATCCCGATGGAATTTGAAAGGGCTCAAAAATAAATGAACGAACAAGAAACACCACGGATAACACAGGAAAAAGCGAAGAAATAAATTCTGAACCTTCTGAAATTGGCTCAATTTTCGCTTTTTCTTCATCCGTTAATGCTTTACCTGAACGTTGTTCTGCACGTGCGATTTGACGACGGCGTCTCGGCATCACGGCAAAGCGGTGATAACACCATAAAATGCCGGAAAGTGCGGTTAAAATTAGCAATAAAATACTGAATGTGTTAGGCAGTTGGAAATAATCTAACGCTTTCCAACCGGCAAAGCCCACGGCTAACAACAGAATAAAAAATACATTCGACATTGCTCTACTTTCCTATTTATCTTTACCAACATGTAAAATCGCTAAAAACGCTTCTTGCGGCACTTCCACATTACCTAAAGATTTCATTCGTTTCTTACCTTCTTTCTGTTTCTGTAAGAGTTTTTTCTTACGGCTCACATCACCACCATAACATTTCGCCAATACGTTTTTACGTAATTGTTTTACGGTTGAACGCGCAATAATGTGGTTACCAATCGCCGCTTGGATCGCGATATCAAATTGTTGACGTGGAATCAGCTCACGCATTTTTTCAACCAATTCACGACCACGATAAGGGGCATTATCTTTATGAACAATCAATGCTAACGCATCAACACGATCACCATTAATCATGATATCCACACGCACCATGTCCGCCGCTTGGAAACGTTTGAAACCATAATCTAAAGACGCATAACCGCGCGATGTTGATTTCAAGCGGTCGAAGAAATCTAATACTACTTCGCCCATTGGAATTTCATAAGTTAACGCAATTTGGTTACCGTGATACACCATATTGGTTTGTACACCACGTTTTTCTACGCAAAGGGTAATGACATTGCCTAAGAATTCTTGTGGCACGAGCATATTACACTCTGCAATCGGCTCACGAATTTCCGCAATATTATTTAACGGTGGCAGTTTTGATGGACTGTCCACATAAATTACTTCACCATTGGTCATTTCGACTTCATAAATTACAGTTGGTGCCGTGGTAATCAAATCAAGATCGTATTCACGCTCTAAACGCTCTTGAATGATCTCCATGTGTAAAAGCCCCAAGAAACCACAACGGAAACCAAAACCTAAAGCCGTCGAGTTTTCTGGCTCATAGAAAAGCGACGCATCGTTTAAGCTTAATTTACCTAACGCATCACGGAAAGCCTCATAATCGTCAGAGCTAACTGGGAATAAACCAGCATAAACCTGCGGTTTTACTTTCTTAAAGCCTGGCAATACATGGCTTGCCGGATTATGTTGATGGGTTAAGGTATCTCCTACTGGTGCACCTAAAATATCTTTAATTGCACAAACAACCCAGCCTACTTCACCGGTATTTAATACGGTCGTATCCACTTGTTTCGGCGTAAAAATCCCTAAACGATCAACGTTGTAAGCCTGTCCGGTAGACATTACTTTGATTTTATCACCTTTACGCAATACACCATTTTTAATACGAACCAATGACACCACGCCTAAATAATTATCGAACCAAGAGTCAATAATCAACGCTTGTAATGGTGCATCAGGATTACCTTCTGGTGCAGGAATTTTCGCAACGATTTCTTCTAATACATCTTCGATACCCACACCAGTTTTAGCCGAACAGCGTACCGCTTCCATCGCATCAATACCGACGATGTCTTCAATTTCTTCTGCTACACGTTCAGGATCTGCTGCGGGTAAGTCGATTTTATTTAAAATCGGCACTACTTCTAAATCCATTTCAATGGCGGTATAGCAGTTTGCCAAGGTTTGTGCTTCAACACCTTGTCCCGCATCCACAACTAACAATGCCCCTTCACAAGCCGCAAGAGAACGTGACACTTCATAAGAGAAGTCCACGTGTCCTGGTGTATCGATAAAGTTTAATTGGTATGTTTCACCGTCTTTGGCTTGATAATTTAAGGTTACACTCTGCGCTTTAATGGTAATACCGCGCTCACGCTCAAGATCCATGGAATCCAACACTTGTGCTTCCATTTCACGATCCGAAAGGCCCCCACAGGTCTGAATTAATCGGTCAGAAAGGGTCGATTTACCGTGGTCAATATGGGCAATAATAGAAAAGTTGCGAATATTCTTCATAAATAGATTAGTTTTCTCAAAAATCATTAAATTTAACTGGTGGATTGTACCTGAAAAGCACGGAAATCGCTAGGGATGAAAGGGAAAAGTGCGGTTAAATTATCAAACCTTTTACATAAAACAAAACCCCGAATTACTTCGGGGTTTCTTTTTTCATTCAAACTGAAATTATAGGCTTTCAGTGAAAGTACGAGTAATAACGTCGCGTTGTTGTTCTGGTGTTAAAGAGTTGAAACGTACTGCGTAACCAGAAACACGGATAGTTAATTGAGGGTATTTATCCGGGTTGTTTACTGCATCTTCTAACGTTTCACGACGTAATACGTTTACGTTTAAGTGTTGACCACCTTCAACTTTAACAGTTGGTGCTACATTTACCGGTAATTCACGATATTCGATTTGGCCTAATTCGCTCACTGCTACTACTTGGTCTTCTGCGAATTCAGCTTTTGCACATAAACAACGAGCTTCATTTTTTTCGCTGTCTAATAACCAGAATGAGTTTAAAAGATTGTCATTTGCTGCTTGAGTAATTTGAATACCTTTGATCATAAAGTGCCTCCTAATTTGGCGGTTGTATATTTATTAAACTGTGCAAATTTTATCAAACTATTTGAAGAATTCAATTAATTTTGACCTAAAACAGATTCTTTTTTTCGAGTATTTTTGCAAAATTGATCTAGATTAAGATTTTAGCTGTAACAAGGCTTCAATACACATTTAGAATTAACAAAATATTAACACAACTCACAGATAAAGCCTTTCTAAGCAATTTCATTTATAATATGCCTAAGCTTATCCAATAAGGAAATACAGAATGAAAACCTGGACAGATGTTATCGGTCAAGAGAAAGAAAAACCTTACTTTAAACACATTCTACAGCAAGTTCATCAAGAGCGACTAGCCGGAAAAACCATTTACCCACCGCAAGACGAAGTATTTAATGCCTTTAAATATACGGCGTTTGATGAGGTGAAAGTCGTCATTTTAGGACAGGATCCCTATCATGGTCCAAATCAAGCGCACGGCTTAGCTTTTTCTGTGAAACCCGAGGTTGCCATTCCCCCTTCTCTACTGAATATGTATAAAGAATTGGCTAACGATATTCCTGGTTTTCAAATGCCAAATCATGGCTACTTAGTGAAATGGGCTGAGCAAGGTGTATTGTTGCTTAACACCGTGCTAACTGTAGAACGAGGCATGGCACATTCACACGCTAAATTCGGTTGGGAAATCTTCACAGACCAAGTAATTGCAGCACTCAATGAATATCGTGAAAAAGTAGTATTTTTACTTTGGGGAAGTCATGCGCAGAAAAAAGGGCAATTTATTGATCGCAATCGTCATTATGTTTTAACAGCTCCGCACCCTTCTCCACTTTCTGCACATCGTGGTTTTCTAGGATGTCATCACTTTTCTAAGGCCAACGAATACTTAAAGCGACACGGTTTAACTGAAATTGATTGGCAAGTTTAAGATTGTGGATCAACATCAAGCGGGAGATTTTTTTCCCGCTTTTCTTCCTTTTTCTGCTCTCGTCTTTTTTTAAAAAAATCACTCAATTTCTGGCCGCACTTTTCTGCCAGCACGCCAGAGGTAATTTCTAACGTATGATTCATTTTATAATCATCAAAGAAGTGAAAGCGAGAACCTACAGCCCCCGTTTTATAATCTGACGCACCGAAGACTAATCGTTTAATCCGGCTATGTAAAATCGCGCCAGCACACATGGTACAAGGCTCTAGAGTGACATAAAGTGTGGTATTGAGCAGACGATAATTTTGAATATTTTGTGCGGCATTACGCAATGCGACAATTTCAGCGTGAGCGGTCGGGTCATTTTCAATGATAGACAAATTCCAGCCTTCACCGAGAATATTTCCTTCATCATCTACCAACACAGCCCCGACTGGAATCTCGCCGAGTGCCTCTGCACGATCGGCAAGCATCAGGGCGTGTTGCATAAATTTCTCGTCTAAATCTGACCGCACTTTGAATGCCTAAACAGAGAAAGGATATTTGATTGGTTCGTGAGATTGATAACCCACCACCTTGAAATCATCCATCGTTACCCAAGTTTCAAGATCTTCAAGGGTTTTAACATCAGGATTAATTTCTAATTGTGGTGAAGGGAATGGTTCACGTTTTAATTGCACATCACGCATTAACTCAAGTTGGTCTTCATAAATATGCGCATTTACAATTTTATGATATGCCTTACCCGGTTTATTGCCGGTAATTTGCGCCATCAAAGCAAGGAAAGTAAAGACCTGAATTTGATTGAAGTTTAAGCCAAGTGGCACATCACAAGAGCGTTGGTAGCTCGTTAAGTGCAATGTATCGCCCACTAAAGAGAAAGTATGTGTGTACATGCAAGGACGCAAACAGCCTAGATCAAATTCGCCTGGATTGAAGAAAGTCAGAATTTCACCGCGGTCATCAATCCCTCGGCTTAAATTGTTCACAATTTTACGAAGTTGATCGATGGTTTCGCCATTCGGTTTACGCCATGCTCTGCCTTGTACACCATAAACGCGCCCCATATCATCAGTGCCTTTACGATGTGGATTGGCAAGCCAAGCCGCATTTTCATTGGCATTTGCATCCCATGTTTTGGTGCCAAGCTTGCGGAAATCTGCGGCGTTATCGTAACCACGGATATAGCCTAAAAATTCCGCAATCGCTGCTTTCCAATAGCTTTTACGCGTTGTAATTAAGGGGAATTGATTATTGGCAACATCATATTCTAAATCCGCATTAATCACAGTAAGGCAACGCTTGCCAGTACGCTCGTTAGCAACCCACTCACCTTCATTTACAATGCGTCGACAAAGATCTAAATATTGTTTCATAAAAAACTCCTTACTGATGAACCGCACTTTTCGTGCGATTGTATGCCCATGCCATAATTAATCCACCACCAATAATCATCGGTAAGCAAAGGGCTTGACCACGTGTCATGATGCCTAAGAAAGATTCCACTTCAGGCTCACGGACATATTCAACGATAAAACGAAAAATCCCGTAACCAACCAGGAATAATCCTGCTACAGAACCTGCAGGGCGAGGCTTTTTAATAAAGACATTCAGAATAATAAACAGCACGAAACCTTCTAAAAATGCTTCATAAAGCTGTGAAGGGTGGCGAGGCAACAATAATGGATCATTTGGGAAAATCATGGCCCAAGGCACATCGGTTTCTCGTCCCCAAAGTTCTAAATTGATAAAGTTACCAATTCGTCCCATTCCTAAACCAAATGGAATCAAGGGCGCCACGAAATCTGCCGTCTGCCAGAAACTTCTTTTTTGGGAATAAGAAGTCAAAATCATTGAGATAATCACACCAATTAACCCACCATGGAATGACATTCCCCCTTCCCAAACACGGAATAAATACAGCGGATCTTGCACAAAATGATCGAAATTATAGAAAAATACATCACCAATGCGACCACCTAAGAATACGCCCATAAAGCCATTAAAAAGTAACGTATCCACTTGATCGACGGTCCAGCCACTGTTTGACTGATTGGCACGACGAACCGCTAGCCAACGAGCAAAAATGAAACCTAATAGATACATTAAGCCATACCAACGCAGCCCTATATTGCTATCACCAAAAGTGAAAATAGTCGGATCAAAATGTGGCAGCATCAAAAATTCTGAATTCATAACATTCCTTATTTAATAAACATATCAACCGCGATCGCAATTAATAACAAGGCGAAGCCTTTTTTCAAGGTTGATACAGGGAGTTTTGAGGTCGCTGTTGCCCCTAGTTTAGAAGTGAAGAATGAAGTGCCCGTAATACCAAGCACGGCAGGCAAATAAACATAACCCAGAGAATAATCTGGCATGGAAGGATTGCCCCAACCACTCACCATAAAGCTAAACATGCCTGATAAACCAAGAAGTGCACCACAGAATGCAGAAGAACCGATGGCTTTTTTCATATCAATCCCGCGGGAATTTAAAAATGGCACGATAAAACCACCACCACCTACGCCCGCTGCGCTTGATGCCATCCCAATTAAAATACCACCAATAACAGAAGCTTGCGTTGTTAAAGGTTTGGTTTTCCCTGTGCTTTTCTTAATAGAAATCACCATTTTAGTCGCTAAATACACGACTAAACAGGCAAAGATTTTAGCGGATACCTCACGATCAAGCTTGCCAATAAACAAACCAGAGATAAAGACCGAAATCATGACCATCGGTGCCAATACTTTAACGGCATTCCACTCTATATTGCCTAGTTTATGATGACGCTGCGCAGAAGAAAATCCGGTAATCACAATGGTCGCAAATGAAGTTCCTAATGCAGCGGACATCAGCAATGGCTCAGGCACGCCTATCATCGGCAATAGATAAACCAAGGTCGGGACAATAATTAATCCTCCACCAATGCCAAATAATCCAGCGAGAAAACCAACAACAGACCCGACAAGCAAACAAAGTAGAATAAAAGTGAGCATTATTGTCCTCTTGACTTATAAGATGAACGTTTTTGATATTTAGAAAAACCACTTTTACGCGGCGCATGATAAGGTTTATTTGCCTCATGCTCTTGCGTATTTTCAAGTAATGTCTTTTCGTTGCCAAACATTACTTGAGCAAACTCTTTCATCGCTTTGCGATAAACATCTTTCTTAAAGGACACCACCTGACGTACGGGATACCAAAAATTTACCCAACGCCAACCATCAAATTCCGGTGATTTTGTTGTGTTCATATTAATATTTTTTTCATCCCCCACTAATTGCAACAAAAACCAACGTTGTTTTTGCCCAATACACATGGGTTTGCTGTCATAACGCAGCAATCTTTTCGGCAGCTTATAACGCAACCAATGTTTAGACGCGTAAAGCACCTTCACATCTTTGGGTTGTAAACCAACCTCTTCATATAATTCACGATACATAGCTTGTTCAGCACTTTCATTATCGTTAATCCCACCTTGCGGGAATTGCCACGAATTCTGCCCGTATCGTTTAGCCCAAAGCACCTGCCCTTTGCGATTACAAATGACAATGCCTACATTTGGACGGTAGCCATCAAAATCGATCACTATCGTTCACCTTAAATTTTGTACAAAAATAATTTACAGATTGTTTCATAAATTCGCTTTTTTATCAACCGAATGGGCATATTTACCCTATTGTGGATAACTCTGTGGGTAATACTTGGATAATCTAAATTTAACTGTGTATAAAGATCAAAAATCGCTTTTCACACTTCACTTTTTTCATTTTTGCATAACCTTTAATCAAAAACTTTCCGAAAAAAATGACCGCACTTTTTCTAATCAAAGTGAGGTCAAAAATTCAGCTATTTTTTAATTTAAACATTCTTTGCTTGGTGAAGAAATAACATCAGTGAGTTATTCAATATTTCTGTGGATAAAATTGTGATTGAGCAAATGGCGAGTGTTGCATAACTCTTCTCAGCATTTTAGCTTTAATTTTAGAGAGAAAATTTTCTCTTTAATTTCATTAAGATAAGGCTTGCTCACAGAAATTATCTTACTCACATTCAATCAAAAATTTTAGTGGTTATTTTTTATCCAAGCCTTTTTTGACTAACGCTAAATAGCGTTCCCACTCAAAATATTGACCCGGATCGATCTTACGACCAGGCGAAATATCACAATGCCCAACGATACGATCTAGCGTTATTTTCGGGTAAGCTTGCATGATATCTCGTGTTAATGCAGCAAGCATTTGGTATTGTTCCTCCGTAAAAGGTTGTTCATTACTGCCCTCTAGCTCAATACCAATCGCAAAATCATTACATTTATCGCGTCCTTCAAAGCAAGAAAGTCCTGCATGCCACGCTCTGTCATCGAAACTGACATATTGCGTCACCTTACCATCCCGTTCAATTAAACAATGGGCTGACACTCGAAATTGATAAATCTCTTCAAAATAAGGATGGATAGTGGGATCGAGTTTTCCTTGGAAAAAATCATCTACATATCCACCACCAAATTGTTCTGGTGGCAAACTGATGTAATGAATGACGAGTAATGAAATATCCTCTACATCAGGACGTTCATCAAAATGGGGGGAAATCACTTTTCTTGTCTGGCTTAACCAGCCATTTTTTATCTTATTCATCTGTTTTTCTGCAATTAAATTTCATTTTTGCGATCTCGATCGCAAAAGAAGTGCGGTCAGTTTTACTTTCATTTTTCCCTTTTACACAATGTTGCCGCCAATTCTGGCATTTTTTATTCAACCAAAAGGAAATTTAATTTAATGAAACTGACTTTTTCTAAACCTTTACATAAAGGTTTTACGTTAATTGAATTGATGATCGTGATTGCGATTATTGCTATTCTCGCGACGATCGCCATTCCGTCTTATCAAAATTATACCAAAAAAGCAGCCATCTCCGAATTATTGCAAGCTTCGGCACCTTATAAATCTGATGTGGAGTTATGTGTCTATAGCACCAATGCCCCTACAAACTGTTCAGGTGGTTCAAATGGCATTGCTGCAGACATCACTACTGCAAAAGGCTATGTTAAATCCATTACTACGAAATCGGGTGTGATTACGGTAACAGGAAATGGCACATTGGATGGGATTAGTTATTCATTAACTGCAGCAGGCTCTACCTCAGCAGGTGTCACTTGGACGACAGCTTGCCCAAGTAATGCGGATTTATTCCCAGCAGGTTTCTGCTCTCCTACCAAATAGCAAAACATGGCCTATCAAGCAATGGCAAAAAATGGCGAGATTTACCATATCTCGCCACAATATTGGCAACAAAACCAACAGCAACAAGCATTGCTGTTACGTTACTTTGCGCTACCACTTAAAGAAGACGAACATCATTTATGGCTTGCAGTAGATTCGCTGAATAATCTTGCGGCTTGTGAAACCTTTGCTTTTTTAAGTGGAAAATTGGTTGAACCGATTTTATTTGAAACGACTCAACTCAAACAACTTTTACAATCCCTTGCACCGAAAGCCAATCAAATAGAAGAACAAGCGACGTTTTATCATCATTCAGAAGACGAAAGCACTGCCAATTTATCTAATGAAGATGAACCTGTTATTCAATTATTAAACAGTATTTTTGAAACCGCCCTACAAAAAAATGCCTCCGATATTCATTTAGAAACTCAGCCAAATGGGCTTTTAGTTCGTTTGCGTATTGATGGCGTACTTCAACCACAGCCGATCATCAGTAAATCGCTCGCCAATCGTGTGATTTCTCGTTTAAAACTCTTAGCCAAACTGGATATCAGTGAAACTCGGCTACCACAAGATGGCCGCTTTCAATTCAAAACTATGTTCTCCGATATTTTAGATTTCCGCCTTTCTACCTTGCCCACGCATTGGGGAGAAAAAGCGGTATTACGATTACAACAAAATAAACCTGTTCAATTAAGTTTTGCTGAACTTGGCATGACACAAAACCAACAAAGTCAATTTCAACATGCACTCAGCCAACCGCAAGGTTTAATCCTGGTGACTGGACCAACGGGAAGCGGAAAAAGTATCTCACTTTATACCGCACTTCAATGGCTCAATACGCCAGATAAACATATTATGACGGCAGAAGATCCCGTTGAAATTGAATTGGAAGGCATCATTCAAACTCAAGTGAATCCGCAAATCGGTTTAGATTTTAGTCGATTACTTCGTACATTTTTACGGCAAGATCCCGACATTATTATGCTTGGTGAAATTCGAGACGAAGAAAGCGCATTAATGGCATTAAGAGCCGCTCAAACTGGCCATCTAGTACTTTCTACCTTGCATACCAATGATGCCATCTCAGCAATTTCGCGCTTACAGCAATTAGGCATTCAATCTCACGAAATTGAAAATAGTCTCTTATTAGTTATCGCACAGCGATTGGTGCGCAAACGTTGCTTAAAGTGCAGTCAAGAGTTTGGTGATTCTTGTGATTGCCATCAAGGGTATCAAGGGCGTATTGGGGTGTATCAATTTTTACAATGCGAAAACAACCGTTACCAAACCGATTTTGACTCACTTTATCAAAGCGCGTTAGAAAAAGTAAAAGATAACATCACTGATCTCGATGAAATTCAACGCGTGTTAGGTAAAAAATAGGTATCACTATGGCGAAGCAAAAACTCTTTTATTTCCAAGCCTATGATCAGCGGCAACAATGGCAAAAAGGTAGCCTTGTTGCTCAATCTAAACAAGTTGCTCAATTCCAGTTAATAGCAAAAGGTTTTAGCCACATTCGCTTGCAACAAGATTGGCAACTTAATCAGAAACCTAAAAATGCAGAAATCAGTGCCTTATTGAATCAACTGGCTACTCTGCTCAGCTCTGCTATTCCATTAAAAAATGCATTACACATTTTGCAAGACAACTGCACACAATTGGGTTTGCATCAGTGGCTTGACGCCTTAATTGAATTAATTGAAAGTGGTCTTCCGTTTTCACAAAGCTTGGAAATACAAGGAAAGTATTTAAATTTTCAAGAAATTCAGCTCATTCAGGTGGGAGAAATGACAGGAAAACTGGCAGAGGTATGCACTAAAATTGCAGAACGTCGAACGCAATCATTAACGCTTCAACGCAAATTGCAAAAAATTATGCTTTATCCAGCCATGGTATTAGGTATTTCGCTTTCACTTACGTTGATTTTATTACTTTTCGTTGTACCACAATTTGCTGAAATGTATGGTGAAAACTCAGCTGAATTGCCTACATTAACTGTCGTATTATTAGCTATGTCTCAATTCCTACAACATCATTTTGTTGCGCTAATGATTGCCTGCACTTTCGCTATTTTTATGTTGAAGATGGCATTAAAACATTCTCTTTGGCTGAATCAAAAAAAGAACGCCCTAATTAGTCGCATACCAATTTGGGGCAATATCATTTGCCTTTCTCGCCTAATCAGTTTTAGCCATAACCTGCAATTAATGCTTCAATCCGGAGTGGCATTAACACCTGCGTTAAATAGCTTCCTCCCCAAACAACAAACCTGGCAAACACAACGTACCTTAAAAGGTGATATTCTGCTACAACAAGAAGTGCGGTCAATTTTGCATTGGGTTTCTCAAGGTTATCCATTTTCAGAAAGTGTGAGCAGTCATCTTTTCCCAATGGAAGCTCAACAAATGCTACAAATTGGAGAGAAAAGTGGAAATTTTGCGTTGATGTTGAGTCATATTGCCGATAACTATCAAGAAAGGCTCAATCATCAAATTGATTTACTTTCCCAACTTTTAGAGCCTTTAATGATGCTCATCATTGGTAGTTTAATCGGTATTATTATGATGGGCATGTATCTGCCGATTTTTAATATGGGATCCGTAATCCAATGATGATATTAGCTTTTTTCTTATTGGGTGGTTTAGCGGGTATCTTTGTTTGGCTTTATATTGATCGTTTTATCCCCAATCTCCAACAAGAAATTTATCAGAACTATATCGAAATTTATCCTGAAAACAATTCTATTTTCCATAGCGAAAAAGCAGCGATTCAATCTCAAAAGTGCGGTCATATTTTCCTTTATTTTTTAGGGCTTGGACTCTGTTTTGCTGCACTCTATTACTTTCTACAAAATGAATTATTTACTTTATGGCTCGCGATTACGTTTAGTCTACTTTTTGTTATCAGTTGGCTAGACTGGCATTATCAACTGATTTCACCGACACCTTGCCTGTTTTTATTTTTCTTGGGTTTATTCGGCGCACATCAAGAATTTTCAATTCTGACGCTTTCTCAAAGTTTAGAAAGTGCGGTTAGTTTTTTCAGTGTTTTTTATATTATCTATCATTTGTCCAAATGGTTTTATAAGAAGGAAGCGTTAGGCCGTGGCGATTATTGGCTCGCTTTAGGAATCGGCACTTATCTCACCATCACTCACTTACCGCTTTTCTTATTCATCGCCTGTCTATTAGGCATCATAGTCTATTGGATTTCTCGTAAGCCCATTTTACCTTTCGGTCCCTTTCTTTGCTTATCTTTAATCATCACCAGTGCAATAAGCCTATAAATATAATATATTGGCAACATTGAAAAATATTGTGTTTAAGGGATAGATGTAAAACATCCCCCCTAAATCAAGTAGAAAGGAATATTATGACTTATATTGTGGGCCTCACTGGCGGCATCGGTAGTGGAAAAAGTACGATTGCAAATCTTTTTGTTGAACTTGGTGTACCCATTGTTGATGCTGATATAGTGGCAAGAGAAGTGGTTGAAAAAGGCTCGCCGCTACTAGCTCAAATTGCTGAGCACTTTGGAAAATCGATTCTGACTGAAGAAGGCGAATTAAATCGGGCCGAGCTACGAAAAAAAGTATTTGCAGACGAAAATGAGAAAAACTGGCTCAATCATTTATTACATCCCGCAATTCGCAAAAAAATGTTAGCACAGTTAAACTGTCAGACTGCTCCTTATACGTTATTTGTCGTCCCATTACTCATTGAGAATAAGCTCACCACGCTTTGTGACCGCATACTTGTTGTCGATGTAAAACCTGAAACTCAGCTGGCTCGTGCATCATCAAGAGATCATAATAATATTCAGCAAATTCAAGCCATTATGAATGCACAAGTCAGCCGTGAAGAACGATTAAAATGGGCAGATGATATTATTTCAAATGATGAAAAATTGCCTGAAAACTTACTACACTTAAAACAAAAAGTGCTAGAATTGCACCAATTTTATTTAAGTGAATCGAGAAAGAAAAATGTCTGATGAAATTTTTGAAGTCCCCTGCCCGACATGCCAAAAGCCCGTACCTTGGACTCAGGAAAGTCAATTTCGCCCTTTTTGTAGCAAGCGTTGCCAACTCATTGATTTAGGAGAATGGGCTGCAGAAGAAAAAGCCATTCCAAGTGATACAGCAGATTTTGCCATGGACCCCAATCTCAGTGATGAATGGAGTATCAAATGAGTCTTCAGCATCATGATAATGGTGAGCAGGGAGAGTTTTTCTTACTCGATGAACAAGGCAAGAAAATCGCGAAACTCACCTATTTTTATGAAACATCCGATACCATTAATGCTAATCATACGTTTGTTGATGATTCTCTTCGAGGGCAAGGTGTGGCAGACAGACTCTATCAAGCCTTAATTCATTTTATCCAGGCTAAAAAGCTCACTTTGCACCCAACTTGTAGCTATATTGCAAGAAAATGGGAACGAACCCAATCTGCTCAATCACAAGCTTAAACCTATTAATAAGCGTTTTATTTTTAAGGATATTTTTCCGGCTTCGTGCTATCCTTAGCCCCATCTATTTCTGAGAACCATTATTTATCATGCAAGAAAATTATTTAAGTCAGCAGCGATTTGCTGATCTTCCATTACATCCTATCGTACAAAAAGCCCTACAAGACAAGGGATTTGAATATTGCACCCCAATTCAAGCGTTATCATTGCCGATTACCTTACAAGGAAAAGATGTTGCCGGCCAAGCACAAACCGGTACGGGTAAAACGATGGCATTTTTAACAGCAACATTTCATCACTTATTAACGCATCAACCTGATTTTGCTACCAATCAACCTCACGCATTAATTCTTGCTCCAACCCGTGAACTGGCTGTGCAAATTAATAATGATGCAGAGTTGTTAGCTAAAACAAGTGGATTACGAACCGCACTTGCTTATGGTGGTGATGGCTATGATAAACAGCTTAAAGCTATCGAAGCCGGTGTGGATATTTTAATTGGCACTACTGGCCGTGTGATTGACTACGTGAAACAAGGCATTATTCGTTTAGATGACATTCAAGTTGTGGTACTAGATGAAGCGGATCGCATGTTTGATTTAGGATTCATTCGTGATATTCGTTATTTATTACGCAAGTGTCCTTCTCCGCAAGAACGACTCACCATGCTCTTTTCTGCAACGCTCTCTTACAAAGTACGAGAACTTGCCTTTGAAGATATGAATTCCCCTGAATATATCGAAATTGAACCAGAACAAAAAGCGGGACATCGAATTAAAGAGGAACTCTTCTATCCGTCAAATGAAGACAAAATTCCTCTCTTACTGACATTAATGGAAGAGGAATGGCCCGAGCGCTGTATTGTCTTTGCAAATACTAAACATAAATGTGAAGAAATTTGGGGCTATTTAGCGGCGGATGGCCATCGTGTGGGATTACTCACTGGAGATGTAGCACAGAAAAAACGTCTTTCATTGCTCAAACAATTTACCGATGGTGAGCTCGATATTCTCGTGGCAACGGATGTTGCAGCGCGTGGGTTACATATTTCAAATGTGACTCATGTTTTTAACTTTGATCTACCCGATGATCGAGAAGATTATGTTCACCGTATTGGCCGTACTGGTCGAGCGGGTGAAAGTGGGGTGTCTATCAGCTTTGCTTGTGAAGAATATGCAATGAATTTACCGGCAATTGAAGAATACATTGGTCATTCTATTCCTGTCAGCCAATATGACCCGAATTCATTGATTAGTGATATTCCAAAGCCTTATCGTTTAAAACGCAATCCTGTGCCTCAAATGCGAAATACTGCAGCAAGAAAAACAAACTACCGTCGTAAAAACTAAAAAGAAAAGCTGATGAACTCCTTCATCAGCTTTTTTATGATTAATGCAATCCGACTCTTCGACGTGCAGTACGCATCAATAAGAAAACCCATGGCCATAACACACCTGATGCGATGGCACCAAAGATTTCCTGCCAGTTGAAAAATGCCCCATGCAAGGATAATTCAACCAAGAAAATAGCCACTCGAATCGCAAAAACGAAAAGAAGTACCAATAAACTTTGGAACCAAAGAGAAAGGTTGCGCAAAATTAGGTAATATTTGGAAACAAAATAGAAAGCAACAGAAAGCACCAGTGCATGAACCCCAAGAATAGAGCCTAGCACGATATCCCATAAAACCCCGAGTAAAAATGCCCACCCAATGCTTACTCTATCAGGTAACGCAAGCGTCCAATAAAGCAAAACTAAAACCAACCAAGAAGGTTTAAAAGCTTGAAAGCCTGCTGGCCATGGGGCTAATTCCATAATTAATGCTACAACAAAGAAGCATAAAATGGTCGCCCATTGAAAAATAAAACGCCCTTGCATTAGTCTTCTTCCCTATGTTGTTGCTGTTCTGGAGAAATAGGTTCCTCCTGTTGAGGCATTGTAGTCGGAATGTCAGGATCTACAATTTCTTTTCCTGTATGTGGCTGTGAGCCATCCTCTTGATCATCTGTAATTTTGGTTTTGCTCACTGAATGAGTTGCTTCATTAGCTTGACTTTCCAAACGTTGCTGAACAAGACGACGTACTTCTTCTGGAGACATGGATTTCACTTTCGACATATCAAGATTGCTCGGCCAAAGTAAAAGCAAATAACGTAAACGATCTAATTCGGCCAAAGGTTTCGCTTTTACCGTCGCAAAATAATTAGAACCATCACGAGAGACACTTTGTACCACTGCCACTGGATAGCCTTCCACAAAACGGCCGCCCAAACCTGAAGTTACTAATAAATCGCCTTTTTCAATATCTACGGAACGAGGCACATTATCTAAGGTAAGTTCATCAGAATGCCCCGTACCACTCGCTATCACACGCACATCATTACGTAAAACTTGTACTGGAATTGAATGGGTTACATCCGTTAAAAGCAATACGCGACTCGTATTTTCACCCACAGATATAATCTGCCCAATCATTCCTTTTTCATCAATCACGGGCTGACCAACATAAGCGCCATCACGTTCCCCTTGATTAATCACCACTTGTTGACGATAAACATCAGTTTCAGCGGTAAGCACTTCGGCAATTTTTTTGTATTCATCTGTGCGTAAAGGCGAATTAAGCAGTAAACGAAGACGTTGGTTTTCTACTTTGAGTTGATCCAATAATAAAAGATCAGCATTTTTCTCACGCAATTGCTCACGCAATACTTTATTTTCAATGAGTAACTTATTGGTATCAACCAAGTTGCTTGATACACCATCTAGAACTGTTCTTGGCCCATTCGCAAGGTAATACAATCCTCCAACGGCAGTTTCCATCACACTACGCGCCTTTGTCATTGATGAGGTTTGTCCATCAACTAAAATGAGTGTCATCGAAGCAATCACCGCTAATGCGAGTCGAATACCTAATGGTGGTGCTTTACCAAAAATGGGTTTCATTCACTGTCCTAGGGTTGAAAGGAAAAGTGCGGTCAAAAAATCAGACGAATTAAAAACGTCGATTTTTCTGACCGCACTTTTAGAAATTAAATTTCGTCGCTGAAAATATCGCCGCCGTGCATATCAATCATTTCGATTGCTTCACCACCACCACGAGCTACACAAGTTAATGGTTCTTCTGCGATGATTGCTGGTACGCCACACTCTTTTGATAACAATATATCAATGTTGCGTAATAAGGCACCACCACCCGTTAACACCATACCGCGTTCAAAAATATCCGCGGCGTGTTCTGGTTGGCATTCTTCAAGCGCTGTACGTACCGCTGCAACAATACCATTTAATGGTTGTTGAAGGGCTTCTTGTACATCACGAGAAGTTAATTTGAATGAACGTGGTGCACCTTCCGCAAGATTGTGACCGTGCACTTCCATCTCTAAAATTTCATCGCCTTCTTGAATGTACGCTGTACCAATTTCATGCTTGATACGCTCTGCAGTTGGCTCACCAATAACGGAACCAAAAGTACGACGAACATAAGAGATGATCGCTTCATCAAAACGGTCACCACCAATACGTACAGAAGATGAGTACACGATACCGTTTAAAGAAATCACCGCTACTTCAGTGGTACCACCACCGATATCAATGACCATTGAACCAATCGCAGTAGAAACTGGCAAGTTTGCACCGATAGCTGCCGCCATAGGCTCTTCAATTAAATACACTTCTCGTGCACCTGCACCTAATGCTGATTCTTTGATTGCGCGACGTTCAACTTGAGTTGCACCAGCAGGAACACAAACGAGTACGCGCGGGCTAGGACGCATGAAGTTACCGCTATGTACTTGTTTGATAAAGTATTGCAACATTTTCTCTGTCACAGAGAAATCAGCGATTACACCATCTTTCATCGGACGAATAGCCACGATACTTTTTGGGGTACGACCAAGCATTTGTTTTGCTTCTTTACCTACTGCCGCAATACTTTTGTATGCGCCCATACGGTCTTGACGAATTGCCACAACTGAAGGTTCATCAAGTACGATACCTTGGCCTTTTACGTAAATTAATGTATTTGCTGTACCTAGATCGATAGAAAGATCGTTTGAAAATAAACCACGAATTTTTTTGAATAACATAAGAATTCCGTCATTAGTTTGGTGAAAAATTACTCATTTCTGAGCATAGAAAAAAATTGTGCTAAATGTACCAAAAAATCGAGCTTGATAACAGGATTTTTTGCCTTGATCCTCTACACTTACCTCGCTATTTTTTCTAACAAGGTAAGTGCGGTCAATTTTAGTGGCGTTTTATGCCTGATTTCGGTCAGTGAATTGCCACTTACCGTTACCTAAAATCATCAGTTGTTGCTGATGGAAAGCCTGCAAGGTTGAACGATGTCCCACGCTAATAACGGTTGTATAAGGTAAGCGTTCTTTTAATAGACGATACATCGTATCTTCTAAGCCTTCATCCATACTCGCTGTGGCTTCGTCCAGGAATGCGACTTTCGGTTTGTGTAATAGCAAACGAGCAAAAGCCAAACGTTGTTGCTCACCAAGTGATAGAATACGTGTCCAATCTTGCTCTTGCTCTAAACGATCTTGTAAATGCCCTAAAGACACTTGTTTTAACACCTCAATCATCTCATCACGATTAAAGTCCTTTTCTTCATTCGGATAAGCCAACGCAGTCAATAAACTACCCTGTGGTAAATAAGGTTTTTGCGATAAGAAAAGTTGGTGAGTTGGACAATACACATCCCCTTCAGAATACGCCCAAAGCCCTGCTACTGTTCTCAATAACGTGGTTTTACCCACGCCTGAATTACCTTGAATTAATAAGGTTGAACCTTGTGGCAGCATCAAATTTAAATTCTCAATTAAGGTTTTTCCAAATGGATTACTGATGCTTAAATCCTTAAAGATCACGTCAGTTTCATGTTCGTGTAAATAGGAGGTAGATTGACGATTAGCCATATCAATCGCATAACCAAAGCCGGTCAAACGATCCAATGTGGCTTTGTATCCGGCAAAACCATCGTAAGAATTACGGAAGAATGAAAGATTGGAATGCAACTTACCAAATACTTGTAGCGTTTGCATAAGATCACCAAGTTTAATTTGCTTCTCAAAATAGCGACCGACTTGAATAAGCAAAGGAAACACAACAGAAACTTGGCTAACCACTAGGTTAAAACCAGAGAATTTTAAAGTTCGATAAACAATATCCCACATATTATTGATCACCGAGCCGAATTGTTTATAAAGTTGGCTACTCTCGACTTTCTCCCCCGCATAAAAGGCCACACTTTCCGCATATTCCTTGATACGAATTAAAGAATAACGATAGTTAGCGTTTAAACGTTCGTTGACGAAATTCAACATAATTAACGGACGTCCCAAACGGAATGCTATCGCGGTAGTAATAATCACATAAGCGAAGACCAAGAACACCATCATGCGTGGAATTTCAGTACCCAATACCATCATTGGTCCCGCTAATCCCCACAATAAGATCGTATAAGAAATCATGGAGGTGACGGCATCAATCACTCCTGTACTTAAAGAGAGCGTGGTTCGAACATAGGATTGCACATCTTGTTGAATACGTTGATCGGGGTTATCTAAGTTGGCAGACACATACTGGGTTTTATAGTACGCGCGGTCCCCCATCCATTTATCTACTAACTGACCATTCAACCATTCGATCCAATCAATAGAAAAACGTTGCTCTAAATAATAGCTCAGCAATGCAGCAATCACTGAGCTTGTCGCAATCACACAAAACAGCACCATTTGATCCCAAAACACAGGTTCATTAAATTCCTGCAAGGATGTGTACATATTGTTATACCACTCGGAATGCACCAAGCTGATACGTACACTGACCAATGTCATCGCTACAATTAATAAGAAAAATAGCAAAGGTTTAATACTTCGGCGTGGTGAAAGATACCCACCAGCAAATTGCCAAAATTGTTTTCCCCAATGGGTAAAACGGACTAATAAGAAAATACCAAAGCTAAACACAACAGCCGTCATCGCTAATGTTTTTACTATCCATAAAAGTGAATTAATGGCTTCTTGAGCGTAATCCATAATCAACCTATAAAATTTAAAAAGTGCGGTCATTTTAGGCGGTGTTTATTTTTAAGCAAGAAAAAATGTGATGGAGATAACATTTTTTGACTTTGTCACAAGCGGGTAAGAAATCAAGTTGATATAATCCAAAATAGTTAAATTTTTAATAAATTAGAGGTCGACATGAGTGAAACTGCGATTACCATTGGTTTACTTGCCTTAGTTGCCATCATTGGTCTATGGATCGGGCATTTTAAAATTAAAGGTGTAGGACTAGGTATTGGTGGCGTGCTATTCGGTGGTATTTTCGTTGCCCATTTTACCACGCAATATGGCATAAAACTGGATAGCCATACGTTACATTTCGTACAAGAATTCGGGTTAATTCTGTTTGTTTATACGATAGGTATTCAAGTCGGTCCCGGATTTTTTTCTTCCTTACGAAAATCAGGCTTAACTTTAAATGGATTAGGGATCTTAATCGTTGCACTCGGTGCACTCGTGACGACTCTCATTTATAAGCTTGTAGATATTCCTCTTGATGTGACGCTTGGTATTTACTCTGGTGCTGTCACCAATACGCCATCTCTCGGTGCGGGTCAGCAAATTCTTTCTGAATTAGGGATGTCGCAAACGACATCTAATATGGGGATGGCCTATGCGATGGCCTATCCTTTTGGGATTTGTGGCATTTTGCTTTCTATGTGGCTTATTCGTCTTTTCTTTAAAATTAAAGTGGATGAAGAAGCAGCAAATTTTGAAAAAGAAACGGGTAACGATAAAGAAGCGCTCAAAAGCCTATCTCTAAAAGTCACCAATACCAATCTCAACGGCATCCATTTGATTGAAATTCCAGGTTTTGATGATGAAGATGTCGTCTGCTCTCGATTGAAACGAGGTGA
Source organism: Haemophilus parainfluenzae (assembly GCF_003253005.1). GTDB lineage: Bacteria > Pseudomonadota > Gammaproteobacteria > Enterobacterales > Pasteurellaceae > Haemophilus_D > Haemophilus_D parainfluenzae_M. The sequence goes on along the minus strand of NZ_QEPZ01000004.1, from coordinate 90,500 downwards.
GCTTGTTATTGTGCCGAAAGCGGATACCGATGTTCAGCTTAATGATATTTTACATTTAGTTGGTAACCCTGAAGGCTTGAAAAAAATGCATCTGATTATCGGGGAAGAAGTTGATGTTCCAGTCGCAAGCCTAAGTGGAGAAATTCGCTCTGAGCGAGTAGTCGTGACAAATGAAAAAGTGCTTGGAAAACAGATTCGTCATCTCGGCATTCATCAAAAATACGGTGTAGTCATTTCACGTTTAAACCGAGCAGGTGTCGAATTAGTACCAACTGCACATACAACACTTCAATTTGGTGATGTATTACACATGGTGGGTAAAACTGATATTCTCAACCAAGCCATTTCAGTGATCGGGAACGCCAAACAGAAACTGTTACAAGTACAAATGTTGCCAGTATTTATTGGGATTGGCTTAGGGGTATTACTCGGTTCCATTCCTTTCTATATTCCAGGCTTCCCTGTGGCATTGAAATTAGGGCTAGCGGGCGGACCATTAGTTGTCGCGTTAATCTTGGCTCGAATTGGTTCTATCGGCAAACTCTATTGGTTTATGCCGCCGAGTGCGAACTTGGCATTGCGAGAAATTGGTATAGTGCTCTTCCTCGCTGTAGTCGGTTTAAAATCTGGTGGTAGCTTTGTTGACACACTCACTCATGGTTCCGGTCTTGAATGGATGGGATATGGTATTTTTATTACGCTTATTCCATTGATCATTGTCGGTGTGATTGCCCGCTTATATGCGAAATTAAATTACCTTTCACTTTGTGGTCTGTTGGCGGGTTCGATGACGGATCCTCCAGCACTCGCTTTCGCCAATGAACTGAAAGAAGGAAGCGGCGCTGCCGCACTCTCCTATGCGACAGTCTATCCGCTCACAATGTTCTTGAGAATTATTTCACCGCAATTATTAGCCATTCTATTATGGGTTTAACTCCTTCAAACTTGGGGCAGAATAACTGCCCCAATATTTATGCTAAGCACCATTACAACCATAAAACAATTCAAATAAAATCTGCTCCAAGCCTACCCCTTTCCCTCATTCAATGATAGAATTCATCGCTTTATTTAAATAGGAAAAGAAATGTCATTAGTTGAATTTGTAATTGATAAACTCGATGATTTAAAAGGCACTGAAATTGTGCATTTTGATGTAAAAGGCAAATCATCGATCACTGAAAATATGATTATTTGTACTGGTACATCCAGCCGCCAAGTCTCTGCGATGGCTGATAACCTTATTGCAGAATGTAAAAAAGCGGGTTATGAGACCTTTGGTGAAGAAGGCCGTAATACGGCTGATTGGATCGTGGTGGATCTTGGTCAAACCATCGTGCACATTATGCAACGTGATGCACGTGAGATGTATCAGTTAGAAAAACTTTGGGCATAAAGTGCGGTCAATTTTGACTGTGTTTTAAAAGGGAAAAGGATGAAAATCACATTAATCGCTGTGGGCACAAAAATGCCGGCTTGGGTTACCACCGGATTTGAAGAATACCAACGTCGTTTTCCTAAAGATATGCCTTTTGAACTTATTGAAATCCCTGCAGGCAAGCGTGGAAAAAATGCGGATATTAAACGCATCTTAGAGCAAGAAGGCAAAGCGATGCTCGCGGCTTGCGGAAAAGGCAAAGTAGTCACATTAGATATCCCAGGCAAACCTTGGACAACACCACAACTTGCTGAGCAATTAGAGGGTTGGAAAAATGATGGTCGCGATGTGTGCTTACTCATTGGCGGACCTGAAGGTTTATCCCCAGAATGCAAAGCAGCAGCAGAACAAAGTTGGTCCCTATCACCACTCACACTGCCTCATCCATTAGTGAGAGTTGTCGTGGCAGAAAGTTTATACCGTGCTTGGTCACTGACAACAAACCATCCTTATCACAGAGAATAACGTATTACATTACCGATGAATATAAAAAAATTCTTTTCTGCACCAACCAATGAACCGATCCGCGATAAAAAAGCGGAGCGGAATTTGTTTGCACGTCGAACATTGGTGGCATTGATCGGTATTTTGGCTCTCAGTGGCGTGCTATTTGCCAATATTTACCATCTTCAGGTGGTGAATTACGACATGTATCAAACTCGCTCTAATGGTAACCGTATTAAATTACTTCCGCTTCCTCCTACTCGCGGATTAATTTACGACCGTTACGGCGAATTACTGGCAGAAAACCTCACCTTTTTCGGTTTATATATCGTGCCAGAAAAAACAGAAAATTTAGACCGCACTTTTGAAGAATTACGCTATGTTGTGGGACTCACAGATGAAGACATTGAACATTTCAAAAAAGAGCGTCGTCGTGGTACACGCTATACGCCGATTTTACTCAAGCCCAGCCTAACGGAAGAACAAATTGCCCGTTTTGCGGTAAATCAATATAAATATCCAAGCCTTGATGTACGTCCTTATTTCAAACGAAATTACCTATATGGTGAAGCCATGACCCATATTTTGGGTTATGTTGGACGAATTAATGACCGAGATGTTGAGCGCCTAAAAAAAGAAGAGAAATTTGCTAACTATTCCGGTTCTACGGACATGGGGAAACTGGGTATTGAACGTTATTACGAAGAACAACTCCATGGTACAACCGGTTTCGAAGAGGTTGAAATTAATAACCGTGGTAAAGTTATTCGTAAACTACGTGAACAACCAGCCAAAGCGGGTAAAAGTATTCATCTGACCATCGATTTTACCCTTCAACGCTATATTATGTCGCTCCTTTCAGGTCAAAAAGGCGCTGTTGTTGTGCTTGATCCGAAAGATAACAGCGTATTAGCGATGGTTTCAACACCAAGCTATGACAATAATTTATTCGTCGATGGTATTTCTTCTAGTGATTATAAACGTTTACTCGAAGACCCTACTCGACCGCTTTATAGTCGTGCGACACAAGGTGTCTATCCACCAGCCTCTACGGTAAAACCATTCGTTGCTGTTGCGGCATTAACTGAAGGGGTGATTACACCTAACACCACGATTTTTGACCCAGGCTACTGGACATTGCCAAACTCAACAAAACGTTTCCGAGATTGGAAAAAAACGGGGCATGGTTATACGGATTTAAACAAAGCTATTACTGAATCATCGGATACCTTCTTCTATCAAACCGCCTTTAATTTAGGGATTGATCGTTTCTCCATGTGGATGAAACGTTTTGGGTTTGGTATGCCGACAGGGATCGAAATTCAAGAAGAAGCCACGGCTAATATGCCGAGTAAAGAATGGAAACAAAAACGTTATAAAAAACCTTGGGTACAAGGCGATACAATCTCAGTGGGTATTGGGCAGGGGTATTGGACAGCGACACCATTACAAGTGGCAAAAGCGACCTCTATTGTAGTCAATAACGGTAAAATTCATACACCACATTTAATGAAATCAGTTGAAGGTGCCACCATTGAGCCCTATCAAGACCCACTTTTATATGAAGATATTACCGATCCTAAACAAGCTTATTGGGACGCAGCTAAGCGAGGTATGTTCAATGTGGTGAATTCAGGTGCGGGGACTGGACGAAAAGCATTTATCGGCACGAATTACCATGTAGCAGGGAAATCCGGTACTGCGCAGGTTTTCAGCTTAAAAGAAAACCAAAAATATAATGCGGCTGGTTTGAAAAAAGAATTGCATGACCATGCTTGGTTCACTGCTTATGCACCTTACGAAGATCCGAAATTAGTTGTCACGATTATTTTAGAAAATGCAGGTGGCGGCTCAAGCAATGCTGCGCCAATTGTGCGTCAAATTATGGATTTCTATCTAAATAAGCGCTTGCCGCAAATTGAACGTCAACAAAATGCTGAAAAAGAAAAGATGACGGACCAAACTGAGTTAGACGTACCAACGCAAGAACCCCAACCAAGTGAGAATGAATAATGGAAGAAAAAGTACCTTTATGCTTGCGATTATGGCAACGCTTACATATTGATTTCTTATTATTTATTGGTTTAGCTGCCATTACTGCCTATGGTATGCTTGTGCTTTATAGTGCATCTGGCGCGAGTGAAGTCATGTTCCAAAACCGTATCATTCAGGTCATATTAGGTTTTGTTGTCATGATGATTATGGCACAGCTTCCCCCTAAATTTTATCAGCGCCTGGCTCCTTATTTATATTTGGTTGGTTTTATTATGCTGATTTTGGTTGATGCCTTCGGCACAACCAGTAAAGGAGCACAGCGTTGGTTAGATCTCGGCTTTATTCGCTTTCAGCCGTCTGAAATTGTAAAACTTGCGGTGCCATTAATGGTCGCCGTGTATTTAGGTAATCGCCCATTACCACCTAAAATGAGCGAAACCTTTATTGCTATCGCTATGATTATGGTGCCAACTTTACTTGTTGCCATCCAACCTGACTTGGGTACATCAATTCTGGTTAGTGCATCGGGCTTATTCGTGGTATTCTTAGCAGGAATGAGTTGGTGGCTTATTCTTGCTGCAGTAGTTGGCTTAGCGGCATTTATTCCTATCATGTGGATGTATTTAATGCATGACTACCAACGCATGCGTGTATTAACCTTACTTGACCCAGAGAAAGATCCTCTTGGGGCGGGTTATCATATTTTGCAATCCAAAATTGCTATCGGTTCAGGCGGTATATCAGGCAAGGGATGGATGCAAGGGACACAATCCCAATTAGAATTTTTGCCTGAACCACACACTGATTTTATTTTTGCCGTGATGAGTGAAGAACATGGAATGGTCGGCTTTCTTATTCTGATGGCAATTTATTTGTTTATTATTATCCGTGGCTTAATGATTGCGGTAAATGCAGAAACCTCTTTCGGGCGTATTCTTGCTGGTGCTACCACACTGATATTCTTCGTTTATGTTTTCATAAATATTGGTATGGTGAGCGGTATTTTGCCCGTGGTTGGTGTGCCTCTGCCTCTCTTTAGCTATGGGGGCACCTCTTATGTCGCTATCATGGCGAGCTTTGGTTTAGTGATGTCCATTCATACTCACAAACCTCGCTTTATGAAAGGGAACTAATTTCCTTTTTGGCTTTCTTATAGGAATACAGCAATAATATTGACAGTAATAAGTATGAAATTAAAAAACATCTTAAAAACGACCGCACTTTTCACATTAATTATGGGATTTAGTTTATCTAGCTTTGCTGATACCCCAAAAATGTATGGCATCCAAGGGGATTCTTTATCTATAAAAACAACTATTCCTACACCACAAAGTTATGAAGTAAACGGCAAAACTTATACTACACAAGGGGATGAATCAAAAAACTATTCAAAAGAAGGCGCCGCAAGTTATTATCACAATAAATTTAATGGAAGAAAAACAGCCAATGGTGAACGCTACGATTCATCACTTTTTACAGCTGCACATAAAACATTGCCTTTAAACTCTTATGCGGTTGTCACAAACTTACACAATAATCGCAAAGTGATTGTACGGATTAATGATCGAGGTCCGTTTAGTGAGAAACGTATCATCGACTTATCACATTCTGCAGCTAAAGAATTGGGGCTTATTGCTCGTGGAACGGGACATGTTAGAATTGAAGCATTACATGTAGATAATCAAGGTCAAATTTCAGGTGCAGGTGCTAAAACACTCGCTAAGCATGCTAAAACGCAAGAAGCCAGTGATCGTTTAGCCATCAATAAAAATAGCGAAAAAAAAAATCAGAACTCAGACAGCACAAGCGATGCAAAAACTGTCTTCAAGTTAAAACTACTCGCGCTGTCGTCAAAAAATCAAGCAGAAAACATCATCACAAAGCTCGCATTAGATGACATAAAAACCGAAATTAACCAAAATGGACGAAACTACGAAATCCATTTTGGCCCAATTTCGGATCAAGCGGATATTAATCAATTAAAAACAAAATTACAAAAAACGATCAATGGGCAACCTGTAATCGTTTATACTTATAAAAACCAATAAGCTATTAAAGGAAATGCTATGTTAAAACAATCGGCAAAATTGAAAAAAATTGTACTCTGCTCAGGATTAATGGCAGCATCAACATTTGCTGCTGCTGAGGATATTCAATACGGTATCGCAGTACCGGAAGTGAATGCACAAACTTATGTTTTAATGGATTACAATTCTGGTGCAGTACTTGCATCACTTAACCCAGACCAACGCCAATACCCTGCTTCATTAACAAAAATGATGACTAGCTACGTGGTTGGTACGACATTAAAACAAGGTAAAATCCACAATGAAGATATGGTGACGATTAGCGAAACCGCTTGGGGTAGAAATTTCCCTGATTCGTCAAAAATGTTCTTAAATTTAAATCAACAAGTGTCTGTAGGTGATTTAAACAAAGGGATTATCATTGTTTCTGGTAATGACGCTTGTGTGGCAGTGGCTGAACATATTTCGGGCACAATAGCTAACTTCGTTGATACTATGAATAAATACGTTCAACAATTTGGCTTAAAAAATACTAACTTCACTACACCACATGGTTTAGACGATCCAAACCAATATTCAACTGCACGTGATATGGCGATTATTGGTGCACACATTATTCGTGATTTACCGGAAGAATATAAAATCTACGCTGAAAAAGACTTTACTTTCAACAAAATCAAACAACCTAACCGTAATGGATTATTATGGGATAAAACCATTAACGTTGATGGGATGAAAACCGGTCACACAAGCCAAGCTGGCTATAACCTTGTCGCATCGGCAACAAGTCCAAACAATATGCGTTTGATTTCTGTTGTCATGGGTGTACCAACCTATAAAGGCCGTGAAGTAGAAAGTAAAAAACTCTTACAATGGGGTTTTGCTAACTTTGAAACATTAAAAACCCAAAAAGCAGGCGAGGAAATTTCAAAACAATCTGTTTACTACGGTGATAAAGGTGACGTTAAACTTGGTGTCTTAGAAGATGGCTTTATTACTGTACCAAAAGGTAAGCAAACTGACTTAAAAGCACGTTATGAATTAGATAACAAGTACTTACAAGCACCTTTAACAAAAGGCCAAGTAGTGGGTAAAATCGTTTATCAATTAGACGGCAAAGATGTCGCCACTGTGAACCTTCAAGCATTAGAAGATGTGCAAGAAGGCGGTTTCTTAGGTAAAGGTTGGGACTGGTTAGTGTTAACGGTTAAAGGATTATTTAACTAAACACCTTGAAAATTAACCGCACTTCCCCATTTATATCACATCAATAAATTCGTAAGGTGTGTGAATTTAACTGATTCACGCACCTTACTCTTAAGTAAGGATTTAACATGACAACAGAAAATGATTATGAAAAACTGAAAGAATTAATGGAATTCCCTGCTGCAATGACATTTAAAGTCGCAGGTGTTAACCGTGAGAACTTAGCACAAGACATCGTTGCGGTGATACAAAAATATTTACCGGGTGATTATATTCCAAAGGAAAAACGCAGTAGTAAAGGTACTTATAATTCAGTTTCAATTGATATCGTGGCACAAAACTTTGAGCAAGTAGAAACGCTTTACAAAGAGCTTGCTAAAGTTGAAGGTGTCAAAATGGTTATCTAAGATGAAAAAAACAGATTTAATTGTCCGTCAATTAGGATTACAAGATTATCAAGAGATCTGGCATAAAATGCAGGAATTCACGGATAATCGAAATGCAGAAACAACTGATGAAATTTGGTTAGTTGAGCATCATCCTGTTTTCACACAAGGCCAAGCAGGCAAACCAGAGCACTTATTACAAAGTAGTAATATACCTGTTGTTCAATCAGATCGTGGCGGTCAAATTACTTATCATGGCCCAGGTCAGCAGGTGATGTATGTACTCATTGATATTAAACGTCATGAACATTTAAATGTTCGTCAATTAGTGACCGCACTTGAACAATCTGTCGTGAAAACCCTCGCAGACTATGGCATTGAAGGTTATCCAAAACCCGATGCACCAGGCGTATATATTGACGGCAAAAAAATCTGTTCATTAGGTTTACGTATCCGTAAAGGGTGCTCTTTCCACGGTTTGGCATTTAATATCAATATGGATCTCAATCCCTTCCATTGCATTAATCCTTGTGGCTATGCAGGACTTGAAATGTGTCAACTTGCTGACTTTATCGGTAAAGAAGAGGCGACACTTGACAAGGTTTCCCCCAAATTAATTAAACACTTTGCCGAACTTTTGGGCTATAATGTTACAAATTTATAACATTCACTTTTATAACACATAAAAAATGCCTGAATCAGGCATTTTTCTTTAGGAAAGAACAATGTCAACGCCTTTTAAAATGGAACGCGGCGTAAAATACCGCGATGCAGCCAAAACATCAATCATCCCTGTTAAAAACATCGATCCTAATCAAGAATTATTGAAAAAGCCGGAATGGATGAAAATCAAATTGCCATCTAGCTCATTAAAGATCGAGACCATCAAAAACGGGATGCGTCGTCATGGCCTACATTCTGTCTGCGAAGAAGCGTCTTGTCCAAATTTACACGAGTGCTTTAACCATGGTACGGCAACCTTTATGATTCTGGGGGCAATTTGTACTCGTCGTTGCCCTTTCTGTGACGTTGCACATGGTAAACCATTACCGCCCGATCCGGATGAACCACGTAAATTAGCTGAAACTATCCAAGATATGAAGTTGAAATATGTGGTGATTACCTCTGTAGACCGCGATGATTTACCTGATCGTGGTGCAGGTCATTTTGCTGAATGTGTAAAAGAAGTGCGTGCATTAAACCCTGGCATCAAAATTGAGATTTTGGTTCCGGATTTCCGTGGACGTATTACTCAAGCCTTAGAAAAATTAAAAGACAATCCACCAGATGTGTTCAACCACAACTTGGAAAATGTACCACGTTTATATAAAGAAATTCGTCCAGGTGCCGATTATCAATGGTCTTTAAAATTGCTTCATGATTTCAAAGAAATGTTCCCAAACATTCCAACTAAATCAGGCTTAATGGTGGGATTAGGTGAAACCAACGAAGAAATTCTTGAAGTAATGGAAGACTTACGTGCGAATGGCGTCACCATGCTTACACTGGGCCAATATCTCCAACCAAGTCGCCATCACTTACCGGTTGCGCGCTATGTGCCACCAGCTGAGTTCGATGAATTCCGTGATAAAGCCAATGCAATGGGCTTTGAACACGCGGCCTGTGGTCCATTTGTTCGCTCTTCTTACCATGCTGATTTGCAAGCAAGTGGTGGATTAGTGAAGTAATTAAAACAGCTAAAAAAATGACCGCACTTTTAATCTCAAGTGCGGTCATTTTTTATATTATCTTTTACAGCTAGTCAGTCGCTTCCGGCTTTCCTTCCTCGCCCTCATCAGTCTCCATCATGCTTTCTTGACGAAGATCTTCAAGCGTACGACCATTAATTAAGTAGCCATTTTCCGTTTTTTCCACTCTAGAAACGTAATTATCACCTTCTTCTACAAATTCTCGGTGAAGTTTTCCATCATGTTTCACAAAGCTACTTAAATATTGCCAAAAGTATGAATTTTCCTTAATGGCTAAGGCTTTTTCATTTTGATCATCAAACAACATTTTACTTAATGTCAGATTAAATGTGCCTTCAATATTATCTGGAATCATGTCTGATGAATCATCTTCGGGCACTTGAGGCACAATACCACTCACTTCCAATTTAACAGAATAAGCATTAGTCTCTGGATAAGTATTTAGATTTAAATTCAACGTTGCATTATCAACAATTAAATCAAGCTCTTTCCATGAATTTTTGATGTATTTATCAAATGTTGCTGACGTTAAATGTGTGCTGCATAAGGCCCCATAAAACGGTGCTGAGCAAAATCTTGCTGATAAATGCGCTTTGCTGTGATTAATTTTAAATGGTGCATCAACCGCTAATTTTTCAAATTCGAAACCTGCACTTGGGTAACTCGCTTTATTCGCAGACAATGTGATATGTTCATTATATTGATCATTGTCTAATGTTTCCGTCTTATCACTGGCTGATACGTCATCAAGCACTAGATCGGCCATATTAAATGATTTTAATGCGGCCTCAATATTGGTTTTGCCACTAAATTCTCTCACCCATTTATCTTTGGCATTCAAGAAGTCTTTATTGTCTTTTGACGGTGCCTCTTTCTCAGCAAAAGCATCTAATAAAAACGGTACAAACGCCAATTCGTTTGCCACGTTGTAATCATCTAACTGAATATTAACTTTACCGCCTTTAGCTTCCCATTTACGCTCTTCATCGGCAGGAGTTTGTTTCACACTTTCAACATTTAATTTGAAATCCACATTGGCTTTGGTTAAATCTGTATTCGCCAACTTAAGTTCAAGACTGGCATTTTGTAAGTTAAAGTAAGGTTGATTATTTTTAGGCACATTGACAGAAAGTACCGATAATGAACCATCAAAACGATCGTTTTGTGTAAAAATTTTCGTTAACAAATTGACGCCGTCTTTAATATCTAATGAGCCATCACTTAATTTTTTAAATTCATGATGAAAATTGACCGCACTTGGCACGCCATTTTGTTTAATCAATAAATTCAAACCACCTGCTGTTGCTTGGCTTTCTTCTGTCGTACGGCTTTTATTGGCAATGCGTAAAATATCACTACTAAATTTTGTACTTAGATCACGTTTATCTGATTCTCCAGGTTTCACATCAAAATGATAAGTGGCATTTTTAAAATAAACATGTGTATTTTCCCCATTTAACAATGCCACTTCGGCATTTTTCGCGGTTAAGTCAATACTTGATAGGTCATATTGATTTGCTCCAACAGGCACAAGGCGAGCTTCACCCTCAATTTCTTCAAGTTTCGTGTCTTTATCGTAATTAAAACCACTTAAGTTTGTTTTTAGCTCAACTTCTTTATTTTTTAAGAAATGAAGACCAATAGAAAGGTTTTGGGACTTATTCGCAAAATCACGGAATTCCGTCAAAATATCAGACTGTAAATAATCCCCTACCGGCGAAAATTTACTATTAATCGTGTTTTTATCAATCGTGATATTTAATGTTTTATTTAATTGACGAACTAATTGATCAGATAACTGAGACTCCGCTGTAATGAAGAAAGGCAGTGCGGTGAGCTTAGTTGAAATCACATTTGTGCTTTTCGCATCGCTATCTTTTACACTAAAGATTAACTCTCGAATAAAAAAGTTTTTCGCAGTTTGTGTCACATTTAATGTTGCTTGGTTATCCAAAGAATAAGGGAAATTTTTTAATACCTGATCGATTTTATGATTGGTGTAAAATTGTGCGCCGATCCCAAGTGCCAATGCGATAGCCGAAATCGTCAATGCTATTGTTCTTTTCTTGCTCATAATGTCCCCAAATACGATCTCAATTTACGATCTCAAAATCCTTTTGAAAAATTAACCGCACTTTAATCTTCAAAGTGCGGTCAGTTTCCAGTCTATTTTAACCTAAGATTTTATCTAACTCTTGACTTACAGCTTCCACTTTTTGAGTACCATCTAAACGGAAATATTGCGTATTACCTGCTTTTGCTTCAGCTTGATAATAATCAATTAATGGGCTGGTTTGTTTGTGGTAAACCGCTAAACGATCTAACACAGTTTCTGGTTTATCATCGGCACGGATAATTAAATCTTCACCCGTTACATCATCTTTACCTTCCACTTTTGGTGGGTTGTAAATGATGTGATAAGAACGACCAGACGCTTGGTGAACACGACGACCACTCATACGTTCAACGATCACTTCATCCGGCACATCAAACTCTAAAACGTAATCAATTTTCACGCCTGACTCTTTTAACGCATCCGCTTGTGGAATCGTACGTGGGAAACCATCTAATAAGAAACCATTTGCACAATCTGGTTGAGAAATACGATCTTTTACTAACGCAACAGTTAATTCATCCGGTACTAATTTCCCTTCATCCATTAATGCTTTTGCTTGTTTGCCTAATTCTGTCCCAGCTTTAATCGCGGCACGGAACATATCCCCTGTTGAAATTTGTGGGATACCAAACTTGTTCATAATAAATTGTGCTTGTGTGCCTTTTCCTGCACCTGGTGCACCTAAAAGAATAATTTTCATACAAATCTCCAATAAATAATAGCCCCGTTTAAAATACCGTTAAAGCCTTGTTTGGTCAAATGATTTTACTGTTAATTTTGACCGCGCTTTATTTTATTTTAAGCTTTTTCATTTCCTTTTTCATTCCATGGTGCCACCCAGAATAAACAAATCATTCCTGGGATAGCGAGGAATAAACAAATCCAGAAAAAATGATAGTAGCCTACTGCCTTAACCAAGTAACCCGATAACATACCAAGCCCTTTACTCGGTAAAGCAGAAAGACTGGTAAATAAGGCTAACTGAGTAGCAGTATAAAGTGGATTGGTTTCACGGGCCATAAAGGCGACAAAGGCAGCAGTACCCAGACCGACACCGATATATTCCCCCGCAATCACGAAACCTAATTTCCAAAGTTCTGCGGCGCCAATTGGGTCAAAATGCCCAAATGCCGCTAACCAAATAAATCCACCAATAGTGATTAATTGGATAAAACCAAATACCCATAATGCACGATTAATGCCTAAGCGCAACATAATCACGCCACCCACGAGACCGGCTGAGATACTTGCCCAAAGTGAGGTACTTTTTACCACCAACGCAATATGTTCTTTTTCAAAGCCCATGTCATAGACAAATTTCGTTTGTAACGTGGTAGCAAATGAATCACCAAATTTATACAAGAACAAAAAGAGTAAAAAACCGATCGCTTGGGCAACACCTTTACGTTGGAAGAACTCTTTCAGCGGTATCCAAAACACCATATAGAAAGGTTGATCACGATCGACCTGTGCAATGTTTGGTTCTTTCGCTAAAAAGAGCGTCATAAATATGCCCACTAGCATACAAAGTGCGGTCAATAAAAAGACGGTTTCCCATGGATAAATTGTCGCTAAATAAAGCGATAGCCCACCTGGAATTAAGCCTGCAACACGATAAGCATTGATATGAATGGTGTTTCCCAATCCTAATTCATTGTCCGTTAAAATTTCACGACGATAAGCATCGAGTACAATATCTTGTGTCGCTGAGAAAAAGGCAATGAATGTGGCAATTTTAGCCACTGTACTTAATTCAGCCACGGGATCAAACTGACTTATCGCATAAAGGGAAATCAGCAAAACCATTTGAGAAATCAATAACCAACTACGGCGACGCCCTAAAAAATGCGGGAAATAGCGGTCTAATAATGGCGCCCATAAAAACTTCAAACCATATGGCACCATCACCCCTGTCAATGCACCGATTAATTCAACGGAAAGCCCTTTATCTGTCAACCATACAGGCAACATTTGCAATAACACGAAAAGTGGTAAACCCGAACTAAATCCAGTGAAGACACAGATCAGCATTTTGCGGGTAAATATTTGACTAGAAAGGGATTGTTCTGACATAAAGTGCGGTTATTTTTGAGCGTGTTTTATCTGATTAAAATATTAAGGGCGGAATGATACTCCGCCCAATAAGAGTGAGATTAATCTCGGTATCCTTTCGGATTATTTTTTTGCCAATTCCAAGTATCTTTCATCATTTGCTCAAGACCACGTTCTGCTGTCCAATTTAACTCTTTTGCAGCAAGACTTGGATCGGAATAGCAGGTTGCAATATCGCCTGGACGACGCGCAACAAGACGATACGGAATTTCGATATTGTTCGCTTGTTCAAACGCTTTCACCATATCAAGCACAGAATAACCGGTACCTGTACCTAAGTTATAAATGTGTAAACCTGCGTCATTTTCATGGCGATTTAATGCTTTTAAGTGACCAATCGCTAAATCCACCACGTGAATATAATCACGTACACCTGTGCCATCATGAGTATCATAATCGCTACCAAATACCGAAAGTTGCGGTAATTTACCGATCGCAACTTGGCTGATGTAAGGTAATAAGTTATTTGGAATACCATTTGGATCTTCACCAATCAAGCCGCTTGCGTGAGCGCCTACTGGATTGAAATAACGTAAAATCGTCATGCTAAATTGTGGTTCAGCTTTCGCAACATCGGTCAGAATTTGTTCCACCATGTATTTAGAGGTTCCGTAAGGGTTGGTTGTACCGCCCACTTTGCAATCTTCTGTAATTGGAATAATTTCCGGATCACCATAAACCGTTGCAGATGAACTAAATACAAAGTTCCACACGCCTGCTTTTTTCATTTCTTGAATGAGAACAATCGTGCCTGCGACGTTATTCATGTAGTATTCAGCGGGTTTTTGGACACTTTCTCCCACGGCTTTTAAACCTGCAAAATGGATTACCGATTGAATGCTGTTTTCAGCAAAGATTTTTTGTAATAAAGCACGATCCAAAATATCGCCTTCATAAAATTTCACGTCTTTGCCCGTGATTTCTTTGACGCGTTCTAAAGATTTTGGCGATGAATTGCATAAATTATCCAATACCACGACATCTTTATTTGCATTTAATAATTCCACTACGGTGTGTGAACCGATATAGCCAGCACCACCCGTTACTAAAATAGCCATGAGTTACTCCTTAATTATTTTTGTTCGCGAATTATAACATTGATTTCTACGATACATAAATTTATCCCCTCTTTTGACCGCACTTTGGTGTGATCGTTGTCACAGAATAAACATTTTTCTATAGGAATTTGATTTTGGTCATTGAAGCACCTCTCGATGAGGCGAATAATAGCCTACGAAAATCAAAAGATAAAGGAAGACAACATGAAACTTCAAAAAACTGCACTTGCATTACTCGTTGGTTGGTATGCCGCCAATGCAACCGCTTATTCTGAACAAGGCCAAGCAGGTAATACCAAAAGCTGGGAAAGCGCTGAATACCTCAAAGACTGGGGCTTAACCTCAATGAATGCTTCCACGGCTTATGCTCTTGGCTTTAATGGTTCAGGCGTAAAAATTGGCGTGATGGATTCAGGTGTGCTATTAAACCACCCTGAATTTCAAGACGGTCGAATCCACGTTGTAAAAACAGAAGGGACTTATAGTAAAGATGGCATGCGTTATCCCGATGCATCGGTGGGAAATGGCCCAATCAATAAAAACGAACCCGTAAAAAACGGCAAACGTAATTTTGATAAAACAGATAATGGCATTTTCACTAAAGGCGAAGCCTTCAATATTGACGGCTCGTGGCATAAATATACCAATGATGCTCATGGTACCCATGTTGGCGGGACAATGGCGGCAACGCGTGATGGAAACGAGATGCACGGTGTAGCATTCGGCGCTAATCTGTATTCTGCTAATACCGGTGGTAACGACAACATGACCTATGGTCCAAATCAAGACTATAGTTTCTTCTTACAAGGCTACTCTGCCCTAGCAGATGCCGGAGCAAAAGTGATTAATAACAGTTGGGGTTCAAACCGTCGTGTCAATTCATCCTTTGCTGGTGCCTTAGGCTATAAACCAAAATATGATTGGCGTGATGTGCCTGAATATGGCGTGCAATATTATGATGTACCAAAAGCACCTGAGCCAATTTCCAGTCCTGCGGCACATATTTATTTAAGTAACTTAGGCGAGGCTGAAAAAGCTTATTATCAATTTGTGACCAGTGGTGAGAAAAACTTTGTTGATGCGGCTTATGAAGTGGCAAAAAATAAACAAGTAATTCAAGTCTTTACCGCGGGTAACCGCAGTATGATGGCTGAGTCCTTTACGCGTGCGATGTTGCCTTATTTCAGACCTGATGCAGAAAAATACTGGGTAAACGTCACCGGTCAAGTCGGCGGTGAAGGCTATCCGAATGACTCAAATGGAGATGTGAGTGATGAAAAAGCAGGCGCAGATATTCAAGAATTTAACCTCGCCGGCCATTCAAAATGGTGGACGATTGCGGCTCCATCCGCCAACATCTATTCCTCCTACATTCAATTACAAGACAACAATACTTATGGTGACCCTATTTACAAATCAGCTGGTGGTACTTCAATGGCTGCCCCACACGTAAGTGGTGCATTAGGTGTCATTCTTTCTCGCTATCCATACATGACAACCAATCAAGCGCGTGATGTCATGCTAACCACAGCAAGACAAACCACGCTTCGTAAAGGGCTTGAAGGTAAACCGTTAGAACGTTGGGAAACTGAACAAGGTATACCGAGTAACGTTTGGGGGTGGGGGATTTTAGATCTTGGCAAAGCCATGTTTGGCCCAGGTCAATTCTTAGGAAACGTGGAAATCAACCTCAATCAAAATGATGTTTGGTCAAATGATATTAGCGATAAAGCCATCAAAACACGTCAAGTCGAAGATCAAGCTGAAGCGGCAACTTGGACAACACGCAAAGCTGAATTACAAGCATTAATGCAAAATCATGCAGGAGCGACAGCTGAAGAAAAAGCAGAATATCAAGTAGGTTTAGCGCGTGAAGCCGCTCGTAATGAACGTGCCGCACAAGGCTATGTTGGCGCACTCACTAAAAATGGGACTGGCACCTTAATCCTCACCGGTAATAACAGCTTCACTGGTGAAATTACTGTGAATGAAGGTCAGCTTTCAGGGTTAAATCAATCTCTTGGTTCTACACAGCAAGTTATTGTGAAACAAGGTACAACATTGGAAGTATTACCGAAAGCAGAAGTCACTAAACCAAGTGATAATGGATTTGTCACCAAAACCTTAACCAGCACCGCGAAAACGGTTACCGCAACAGTGGAAAAAGGTGGTCATTTCTTACTGAATAATGGTATTGCTAACGTCAATGCAACCTTTGCCGACGGCTCTATTTTAGTGCCAAATAAATTTGACGAAGAAATTCTGCCTCAATTACAACAAAATCCACAAAAAGCAGTGTCAGTACAAGGTACTGGCTCATTTGTAGGAGCTGAAAATGCGATAGTTGAAACACCTCGCACTTATGATTTCTTTGCCGTTAAAAATGAAAGTAATGCAAATACGCTGAAAGTAACCGTTCATAAAAAAGCCCTTTCATCTGCAGCAACCACTGAAAATGAAGTGGCTATCGCCAATGCATTAGATGCAGCGACAAACAGACCGGCTTACCAAAGCCTTATTTGGGGAACAAAAGAGAATGCTCGCCAAGCTTTTGCTCGTTTAAGCTATGATGAAGATCTCGCAGCTCAACAACACAACGTGTTAAATGGTTTATTGATTCGTCAGCAACTTGCTCAACCAGGTGCAGTAAGAGCTCAACTTAATGCAGGTACACAAATTTGGACAAGTGGCACCTTCACCCACTTCAGCACGGATAGTTTAAGCAGCCATGCGTACAATCAACTTGTGGGTATTGATGCAACCATTGATACAAACAAACATTTAGGTGTATTTGTCGGCTCAACACAAAATAGCCACAAAATTGACCGCACTTCGAAAGATCGTGCTATACATTTAGGCTTAACAGCTGAACATCGTTTCAACGTATTAACACCAAAAATTGGCTTTATTCAAAGCTGGGGAAAACACGAACAACGTGCTGAATTTGCACAAGGTGTGAAAAGCCATAACCAAACACAAAATGTCTTTGCTGAACTTGCCTACACTGGCTTAAAAGGGGAACATTTTGCGATTGAACCTTATGCTGGCGTAAGCTATATGCATATCAAAAACAAAGGTATGACAAAAGACGAAGTGCAGTTAAAAGACAACAATCGTGATTTAATCATTACCTCTGTAGGTTTACGTCCATCTATTCCATTTGCAATTGGTGGCGTTCAATTAAATCTATTAGGCGATGTAGCTTATCATCGTTTCCATAAAGATAAAGCCGCTGAAGGCAGCTTGGTAATCAATAATCAAGGTGTCGCGAATCTTTATGGTAAAGAATTGAAAAATGTCGTCACGACAGGTGTGGCATTACAAGCGCAATTCACGCCGACATTCAGTGTGAAAGTGGGCTATCAAGGTGCTTACAACCACGATACCAAAGCCAATAATGTGAATGCAGAATTACGCTTCTCTTTTTAACGATATTCAATAAGACAAAAGTGCGGTCAGTTTTGACCGCACTTTTTTTGGTTACTTCAAAAATGCCTCATGATAGGCAATATGCTAACCAATAAAACTGGCGATGAAGTAATAGCTATGATCGTAGCCTTTGTGGAAACGCACATCGAGCGGTTGATTTGCTGCACGACAGGTTTCAATAAAATCTTCGGTAAGTAATTATGTTGTCAAAAACTCATCTTCCAAGCTCTGATCAATACACATACCTTGCACTTTATATCCTTGTTGAATGAGCGAGTTGGCATCATATTGCTGCCATTTTTCACAATCTTTCCCTAAATAAGCAGTAAAAGCTTTTTCTCCCCAAGGCACAAGACTTGGCGACAAAATGGACGAAAAGGCAGAAACACTTTGATAACGTTCCCGGTTTCGTAATGCTAATACCAAGGCACCGTGTCCCCCCATTGAATGTCCCATAATGGAACGTTTGCCGTTGGTAGGAAAATTTTCCTCAATCAGACGGGACAACTCGTTCAAAATATAATCATACATTTGATAATTCATCGCCCAAGGCTGCTCGGTCGCATTAAGATAAAAGCCCGCACCTTGCCCTAAATCGTAAGCCACATCGTTCGGCACTTGCTCTCCGCGAGGGCTGGTATCGGGGGCAACCACAATCACTTGATGGTCTGCCGAATACGGGATCAAATTGGTCAGCATGTTTTCCCGCTACACCGTTTAGATCGCCCCACCTCGGGCGTATTGCTGTTTGCCTTGAATAGCAAAATGGCGAAAAGGATGTGTGAATTATTCGAAAATTATCAAATGGAAAAAGGTTATTTGGCGGTGGTTCGAGGTTATTTACAAGGACAAGCCAGAGTAGCGTATCCGCTCAAAGTGATTTTAGATAAAGTGGCGGATAAATTTTCGCAGGAAAAGGAATCGAAAGAGGCGATTACCGATTATCAAAGTTTAGCAGCAGTGGAAATACCTTACCCTGTGGGCAAGCATCAAACGGCACGTTATTCATTGGTCGAACTTTTCCCGCAAACGGGGCGAAAACATCAGCTAAGACGGCACTTGAAGCACCTTTTCCACCTGATTATGGGCGATACTAAATATGGTGACTTACATCAAAACGGTGCCTTAAGTGAACACTCAGGCGTAAATTGATTGATGTTACATTCGCATTTTTTGCGTTTCGTTCATCCGAAAACTTCGCAAAAAATCACGATAAAAGCACCGCTTGATGACCAATGGCAAAGGCTTTTTCAGTTCTTTAATTCGAGTTTTCCTGATTTTTAATTAGACAAAAAGAGAAACAAAATGGATAATGCACTAATTTCATTAAAGCATGAGCAACAACAAGAAGCGGTTGAAGAAATCCAGAAACTTGCAAAACAAGGCATCAGTATGGGACAAGCAATTCAAATTATTGCGAATCAGTTAAGAGAAAAAATATCAACAAAATCAATTAGATCAAACGGAGGGAATTAAATGAAAAAAATGATGATTGCAACATTAGCACTTATTTCTGCTAGTGTAATGGCTGCACCTAAAACAGAAACCACATCTACTGCTAAAGATCCAATAAATGGTCAGCCTGCAGTTGTTTTAAATGTGTATGATGTTAGCTCAAAATCACCCAGCCTTGTAAAAGGAACTCAAATTTCAAGAAGTCAAAATCAACAACTCTGTTGGAGCTCTCTCAATGTGCCATTAACAGGCCGAGTACGCATTGCTGAAGCATTTTATGCACCAGCACCAACCAATTTTGCCTCTGAAGGAATGAGCGTTACTGCATCGGAAGACAAAAAAGAGTTCTTAATTATTGGTGATGTGATTGCAAAAGATAAAGAAAATATTACCCGTTGTTGGAAATTTGGTAAATCAGATCCAATTGGTAAATATGGAATGGAAGTGCAAATTGGTAACTATGTATTTAGAAACCTTGCATTTGAAATAGTAAAATAATATATAAGCATCAGACAAAAAATCTGCACCTTAATTAGTTGAACTAAGCAATCAACTAATTAAGGTGCAGATTTTGTATAGCCGATATCTGGATAAAAACCTTCTCTCTATTCCAACATTGCTAGCACATTACTACAGCCCATATAGAGATAGATCGGCTGACCTTGATAAGAAAAACGCGTCGTGCCGTCCGGCATTAAGCCTTTATCTTGCGTATCACGCACTGAAACGCATAAGTTGGTTTTACCTGAACGGCAAAAACTCGCATTCGCCACATTCTGCAGTGTAAAGCGGAATAACGTGATCGCCTGGTTTTACACTTAACACATCTTCACCCACAGCAACAACTACACCCGCACCTTCGTGCCCAAGCACTACTGGGAATACGCCTTCAGGATCGCTTCCTGATAACGTAAATGCATCAGTATGGCACACGCCCGTGTGAGTGTTACGAATTAACACCTTGCCTTTGCGTGGCATTTCTACGTCAATTTCCACAATTTATAAGGGTTGATTTGGTGCGAATGCAACCGCCGCACGAGATTGCAACTTTTTATTTATAAGGAAGGGAAATGACTTACGCCACCGCTAAAGCTGCTGAAAAAATCGGTATCTCTGCCCACACTTTACGCTTTTACGACAAAGAAGGCTTATTGCCTAACGTTGGATGCGATGAACACGGTAATCACCGTTTTACAGATAACGACTGGCAATGGTTGAGTTTATTACAATGCTTGAAAAATACAGGAATGAGCTTAAAAGATATTAAACGTTTTGCGGAATGTACCATCATCGGCGACGATACCATTGACGAACGTCTTGCATTATTTGAAAGCCAAACAGAAAATGTGAAGTGCCAAATTGCTAAATTAAAACGCTATTTAAACTTACTGGAATACAAGTTAGCATTTTATCAAAAAGCCAAAGCGTTAGGCTCAGTGGAAGCCGTGAATTTGCCACAGATTCCTGAAACAACCTAAGTTAAGAGTTTGGTCCAACTTTTGGGTTGGTCAAAGTTGACCGCACTTTTGCTCATGCTCATAGATAAATAAAAAGGCATCAATTTGATGCCTTTTTATTCATTAACATGAAAAATTAACGTTCATTCCAACGTTTGATAGATTCACGAATCACTTCTTTCGCTTCTTCTACATCGCCCCAGTGAGTCACTTTTGTTGAACCTGGTTTTTTCAATGCTTTGTAGTTATTGAAGTGGAATTCAATTTGTTTGATTAATTGCGCAGGTACATCTGCAAGACTGTTGTATGCATTGCCGGTGTCGCGATCATCTGCTGGCACACAAACGATTTTATCGTCCACTTCGCCATCATCAACGAATTTCATTACACCAATTACTTTTGCTTCAAGGAATACACCAGTTGCAAGTGGTTGGCGAGTTAATAATAAAACGTCTAACTCATCGCCATCTTCGTCTAAAGTTTGTGGAATGAAACCATAGTTAGTTGGTTTTGCGAAGATCGCTGGCTCAACACGGTCTAATTGGAACGCTGCAACTTTACGGTTCCATTCGATTTTGTGGCAGCTACCTTCTGGAATTTCATTTACCACATTGATAATGCCAGCATCTACATCGCCTGGCGTTAAAATTTGATTAAAATCAGCCATTGTTTTTCCTTTTTTTGATTACGTTAAAAACTTTCAGAGTATAGCAGTTTTTAGTCGATAAAAAAATATGCGAAAAACATCCTCAAAACTGACCGCACTTTCCCGCCAGACTAACAAAAAAACGATTGCGCAAACGTTTACTTTTAAATAATTTGCTATAAAATAGCACGTCTTTTTTTGATTATTAACCTAGGGGACTTTATGTCAAGTTTAGAAAAAACCTTTGAACTCAGCAAACGCGGTTCAACGGTTCGTCAAGAAATCATCGCGGGTTTAACCACCTTCTTAGCCATGGTGTATTCCGTGATTGTTGTGCCTAAAATGCTTGGTGATGCGGGCTTTCCGGCTGAATCAGTGTTTATCGCAACCTGTTTAGTAGCAGGTCTTGGTTCGATTTTAATCGGCTTTTGGGCAAATGCGCCAATGGCGATCGGCTGTGCCATTTCATTAACCGCTTTCACCGCATTTAGCTTGGTGATCGGTCAACATGTTTCTATTCCTGTGGCATTAGGTGCGGTATTCCTCATGGGTTTAGTGTTCACCTTAATCTCTGCGACAGGTATTCGTTCTTGGATCTTACGTAACCTGCCATCAAGCATCGCGCATGGTGCAGGGATCGGGATCGGCTTATTCTTACTTTTAATCGCCGCAAACGGCGTAGGCTTAGTGGTCGGCAACCAAGCGGGTTTACCGGTTAAATTAGGTTATTTCACCTCGTTCCCTGTGATGATGTCTTTAATTGGCCTTGCATTCATTATCGGCTTAGAAAAAATGAAAGTGAAAGGCGGAATTTTATGGGTCATCATCGCCATTACTATCGTAGGTTTAATCTTCGATCCAAACGTCACATTCAATGGCCAAATCTTCAAAATGCCAACCTTTGGTGAAAACTCACTTTTCTTACAATTAGATTTACAAGGTGCGTTACAACCGGCCATTTTACCCATTGTCTTTGCGTTAGTGATGACGGCGGTATTTGATGCAACAGGTACGATTCGTGCCGTTGCAGGACAAGCTGACTTATTAGATAAAGACGGACAAATCATCAACGGCGGTAAAGCCTTAACCTCTGACTCTGTAAGTAGCTTATTCTCAGGTTTATTCGGTACTGCGCCAGCAGCCGTTTATATCGAATCTGCAGCAGGTACAGCCGCAGGCGGTAAAACGGGTATCACCGCTATCGTAATCGGCGTATTGTTCTTATTAATGTTATTCTTCCAGCCACTTGCATTCTTAGTGCCAGGTTATGCAACTGCGCCGGCGTTAATGTATGTGGGCTTATTAATGCTAAGCAATGTAAGCAAATTAGACTTCGATGATTTCGTCGGCGCAATGAGCGGCTTAGTTTGCGCAGTATTCATCGTGTTAACGGCAAACATCGTAACCGGTATCATGCTTGGCTTTGCGGCATTAGTGATTGGTCGTATTGTGAGTGGTGATGTGAAAAAACTCAACATCGGCACGATTATCATCGCCATTGTCCTTGTCGCATTCTATGCTGGCGGCTGGGCAATTTAATTAAATACAATCTTGATAAGGCGAACAAATAGTTCGCCTTTTTTATTTCTAGCCTAAAAAACAATCGAAAAACCAACCGCACTTTTACTTTACAAATCCCTAAATCCGCCTAAAATACAGGCCTTTAATACGGCTTGCCAAAAGCAAGCTACTGACCTGAAATCAGACAAGAGAACATTATGACAACCCCATTTAAACCTGAATTACTCTCCCCTGCGGGCTCCCTTAAAAACATGCGCTACGCCTTTGCGTATGGTGCAGATGCCGTTTATGCAGGCCAACCTCGTTACAGCTTACGTGTACGTAACAATGAATTTAATCATGCCAATTTAAAAATCGGGATTGATGAAGCCCATGCGCTTGGCAAAAAATTCTATGTAGTGGTGAACATTGCACCGCATAACTCCAAACTCAAAACCTTTATCAAAGATTTACAACCTGTCATCGACATGGGCCCTGATGCCTTAATTATGTCTGACCCAGGCTTAATCATGTTGGTGCGTGAAAACTTCCCGGATATTGATATTCACCTTTCTGTACAAGCGAATGCGGTAAACTGGGCAACCGTAAAATTCTGGAAGCAAATGGGATTAACTCGTGTGATTTTATCGCGCGAATTATCCATTGAAGAAATCGCTGAAATTCGCCAACACGTGCCAGATATCGAACTCGAAATTTTCGTACACGGTGCGTTATGCATGGCGTATTCTGGCCGTTGCTTACTTTCTGGCTATATCAACAAACGCGACCCAAACCAAGGCACTTGCACGAATGCTTGCCGTTGGGAATATAAAATGGAAGAAGGCACTACGGATGAAGTGGGCAACATCGTGCCAAAAATCGATCCTGCTCAACAAATCGAAGTGAAAAATGTGGCGCCAACCTTGGGCGAAGGTGCAGTGACGGATAAAGTCTTCCTTTACACCGAATCACAAAAGCCAGATGAGCAAATGACGGCGTTTGAAGATGAACACGGCACTTACTTTATGAACTCAAAAGACCTGCGTGCAGTACAACACGTAGAAAAATTGACCGCACTTGGTGTGCATTCTTTAAAAATCGAAGGCCGTACTAAATCATTCTATTACTGCGCAAGAACCGCACAAGTTTATCGCAAAGCCATTGATGACGCGGCAGCAGGCAAACCATTTGATGAAAGCTTAATGGATACGTTGGAATCCCTTGCGCATCGTGGTTATACCGAAGGTTTCTTACGTCGCCATACGCACGATGAATACCAAAATTACGAATATGGCTACTCTATCTCTGAACGCCAACAATTTGTCGGTGAATTTACCGGTAAACGTAACGAACAAGGTATGGCTGAAGTAGCGGTGAAAAACAAATTCTTGCTTGGTGATGAAGTGGAAATGATGACGCCACAAGGCAACATCGTTTTTAAAATTGAAAAAATGCTCAATCGAAAAAATGAAAATGTGGAAGCCGCACTCGGCGATGGCCACTTTGTCTTTTTAGATGTGCCACAAGACATCCAACTTGATTATGCGTTGCTAATGCGTAACTTGGTCAACACCAACACACGCAATCCACACAATTAATTTGTTAAAAAATTGTTGCATTTGTTAATGAATACACTATAATACATCCCATACCTGATTTGTTAATTCAACAACTCATAGTATGACTCCAAATATTTTGCCCTTTCAGCTTTTTGAAAGGGCTTTTTTTATGTCCTAAAAAGATACTCCAAAATCATATAAATCACTCCATTTTAAAATCAATTAACCTCATATTATTTATGAAAAAATATATAAACTAATTATTATTGACATAAAAATAAGGGATTATATTATGTGAGTGAAACTATCCTGTTACGCCCACTAAACCTAAGATGGACTCGGTAATAGCTTACCTTACGTACAGAGGCAAACTTTACAATGTAATGTAACCAATGTTGGATAGCTAGTGATAGAATTTACTCAATTTTTTGTAGTTTATTGGATTGCCCATTACGCTAAACAGAGCTATAGAGTATTTAAAGGGCTTTCGAATATCAAACTGTAAAGTAAATATTTTATCTTAAGTATTTAAATTAAATTTAAGATTATAAGTTGATAATTGAAATGAAAAAAAACAAAAGAGATGACTTTACAAGCAAGGATAAAGAAATACTTGCAAAAGCTGTTAATTATAGATGTTCAAATCCAGATTGTCAGGTATTAACTACAACAGCAAAATCAAATGATCACAACAACATTACCAATATTGGTCAAGCTGCCCACATTACTGCAGCAAGCAAAGGAGGACCTAGATATGATGAATCCTTGTCACCAAAAGACAGAGCTTCAATATCTAATGGGATCTGGCTTTGTAGTAACTGTGCAAGCTTGATTGATAGAGAACCAGATAAATATACAGCTGAATTATTAAAAGAATGGAAAGAAAAAAGCTGTGAGGATACACGCTCTAATTTGGGGAAGAAACAAAATCCTGAAAATCAAAATAAACTAGAAAAAATTGATTTAATTCTTGACTATGTAAAATCAATAAGTGATGACGGAACGTATGTAACCTTCAAAAAAATAGATAAAAAACGAATAGATGAATTCATTATAAACTTCCATAAATGTCAAAAAAAACCATTAATCAATTGTATCATTCCTTTCTGTCAAGAATGTATTAAGACATTTGAATTAGCTGACACAATAGATATGGTGGAAAAGAAGTATGCTATTAAAGCATGGCAAGAAAAGATGGATAAAATTCAAGAGACAACTTCAAGTTTATTAGGGTTTATTTTAGACGATACTTTTAGGGAACATTATCATTTTTTTATGGGAAGTCATATTAATAAAAATAATCTAGCAGACTTGGTACATGAGGCTCTTGAATATTCTCTTATTCCATCTAGTAGTTCTGATAAAACAAAAATTAACGTTTGGAGAACTACTCCCGACTACATTCAGGCTCCTATATATCTAGAAAAGGATGAAATTAAAATTTTATTGAATGATACGAAATTAGAAAAAATAGAATATTTAGGATTTGGTGCAAACTGGAGAGACTTAGGAGATATTCTAGACAATAGATTAAAAAATAAGACATTGGCCGCTATTTGTTGCACGATTATCATAAAGAATTTACATAATAAATTGAATAGTGAAGAAATAAGTGACTTATTTTTTAGATATCAATGGCATATTGGGCTTGAATAAGGTTGGATCCTGTCAAAAATTCATATGGTCTTAAATTTAATTAGTTTTTAGCCTCGCAAAAACTAAAAACCACAAAACACGTTGTTATTACCATCCAGTGTTTGAACAATCAGTAGGATACGTTAGTGGTGGATAACAAAATGTTTAAATATTGGCATTATGACACAGTATGCAACATCTAATGTCTGACCAGTAGGTAACATTGAAACATAAGTTATTGGAAAGCTAATAACCTCAATGTGATATTTTGTACATCACTTAAGCAATAAATTGCATAATAAAATGGAACATCATGAGCAAAAGAGTTAACAAAAGCTTGCATGTCATCTAGTTTGTAACCACCTATTTCTAATTAAAACCAAGATAGGATAATATCTCTTAATTTTCTCTAACAATTTAAATAAGTTAATCTATTTATATAACAGTGATATAGTCGTTACACTTATATCTTTATCATAAAATTAATTAGTATGATGAGCTATTTAATCTGCTGATTTATTCTTGTATTTCCTCCTCATTCGCTCTAGACTATGCCCCATTTTTATCTTTCATGATTTACAATTATGCGTGTTTCTGACTTTCATTTTGACTTACCTGATGAGCTGATTGCTCGTTACCCTAAAGAAGATCGCTCTTCTTGCCGCTTATTACAACTCAATGGTGAAAACGGGGAAATTTCTCACCGCACTTTTACGGATGTATTGGATTTAATCGACGAAGGCGATTTGTTGATTTTCAACAATACGCGTGTAATCCCTGCTCGTATGTTTGGTCGCAAAGCCAGTGGCGGAAAAATTGAAGTGTTGGTGGAACGTGTTTTAAGTGAACATCATTTCTTAGCGCATATTCGCTCGTCAAAAGCCCCGAAAGAAGGTACTGAATTATTTTTAGGTGAAGATAAGCTCGGTGAAAATAATGGCGTAAAAGCGATTATGATTGGTCGTCAAGATGCGCTTTTTGAGGTGGAATTAGCGGATAAAAGCCGCAATGTGCTTGATGTGTTGCAAGAAATCGGTCATATGCCTTTGCCGCCTTATATTGATCGCCCTGATGAAGAAGCGGATCAAGAATGCTATCAAACCGTGTATAACAAAGTGCCTGGTGCAGTCGCTGCGCCAACAGCAGGTTTACATTTTGATGATGAGCTTTTACAAAAATTACACGAAAAAGGCGTTAATTTTGAATTTGTAACTTTGCACGTGGGCGCAGGTACATTCCAACCCGTACGTGTTGAAAATATCGAAGATCACATTATGCACGCGGAATATGTGGAGCTTTCTCAAGAAGTCTGCAATGCCATTATTGAAACGAAGAAAGCGGGCAAACGTGTTATTGCGGTAGGTACAACATCAGTGCGTTCTGTTGAAACCGCTGCTCTATCTGCAGAAGAAAATGGCAACCCAGATTTAATTGAACCTTATTTTTCTGATACGTCCATTTTTATTTACCCGGGCAAATCATTCCGAGTGGTGGATGCGTTAATTACCAACTTTCACTTGCCAGAAAGCACATTAATTATGTTGGTGTCTGCCTTTGCAGGCTTTAGCCACACCATGAACGCCTATAAAAGTGCGGTCGAAAATCGCTATCGTTTTTTCAGTTATGGCGATGCGATGTTCATTACTAAAAATCCCAATGTGAAAGGCTTAGAATAAGTGGTTTGACTTATTTTCAACCAACTCATAAAATACCTATCAGGAAGCCTGTACTAACAGGCTTTTTTATTGAACAACAACCTACGAACTGTTTATTCGTTGGAGCAAAAATGAAGTATGAATTAGATAAAACAAGCGGCAATGCTCGTCGTGGTCGCTTGGTATTTGAACGTCCACAAGGCACGTTCAGTGTAGAAACCCCTGCGTTTATGCCAGTGGGTACTTATGGCACAGTGAAAGGTATGACGCCAGAAGAAGTGCGTGCGACAGGTGCAGAAATTTTACTGGGTAACACCTTCCATTTATGGCTTCGTCCTGGACAGGATGTGATGCGTAAACACGGTGATTTGCACGATTTTATGCAATGGCATCGCCCGATTTTGACTGACAGTGGTGGTTTCCAAGTATTTAGTTTAGGTAAATTACGTAAAATCACCGAAGACGGCGTGAAATTCCAAAACCCAATTAATGGTGAACGCATTTTCCTTTCACCTGAAAAATCCATGGAAATTCAATATGATTTAGGGTCTGACATTGTGATGATTTTCGATGAATGTACGCCTTATCCAGCGACTTTCGATTATGCGAAAAAATCCATGGAAATGTCTCTTCGTTGGGCAAAACGCAGCCGCGATCGCTTTGATGAATTAGGCAATAAGAATGCCCTATTTGGTATTATTCAAGGTGGCGTATTTGAAGAATTACGCAAAGTATCACTAGAAGGTTTAGTGAATATTGGCTTTGACGGTTATGCGGTGGGTGGTTTAGCGGTAGGCGAACCTAAAGAAGATATGCACCGCATTTTAGAATACATTTGTCCACAAATCCCGGCTGACAAACCGCGTTATTTAATGGGCGTGGGTAAACCAGAAGATTTAGTAGAAGGTGTACGTCGTGGCATTGATATGTTCGACTGCGTAATGCCAACCCGTAACGCACGTAACGGTCATTTATTCGTGACTGACGGTATTGTTAAAATCCGTAATGCAAAATATCGCGATGATACTAGCCCGTTGGATCCTGAATGTGATTGCTACACCTGTAAAAACTACACCAAAGCCTATTTATATCATTTAGATAAATGCGGTGAAATTTTAGGTGCACGCTTAAATACCATTCACAATTTACGCTATTATCAACGTTTAATGGCGGAAATTCGTCAAGCTATCGAAGACGATCGTTTTGATGATTTTGTCGTGGAATTTTATGCTCGCATGGGCAAACCTGTTCCACCATTACAATTATCGGATAAATCATAATTGCTGAAAGTGCGGTAGAAAAATCCAATGTTTTTTGACCGCACTTTTTAACAAAGGAAACCCTATGCAAATCCTCGAACCTCAACAATTTGCCACTTGGAATGAACCGATTGATATGCTTTATGCTTGTCATAGCAAAGTGAAACGCTTTTGCAAGCAGCTCACAATTCTTCCTGGTTATTTAGAAAAAAATGGTGTGAATCAAGCTGTATTAAATGATGTGAAAACCATATTGCAGTATTTTAATCACGCTGCACCACTTCATCATGATGATGAAGAAAAAGATTTTTTCCCTGCTTTAATTGAAAAAGCACCTCAAGCGAAAGAGTCGGTGGATGAATTAGAACGACAACACGTCACCTTGCATGAAAATTGGGCAAAGCTTTCGGAGCAGCTAGAAGAATTGATTGCAGAGAAACGCACTGATGTAGATGAAAGGCTGATTACGCTGTTTGTGGCGAGCTATGATAGACATATTGCCCTTGAAGAGCCGCTATTTGAGCTTGGTAAGCAATATTTATCAGCAGAACAACTCACGGCTATGGGCAAAATTATGTTTGCGCGTCGCCAAGCTTAAATCATGAAATATCAATTAAATTTGACCGCACTTTCCTGCCCAATTCCACTTTTAACCGCGAAGAAGGCTTTGGCAAATTTAGCGCCAAATGATGAATTAATTTTGCAATTAAATCGTCAAAGTGCGGTAGAAAATTTTGTTGTGTTTTGTGAAGAAAATCAATGTGAATTAGTGGATCAACATTGGCTTTCCGAGCAAATCTTCGAAGTTTGCTTGAAAAAAATCAATTAATCCAAAAATTCTAGGTGTTATTGCCTTCATCGGCTTTTACTGAATGCCGTTTTATGGTATTTTACGCACACTTTTAACTTTTCATTTTATAAGGAAAACACAATGGAAGCACAAAGCCCAATGTCCACGTTATTTATTTTCGTGATCTTCGGTTTAATTTTTTATTTTATGATTTACCGTCCACAAGCGAAACGTAATAAAGAACACAAAAAATTAATGTCTGAATTAGCGAAAGGCACTGAAGTATTAACCGCTGGTGGTTTGATTGGTAAAATCACTAAAGTAACCGAAGGTGCTGAAATTGTTATCGCTTTAAACGATACTACTGAAATCACGATTAACCGTAACTACATCGTTTCAGTATTACCGAAAGGTTCTGTAAAATCTCTCTAATTTAAATTCCTAAAGGGAAAACTATGTTAAATCGTTACCCATTATGGAAGAATCTAATGGTGATCCTTGTGGTCGCCATTGGTGCTTTATACTCTCTTCCAAATATCTATGGTGAAGATCCTGCGGTGCAAATTTCCGGTACTCGCGGACAACAAGCAGACACCACCGCATTAACTGAAGTACAAAACGTACTGAAAGAAAATAACCTTCCAACCAAATCTATCGTTCTTGAAAATGGCTCTATTCTTGCCCGTTTCACCAACACAGATGACCAACTTCTTGCCAAAGATAAAATTGCAGAAAAACTTGGCAACAACTACACAACCGCATTAAACCTTGCACCGGCAACACCGGCTTGGTTAAGCAGCATTGGGGCTAACCCGATGAAATGGGGTTTGGACTTACGTGGTGGTGTACGCTTCTTAATGGAAGTGGACATGAATTCTGCGCTTGCTAAACGTCAAGAACAGTTACAAGACACATTACGCAACGAATTACGTAAAGAAAAAATTCAGTTTACGGCGATTAAAAATGGCGACAAATTTGGTACAACGGTCACATTAGAAAATGCTGACCAAATGTCAAAAGCAGCGCGTATTATTCGTCAGTTACACCCAACATTAGAAGTGTCTGATATTGGTGACAACACCTTAAACCTTGCTCTTTCTGAAGCGGCATTAACAGAATCACGTAACTTAGCGATCGAGCAAAACTTAACGATTTTACGTAAACGTGTTGCTGAATTAGGCGTAGCTGAAGCGGTTATCCAACGTCAAGGTGCAGAACGTATCGTAATCGAATTACCGGGTGTTCAAGATACTGCGCGTGCAAAAGAAATCTTAGGTGCAACTGCAACGCTTGAATTCCGCATTGTGAATTCGTTGGTGAACCCAGAATCAGCAGCGCGTAGTATGTTACCTTCTGACACAGAGATCAAATATGACCGTCAAGGTAGACCTGTTGCACTTTACAAACGTGCGGTATTGGGTGGTGAACACATCATCAACTCAAGCTCGGGTTTAGACCAAAACACCAGCACGCCACAAGTAAGTGTAACCTTGGATAGTGAAGGCGGCGAAATCATGTCGCAAACGACCAAGAAATACTACAAAAAACCAATGGCAACCTTGTACGTAGAATACAAAGACAACGGCAAAAAAGACGAAAATGGCAAAACCATTTTAGAGAAAAATGAAGAAGTCATTAACGTCGCAACCATTCAAGGTCGCTTTAGTTCTAACTTCCAAATTACTGGTGTAAGCAGCTCTGCAGAAGCTCAAAACCTTTCTATGTTATTAAAATCTGGTGCATTAATCGCGCCAGTGCAAATTGTTGAAGAGCGTACAATTGGACCTTCTCTTGGTGCACAAAACGTAGAACAAGGTATTGATGCAAGCTTCTGGGGCTTAATTGCCGTCATTGTCTTCATGCTGATTTACTATAAAATCTTCGGTATTATCGCAAGCTTTGCCTTGGTGATTAATATCGTTTTATTAGTTGGTTTGATGTCTATCCTACCAGGTGCAACACTCACTATGCCGGGGATTGCGGGTATCGTATTAACCCTAGGGATGTCGGTGGACGCTAACGTACTTATTTTTGAGCGTATCAAAGAGGAGATTCGTAATGGTCGTCCAATCCAGCAAGCCATTAACGAAGGTTATAACGGTGCATTCACCTCCATCTTCGATGCAAACTTAACTACAATTTTAACGGCAATCATTCTTTATGCTGTGGGTACTGGCCCAATTCAAGGCTTTGCGGTAACTCTTGCATTAGGTGTGGCAATTTCAATGTTTACGGCAATTACCGGAACACGTGCTATCGTGAACTTCCTATACGGCGGTAAACGTCTTGAAAAATTATCAATTTAGGTAGGATAAGATGAGATTATTTGCAAAAGATAAAAACGGACATTTTATCCGTGAAGTGAATGGGATTAAATTGCCATTCCCTCTCACTGAATTTATGAAAGTGAGATTTGTGGGATACGCATTTTCTGCGATTTTAATGGCGATTTCCCTCTTCTTCATTGTGACAAAAGGCTTCAACTGGGGCTTGGATTTTACCGGTGGTGTGGTATTTGATACTCACTTCTCACAACCGGCTGATTTAGAGAAAATCCGTGGCACATTAAATCAAAATGGTATTGCAAGCCCGATTGTACAAACAACCGGTTCTGTACAAGACGTGATGATCCGATTACCAGCTGATAATAACGATTCTGCCATTGGTGATCACGTTAAAAGCATGCTTCAAACGATTGATCCAAATATTCATATTAACAGTATTGAATTTGTGGGTCCAAACGTCGGTGAAGAACTGGCTCAAGGTGCTGTTTATGCGACCCTTGCGACTTTGGCAATGATGTTAATTTACGTTGGCTCACGTTTTGAATGGCGTTTAGGTTTTGGTGGTATTGCCTCACTTGCGCATGATGTGGTGATTACACTCGGTGTATTCTCTGCATTACAAATCGAAATGGATTTAACCTTCGTGGCAGCAATTCTTTCTGTTGTAGGTTATTCCATCAACGATAGTATCGTGGTATTCGACCGTGTGCGTGAAAACTTCCGCAAAATTCGCCGTGTAGAAACTATTGATATTATTGATATTTCCCTAACACAAACCTTATCGAGAACCATCATGACATCTCTCACAACGCTTCTTGTTGTGATTGCCTTGTTCTTCTTTGGTGGTCCATCAATTCATAACTTCTCATTAGCGTTATTAATTGGTATCGGTTTTGGTACTTACTCATCAATCTTTATCGCGATTGCGATTGCTTATGATATCGGCCTACGCCGTGAACATATGATTCCACCAAAAGTGGATAAAGAAATCGATGATTTACCTTAACCTATCGAACACAAGATAAAAAGAAAGCCACCATAGCGGTGGCTTTTTATTTCTAAAATAATGTCATTTTATGACCGTACTTTATTCGTTTACATCACCTAATAAAGCCGCATATTTCTTCGTTGATTCTGAGCTTTCCAATGTAATTTTAAACACCATTGTCAGTGGCACAGAAAGTAACATACCTACCGTACCAAGTAACCATCCCCAGAAAAGTAATGAAAAGAATACGACCAAGGTAGAAAGCCCTAAGGTTTTACCCATCATTTTCGGTTCAATAATATTACCGATCACAATATTTAATGCAATGATACCGACGGTTACGCCTATGCCCACACCAAATCCATTCAGCAATAATGCTTGCACCACAATAGGCACTGCAGCAATAATCGAACCAATATTCGGGATGTAATTTAATAAGAAGCTTAAGGTTGCCCATAAAATGGCATATTGGACATCCATCACATCCAACAAAATCCACGTCGAGATACCGGTAAGCAAACTAATCACTGTTTTCACGCCAAGATAACTAATCACACCGTCTAAGATACGATCAATATGATGTTCTTCCGCGACAACATCATGTTCATTATCACTTAACACTAAAGCAAGTTTATGCTTCATCGTCGGTGCTTCAAGTAGCATAAAAATCACCGCTAAGATCAACACAAAAACATTCGTCACGACACCAGAAAAGTTTAATAATAAACGGCTCACAAAGTTCATAATCACACTCGGATCAAAATGCTCCATAATGGCTTCGCGAGAAATCACAATCGGCAATTTCAGTTTTTGAGCTAACGCCATGACGTCATTTATACGCTCCGAAAGCAGCACTTTATATTGCGGAATAGAGCGTGTAAATTCTTGCACACTGCTGTTAATTAATCCCGCCAGGAAAAAGAATACAATTAAAATCAAAATAAACAACAAGGCAATCGCAATACCATGCGGCACTTTGCGTTGTGTCATTGCTTTAATCACTGGCGAACAAATAATGGCGATAAATAATGCCAATAAAAAAGGCACGACAATTTCTGCCGCCAGTTTAATTCCCGCAAACACAATCACTAAAGCTGCCATAGCGACTACAGTGCGGTTAAAATTTAAGTTTTTTTCCACTAAATAGCTTCCTCATTTTCTTCGCCTGTACGAACACGAATCACGCGTTCTACATCATAAACAAAGATCTTACCATCACCGATTTTGCCAGTTTGGCAAGTTTCAACAATGGTTTCAAGGCATTGCTCAAGCAAATCATCTGGCACGACAATTTCAATTTTCACTTTAGGCAGAAAATCCACCATATATTCTGCACCACGATAAAGCTCTGTATGCCCTTTTTGGCGACCAAAACCTCGAACTTCAGTCACCGTCATTCCGCTGATACCGACATCGGATAAATTTTCACGCACATCATCTAATTTAAATGGTTTAATAATGGCTTCAATTTTTTTCATCTTATTTCTCCAAATTTTCGCGTCGTGCGGCTTTCGGGCGGAAGCTTGTAATCACTTCAGGCTTGGTATCAATATAAATACCATCGATTAATTGCAAGCAGTAAGGCACCGCACTAAAAATCCCTTTCACTAAGACCTTGCCTTGCTCATCTTTCACGCCTTCTAAAATCTCTTTAATGGCTTTTGGTTGCCCAGGCAAGTTCAAAATTAGGCTGTTTTTACGAATCACACCAACTTGACGAGATAAAATCGCTGTCGGCACAAAATGTAAACTCACTTGGCGCATTTGCTCGCCAAATCCAGGCATTTCACGATCGGCTACCGCTAACGTTGCGTCAGGTGTCACATCACGTTTTGCTGGCCCGGTACCACCTGTTGTAAGCACTAAATGACAATGGTGCTCATCCACTAATTCTTTCAGTGTTTGTTCAATTAATGGCTGCTCATCTGGAATTAATCGAGTTTCCACTTCAAAAGGATCCACCAACGCTTGTTCTAACCATTGTTGTAATTCGGGAATCCCTTGATCTTGATACACACCACTTGATGCACGGTCTGATACTGAAACCAAACCAATTTTTAAAAGTGCGGTCATTTTTTTCCTCATTTTTATACGCTATAAACAGCGTCATTCTACCCTATTTTATCTTTTACCAAAGCATAAAAAAGCCATTTAGCTTTCACTAAATGGCTTTTCATTTTACAAATTATTGTCTGGCTTGAACTTTACCATCCACATAATCCATGGTGACCACTTTACCTGGTAATAATTGACCAGATAGAACTTGTTGAGCCAAGCTGTTTTCGATCTCTTGTTGGATTGCACGTTTTAATGGACGCGCCCCATAAATTGGATCGTAACCCACTTCACCAATGAAATCTAATAACGCTTCGGTAAACACTAATTCGTAGCCACGAGTTTCCATACGTTTTGCTAGACGTTCTAATTGAATGCTTGCAATCGCACGGATATTGTCTTTGCCAAGTGGATGGAAGACCACCGTTTCGTCAATACGGTTGATGAATTCTGGACGGAAATGTTGGCTCACCACTGACATCACTAAGGCCTTCATTTCGCCATAGCTTTCGTCTTTGCTGCCTTGGATTAAATCAGAGCCCAAGTTAGAGGTCATAATAACAACGGTGTTACGGAAGTCTACTGTACGACCTTGACCATCCGTTAAACGACCATCATCCAACACTTGTAATAAAATGTTGAATACATCCGCATGTGCTTTTTCCACTTCATCAAGCAAAATTACCGAATATGGACGACGACGTACAGCTTCAGTTAAGTAACCACCTTCTTCATAGCCAACATAGCCTGGAGGTGCCCCCACTAAACGAGATACGCTGTGTTTTTCCATAAACTCTGACATATCAATACGCACCATCGCATCTTCACTGTCAAAGAGGAATTTCGCCAAAGTTTTGCAAAGCTCGGTTTTACCTACACCAGTTGGACCTAAGAATAAGAAAGAACCAATTGGACGGTTAGGATCAGAAAGCCCTGCACGACTACGACGAATTGCGTTAGCTACGGCATTGACTGCTTCCTCTTGGCCGATCACACGTCTGTGCAATTCTTCTTCCATGCGTAAGAGTTTTTCTTTCTCACCTTCCATCATTTTAGAAACTGGAATGCCGGTTGCTTTAGAAAGTACTTCCGCAATTTCTTCATCAGTCACACGATAACGTAATAGGCTCATTTCTTTGCCTTCACCGGTTTCAGCGGCAGCAAGTTGTTTTTCCAATTCTGGAATACGACCGTATTGAAGCTCAGACATTTTACTTAAATCGCCAGCACGACGCGCTTGCTCCATTTCAGTTTTCGCTGCATCTAACTCTTGTTTGATGTGTTGAGAACCAGAGAGTGCTGCTTTTTCTGACTTCCATACTTCTTCAAGTTCGGCATATTCACGTTCTTTATCAGAAAGTTCTTTTTCTAACATCTCTAAACGTTTACGGCTGGCTTCGTCCTCTTCTTTTTGTAATGCCTGTTGTTCCAATTTTAATTGGATGATACGGCGCTCAAGACGATCGAGCGGCTCTGGTTTAGAGTCAATTTCCATACGAATGCTAGAAGCTGCTTCATCGATTAAGTCGATGGCTTTATCCGGCAATTGACGATCGGAAATATAACGATGTGAAAGTGTTGCCGCTGCTACGATTGCTGGGTCAGTAATATCTACATGGTGATGGATCTCATAACGCTCTTTCAAACCACGTAAGATCGCAATGGTATCTTCGACACTTGGCTCATCCACAAAGACTTTTTGGAAACGACGCTCAAGTGCGGCATCTTTCTCGATATATTGACGATATTCGTCTAGTGTTGTTGCACCCACACAGTGTAATTCACCACGTGCTAAACTTGGTTTTAATAAGTTACCGGCATCCATCGCACCATCAGTTTTACCTGCACCAACCATGGTATGGATTTCATCAATAAAGAGGATCACGCGACCTTCTTCTTTTGATAACTCATTTAAAACAGCTTTTAAGCGCTCTTCAAACTCACCGCGATATTTCGCACCGGCAATCAGTGCACCCATATCTAAAGAAAGTACACGTTTGTTTTTTAAGCCTTCAGGCACTTCACCATTAACAATACGTTGTGCCAAACCTTCCACGATAGCAGTTTTACCTACACCAGGCTCACCGATTAATACTGGGTTGTTTTTGGTACGACGTTGCAATACTTGAATCGCTCGACGAATCTCTTCATCACGACCAATAACGGGGTCAAGTTTGCCACTTTCAGCACGAGCTGTTAAATCAATAGTATATTTTTCAAGAGCTTGTCTGCTTTCTTCTGCATTTTGATCGTTCACGCTTTGTCCTCCACGAATATGTTGGATCGCTTGTAGAATTTGTTCTTTTTTCGCACCACATTTTTTCAAAATGTCATTTAATGCGCCTCGCTCTTCAAGCGCTGCTAATAAGAACAATTCACTAGAAATAAATTTATCTTGTTTTTGTTGAGCTAATTTGTCACATAAATTCAATAAGTTAAGTAATTGACGAGAAATTTGCACATCACCGCCATTACCCGACACTTGGGGCAATTTATTCAATTCGGCATTTAATTCATTACGCAGTAACGCCACATTCACACCACTGGTCGTTAAAATTGGTGCAATTGAACCATCTTGTTGATTTAAAAGTGCGGTCAATAAATGCACTGGTTCGATAAACTGATTATCTTTACCTAGCGCCAATGACTGTGCTTCACTGAGTGCTTGTTGGAATTTAGTGGTAAATTTTTCAATATTCATATCTTCTCCTGCATCAAATACTCGGGGTCATCCCCTTTATGAGTAATTAGATAAGACCCTTTTTTGGTATTTCAAGAGAAAAAATCGACAATTTTTAATTTTTTCTATCAAATTTTACTTCTTGATAGGTTTAAGCAACTAAGATTTGATGAAGTGGCACGTCCCATACTTCTGTTGGAAGTTGTTCGACTTGCTGACATTGATGAGCTAATCCTACGGGGATAAAAGAAGAATTTCGCCAATTTTGTAAAGTGCGGTCATAAAAACCACCGCCCATGCCTAGACGATTTCCTTGTTTATCAAACGCGACGAGTGGCGTAAAAAGAATATCTAGCTCTTTCAAAGGCAATACGTTTTGTACATTAAGTTTGGGCTCCCAAATACCAAACTTATTTTTCAGCATCGGTGTCTCAGGCAAATATCGTAAGAACAAAAGATGATTAGGATTGAAAGGGTGCAATACCGGCAAATAAACGTATTTATCTTGTGCCCAAAGGGTTTTGATAAGTTTATCCGTGGAGATTTCACCATCAAAGGAAACATACAAGGCAATATGCTGCGCATTTCGTTCTTCAATTAATGCAAGCGATTGTTGAGTGATGGAATCTTCCGCCTGTTGCTGCTGAAGTGCGGTCAAATTTGCTCGTGTTTTACGAATTTGTTGACGAAGTTGAGTGCGAAGCGCTTGCTGTGTTGATTTCATTCGATTGGAAAGAATGGATTTTAAAGGAAGGTCCCAGAGTGCCGCTACGAGTAGTAGTCCTTGAACCCGACGGTCCAAGGAAACCGGTAAGGCCATTTTTAGGTTTCTTTAGTCCAATGACAAAGTCAAAGGTCAAGCCTACACACCAATGGCGGGAAACCGATTTATAAAGTTCTAAGTATCGGCTCAGGGACATAACCCATCCACGAACACCCCAGGAAATCTTTTAGATTTATACTAGCTCAATTTGACTAGTTTGACTAGCCTTTATTTGAATAATTTGCTTATTCAAGCACGTCCCACAAGGGACGGGATTATTTTTTAACCGGTTGAATTAAATCAGACTCTTCCGGTTTTTTCACATCTGCAAACTGTTTATCTTTATTCGCATCGATGACTTGTTGAGTTTGACTTGCTAATTGTTGTAAACCCATTTTCTCGTATGCTTCTTTCATTAAGAATAAACCTTCGTAAGTCGCTTTAGCATCCGGATATTGTTGCAACATACCCACTACACGGTTTGATACCGCAACCCACGCATCACGTTTTGCATAGAATTTCGCAATTTCTAATTCATGACGTGCTAATGAGTCTTTAATATATGCCATACGTGCTACTGCATCTTGTGAATATGGGCTATTTGGGAACGCACTCACTAAGCTTTGGAAGTTAGAAAACGCCGTTTTCATTGAAGTTGTTTCATGCGTTGCACGATCAATACCAAAGAAATCTTGAATCATATTATCGGCCGTTGCTAAGTTTGTTAAACCCGCCATATACACTGCATAGTCACGGTTTGGACTTTGTGGGAATTGGTGTAAGTAGTTATCTACGGTTACCAAAGTGGCTGTGTAATCTTGCGTTTTATAGTTTGCATAAATTAAATCAAGCATTGCTTGTTCTTGGTAAGTACTACCAGGAAAACGCTCTGTCGCTGCTTTTAAATAACGAATCGAGTCAGAATAGCTTCCTTCTTGCAATGCTGCAGCCCCTTTTGCATAAAGATCATCAACAGAAGCTTGCTCTACTTCTTTATTACCACTGCTACAAGCTGCAATAGCGAATGAGGTCAATGCAATAAGCGCGAGAGATTTTATTTTACGCATTCTTTTTTCCTTAATTTTTACGAAAATCAATAAATAAGTTACAATTAGCGAATATTGTATAGAACATTACACAATAAGCCAACTTTTTAAATTTTTAGATGGATTTTTTATGCCACAAATGACCTTAACGGCTGAAATTCAGCCCGAACAAATGGGACAGCGTTTAGACCAAACCCTCGCAGAGTTGTTCCCAGAATATTCCCGTTCGCGTTTAAAAACCTGGATTGAAGCAAAACAGGTAAAAATGAACGGTGAAATTGCCGATATTCCCCGTGCAAAAGTTTATGGCGGAGAGCAAATTGAAATTTCGGTAGAAGTGGAAGATGAAAACCGTTTTGAGCCACAAAATATTCCGCTCAATATCGTTTATGAAGATGACGATATTATCGTGATTAACAAACCTAAAGATCTTGTGGTTCACCCTGGTGCAGGCAATCCAAATGGCACGGTACTTAACGCGCTACTCTATCACTATCCACCTATTGCCGAAGTACCGCGCGCAGGGATTGTGCATCGTTTAGATAAAGACACAACGGGTCTCATGGTTGTCGCTAAAACGATTCCTGCACAAACGAAACTTGTGCGTGATTTACAAAAACGTAAGATCACTCGTGAATACGAAGCCGTTGCGAGTGGCATTATGACCAAAGGTGGCACCGTAGATCAGCCAATGGCTCGTCATGCCACAAAACGCACATTGATGGCGGTTCACCCAATGGGTAAACCAGCTGTGACGCACTATCGCATTATGGAGAATTTCCGTAATTACACCCGCTTACGCTTACGTTTAGAAACGGGCCGTACTCACCAAATTCGTGTTCACATGGCACATATTGCACATCCACTATTGGGTGATCAAACTTACGGAGGCCGCCCTCGCCCACCTAAAAATGCAAGCGAAGCCTTCACTGAGGTGCTACGCAATTTTAAACGCCAAGCCTTACATGCGGTTATGTTGCGTTTAGCTCATCCTATCACAGGTGAAATGATGGAATGGTATGCCCCATTGCCAGATGACTTTGTCGAATTACTGCATGCCTTAAAAGCGGATTACCTCGAACACAAAGACGAGTTGGATTACTAAGATGAAAACCATTGTTCCAAACTGGAATGTTCCACCACATATCCAAGCTTTTACAACCACAAGAGAAGGTGGCGTAAGCCTGTCGCCTTTCGATAGTTTCAATTTGGGTGCTCATGTCGAAGATGATAAAAGTGCGGTCAAAACTAACCGCACTTTATTAGTCGAAAAATTTAATCTGCCACATTTCCCGTTGTTTTTAACTCAAACGCACAGTACTCGTGTGATTACTATACCTTATGAGGGCAATAATTTCGAAGCTGATTCGGTTTACACCAATCAACCTAACCAAGTATGTTTAGTGATGACGGCTGATTGCTTGCCGGTTTTATTCACCAATAAGCAAGGGACTGAAGTAGCTGCGGCACATGCGGGCTGGCGCGGACTCTGTGATGGTGTATTAGAAGAAACCGTGAAATGTTTCCAATCTGCCTCCGAAGAGATTATTGCGTGGTTTGGGCCTGCTATCGGCCCCAATGCATTCCAAGTTGGCAAAGAAGTGATTGAGCAATTTATGGCTTTTGATCCGATTGCAGAAACGGCTTTTCGACCAGTTCCGAATGAATCTGGAAAATACCTCGGCAATCTTTATCAAATCGCCACACAACGCCTCAACAAATTAGGTATTACCCAAATTTACGGTGGTGACCATTGTACATTCACTGAAAAAGAGAGCTTCTTTTCCTATCGTCGAGATGGCCAAACAGGTCGAATGGCGAGTCTGATTTGGATAAAAAAATAACCCTATCAATACAACAAACCGCACCTTAAAGTGCGGTTTATTTTTGGCTTATTCTGAACAGTTTTCGAACCAACTTTCTAAAATCAAGCAAGCAGAAATCCCATCTACTTTACCTTTATTAAGAGCACGATAACCACCACGCTGAAAAATTTCATCTCGAGCAGAAACCGTCGTTAAGCGCTCATCTTGCAGTTCGACTTTGATACCGAAACGACCATTTAAGCGATTAGCAAATTTTTTCGCACGAAGTGTTAAATCTTGCTCGGTGCCATCCATATTTAAAGGTAATCCCACCACAATAACATCAGGTTTCCAGTCTTTTAAGCATTTT
Source organism: Haemophilus parainfluenzae (assembly GCF_003253005.1). Lineage (GTDB taxonomy): Bacteria > Pseudomonadota > Gammaproteobacteria > Enterobacterales > Pasteurellaceae > Haemophilus_D > Haemophilus_D parainfluenzae_M. The sequence continues at coordinate 48,635 of NZ_QEPZ01000004.1, read as the reverse complement.
TCAATAGCATCCCAATTTGGAATCCCATCTTGTGCTTTAAATGCAGGTAAGGCTTGCGCCGTCCCCGTGATACTTTGCCCGACGGCACAACCAATGCTTTTTGTGCCAAAATCAAACGCGATTGCCGTGATGCCCATTAACTATGCCCTACTTGTGAAAAGACAAAATTATGAGGATTAATCCCCAATAATTGATTCGCGGCGGGATAACGATCTTCATAAATGGTTTCAAATAAAATAGTGTCTGACGCTGGCGCAACTAGCCATGCATTATCTGCAATCTCTTGTTCTAGCTGTCCCGCTGTCCAACTTGCACAACCGAGCGCAACAAGATATTTTTCGGGCGCATCCTCTGAACCAAAGGTTTCCACAATATCTGCCGAAGTGGTCAGAAACATCTCATCAGTAATTTTATAACTATGCTCAAATTCTTTCACAGTTTTCTTATGCAGAATAAAACCACGCTCAGAATGCACTGGACCACCCGCAAGCACAAGTTCATTGCTAAAAGTGCGGTCATTTTTCATCATAAAATTCATTTTTGAATACAACTCAGCAATGCTTAAATCGGTGGGTTGATTAATCACTAAACCCATCGAACCTTGCTCATTATGCTCACACATATACACCACGGTATTTTGAAAATAATCCTCCAACTGTGGCATCGCAATTAAAAATTGCCCTTGTAAATCCATCATTATCCCAAATCTCCAAAACAAATTTGCAACGCACTAATCGCCGCTAAAGAGGCTGTTTCTGTACGTAACACACGCTTTCCTAATAAAATTTCAGTAAATCCTTGTTGTTCAGTTTGAGCGATTTCTTGAGGTGATAAACCACCTTCTGAACCAATAAGTAAACGAACCCCTTCTTTTGGAATGGAAGGTAAGGTTTTAATAGAATATTGGGCTCTTGGATGTAAATTCAATTTCAACGCGCCATCATTTTCTGCACACCAATCTTGTAATTTCATTAACGGACGAATTTCTGGTACTACATTACGGCCACATTGTTCACAAGCTGCAATGGCAATTTTTTGCCATTGTTGGATTTTCTTATCCATGCGTTCGCCATCCAACTTCACGCCACAGCGTTCTGACCATAATGGTGTAATCACATTCACGCCCAACTCTACGGATTTTTGAATGGTAAATTCCATTCGATCACCGCGTGAAATAACCTGCCCTAAATGAATCGATAAATTCGACTCTTTATCACTTAATTCACAACCAAGAATGTCTACTTTAACGGCTTTTTTGCTCGCTTCAATAATTTTCGCTGGATAAATATGATTACTTCCATCAAATAATTCAATTTGCTCACCTTCAGTCATACGAAGCACACGTCCTACGTGATTAGCCGCATCCTCTGAAAGTTGGCAAGTAGATTGATTTTTAAGGGATTCGGGATGATAAATTCTTGGAATACGCATAATATTGAGTCTTTGATATAAGGAAAAAGTGCGGTCATTTTCAACCGCACTTTTAATATTATTCTGCTGCTATAAATCTTTTGGCAAACTTTCTAAAATGGCTCGCCAGTAAGCGGAAGTAACGTGCTTGTGTTTACGAATACAGTCCACCACCAAATCTGACTGGCCTTTTTCGCAAATCTCACGCAATTCAACATAGAAATCATGTGTCACTTGGCGATGTTTTTCGTCACTAAAGAATAGCAAACCAATTTTATGATAAACCCCACGTAAGCTATTGAAAATTAAACGATAGAAAGGTTTATTAGCCATTACGGTAAACTGACGAAATAAGGCATAGTCAAATTCCATGTAGCTTTCAGCGGTATTCTCTAAAGAATCCATTCCTTTGAACAAGGCAGCTGAGGCTTTAGGCGAATTTTTTACTGCCTCATAAATATAAGATTCCGACATACGACTACGCAATGACAACATATTTTCAATGATTAACGGTGCACTTTGGCGATCTAAGGTAATTAAAGTTTCAATGATGCTTGGACCTGCTGTATCCCAAATATCATTGACTTTTGTCGGCTTGCCGTGTTGAATGGTAAGCCAGCCATCACGAGCCAAACGCTGTAATACTTCACGTAATGTGGTGCGTGTGACGCCGATTTTATCAGCTAAATCACGCTCAGAAGGAAGATTAGTGCCTGCGGGAAATACATTATCCCAAATACTTCTAACAATATATTCTTCGGCAAGAGCGGCTGGGCTTTGAGCCCGTAAAAGGGTATTATCTGTTTGCATGAGTATGAAATAAATATAAAAAAGCCTAAAAAGATCAAAAAAATGTGATTTATTGAATAAATCTTTAACTGGTCTATTATCCTTTAAAGCAGTATATATTACAATGATAGGACTATAAAAAACGGAGTTCAATATGACTTACACACAAGCATTTATGAAAAACTTTCTGGGCTCGAGCCCTGATTGGTATAAATTAACTATTATTGCCTTCTTGGTAATTAATCCAATTTTATTCTTTTGGGTAAGCCCATTTGTGGCGGGCTGGGTACTCGTCGCCGAGTTTATTTTCACCCTTGCTATGGCATTAAAATGCTATCCTCTTCAACCGGGTGGTTTATTAGCCGTTGAAGCTATTGCTATTGGTATGACGAATGCAGAGCATGTTAAAGCCGAGATCATGGCAAACTTTGAAGTGGTGTTACTTTTAATCTTTATGGTGGCCGGTATTTACTTTATGAAGCAACTTTTGCTTTATGTGTTCACCAAATTATTAGTCCGTATCCGTTCTAAAATCGTCCTCTCTTTAGCATTCTGTTTCAGTGCAGCATTTCTTTCAGCGTTCTTAGATGCGCTGACTGTTGTGGCTGTAATCATCAGTGTTGCCATGGGTTTCTATGGAGTTTATCACAAAGTCGCATCAGGTAAGACACTACAAGATGCAGTTGATATTTCCGATGATAACAAAATTAAAAATCACGAAACTCTCGAAAAATTCCGTTCTTTCTTACGTAGCTTAATGATGCATGCTGGTGTAGGTACCGCGCTCGGTGGTGTAATGACCATGGTGGGCGAACCACAAAACTTGATCATTGCAGAACAAGCCAAATGGAACTTCATTGAGTTCTTCTTCCGTATGGCGCCAGTAACCATCCCTGTATTTATCTGTGGATTACTCACTTGTGTTTTAGTTGAAAAATTTAAAGTATTCGGCTATGGCGAAAAATTACCAGAAGAAGTATGGAAAATCTTGGCTGATTTAGATCGCGAAAATGCACAAAAAATGTCTAAACAAGATAAGATTCGTCTTTCTGTTCAAGCGGTTATCGCGGTTTGGTTAATCTTAGGTTTAGCCTTCCACTTAGCGGCTGTCGGCTTGATTGGTTTAAGTGTGATTATTCTTGCAACGACGTTTACTGGTGTAACCGATGAGCATGCCATTGGAAAATCATTCCAAGAAAGCTTGCCTTTCACTGCATTATTAGTCGTATTTTTCTCTATCGTTGCGGTGATTATTGATCAAAAACTCTTTGGTCCAATTATTCAATTCGTATTAAGTTCTGAAGAGAAAACACAGTTAGCGCTATTCTACGGTTTCAACGGTTTACTTTCTGCGATTTCTGATAACGTATTCGTTGCAACGGTTTACATCAATGAAGCAAAAAATGCGCTTACAGCTGGAGCAATTGCACCGCACCAATTTGAATTACTTGCGGTCGCAATCAATACAGGTACAAACTTACCTTCTGTAGCAACACCAAACGGTCAAGCCGCATTCTTGTTCTTACTGACATCGTCTCTTGCACCGTTAATTAAACTTTCTTATGGTAGAATGGTCTATATGGCATTACCTTACACCATCGTATTAACCGTGGTGGGTTTCCTTGCTATCGAATTTATCTTACCAGGTATGACAATTTTGCTTGCGGACCTTGGCTTAATTCTTCCTATTTAGTGAAGCATAAGGAGAAAGAATGCTCGACTTTTTTAAGCAATTATCCCTTAAACGTTCAGCGTGGATCTTTTTGGCATTTACTGCATTTGCCTTAGAATCGACCGCACTTTATTTTCAATATGGTATGGGGTTACAACCTTGCGTACTTTGTGTTTACGAACGTTTAGCTATGGTAGGGTTATTTATTGCTGGTTTTATCGGCGTCTTAGCCCCTAGTTCACTTATTGTCCGCATTTTTGCTCTTATTGTGGGTTTATTTAGTGCAATCAAAGGATTAATGATCTCAATTCGTCACCTTGATTTACAAATGAACCCTGCGCCATGGAAACAATGTGAATTTATACCAAACTTTCCAGAAACGTTACCATTCCATAAATGGCTACCTACGGTGTTCAATCCAACTGGTAGCTGTAATGAAAGCCAATGGTCACTTTTCGGTATCACCATGGTGCAATGGTTAGTTTTTATTTTTGCGGTTTATGTCATTGTGTTAGGATTAATTACACTTTCGCAAGTGAAGAAAAGTCGAAATCGACGCCTCATTTTTAAGTAGCCTAATCGCATACTAAAAAGCCTAGAGAGATCCTCTAGGCTTTTTTATTACTGAAAGTTATTCTGTACTCAACATTATTCAAGAAAGAAATACCAATAAGGCATTAAGATCAACCAAATAAAGGCACTGAGAATAACAACAAATTTAAAACTGAAGTGTTTTGTTTTATGACGAAAGCGTTTCATCCCACAATAAACACCAATAAACCCACCAAGAAGGCTTAATAGAAAGAAAGTATTTTCAGAAATTCGCCAGCCATGACGAACCGCGCGGATTTTGTCTTTCCACATTAAAAAATAAGCGGCGATATTTACCGCCGCTAACATCACAAATAAAAGCTGAATCAGCATTATGCGTAAACAGGAAGACGTTTGCAGATTGCCAATACTTTTTCTTTGGTTGCTGCAATCACTTGTTCTTCGTTTTCTTTGCCTAATGCATCTAATACATCACACATCCAGCCGGCTAATTCACGACAGTCTTGTTCAGTAAAGCCACGACGGGTCACCGCTGGTGTACCAACACGAATACCAGAAGTCACAAATGGTTTTTGTGGATCATTTGGTACGGAGTTTTTATTCACTGTGATATTCGCTTTACCTAGTGCTGCATCTGCTGCTTTCCCTGTTAAGCCTTGTTTGATGAAGCTCACTAAGAATAAATGGTTTTCTGTACCGTTTGAAACCACGTCATAACCACGTTGTTTAAACACTTCTACCATCGCTTTCGCATTTTTAATCACGTTGGCTTGATATTCTTTATAAGCTGGCTCTAATGCTTCTTTGAAACATACTGCTTTCGCCGCAATAATGTGAACTAATGGACCACCTTGGTTTGCAGGGAAAACTGAAGATTGCAAGCGCTTATAAAGCTCTTCATCACCGCAAGAAGAAAGGATTAAACCACCACGTGGACCACCTAAGGTTTTATGAGTAGTGGTTGTGACAACATGTGCGTATGGTAATGGGTTTGGATATAAACCTGCTGCAATTAAGCCCGCAACGTGAGCCATATCAACGAATAAATACGCACCCACTTCATCCGCGATTTCGCGCATTTTTTTCCAATCCACCACTTGAGAATAAGCAGAGAAACCTGCCACGATCATTTTTGGTTTATGTTCTAATGCTTTTTGACGCACATCTTCATAGTCGATTAAACCATCAGCGGTGATACCATAAAGTACAGAATTATAGATTTTACCGGAGAAGCTCACTTTCGCCCCATGAGTTAAGTGACCACCATGTGCTAAATCCATCCCTAAAATGGTATCGCCAGCATTGATTAATGCACCATATACTGCTGCATTCGCTTGTGAACCTGAGTGCGGTTGAACATTCACGTAATCTGCACCAAATAACTCTTTCGCACGATCAATCGCCAACTGCTCCACAATGTCTGCGTACTCACAACCGCCGTAGTAACGTTTACCAGGATAGCCTTCAGCATACTTGTTAGTAAACTGTGAACCTTGCGCTTCCATTACGCGTGGACTCGCATAGTTTTCAGATGCGATAAGCTCGATATGCTCTTCTTGACGACGATTTTCGTCCTGAATGGCTTGCCATAGAACCGGATCGTAATCAGCGATGTTCATACTTTTTTTAAACATTGTGTTTTCCTCGTTGTTTGAATTATTTGTGTATAGTTTACCTGTTTCCAAGTAAAAACTTAATCAAAAATTTCGATCATATTTTTCATTATTACAATGAAAAACATTCATTTATCTAAATCGAGCCTTTTTCTTTCACTAATTTCTCAATTAGTTTAACTTCTTTTGTTTTCTCGCCTGCACCCAGTTTACGGCATTGGCTGGTCTCTTTCGTATAAGTATTAAAATTAGTCATACTGGTTGGGCTTTTTATTTTAATCTTCATATCCAAATGATTACCGCAACTATTACAAGGTGAAACAAATCCCTTATCATACTCTTTAAATTCTGGAGATTGTTCAATAATTTTCGCGACTTGTGGTGAATGCACGGTTTTAAATAGACGATCCGTAAAGTCATAACTTAACTTGTCATCATTCGCCTGCCATTTAGCTTTAGCTTGCAATAAATAACGCACCCAGCCTTCTTTTGCCTCAATCTGTGAAATGCCACGTAAAAGCACCGTTTGATCCGCACGATAAGTGATATAATCAAAATGCTCGACAAGTAAAGGGGATTTGGCTGCAGGTTTTACATGGCAAATCCAATCGCCGACTAAGGCTTGTTCTTGTTCAGTTTGCTGATGAGCTACCGTACACCCTGAGAATAATACAGCAACAAGACCACCTAATATTAATTTTCTCATGAGATATTCCTTTTATTGACCGTAGAGATAACTTCCATCACAACAAAGTAGAGAAATTGTAGTTCAATCCGGAATATGTAAAAGGCGGCAGTTACATAAATCATCACTCTCAAATTCTGATATTTCACCTGCAACCTTATTCGGAATTGGAAATAAACGTACAGTTAGTGGTTTATTTAAGCGAAATGCCATCGTTCCTGTGTCGCGCATAATAGCTGCAATGCTTTCTGCCTTGACATATCCCGCCACTGGGACTGTGTCTAAACCGATACCACATACAGCACTATAAGTCAGTAAAGCACGGATATCAAAATAGTGTTTTTGTGTACCTTCGGCTAAACCTAAATCTTCTGTCACCGCCAACATCAATCCAGAAAACCCAACCAATGGCACGTGTTGGATTGATTTAAAAACTTTTGTCAGTAAAGCAGAAACTTCTACTGAACCAGCCGCACCAAAATATGGCAATCCCATTAATTCATAAACTTTTGTCATGGATGCACAATTTTTAGATGGTGCCGCCGAACTATCAATGCCTGCAAATTCAAATGCACCCGACAATTTAACCGCACTTAACATATCTAGTATTTCATCTACATGATATTGCAGAGCCTGCGACATAGCTTGATAGCAATCTGCATAAAATTGATTATGAGGAGACTTTGGTACAGATTTTAATACTTCGACTAATAAATCTGGTGTTTCTAAACCAATGACAAAACTGTTTGGCAAATGACTTAGATGATAACCGGCAGGGAAATAAGGAATAAATGGCTTGCAGTTAAAATTGACAGTAAAGTTAAAATTACCTTCACCACGTGGTGTGATGTTTGCAATTTTTTGTACGGCATAAACAGATTGCTCAATGAGTTCATTATCTAACACACCATTTTCGTCTAATGGCACGTTGACACAAGCATTACACAAGTCTCCATAAGCCGCGATTAACTCAGGCAATAAAGCAATTTCCTCTGTATTTCTAGCTGCACCAATAGCAAATCGAATACGAATTCCACTTTCATTAAATTTATTCAATAACTCCGTTAAATACTGTAAATCTGCTTTTGCCGTCTGCAAATTGGTTAAATCCAAATATTCACCAAAAGGATTGGTAATGACTCGAATCGATTGCAAGGTATAACCAGCTTTCTGCACAGCAGGCAATAACAAATCAACATCACGTTTCACCGAATAAAGTGCGCTTTCCCATTGCGATTTATCTTTATGTAATGTTAGAAAAAAACTTATTGTGCGAATACGACATAATTCTTTATTTTTATAATCCATGCGATACCTTAACATTTAATGTCGTTATTTTTGCTGCTCACGTTCAACAGCACGATAACCAATATCTCGACGATAAAAACGTCCAGACCATTGAATTTGCTCAGCGAGTTTTAAGGCTTTTTGTTGCGCTTCAAATACACTTTCGCCTAACGCAGTAACACAAAGCACGCGACCGCCGTTCGTGACTAACTTGCCTTCTTGTTCTGCAACGCCCGCTAAGAAAACTTTCTCATTTTCGACCGCACTTTGTGGTAAACCGCTAATCACATCACCTTTACGATAATCGCCTGGATACCCTTCCGCAGCTAATACAATACCTAAGGACGCTTTTGGATGCCACTGGGATTTCACTTCATCCAATTTTCCCTCGCAAGCCTTAAGAGAAAGCTCAACGAGATCGGATTCAAGACGAAGCATAATCGGCTGCGTTTCCGGATCGCCAAAACGACAGTTAAATTCAATCACTTTTGGTTGACCGTTCGGCATAATCATTAGTCCTGCATACAAGAAACCTGTGTAAACATTGCCTTCCACTGCCATGCCATTGACCGTTGGATAGATCACTTCTCGCATAATGCGATCATGAATTTCTGGTGTCACCACTGGCGCAGGCGAATACGCGCCCATACCGCCAGTATTTAAGCCTGTATCATTTTCACCTACGCGTTTATGATCTTGGCTAGTCGCCATAGGTTCGACATTTTTACCGTCCACCATGACGATAAAACTGGCTTCTTCGCCATCTAGAAATTCTTCAATAACCACCCGACTGCCAGCTTTACCGAAGGCATTGCCAGAAAGCATATCGCGCACAGCCTCTTCCGCTTCCTGCAATGTCATTGCCACGATTACACCTTTGCCCGCTGCCAAACCATCTGCTTTTACGACAATTGGCGCACCTTTTTCACGCAAGTACGCTAATGCTGGCTCAACTTCGGTGAAGTTTTGATATTCTGCCGTTGGAATTTTGTGACGAGCGAGGAAGTCTTTGGTGAATGCTTTTGAACCTTCCAATTGCGCAGCTGCTTTAGTTGGACCAAAAATCTTCAATCCAGCTTCACGAAATGCATCAACCACACCAATCACTAGCGGTGCCTCTGGTCCTACAATGGTTAATCCAATTTGCTTATCTTGAGCAAATTTCACTAATGCGGGAACATCAGTCGCAGCAATGTTTACGTTTTCTACTTTGTGTTCCAATGCTGTACCTGCGTTGCCTGGTGCGACAAAAACTTTATCTGCTAGTGGAGATTTTGCAGCTTTCCAAGCCAAGGCGTGTTCACGACCGCCATTTCCGATGATGAGGATGTTCATAATGCTCCTTGTATCTTTTTGAATTTAATCCCCTCTTTAGCAAAGAAGGTTAGGGGAGATTTGGCAGAAGTTATTTCAACCTCATAGTATATTTAGCATCGTTTAAATCTCCCTCTAACCCCCTCTTTACGAAAGAGGGGGGAGGTATAAGTCGCTCATTAAGCGAAGTGACGACATAAATTAATGTCTAAAATGACGCATTCCAGTCAATACCATCACCATATTATGTTCATCTGCTGCATCGATGACTTCTTGATCGCGCATTGAGCCACCTGGATGGATCACACATTGAATACCTACTTTCGCCGCTGCATCAATACCGTCACGGAATGGGAAGAACGCATCAGATGCCATTACACAACCGGCTACGGTTAAGCCTTCGTCCTGCGCCTTAATACCCGCAATCTTAGCAGAATACACACGGCTCATTTGACCTGCACCAATGCCGATGGTTTGGTTATCTTTGGCGTAAACAATGGCATTGGATTTCACGAATTTCGCGACTTTCCAGCAGAACAATAAATCTTTTAATTCCTGTTCGGTTGGTTGACGTTTGCTCACCACTTTTAAATCATCCAAACCAACCATGCCTAAATCGGCATCTTGTACTAACAAGCCACCGTTCACGCGTTTGAAATCTAAACGTTCAGAACGAGAAGTCCATTCACCACATTCAAGCAAACGAACATTTTTCTTACGTTTCACGACTTCTTGCGCTTCAGCAGAAACTTTCGGTGCAATAATCACTTCAACGAATTGGCGTTCCACAATTTCATTCGCGGTTTTTTCGTCTAATTCACGGTTGAAAGCAATAATGCCGCCAAATGCAGAAGTTGGATCGGTTTGATAAGCGCGATTATAGGCTTCTAAAATATCTTTTCCTAAAGCCACGCCACATGGATTGGCATGTTTAACGATCACACAAGCCGGCTCATCAAATTCTTTCACGCATTCAAGTGCTGCATCAGTATCAGCAATATTATTGTAAGACAAGGCTTTACCTTGGAGTTGATTAGCCGTAGCCACGCTCGCCTCTTTCACATTCAAATCAACGTAGAAAGCAGCATTTTGATGTGCATTTTCGCCGTAACGCATGGTTTGTTTACGTACGAAGTTAAGATTTAAAGTCCGCGGGAATTGACCACACTTCGCATTCGCATCTTCTTCCTCTGCCACATGATACGGTTTCACCATTTGTCCAAAGTAGTTGGCAATCATGGAATCATATTGAGCGGTATGTTCAAAGGCTTTAATCGCAAGGTCAAAACGGGTTTCAAGTGTTAGGCTGTTTTGGTGTTTATCCATTTCCGCAAGAATTGCGTTGAAATCATGATTATTCACCACGATCGCCACATCTTTATGGTTTTTCGCTGCAGAACGCACCATGGTTGGTCCACCGATATCGATATTTTCTACCGCATCAGCCAAGGTACAATCTGGTTTAGCCACAGTGGCCGCAAATGGATATAAATTCACGACAACCATATCAATGCCTTCAATACCATGTTTCTGCATGATGGCATCATCTGTACCACGACGACCTAAAATCCCACCGTGCACTTTTGGGTGTAAGGTTTTCACACGACCGTCCATCATTTCTGGGAATCCCGTATAATCAGACACTTCAGTTACCGGCAAACCATGCTGCTCCAACAATTTTGCTGTACCGCCTGTGGAAAGTAGTTTTACACCACGCTGTACTAAGCCTTGAGCAAATTCTACAATACCGGTTTTATCAGAAACACTCAGTAAAGCCTGACGAATTGGACGATCTGTCATTACATTTTCCTTTCATTAAATGGTTAAAAATAAGCGGGGTGAATTATAACGCAAACGTTTGCGTTTATATAGAGAAAATTTTCTTGGTAAGCGCAATTAAAGTGCGGTGGTTTATTTAAGCGATTTTAAAAACAAAAAAGCCCGCAAAATGCGGGCAATAAATGAATAAGATGATTGATTAACGTTTTCGGTTATCTAAAGAAAATGCGCCAGCACCAGCAAACACAAAATAGAAGAACACTAAAGAATAAAATAAAGCAAGTTCACCACCGTTCGCGATTGGGAAGAATAGATTTCCTTTACCTACAGCGTGCATAAAGAAATACGCATAAGCCATCTGACCTGAAAGGATAAATGCCGCTGGGCGAACAAATAAACCTAAAATTAATAGGATTGAACCGACAATCTCGATTACTCCACCGACAATCATCATTGGATCGCCTACTGCGCCGTTACCGCCCGTCATTGAAATTGGGAATTCCCAGAATTTCGCTGTGCCGTGTAAGAGAAACATATACGCAGCGATGATACGTAATAAAGCTAAAACATACGGAGCGTATTTTTCTAAGTTTTTCATAAAGTTTTCCTAATAAAAAGTGATTTGAGAACAGGGCGTATATTAATGATTAACTTAAAGACAAACAATACCTAAAATCGAAAAGGACTTTTTACGATTAAGAAATAATTTTATGGTTTACTGATTTTCTCAATCCATTGTAGAAACTCAACGGACTGCATGAATCCGTTAACACGACTGCCTTCAATTTCTTTTCCATCTCGGTCAAAGAATAAAATCGTCGGTAAACCTAACACTTTATATTTTGTCATTAAAGCGCGGTTTTCTTCGGAGTTTTTTGTCATATCGACTTGAAGAAGCAGCATGTCACCAAAGGCTTTTTGGACACTTGGATCACTAAATGTTTCTTTTTCAAACTCTTTACACGCCACACACCAATCCGCATAAAGATCGAGCATCACAAGTGGTTTGTTATTTTCAGCAAGTGCTTGTTGCAATTCAGCTTCGCTTTTCACTTTCTTAAATTCAACATGGGAAACCACTTTATTTTCGACCGCACTTGGTGTTGAGGTTTCGCCCCACACCCAAGTTTGAAGCGGTTTAACACTAATCATGGCTGCCACTAAAAAGAGAATTCGGAATACCCAACCTGTGCCATTTTTCGGCATCTGAAAAGCAAACCAGATGAAAAATGCGGTACCGAGCATCGCCCATAATCTTGGTGTCCATTCCTCTGGCAAAATACGAGAAATTAAGAATACCGGTAATGCGAGCATCACAAAGCCAAAGAGCTTTTTGACCGTTTCCATCCACATGCCTGATTTAGGCAGGATTTTATTCCCAAATAAAGTGATTAAAATCAGCGGTACGCCCATACCCAACGCAAGCAAATAAAGCGTAATCGCACCAGTAAACAAATCCCCACTCTGCGCCACATAAAGCAAAGCACCTGAAAGCGGTGCGGATGTGCAAGGTGAAGCCACAAGTCCCGCAATCATCCCCATTAAGAACACGCCACCAAAGGCACCTGCTTTTTGCTGTTGGCTAAGTAAAGAGAGTTTTGTTTGTAAGGAGCTTGGGAGCTGTAAGGTAAATACACCGAACATCGACAAGGCTAACAAGACAAAGATGATTGATAAACCAATCATCACATAAGGATGTTGTAAAGCCACTTGGAATGGCAAACCAATTGCAGCCACAACCAAGCCTAATAAGGTGTAAGTCACCGCCATCCCCTGCACATACACAAAGCTTAATGCGAAAGCGCGCCACATATTAGGGCGTTGATTTTGACCAATCACAATCGCTGAAAGCAGTGGTAGCATTGGCAATACACAAGGGGTAAAGGCCAAACCTAATCCTAACAAGAAGAAACCAAATACAGCATATTTGCTGTTAAATAAACTTTCCGCTAAACGGTCTTGTTCTGCTTTGGGTTGTGCTGAAAGTGCGGTCGAGTTTTCCGATGTTTTTTCAGTATTAGCGACCTGTGCAATAGGCAAATCTGCCACTTTAATTTCTTTCACTTCAGGAGGATAACAAAAGCCCTCAGTACAACCTTGGTAAGCAATCTCAACCATATCTTCTGCTTTTAATGGCGACTGACTCGCTTTAAAAATAGCTTGCACAGGCTTTTTGAAAATCTTCATTAAGCCAAAATAAGGATCGTTATAATCTTCAGGTGAAATAGAAAATGTCGGCTCATCAAATGATGAGGTTTCCTCTTGGTTGAGCTTCACGGAAATTTTCTCTTGATAGAGATAATACCCTTCTGCAATCGACCAATTGACGATCACATTTTCTTGATTCTCGCTTTTCGCAGCTGAAAATTGAAAAGCTTCATCCACTGGCAAGAAAGCCGGTTTCTTATCAAAAAGACCGGCTTGAGTGGAAAGTGCGGTAAAAATAAAAAATAAAAAAAGAAGAATTCGCTTCATCATAAAGTTCCAACTATTGTTCCTGCTAAAATTCTAGCATAAATAAGCGGAATGTTAATAATTTATGACTTAGATCATAAAATTAAATGTAATTTAAACAATGACCGCACTTTTCTGTTGTTACAGCAATGTTACAATTATAGAATATGCCCATAACGAAGTATAACAAGGAGCAACGAATGGCTACCCCAAAAATTCTCATTGTGGAAGATGAAGCGGTAACCCGTAATACGTTAAGAGGAATTTTTGAAGCTGAGGGCTATGAGGTATTACAAGCACAAGATGGTGCAGAAATGTATCGTCAGTTAAACTCAGAAACGGTTAATCTCATCGTATTAGATATCAACTTACCTGGTAAAAATGGTTTATTACTAGGGCGTGAGTTACGTGAGAAAGCTGCAATTCCATTAATCTTCCTCACGGGACGAGATAACGAGGTCGATAAAATTTTAGGCTTGGAAATTGGGGCAGATGATTATCTCACTAAACCATTTAACCCAAGAGAACTCACCATTCGTGCACGAAATTTATTGCATCGCACCATGACACTAAATGGCAAAGAAACCCATTTACAACGTGAGAACTATCGTTTTAATGGGTGGACACTGGATTTAAATAGCCATAATTTAATCACACCTGAAGGCGTTGAATTTAAACTGCCTCGTAGTGAATTCCGTGCCATGTTGCATTTCTGCGAAAACCCTGGCAAATTGCAAACTCGTGAAGAATTATTGCTAAAAATGACAGGACGTGAATTAAAACCACAAGATCGTACTGTGGATGTAACAATTCGTCGTATTCGAAAACATTTTGAAGATCATCCTAATACACCAGAAATTATTGCTACCGTGCATGGTGAAGGCTATCGTTTCTGTGGTGAGTTAGAAGAATAATTGATCATTAAGTAATAAAAGGCTGAGTCAAATCAGCCTTTTGTTTTTTGCTATCCACTGCGAGATTCGGTAAAATCAACGCCAATTTACGATTAATAAACAACGGATAACAATGACCAAGAAAAAAGTCAAAGTCGGCTCCAACACCATTGCGTTAAATAAACGAGCTCGATACGAATATTTTATTGAAGATGAAATTGAAGCCGGCCTTGAATTACAAGGTTGGGAAGTAAAATCAATGCGCGCAGGTAAAGCCAATATCAGCGACAGCTATATCATTTTTAAAAATGGGGAAGCCTATTTATTTGGCGCAACCATTCAACCATTAAGCTTGGCCTCGACCCACGTAGTTTGCGATCCGACGCGTACGCGTAAGCTTTTATTGAATAAACGTGAACTGGATAATCTTTTCGGTAAATCAAGCCGTGATGGTTTTACCATTGTTGCCCTTTCTCTTTATTGGAAAGGTGCTTGGGCAAAGATCAAAATCGGTCTTGCGAAAGGTAAAAAACAACATGATAAACGTGATGATATTAAAGAGCGTGAATGGAAAGTAGCGAAAGAGCGTATTATGAAAAACGCACATCGTGGATAACTCTCCCTCCAAACTGACAAAATGCCTTTCAATCGAAAGGCATTTTTCTTTTTCTCAATATGAAAAAAATTCTCATAGCCATGAATAAAATTATATTGATAATCATTCTCTTTTGAATTAGTATCTTCGCCCAATTCTTTTCGTTATATAAGGAGCTCTAATGAAAAAAGGCATTCACCCTGAAAATTATCGTACTGTTTTATTTTATGATTCCAACGCAAAACAAGGCTTTCTGATCCGTTCTTGTGCTAAAACCAACAACACCATGAAATGGGAAGATGGTAATGAATACCCTGTATTTATGTGCGATACCTCATCTGCTTCTCACCCATTTTATACTGGTAAAACTCGTCAAATTGGTAATGAAGGTCGTGCAAGTGAATTTGCAAGCCGTTACGGTAAATTTGGCGCATTTAAATCAAAATAGGAATGTTCAATGAAAGTATTATCTTCACTCAAAAGCGCAAAAAACCGTCCTGGCTGCAAAATTGTTCGTCGCCACGGTGTCGTTTATGTCATTTCGAAAACCAACCCTCGCTTTAAAGCGCGTCAAGGTGGGAAAAAGAAAGGTTAACCCCAATAAAAAAAGAGCGGTCAAATTGATCTGACCCCAAAAAGTTAGACTGTTATTTAAAGGATTGTTTTCGATATTGTATCGGACTCAGTCCTTTTAATTTTAGTTGAATCCGTCGATGATTATAGTAATCCAAATAATCTCTGACGGCATCAACTATCTCCTCTCTACTGTTAAATTCCCGACCATAAAAGCATTCCGTTTTTAATCGCCCAAAGAAACTTTCCATTGCGGCGTTGTCCAAGCAATTCCCTTTTCTCGACATACTTTGAATGATGCCATGTTCAGCCAAGATTCGACGATAAGCTACCATTTGATATTGCCATCCCTGGTCTGAATGTAAAATGACACCACAAGCTTTATTTAATCCTTTGACGGCTTGCATTAACATGTCCTCTACTTGCGCCCAGTTTGGGGAATAGCTGAGATTATAGGAGACTATCTCATTGTTAAATAAGTCTAAAATTGGGGATAAATAGACTTTACTCCCATCTTTCGCCTTAAACTCGGTGATATCGGTCACCCATTTTTGTTTCGGGGCCGTTGCACTAAAATCGCGTTCAAGATGATTCGGTGCAATCACCCCTATCGTGCCTCGATAGGTGGTAAATTTCTTGCTTTTTCTTGACCGTACTTGAAGCCCAAGTGTCTGCATTAAACGTTGAACTTTTTTATGATTCACGCCTGGCAAGCTGGCATGAACACGTCGGTAACCATAATCAGGATGATTGGCTTTGATGCGTTGAATGGTCTTTTTCAACAACTCATCCTTATCCGGTTTAATCTGAAGTTTCGCAAAAAACGTACTACGCGCTAACTGTGCAAATCCTAAAAGCCATTTTAACGGATAGCGTGTTCTTAACCTTTGGATAATTTCCGTTGCTCGGCTTCGTCCTGAAGTCTGAGCCTTCTCAACTCCTTTAGGTAGGCCACCTCCGCTTCAAGCTGTAAAATTCTCAGGCGTAAACGGTCTTCTTCAGTTTTGGGTGACGGTGGCATTTTTGCATATTTGGGTTTCATCGGCGGTCGTCTTGATGGTTTACGGGGAATAAGTCCTTTTATGCCACTTTTTTCAAACCGTTTCAACCATATCCCGACTAGGGCGTTGGAAGGAATATTGTAAAAACGAGCTGCTTCTCGAATACTCATTTTTCCTTTTAGAATAGGTTGAAGAACCTGTAATTTAAATTCGATTGTGTAGTGTTTACCCATAAAAAAATCTGCACCTCAATTGTTGGTTTGTTGAGTCCAACTTTTGGGGTGCAGATCAAATTTCCGCTCTTTTTTCATTTAGGCATTAAGGTTTGTAAATAAACTCAACACCTTCTTCATCTTCTTCGTCCCAATCATCCCAGTCGTCATCGTCATCTTCATCATCAAATTGATGTTCAGCGAGCTGTTCTTGATGGTAATCTTCCCATTTGAATTTCACTTCTTCCGGTTTATTTTCTTCTACTTCCGCATCACGTGGATTCGCTTCAATGAAATCCATAATATCACGACAAAGTGGTGGCACATTTTTACCGGTTGCGGCGGAAATAAGGTGATACCCTTCTTCCCAACAAAGACGTTCGGTAATCTCTTGAGCACGTTCATGCGCCTCTTCTTCTGTCATCGTATCAATTTTGTTGAAGACTAACCAACGCGGTTTATCTGCCAACTTTTCACTATATTGGAATAATTCTGACTCAATGATCGCAATATTATCTGCCGGATCGGATTCATCAATTGGGTTAATATCCACTAAATGAATTAACACACGACAACGTTCTAAGTGCTTTAAGAAACGAATACCCAAACCCGCACCATCCGATGCACCTTCAATCAATCCAGGAATATCTGCCACTACAAAGCTATGGCTCTCATCCACTTTCACTACGCCTAAACTTGGTACTAAAGTGGTAAATGGATAATCAGCAACTTTTGGTTTTGCGGCTGAAACGGCTCGAATAAAGGTGGATTTACCCGCATTCGGTAAACCTAACATCCCGACATCCGCAAGAAGCATCAATTCTAATAATAAATCGCGTTTTTCCCCTGGTGTACCCATGGTTTTTTGGCGAGGTGCACGGTTCACCGAAGATTTAAAACGTGTATTACCTAAACCATGATAACCACCTTTCGCCACTAACATTCTCGCACCATGCTTTGTTAAATCGCCAAGCACTTCTTTAGTATCATTATCAATTGCACGCGTTCCCACCGGCACACGTAACGTAATATCTTTACCGCGGCGACCGGTACAATCTGAACTATGACCATTCTCACCGCGCTCAGCTGCAAAACGTTTCGTAAAACGATAATCGATCAAAGTATTTAAGTTTTCGTCTGCAACCAAATAAACATCACCGCCATCACCGCCATCACCACCATCAGGACCACCTTTGGGGATAAATTTTTCACGGCGGAAACTTACACAACCGTTTCCACCATCCCCTGCTTCCACACGAATCAGGGCTTCATCAATAAATTTCATAAAAACTCTCCAATATTTAACCGCACTTTACTTTGATTGCGGTAATAACTTATGTCCGATTGCCGACAAAATTGCTCCGCATACTACAACAAACGCCCCGATATAGCTAATCATATTTAATTCTGGCGTGGCAAAATTATCAGGGCTCGCATAATGCGCAAGATGAGCAAAGAAAATTGTAAATAGTGGTACTAAGGTAATCACAACGCTGACTTTAGAAACTTCCCAACGATTAAGGGCTTCAGCATAAGCGCCATAACCAAATAAGGTATTTAAGCAACAATAAGCCAAACAACCAAATGCTAACGGACTGAGCTCTCTCACTTGGGAAAATTCAGCAACAGGTGTAAAGACTAAAAGACAGACGAAATACATCATTAATAAAACTTGTTGTGAGCTAAAACGACGGAGCATGAGCTTTTGTGCCATACCATAAGCAACCCAAACTAATGAAGCGGTTAGACTTAGTAAGACACCCGTTAAATAACCACTCTCTCCTTTAAACATCTCAAGCTTATCATTGAAGAAAAGCACCAACCCAACCAATAACAAACCTAAACCAATTTTTTGATGTAATCCGAGCTTTTCTTTAAAGACAAAAATACCGCAAATTAACATGCCAAAAGAAGAAAAATGAATAAAAATCTGAGCTGAAGAAGGATCAATAAAATTAAGTGAGCTATTAAATAAAAAGAAATTACCCGCTAATCCTGCTACACCTATGATTACAAGCCAAATAAAACGACCACCTTTCGAAAATTGTGGTAACTTTTTCTTGTAGCCTAGCAAAATCAATAGTGCAAGAGAAGCCACCGCAAATCGATACCAAACGATCGTTTGTGGCGTCATCACGGATAAAACCTGTTTTAACGCAATAGGTAAAGATCCCCACGCCATCGCTGTAATTAAAGCGAAGAGAAAACCTAAAAAAGGTTGTTGTTTCATGATGTCTTCCTTTATTTGGCTAAAGCACAGTTAGGAATTCAGGTAAATTTCATTCTAAGAAATATTGAAGAGAATGAATGACAGTACCAAGATAACAGATTTAATTAATGATTGTAAATCACAGGTAAGAAAACAAAGAAAACGCCCCACAGATAATGCGGGGCGTTTACCAAATCAGATGTAAAATTATTCAGTTACAATACTTACGTATTTACGGCTTTTCTCGCCTTTCACTTCAAATTTTACTTTACCGTCAGCGGTAGCAAATAAGGTGTGGTCACGACCCATACCTACGTTGTTACCTGCGTGGAATTTAGTACCACGTTGACGTACAATGATACTACCTGCTAATACAGATTCGCCACCGAAACGTTTAACACCAAGGCGTTTAGCTTCAGAATCACGACCGTTACGAGTTGAACCACCAGCTTTTTTAGTTGCCATCTACTTGATCTCCTCTGAAATTATGCTTGAATCCCAGTGATTTTCACTTCTGTGAACCACTGACGATGACCTTGTTGTTTACGGCTGTGTTTACGACGACGGAACTTAACGATTTTAACTTTATCGCCACGACCTTGTGCCACAACTTCAGCCACTACTTTCGCGCCAGCTACTACTGGTGCACCAATTTTAACATCTTCACCATTAACGACCATCAACACTGAGTCGAACTCAACTGTTGCGCCAGTTGCAAATTCAAGTTTTTCTAAACGAACTACTTGACCTTCGCTCACACGGTGTTGTTTACCGCCACTTTGGAAAACTGCGTACATAAATACTCCGCTATAATTGTGCTTCTCCGTTACTATTTTCGGTCCGCACTTCAAAATTCATATAAATAGGTTGCAAATTCTACGGAAAAAACAACTCGATCGCAAGCATTTATTTGCAATAAAATAAAAAAAAGCGCTTTTCCTCGAGTTTAATTTCAGAAACCCTGAAAAATCAGGTAAAATTCACCGCACTTTCTTTTATATACACAACCATCGAACCAAATGAAGATGAACAAACAAGATTTAATGGATATGCATGCAATCCAAGCATTAACCGATGCGGATATGCAGAAAGTCAACCAAGCCATTTTAGCACAAATTAACTCCGATGTGCCGATGGTTAATCAGCTTGGTTTTTATATTGTACAAGGTGGCGGAAAACGTATTCGGCCACTTATTGCGGTTTTAGCAGCTCGTGCGTTAGGCTACGAAAGCGATAAAGTAGCAACTTGCGCTACTTTTGTGGAATTTATTCACACTGCTTCTTTATTACATGATGATGTGGTGGATGAATCTGATATGCGTCGTGGTCGAGCAACGGCAAACTCTGCCTTTGGTAATGCGGCTAGCGTATTAGTAGGCGACTTCATTTATACTCGTGCATT
Source organism: Haemophilus parainfluenzae (assembly GCF_003253005.1). Lineage (GTDB taxonomy): Bacteria > Pseudomonadota > Gammaproteobacteria > Enterobacterales > Pasteurellaceae > Haemophilus_D > Haemophilus_D parainfluenzae_M. The sequence continues at coordinate 28,195 of NZ_QEPZ01000004.1, read as the reverse complement.
CCAGTTAGTGGCACAATTACAATCGCTAGATATTCTTCGAATTATGGCAGATGCCACCAACGTGTTGGCGGAAGGTGAAGTTCAACAATTGATGAATGTGAATGATCCGGATACCACAGAAGAAAGCTATATGCGCGTGATTTATAGTAAAACAGCACGCTTATTTGAAGTGGCGGCACAATCTGTTGCGATTGTTGCAGGTACTGAAAAATCAATTGAAACGGCATTTCAAGAATATGGTCGCTATCTCGGTACCGCATTCCAATTAGTAGATGATGTGCTAGATTACAGTGCTAATGCAGCCGCATTAGGTAAAAATGTGGGTGATGACCTCGCCGAAGGTAAACCGACTCTTCCTTTGTTACACGCAATGCGTCACGGCAATCCACAACAAGCTGCGCTTATTCGCGAAGCCATTGAACAAGGCGGAAAACGTGATGCGATCGATGAAGTGCTTGCGATTATGGCTGAACATAAATCCCTTGATTATGCGATGGATCGTGCTAAACACGAAGCACAAAAAGCCGTTGATGCCATTGCCTTATTACCTGAAAGTGAATACAAAAAAGCCCTAATTTCACTGGCTTATTTATCGGTAGACCGAACTTATTAATATGACTGAAGAACAAATTCAACCGCAAAGTGCGGTCGATTCTCAACCTAAATTTCAAAAAACGCGTAAACAAAAAGTGCGCAAGGATCCCAATGCGCCTTTTATTCGTGAAAAACTTGAATTACCTGAAGGACATAATAAGTTGCTTCTCCACTCCTGCTGTGCGCCTTGCTCAGGTGAAGTGATGGAAGCCATTTTGGCCTCTGGTATTGAGTTTACGATTTATTTTTACAATCCGAATATTCATCCATTAAAAGAATATTTAATTCGTAAAGAAGAAAACATCCGTTTTGCCCAAAAATTTGGGATTCCGTTTATTGATGCTGACTACGACCGCCAACAATGGTTTGATCGCGCAAAAGGCATGGAATGGGAACCGGAACGTGGCATCCGTTGCACTATGTGTTTTGATATGCGTTTTGAAAAAGCCGCTGAATATGCTCATGAACATGGTTTCCCTGTGTTTACTAGTTGCCTTGGTATTTCTCGCTGGAAAGACATGGATCAAATCAACGGTTGCGGTCACCGTGCGGCTGAAAAATATGATGATGTGATTTATTGGGATTACAACTGGCGTAAAGCTGGCGGATCGCAACGCATGATCGAAATCAGTAAGCGTGAACGTTTTTATCAGCAAGAATATTGTGGCTGCGTTTATTCTTTACGAGACAGCAATAAATGGCGTGAAGAAACAGGGCGACAAAAAATTGAAATTGGTAAACTCTATTACACGCCCGATTAAAAATACATAAAAAAAGAACCGCACTTTCAACATGCGGTTCTTTTTTATTTAATCGACGATAAGGCGCCCACCTAATGCATTCTCTAAAGAATGATCTAACTGTTGAATTCGCGTACATAACACGTTTTCAATCTGGGCATTTTTATTCTTTTCTTGAGTTAATTCAAAACTTAAATTCAAGGCAACAATAGAAAGCACACGGTCTAATTGCAATAAACCTGTACGCTCTTTCATTTCAGATACTTGAAGATCTAAATTACGCGCCGCTTGACGCAAAATCTCTTCTTGTTCGGCAGGGACATTCAAGCGCAGCACTTGCCCTAATACAACAACTTCAACCAGTTTTAATGACATGTTATTCCCTTATGTTGAATGCTCAAGTGGTCCTATTATGCCACAGCCAAATGCCTTCGTCATACTTTTTACGTTTAATTGACCGCACTTTATCCGTTCGCCCCATTTCGCAATTTACGCTATAATGCGACACTTTTCATTATTTTTGAACGGAATATTTATGCCAACTATCGCTCCTAATCCATTAGTCCTAGTGGACGGTTCATCTTATTTATATCGTGCTTTTCATGCCTTTCCACCACTCACCAATTCTGCCGGTGAACCGACTGGTGCCATGTACGGTGTATTAAATATGCTCAAAAGCCTGATTTCGCAAGTGCAACCGAGCCATCTTGCGGTAGTCTTTGATGCAAAGGGCAAAACTTTCCGTGATGAAATGTTTGAACAATATAAATCCCATCGTCCACCGATGCCAGACGATCTGCGCAAACAAATTCAGCCGTTACACGATATTATCCGCGCCCTTGGCATTCCTCTTTTAGTCATTGAAGGCGTGGAGGCTGACGATGTCATCGGTACCTTAGCGGTAGCCGCCTCCAAAGCCAATCAAAAAGTCTTGATCAGCACCGGCGATAAAGACATGGCTCAGCTAGTGGATGACAACATTATGTTGATCAACACCATGAATAATTCCTTATTAGATCGCGATGCTGTGATTGAAAAATACGGTATTCCACCTGAACTCATCATCGATTACTTAGCGCTAATGGGTGATAGCGCCGATAATATTCCAGGCGTAGCGGGTGTGGGTGAAAAAACCGCTCTTGACCTCTTGCAGGGTATCGGCAGCATGGCAGAAATTTATGCCAACTTAGACAAAGTGGCTGAATTACCAATTCGTGGGGCAAAAAAATTAGGTGATAAATTATTAGCGGAAAAAGAAATGGCCGATTTATCCTATCGCCTTGCCACCATCAAAACCGATGTCGCCCTCGATATTACTCCAGAACAACTCACTCTTGGTGCAAGTAATAATGACCAACTTACCGAATATTTCGGCCGTTATGAATTTAAGCGTTGGCTCAATGAAGTGATGAATGGAGCTGATTCCATCACCAATAACAACGAACAACCGACTAAGATTAATCACTATCAAGCTACGCCTGCGCTCGCTCAAGACAATAGAGATGAAGCATTGCCAGCAATTCAAATTGATCGTAGCCGTTATGAAACCTTGCTCACCGAAGCCGATTTAAATCGTTGGGTGGAAAAACTCAATCAAGCCAAACTTTTTGCGCTAGATACTGAAACCGATAATTTAGATTATATGGCCGCCAACTTGGTCGGTATTTCCTTTGCATTAGAAAATGGTGAAGCCGCTTATTTACCGCTACAATTAGATTATTTAGGTGCACCGAAACCCCTTGAAAAAACAACCGCACTTTCGCTGTTAAAACCGGTTTTAGAAAATCCAGCCATTCAAAAAGTCGGGCAAAACTTCAAGTACGACCTCACCATCTTTGCCCGTAATGGCATTGATGTGCAAGGTGTGGCTTTCGATACCATGTTGGAGTCCTATGTGCTCAACAGCACCGGTCGCCACAATATGGACGATCTGGCAAAACGTTATTTAGGACATCAAACCATCAGTTTTGAAGAGATTGCAGGCAAAGGAAAAAATCAGCTGACCTTTAACCAAATTCCGTTGGAGCAAGCCGCTGAGTACGCTGCGGAAGATGCTGATGTGACAATGAAACTGCAACAAGTGCTATGGGAAAAACTTTCTAAAGAACCAAGTCTTGAAAAACTCTTTAAAAAAATGGAATTGCCGTTGTTAGGTGTACTTTCCCGTATGGAACGTCGTGGTGTCTTAATTGATAGCGATGCACTATTCCTACAATCTAACGAAATCGCTAACCGTTTAAGTGAATTAGAAGAACAAGCCTATGTCTTGGCTGGGCAGCTATTTAATTTAGCTTCCACCAAACAATTACAAGAAATTTTGTTTGATAAATTAGGTTTGCCAGTCATTCAAAAAACACCAAAAGGTGCACCATCCACTAACGAGGAAGTATTGGAGGAATTGGCATTTAGTCATGAATTACCGAAAGTATTGGTAGAACATCGTGGGCTAAGCAAACTAAAATCCACCTACACTGACAAATTGCCGCAAATGGTGAATCCACAAACGGGTCGAGTACATACTTCCTACCATCAAGCGGTGACAGCCACCGGTCGTCTTTCATCAAGTGATCCGAATCTGCAAAACATTCCAATTCGTAATGAAGAAGGCCGTCGTATTCGTCAGGCATTTATTGCACGCGAAGGTTTTACTATTGTTGCGGCCGACTATTCGCAAATCGAGCTGCGCATTATGGCACACCTATCACAGGATCAGGGCTTAATTAACGCCTTTTCCCAAGGCAAAGATATTCACCGTTCTACCGCAGCAGAAATCTTTGGTGTCGCACTAGATGAAGTAACGTCCGAACAACGCCGCAATGCTAAAGCAATTAACTTCGGTTTAATTTATGGTATGTCTGCCTTTGGCTTATCGCGCCAACTCGGTATTGGCCGCGCCGATGCCCAGAGCTATATGGATTTATATTTCAAACGCTATCCAGGCGTACAAACTTTTATGCACGATATTCGTGAAAAAGCCAAAACCCAAGGCTATGTGGAAACCCTATTCGGCCGTCGTTTATATCTGCCGGATATCAACTCCTCTAACGGTATGCGCCGTAAAGCAGCCGAACGTGTAGCGATCAATGCACCAATGCAAGGCACTGCCGCAGACATTATTAAACGAGCCATGATTCAATTAGATCAAAAACTACAAAACGATCCCGATATTGCGATGATTATGCAAGTGCACGATGAATTAGTGTTTGAAGTGCGGTCAGAAAAAGTTGAGTTTTATAGCGAGCTCATCAAAACACAAATGGAAAGCGCAGCTGATTTAGTGGTGCCATTGATTGTAGAAGTAGGTCAAGGCACTAACTGGGATGAGGCGCACTAAGGAATATAGTCATGAATAAAGTTATTCAAAGTCAGCACTTTAAGGCAGAACGTGCTTGGGGAGCACTTGATATTACCAATATGAATGGTATTTCCGTACGTCTACACTGGACAGATAAACCTTACAAATGGCATATCAATGACGGTGAAGAAGTCTTTGCTGTCATGGATGGTTCAGTGGAAATGCGCTACAAAGAAAATGGTCAAGAGAAAGCAGTATTGCTCCATACGGGTGATATTTTTTATGCGGGTATCGGTACCGAACATGTTGCTCATCCACAAGGTGAAGCGCGCATATTAGTCATAGAGAAAGAAGACAGTATTTAACAAATTAAAAAGAATTTTATGAATCAAAAAAGACTCAACGAAATCGAAAAATCATTAATTCAAATTGTAGAACGCGATGTGGTTCCGGCACTTGGCTGTACTGAACCTATCTCTTTGGCGCTTGCTGCAGCAACTGCGGCTAGATATTTAGGCAAAACACCGGAACGTATTGAAGCTAAAGTATCACCAAACTTAATGAAAAATGGATTGGGCGTTGCAGTACCGGGAACGGGCATGGTGGGCTTGCCTATTGCTGCAGCAATTGGTGCTTTAGGCGGTGATCCTGAGGGGGAGTTGGAAGTGTTAAAATACATCACGCCAAAACAAGTTTCACAAGCCAAAGCGATGCTTGATAAAAAGCTCGTGAATGTCGATATTCATCAAACCGATCATATTTTATATTCGGAAGCCGTGTTGTTTGCGGATAATGAACGAGTGAAAGTAGCGATTCAAGATCAACACACAAACATCATTTTAATTGAAAAAAATGGCGAAGTTGTTTTTGAGAAAGAACACGATGAATGTGCTGATTGCGATCCTTATGATATTTTCAAACAGGTGAGCGCACGTGAAATCTTTGAATTTTCTTGTGAAGTTGAGCTCGATAAAATCCGCTTTATCGGACAAGCTGCTACGCTCAACCGCGCACTGTCTAACGAAGGATTACGTGAAAATTACGGCTTACACATTGGCAGAACATTACGCAAACAAGTCGGTAGCGGTTTAATGTCTGACGATTTGCTCAGCAAAATCATGATCGAAACCACTGCTGCTTCTGATGCACGTATGGGCGGTGCCACATTACCAGCAATGAGTAATTCTGGTTCAGGCAACCAAGGTATTGCCGCGACTATGCCCGTGGTTGTGGTCGCCGATTATTTAAACGTGAGTGAAGAAAAACGCCTCCGATCCCTCTTCTTGTCACACTTAATGGCCATTTATATCCACAGTAAATTACCCAAACTGTCTGCCCTTTGTGCGGTAACAACCGCATCAATGGGAAGCTGTGCGGGCATCGCTTATTTGCTCACAGGTAAATTTGAAACAGTGAGCATGGGGATTTGCAGCATGATTGGTGACATCAGCGGAATCATCTGCGATGGCGCATCCAATAGCTGTGCAATGAAAGTGTCCACTAGCGTGGCATCTGGCTATAAATCGGTACTCATGGCAATGGATGAAACCCATGTTACGGGCAATGAAGGTATCGTTGAACACGATCTCGACCGCACTATCGACAATCTATGCTCGATTGCCTCTAAGAGTATGCACCACATCGATCGCCAAGTGATTGAAATTATGGTGAGTAAGCCTTGCCCTTAAGCCCATTTAAAACAATAAAGTGCGATTTATATCGCACTTTATTTTATTTTTGTGATCAATTTCAATTAATTTCTTAATTAATTATGTTTTAATGTACCGCACTAACATTAGTATTAAGGGTTAATCAATGTTCACAGGTCTTCTTATAGGGATTGCTTTTGGCATCCTACTTCAACGTACCCAATTTTGTTTTGTTTCTGGCTTTCGCCGTTTATTGTTCCAAAAAAATACTCGTTTTATAACGATGCTTCTCATTGCGGTAAGCATACAATCCATAGGATTATTTTGCCTTGCTGAATTCGAAATCATTAAAATTCCTCAAACAACACTCCCCATCATGGCCACAATAGTTGGCGGATTATTATTTGGGATCGGTATGGTATTAGGGAATTGCTGCGGGAGTGGTGCATGGTTTCGCTCCGCGGAAGGTGCATTAGGTAGTCTATTGGCCTTGGTTGCTTTTGCAATCACAATGGCTTCTGCTCAAACTGGTAGTCTGCATCAATTTATTAACCATTGGACCCAACAAACCACAGAATGGGATAACATCTATTTAACGCTTTCTATTTCTCCTTGGTGGCTAGTAGGATCGCTCGTATTGATCACTTGTGGATTATCTTTTCTTGGTAATAAATCGACTGATTCGGAAAACCTTTCTTTTTTTGACCGCACTTTTAAACGCCCTTGGAATCCTTACCTAGGCGGTTTGCTAATAGGATTACTCGGTGTTCTGGCTTGGTATCTTAGTGCTCAAACTGGACGAAACTATGGATATGGCATTGCTGTACCCTCTGCAAACGTCGTTCAATATTTAGTAATAGGACAACAACGTTATATCAATTGGGGAAGCTTATTTGTACTAGGTATTCCACTTGGCTCATTTTTAATGGCTAAAATAAGCGGCGATTTTTGTTTAAAAATGCCAGATCCGCAAGAAGCACTACGTCGTATTTTGGGTGGTATCATAATGGGATTAGGTGCAGCATTAGCAGGCGGTTGCACTGTTACCAATGCTTTAGTTGCTACAGCTTATTTTTCCTGGCAAGGTTGGATCGCAACGGGATGTATTCTAATTGGTTGCTGGTTTGCCAATAAATGGATTGTTAAAAAATAAAAGGAGAAAACAATATGAAATTTAACCGCACTTTATTAGGTTTAAGTCTTTCACTTGCACTTTTTGCTTGTCATGATAATCAAGTCAAAAATATTGAAACCAAAGCGCTATTGGATAATTTAAAAAATCCAAACTATGTCATTATTGACTCTCGTCAAGACAGTTATTACAACGGATTCAAAGATAAAAATGCAACACGTGGTGGACATATTCCTGGCGCAATTCAATTTTCTTGTTCTTGGCTAAATTGGATTGCACCAGACAAATTTGAATCTTTCGCAGCAGGAAAAGGGATCACAAAGGATAAAACCTTAGTTTTCTACGATACCAATCCTGATAATCTTGCTTGTATTAGTGCTGAATTCGCAAACAAAGGTTATAAAACACAAGTCTTCAATGATTTCCTAAGTTATGCCAATGCCGATTATCCATTAGAATCTTTCCCAAACTTCCAATATAGCGTATCGCCGGAATGGATTAATGCAGTAACCAAAGGTGAGAAACCTGAGACTTATAACAATGATAAATTCGCTATCTTTGAAGTCTCTTGGGGACCATTAGATAAATCCCAAGGCTATGTTCAGCATATTGTTGGTGCCTACCATTTTGATACAGATTGGATTGAGAATGGCCCAATTTGGAATTTATCATCACCTGATATGATTGAACAAAATTTGTTAAAAAATGGCATCACAGCTGATAAAACCATCATCTTATATTCTGATAATCAATTAGCGGCTTATCGTGTATTCTGGGCATTAAAATGGGCAGGTGTAAAAGATGTTCGCGTGCTAAATGGCAATCTTTCAACCTGGATGGATGCTAACTTACCAACAGAAACAACCGTGAATACACCAAAACCAGAATCCCATTTTGGCGCCTCTATCCCAGCAAATCCAAGCTTCGATATTGAAACACCAAAAGAGATTATCGATGCACAACAACATGGATTAAAACTCATTAGTAACCGAGCATGGGATGAATACATCGGTAAAGTCAGCGGTTATGATTACATTCCAGGAAAAGGCGAACCACAAGGTGCTATTTGGGGATTTGCTGGTACGGATTCTTCTAATATGGCTGATTATTATGATCCAGACAGTACATTACGTAATCCAAATGAAATTTTTGCATTATGGAAAACACAAGGTATCGAAAAAGGCGATAAACTCGCATTTTATTGTGGTACAGGTTGGCGAGCCGGTGTACCTTGGTTCATGACAAAATTAGCGGGTTGGGACCATACGGCTATTTATGATGGTGGCTGGAATCAGTGGCAAATGGATTCAATCTACCCTGTTCAAAAAGGTGCACCTAATAATATGACAAAACCGGATGCCAAAAATGATTTTGGTAAAGTAATGAAAAAAGGAAACTCTTGTAAAAGTTAATTTCACGCTTAATCATAAATGAAAGTGCGGTCAGAAAAACACACAAATTTCTGATCGCACTTTTTTATATCAAAAAAACATATTTTCTAGCTAAAAGTTATTGGCGCTACCTTCTTATTTTTTTAGAAAATACTGCTCTACTTAGTTTTAAAAGAAAGGAATATTTATGCTTTTAACCGGATTACTTTGCGGAATTTTACTCGGATTTGTGATGCAGCGTGGGCGCTTTTGTATTACTGGCGCATTTCGCGATATGTATGTCACCAAAAATAACAAAATGTTTGTAGCCCTTCTATTGGCGATTACCGTACAATCCATCGGTTTCTTTCTCTTAAAAGAAATCGGTGTATTAAATGTCGATCCGGCTGAAAATTTTGCCTTTTTAGCGGTGATTATCGGTGCCTTTGTGTTTGGTATCGGCATTGTTCTTGCTGGCGGTTGTGCGACAGGTACGTGGTACCGTGCTGCGGAAGGCTTAGTTGGTAGTTGGGTCGCGTTATTCACTTATATGCTATTAAGTGCCATCATGCGTACTGGTCCATTAGGTGAATTCAATAAATCTTTACGCAGTATTAATATTGAGCAACGCAATATTTACGATACATTTGGTATTTCACCTTGGTGGTTAGTCGCATTATTAACTTTAGTGACAGCTTTCTATGTATACAAACATCTCAGCAAACCAAGCGCAAAAGTCGCGGCATTAAAACCAAAGAAAACGGGACTTGCCCACTTATTATTTGAGAAACGCTGGCACCCATTTTTCTCAGCCGTGTTAATCGGATTAATCGCACTTGCCGCTTGGCCACTCAGTATCGCTACTGGCCGTGAGTTTGGACTTGGGATCACTGGTCCATCAGCTAATATCATGCAATTCCTTGTTACTGGCGACGGTAAATTTATTAACTGGGGCGTATTCTTAGTCTTAGGGATTTTTATTGGGTCATTCATCGGCGCTAAAGCAAGTAATGAATTTCGTGTTCGCGTACCGGATGCCACCACGATTCTACGCAGCGGACTCGGCGGTATTCTCATGGGCATCGGTGCAACCCTTGCGGGTGGCTGCTCCATCGGTAATGGCTTAGTCGAAACCGCCTTTTTCTCTTGGCAAGGTTGGATCTCATTGCCATTGATGATTCTCGGCACTTGGGTGGCCGCCTACTTTACCATTATCCGTCCACAACGTTTAAAATTAACAAAAGCATCATAAGGAGTTTATATGATCGTTAAATTACCAACACTCGGCCTTGTTTGCCCATTTCCTCTCGTTGAAGCAAAGGAAGCAATGGCTAAGTTAAATAAAGGCGATGGCCTAGAAATTGAATTCGACTGCACACAAGCCACTGAAGCCATTCCCGCTTGGGCGGCTGAAGAAGGTTATGAAGTGACAAACTTCGAACAAATTGATGATGCGAAATGGTCAATTACCGTAATTAAATAATAAAAAAGTGCGGTCAGAAAAACACACAAATTTCTGACCGCACTTCTGCTTTAACAAATCGAAATAATTAAATTAATTCTACCGGTACTTTCACCACCAGTTTTTTCACAAAACTTGATTTACCGTTTACGGTGCAACCTGGTTTATGTGGTTCATAAGGGAAGAAAACAGCGAACATTTTTGGTAAAAGTGTTACCGTGCTTTTATCTTCAATTTGCGGGGTGAGTTGGTAATCATCGGCATCACGATATTCATCGTATAAGCTGAGGTTTGGATAAGTTGCACTTACTTCAACATTTTCTTCACCACGAATAAGTAATTGAATATCTAGATATTTGTGGTGAAGTTCAGCTTGTTTGCTATCCGCTTCAACCGTATCAAATTCCATGACATTCATATAGACTTGCTCGCTTAAATCATGACGACCATTTTCTAATGCTTCAAGATCTAACGTGTTGAGATGATCGCAAATGTCCGCGATAACTTTTGGTAAACCCACTTTGAAATTTGGGTTATTTAATGCACTGATAATCATAGTGTCTCCTTACTTATGTATTTATATGAGAATATGATAACAAGTCGCTTATATTAAATAAAGTTACCAATAAATTTAAAACTCTGTATAATAAGCGAGCTTTATTTTCTGCATTAGCGTGCGGCTATCAAAAGAAATTTTAACCGCCTAAAGTGCGGTCATTTTTTCGAGAGATTTCTTTTGCTAGTCGCAATCTGGAAAATAAAGCTTTGTTTTAAATATTATTTTGAAGGAAAACATTGTGAATCCAATTGTTAAACAATTTAAATACGGTCAACATACCGTTACTCTAGAAACCGGCGCGATTGCACGTCAAGCAACTGCTGCGGTCATGGCAAGCATGGACGATACCACAGTATTCGTGACTGTTGTTGCTAAAAAAGATGTAAAAGAAGGCCAAGACTTCTTCCCATTAACCGTAAACTACCAAGAGCGTACTTATGCAGCGGGTAAAATCCCTGGTGGTTTCTTCAAACGTGAAGGCCGTCCATCTGAAGGCGAAACATTAATTGCACGTTTAATCGACCGTCCAATTCGCCCATTATTCCCAGAAGGTTTCTTCAACGAAATCCAAGTTGTGGCAACTGTGGTTTCCGTAAACCCACAAATTAGCCCAGACTTAGTGGCAATGATTGGTGCTTCTGCAGCATTAACCTTATCTGGCGTGCCTTTCAACGGCCCTATCGGTGCGGCGCGTGTTGGTTTTATTGACAACCAATTCGTATTAAACCCAACTATGACTGAACAAAAACAAAGCCGTTTAGACTTAGTGGTTGCAGGTACTGACAAAGCCGTATTAATGGTTGAATCTGAAGCTGATATCTTAACTGAAGAACAAATGTTAGCAGCGGTCGTATTCGGTCATCAACAACAACAAGTTGTGATTGAAGCGATCAAAGAATTCGCAAAAGAAGCAGGTAAACCACGTTGGGATTGGATTGCTCCAGAGCCAAACACAGATTTAATCAACAAAGTAAAAGCGATTGCTGAAGCACGTTTAGGTGATGCATACCGCATTACTGAAAAACAAGCTCGTTACGAACAAATCGATGCGATTAAAGCGGATGTGATTGCACAAATCACAGCAGAAGATGAAGAGATCAGCGAAGGTAAAATCGTGGATATTTTCACCGCACTTGAAAGCCAAATCGTTCGCGGCCGTATCATTGCAGGTGAACCACGTATTGATGGCCGTACCGTTGATACCGTTCGTGCATTAGATATTTGCACAGGTGTATTACCACGTACTCACGGTTCTGCAATTTTCACCCGTGGTGAAACACAAGCATTAGCCGTTGCAACGTTAGGTACTGAACGTGATGCACAAATCATTGATGAATTAACAGGTGAACGTCAAGATCACTTCTTATTCCACTACAACTTCCCGCCATATTCTGTAGGTGAAACCGGTATGATTGGCTCACCAAAACGTCGTGAAATCGGTCACGGTCGTTTAGCAAAACGTGGTGTAGCTGCTGTTATGCCAAGTCTTGCGGAATTCCCGTATGTCGTGCGTGTTGTATCTGAAATCACTGAATCTAACGGTTCTTCTTCTATGGCATCTGTATGTGGTGCGTCTTTAGCATTAATGGATGCGGGTGTTCCAATCAAAGCTGCTGTTGCAGGTATCGCAATGGGCTTAGTGAAAGAAGAAGAAAAATTTGTGGTTCTTTCAGATATCTTAGGTGATGAAGACCACTTAGGTGATATGGACTTTAAAGTGGCTGGTACACGTGAAGGTGTCACCGCACTTCAAATGGACATCAAAATTGAAGGTATCACCCCTGAAATTATGCAAATTGCATTAAACCAAGCGAAAGGTGCACGTATGCACATTCTTGGCGTAATGGAACAAGCAATCCCTGCACCACGTGCAGATATTTCTGACTACGCGCCGCGTATTCACACCATGAAAATTGATCCGAAGAAAATCAAAGATGTTATCGGTAAAGGTGGTGCAACTATCCGTGCATTAACTGAAGAAACCGGCACTTCTATTGATATCGATGATGATGGTACAGTGAAAATTGCTGCAGTAGATAGCAGTGCAGCGAAAAATGTGATGGCACGTATTGAAGAAATCGTTGCTGAAGTTGAAGCGGGCGCAATTTACAAAGGTAAAGTGACTCGTCTTGCTGACTTCGGTGCATTCGTCGCTATCGTTGGAAATAAAGAAGGTTTAGTTCATATTTCTCAAATTGCAGAAGAACGCGTAGAGAAAGTGAGTGATTATCTTCAAGTTGGTCAAGAAGTAACCGTTAAAGTGGTTGAAATCGATCGCCAAGGTCGTATCCGCTTAACCATGAAAGATCTTGCACCAAAACAAGAAACTGAAGCAGAATCTGTACCAGCAGAAGACATTTCAGAAGAACAAGAATAATCTCACAGGGTGTGTGAATTCAATTTGCACACCCGTTTTGATTATCAAACTAACTTATAAAACAATGCAGTATTTTCGGTTATTCCGTTTTCTAGTTTCGTTGTCTAGCCTAAGTGTGATTTTATTTATTTCCGGTTGTGTGCAATCGGGAAACGTGTTTGTCGCACCAAATAAAGTCGGGCTAGCGGATCAGAATCCGAATGCTCACTTCGAACAAGAAGTGATGATTACCCGAATCGGGCAGGTTTTATTAGTTGGAAAAATGAGTAATGAAGAACGAGCGAAGCTTCACTTTGAACGTGGCGTATTATACGATTCCCTAGGTTTATGGGGCCTCGCACGTTATGACTTTACACAAGCCCTTGCATTACAGCCAAAGATGGCTTCTGTTTACAATTATTTAGGGCTTTACTTACTGCTTGAAGAAGATTACGACAGTGCATTAGAAACCTTTAATGCTGTGTTTGAATTGGATCCAAGTTATGACTATACCCACCTTAATCGTGGTTTAAATTTTTATTACGTCGAACGCTATAATCTTGCTGAAGACGATTTGATGAAGTTTTATGAAGCCGATACCAAGGATCCTTATCGCGTACTCTGGCTCTATTTGAACGAACAAAAATTAAAACCACAAGAAGCCCATGCCAACCTTGTTGAACGAGCTAAAGGGCTATCTAAGGACTTCTGGGGAACAAATATCGTTCAATACTATTTAGGTAATATTTCCGTGAGTGACTTGCAAGAGCGGGCAACCAAATTTGCAGAAAACTCACAACAATATGCAGAAATATTAACCGAAACCTACTTTTATCTAGCAAAACAAAAACTCAATTTGGGGCAAATTGATGAGGCTGCGGCTTTATTCAAACTTGCTATTGCGAATCAGGTGTATAACTTTGTTGAGTATCGTTTTGCCGTGTTAGAGCTGATGAAATTGAAACCGGCTCAAACTGAAGACGAAAAAGAAGAAAAAAGTGCGGTCACAAAAACAGCTGTTTTTTAGACTTACCTCCTTCTTTTATAACAAATAAACCTGAAAGCTAAATTGAGCTTTCCTTACTTACATTCGAGTATTTTAATGACTGACAAAATCACTTTTAATGATTTAGGCTTGCCTGAATTCATTCTAAAAGCCGTTTCTGACCTTGGTTTTGAAACACCTTCGCCAATCCAACAAGCTTGTATTCCTGCTCTTCTAGAAGGCAGAGATGTACTTGGTATGGCACAAACCGGTAGTGGTAAAACTGCCGCATTCTCTTTACCTATTTTGGCAAAAATTGATCCAACCGCAAAACATCCACAATTATTGGTGATGGCGCCAACGCGTGAACTAGCAATTCAAGTTGCTGATGCTTGCGAACACTTCATGAAATATGCAAAAGGTATCAATATCGTAACCCTTTATGGTGGTCAGCGTTATGACATCCAATTACGTGCATTAAAACAAGGTGCACAAGTTGTTGTGGGGACACCGGGTCGTATTTTGGATCACATCCGTCGTAACACATTAAATCTATCTGAATTAAAAGCAATCGTACTTGATGAAGCAGATGAAATGCTTCGTATGGGCTTTATTGATGATGTAGAAACCGTTATGGCTGAATTACCAGAAGAGCACCAAACTGCGCTTTTCTCAGCAACTATGCCTGAGCCAATTCGTCGCATCACAAAACGCTTCATGAATAATCCACAAGAAGTGAAAATCAAAGTAAATAACGATAACGCGCCAGATATTGAACAAAATTGTTGGTATGTTCAAGGTTTCCGTAAAAATGATGCATTATTACGCTTCTTAGAAGTGGAAGAGTTTGATGCAGCCATCATTTTTACCCGCACTAAAACAGGCACGCTTGATGTGACTGAATTATTAGAAAAACACGGTTTCCGTGCTGCAGCATTAAACGGTGATATGACCCAACAATTACGTGAGCAAACCTTAGATCGCTTACGTAATGGTAGCCTTGATATCGTCGTTGCAACTGATGTTGCTGCGCGTGGTATCGATATTGAAAGAATCAGTCTTGTGGTGAACTATGACATCCCGCTTGATGCAGAGTCTTACGTCCACCGTATCGGTCGAACCGGTCGTGCAGGTCGTTCTGGTCGTGCATTGTTATTCGTTGAACCACGTGAACGCCGTTTACTTCGTAATATCGAACACTTGATGAAAAAACCAATCAATGAAGTTGAATTGCCAAATCATGAAGTGTTACAAGCCTGTCGTCGCAAAAAATTCCAAGACAAGATTACCAAGCAATTGGAACATCACGATCTCGAAATGTATCGTAGCTTATTAGAAGATTTATTCACGGCAGATCAGGATCAAGAAGATATTGCCGCGGCGATGTTGATGTTGCTTCAAGGTAAACAAAAACTCATTCTTCCACCTGATCCACCAATGGATAAACGTCGTCGTGACCGTAATGATCGCGGTGATCGACGCGAAAACCCACGTTCAGCTGAACGTCGTGGTGAGCGTAAAGGCTATGGCAACCAACAACCTATGGATTTATATCGTATCGAAATCGGTCGTGCAGATGGTGTAGAAGTCCGTCATATTGTAGGCGCTATCGCAAATGAAGGTGATATTAACAGCCATTACATTGGTCATATCAAACTTTATGATGACTACTCTACCGTTGAATTACCACAAGGCATGCCAAAAGAATTGCTTCAACAATTCGGTAAAACTCGCGTTTTAAACAAACAAATGCAAATGAGCTTTATGGGCGCGACACAATCAGACAGCGGACGTGGTGGTAACGATTTTGGCGGAAAAGGCCGTCGCGATGGTCGTCGTAATGAGCGTGGAGAGCGTGGTCAAGATCGCTTCCGTGGAGAGCGTAATGGTGAACGTCGTCAGCGTAAATTTAACGATAAAAACGACCGCACTTTTAATGAACGTGGTCGCCGAGATCGCCAACGTTAATCCTTATTTAACAGCCCCTTGAAGTAAAAGGGGCTTTTTTATTGTCTTAATTCTCGTTACAATCGTCTCTTATCTCAATTTATAAGGTTTATCTATTGAAAGGTCTATTTTTACGTATTATTGCTGCTTTTGCATTATTACTTTGGGCAGTGGATATGGTGTTCCCTTGGCAAAAAATTATGCAATCGGAGCAAAACCCTTACACTGCGATCAAAAATCGCGGTAGCCTTATTGTCGGCACCATTAACAATCCCATTTACTATTTTATTGGGAATGAAGGTGAGTCAGGCTTGGAATACGAATTAGCAAAAAACTTTGCTGATTATTTAGGGGTTCGCTTACAAATTAAAACCTTAGAAAATAACGATCAACTTTTTAACGAATTAGAGAACAACAATATTGATATTGCTGCTGCGAATCTTTTGTTCCAGCCTCAACGTGCAGAAAAATTTCAGTTAGGGCCATCTTATACTTCTGCCTCTTGGCAGCTTGTGTATAAAAAAGGTGAAAATCGTCCGAAAGATTTGGCTCAAGTACAGCAAGAAATTATCATTTCTGCGGGAGAAGACTTAGAAAAATTATTATCCCAAGCACAGAAAAAACTCCCTGCACTCAAATGGCAGAATAACAAGCACTTGACCCAAGAAGAATTATTGATTCAAGTAGCGGAAGGAAAAATTCCTTATACCATTGCAAATAGTATTGATGTGGCTGCGGCACAACAAATTCGCCCTAACTTAGCGATTGCATTTGACCTAACGGATGAAATGACCGTGCATTGGTATCTTTCCAATAAATCCTATAATGAGCTACAAGCAGGCTTGTTGGATTTTATGAATAATGCCATTGAAACAGGATTAATTGATCGCATTGTGGAAAAATACTTCCGTCATATTACCGCCTTTGATTATGTGGATACTCAGGCTTATTTAGAGTCAGTTGAAAAAATTCTGCCTCAATATCAACCGCTCTTTGAAAAATACAAAGGGAATTTAGACTGGCGATTATTAGCTGCTGTAGCCTATCAAGAATCACATTGGGACCCTTATGCCACCTCTCCAACCGGCGTTCGTGGGATGATGATGTTAACAAAAGATACCGCTACACGTATGAATATTAATAACCGCACGGATGCAGAACAAAGCATTAAGGCTGGCTCGGAATATTTGCATTGGCTACTCAACCAAATGCCAGACAGCATTCCTGAAGAAGATCGAATTTGGTATTCTTTAGCCGCATACAATATGGGATTAGGGCATATTTTAGATGCACGTCGCTTAACCAAAAAATTAGGGGGGAACCCTGATAACTGGCTGGATGTGAAAAATAATCTGCTATTATTATCGGAAAAACGCCATTATTCGAACTTAAAATACGGCTATGCTCGCGGTTATGAAGCTTATCAATATGTCGAGAATATCCGCCGTTATATGAACAGTATTGTGAATTATCATCGCGTTCAAGAAAACCAAGCAACTGCAACAGAATAAGTGCGGTCAGAAAAAACAACATTTTTATTGAATAGAAAGAAAATAAGGAGAAAAAGATGTTAAAAAGAAAAACCTTCTTAAAGAAAAAAGCATCAAGAGATATTTCAGCTTCACGTAACCTGCGTTTAAGACGCTTAAAACACCGTAAAGCAAAACAGTTCCAACGCCATGCGTTACAATTAGTGATTCAAGACATCTAAAAAAGGGCGAACATTATGTTCGCCCTTTTATTCACTCATTATTCTTTATTTTTCAAAAGAATCTTTCAAACGTTCGTCTGCTCGATGGGATTCACCTTTATGTTGAAGTTTATTTAATTGACGTTCTAATTTTTCTTCGACTTCATTGATCGCTTTATACATATCATCAGCGGTTGCTGTCGCAAGTAGATTACCTAATGGGGTTCCAATTGAAGCCTCTACAGAAAAGCCGTTTGGTACTTTACTTAAAACAAAGTGTGGGCTAATCAGTTGAGTGTGCCATTTCTCTAATTTTGCAAGTCTTCCCTCCACATGTTCACGGATTGCAGGGGTGATTTCCATTTGTTTGCTTGTGATATTGAGTGTCATAGCATTTACCTCTTTTGCTTAAATGAACCCTTCGGTTCCGTTCATCTTTAATAACAACATATAGACCTTAAACCACTTTTTCAAGTGCTTTTAGGTAAATAAAAAAACAAATGTTCAAAAATATGATCGGGATCTAATTTCTGCAAAAATATGATTTTCTTTCTGTGTAAACTTGTTATGATGTAAAGCTGTAAACAACAAAGGGAAGCATTCAGCTTCCCTTTTCTTTTTACGAGATGAATTAGGCTAATTCATCTTGATCATGGTGCGTCGCTTTTAAACGTTCAAAGTAATCCTTAGTTTCTGAAATAATCTCTTTATGCAAACCAATTAATGCTATCAAGTTCGGGAAGGCCATTAAACCGTTCACAATATCCGCTAAAATCCAAATTAAATCTAAGGTAAGGAATGAACCCGCCCCGACCAAAACAATAAACATGAAACGATAAAATTTAATACCACGGATACCAACTAAGTAAAGGAAGCAACGCTCACCATAGTAACACCAGCCTAAAATTGTGGTGAAAGCAAAGAATAATAATCCAACCGTCACAATGGTTGCACCGATTGATGTACCTAAACCTTGAGCAAAAGCATAGTTAGTCACACTTGCACCCGAAAGCTCTGGGTTACTCCATGCTCCCGTAATCACAAGCACTAAGCCTGTCATGGTACATACGATGATTGTATCTAAAAATGTCCCTGTCATCGAAATTAAACCTTGGCGAACAGGCTCTTTCGTTTGTGCCGCTGCTGCTGCAATAGGTGCACTCCCTAAACCAGATTCATTTGAGAAAATACCGCGCGCCACACCCGATTGAATCGCTTTCATAACGGTAAAACCAACTGCACCGCCTAAAGCCGCTTGTGGGTTAAACGCACTGTGAATAATTAATGCAATTGCAGCAGGCAATTTGTCGTAATTAACGATTAAGATAATAATTGAGGTCGCTACATAGCCAATTGCCATAAAAGGCACTATAACGGAAGAAGCTGTCGCAATACGTCTTACACCACCGAGAATAATCATCGCGACCAGCACCGTCACCACTGTTGCTGTAATAATAACGGGTACATTGAATGTGTCTTGCATTGCATGCGTAATTGCATTTATTTGAGGGAAGGTACCAATACCGAAAAAGGCCACCAAGACTCCAAAGAGCGCGAATAATTTGGCTAGCCATTTAATACCAAGGCCACGTTCGATGTAATACATTGGTCCACCCGCCATAAAACCGTATTTATCTCGCACACGATATTTCACGGCAAGTAAACATTCAGCGTATTTAGTTGCCATACCTAATAATGCAACTAGCCACATCCAAAAAATCGCGCCAGGTCCACCTGCTTGTACTGCGGTCGCTACACCCACGATATTCCCTGTTCCGATGGTCGCCGCTAATGCCGTACAAAGTGCGGCAAAAGAAGATACATCCCCCTTGCCTTTATTCGCACCACGAGCAAATAAATAGCCCAATGCACGAGGCAAATAACGAATTTGTAAGAAACCTAAACGAAGGGTGAGATAAAGTCCAGTTCCGGACAATAGAATGAGTAGGGGCGGTCCCCATATAAAGCTGCTAATAGCAGATAAGGTTGTCTGTAATGACATTGATGATTCCTCGTCGTTTAAAATACAAATAAACTCGACAAGGAGACAAGAAGAATCCCGATAGAAATATTTTTGATAATACCGATTGTCTTTTGCCCCTGTCCTTTTGCCTGAGCGTTTGGAAAACAATCGAAAAATCGACCGCTCTTTTGCGCCTTCGGCGTCCATTTACATCAATAAAATGCAATGGATCTCTCCAAGGGTTCGTCCAGTAACAGTCCCTGCAACCTTGCGATTGCGCCTGAAAGATTTTACCTCGTCGGCGTAGGGGCAATTCCCTACTCTCCAGCTACCTTCTTCCGAACTCACTTTTTACGTTTTATTCTTATTGCAAAAAGCACTGCAAATTTTAACAAACTTAAAAAGCTAACTCAATGGATTGACGAAAAAAGGCTTAGATAACAGGGTGAAAGCAGATAAAAACAAAGTGCGGTCAAAAATTTTCTTATTTTTGACCGCACTTCTCTCAGCAATAAAATTAGTGCTCTTTACATGACCATTGAGTTACATTCATCTTAATAACCACTATTTTGTTTAACTCATTCTCACTAAACTGCCAATCATTTTTCTGTGTATAGTGTTCCATTAAATATTGTAAAGCATCAATCTTCTCATCTTTATCTTCAATAATGAATAAATTCCCTTTTCCAATAATGCTCTGATATAAAAAAGAATAATCACAGGCAATTTCTGCTTTTACAATTTCATGTTTACGGTCCATTTCAAAACCAGCTAATTTATTCTTTTTAATCAGTTCAATCTTTTTCCCTTTAACAAATCCATGGAAATAAAGAGTAAGTTCTTCATTATCTGCCTTAAAACCAAAATTTAATGGAACAATATAAACACTTTCATCATCTTGTAATCCTAAACGGCAAATATCACACTGATTCATAATTTCTAACATCTGATGATAATCAGTGATCGCCCTATCCTTACGTCTAATCTTAGAACATTCCATATTATACTCCCCCTACTTATTAAATAAAAAAGGCAGATAAACATCTGCCTTCAATTCTAAGGATTATAAAATCTCTTTTGCTTTTGCCACCACGTTATCCACGGTGAAACCAAAGAGTTTGAATAATTGATCTGCTGGTGCTGATTCGCCGAAGCTATTCATACCTACTACGCGACCTTCAAAGCCTACGTATTTATACCAGAAGTCCGCAATACCCGCTTCAATCGCAACACGTTTGGTTACAGCAGCAGGTAATACGCTTTCACGGTACGCCACATCTTGTTTATCGAAACGGTTAGTGCTTGGCATAGAAACGACACGTACTTTTTTACCTTCGGCAGCCAATACATCTGCGGCTTTCACTGCTAACTCCACTTCTGAACCTGTCGCAATGAAGATTAACTCAGGTGTGCCATCACAGTCTTTTAACACATAAGCACCACGTTTAACTGCATCTAATTGTGCAGAAGTGCGGTCCATTTGTGCTAAGTTTTGACGGGTAAAAATTAATGCACTCGGACCATCTTTACGCTCAACTGCTTGTTGCCATGCAATAGCTGACTCTACTTGGTCACATGGACGCCATGTTTCAAGATTTGGAATTAAGCGTAATGATGCGGTTTGCTCAACAGGTTGGTGAGTTGGACCATCTTCGCCTAAACCAATCGAGTCATGAGTATAAACGAATAAAGAACGTTGTTTCATTAATGCCGCCATACGCACCGCATTGTGAGCATATTCGTAGAACATTAAGAAGGTTGCGCCGTAAGGAATGAAACCACCGTGTAATGCAATACCATTCATGATTGCTGACATACCGAACTCACGCACACCATAGTTAAGGTAGTTACCGCCTACGTTTTCGTGTGCACGAATTGGTTTTGAACCACTCCATAACGTTAAGTTAGAGCTTGCTAAGTCTGCAGAACCACCTAAGAATTCAGGTAACACATGAGCGTAGGCTTCGATTGCATTTTGTGATGCTTTACGGCTTGCAATGCTCGCTGGGTTCGCTTGTAATTTTTCAATGAACGCTTTGGCTTCAGTCGCCCAGTTTGCTGGTAATTCACCGTTTACACGACGTGTGAATTCTGCCGCAAGTTCAGGATATGCTTTTGCATAAGCGGCAAATTTTTCTTCCCAAGATTTTTCTGCTGCAGCGCCTTTTTCTTTTGCAGACCATTCAGCATAGTACTCAGCTGGAATTTCAAATGGGCCATACTCCCAGCCAAGTGCTTTACGGGTTAATGCGATTTCTTCATCACCTAATGGTGCACCATGGCAATCATGAGAACCAGATTTATTTGGTGAACCAAAGCCGATGATGGTTTTACAAATAATTAACGTTGGTTTTTCTTTTTCTGCTTGAGCAAGAATGGTTGCGGCACGAATTTGTTCTGCATCGTGACCATCTACATTACGAATTACTTGCCAGCCATAAGCTTCAAAACGTGCTGCAGTATCATCGCTGAACCAACCATCAACATGACCATCAATCGAAATGTTGTTGTCATCGTAGAATGCGATTAATTTACCTAAGCCTAATGTGCCTGCTAAAGAGCAAGCTTCATGGGAAATCCCTTCCATTAAACAGCCATCGCCTAAGAACACATAAGTGTGGTGATCGACAATTTCATGGCCTTCACGGTTAAATTGGCCTGCTAAGGTTTTCTCAGCAATCGCCATACCCACTGCATTAGTGATACCTTGGCCTAACGGACCCGTCGTAGTTTCAACACCTGGTGCATAACCGTATTCTGGATGGCCTGGGGTTTTAGAATGTAATTGACGGAATTGTTTTAAATCATCGATAGAAAGATCGTAGCCTGTTAAATGTAATAAGCTATAAATCAACATTGAACCGTGGCCGTTAGAAAGCACAAAACGGTCGCGATCAGCCCATTTAGGATTGTTTGGATTGTGTTTTAAGAAATCGCGCCATAATACTTCAGCGATATCCGCCATTCCCATTGGTGCACCTGGGTGGCCTGATTTTGCTTTTTGTACTGCATCCATTGATAGCGCACGAATTGCGTTGGCGAGTTGTCTACGAGTTGCCATGTTTTTCTCCTATCTAAATAATTCCGAGTATTCTAACCTATTTACTGATTGACTTGAGCAATATCTGCAATTTTATTTACCTTGATCAAATTCTACGACGACGTTGATGAAAACGCTGACTACTCGATTTACCTTGTAAATTAACTACCGTTTTAGTTTCCACTGGTTTTCGATATGTTCGACGATAATGACTTAAAAAATAATGAATGGAACTGGCGAATAAAGCGCCTAATAAAAAGACCACCACAATTTCACCATATAAACGATGGAAGACTTGATTAATTTTGCTCTGCGTCGTTTGAGCATATTGCGCGTCAAATGTCACCCGCAAAAAGCCACGAACGGCATTATTGGAAGCAGAGTAAATGGGCTCAACAATTTGCTGTGTTGAAAATTCACCTTCATTTTTATGTTCTAGACCAAGTTGCTCACGAAGATTGCCAGTATTGGTACTTTGTGCTAATTCCTTGCCGTTATAATCATAAATGGTCGCATCGAGCACAAAGTTTTCTTTGACTAAATTATCTAGATTTTCGACAAGTTGATCGGATTTCGCATTATTAGTTAATAAAACCGAAAATAAATTTGCCTGCTGACGAACCAAAATATGCGACAAATTTGCCACTTGATTCACACTTGAAAGCTGAGAACCAATCTTAAATTGTTTCACACCAAACAAAATCACGGCCATGGCACCGATACAAAGCAGCACGATGAGCCCAAACATCAGTGATTTTTGAAGTTTTTCTTTAATTAATTGCACGTTGTTTTCCATTTTTTCGCCAAGATCGGCTAGAATAGATGAGTATTCACAATTTACAGGATTTTCTATGCAAATTCAAAACCTTGCAAGCATTACTCAAAAATATCCCCAATTCCCCACCGCACTTTCGTCTGATTTACCTCATTCTGATGAAACATATGCGTTTATTTTATACGGTACAACCCTGAATTTAGCCAAATTACTCGAATTCCAACAAAAGTGCGGTCAATCTTTCCAGTGTTTTGATGCATGGAACGTTGAAAAAAATACCGTTGTCCTTTTAAAAGGCAAATGGCTAGCCGATTTTATTGCCCATGCTCACGACCTGCAATTAGACATCGCCAGACTGGATTTTGATGCAAAACTATCAAAAAAAGGTTTATTGGTGATGGATATGGACTCTACTGCCATTCAAATTGAATGTATCGATGAAATTGCCAAACTGGCTGGCACAGGTGAATTAGTTTCTGCCATTACTGAAAGTGCCATGCGTGGTGAGCTAGACTTTGAACAAAGTTTGCGTCGTCGTGTGGGTACGCTTAAAGGCGCGCCAGAAAGCATTTTGCAACAAGTACGTGAAAAATTGCCTTTAATGCCCGGCTTAATTGAAACCATTAAGACATTACAACAACATGGTTGGAAAACAGCCATTGCTTCTGGTGGCTTTACCTATTTCGCCGATTATTTAAAAAGTTTA
Organism: Haemophilus parainfluenzae; assembly: GCF_003253005.1. Classification (GTDB taxonomy): domain Bacteria; phylum Pseudomonadota; class Gammaproteobacteria; order Enterobacterales; family Pasteurellaceae; genus Haemophilus_D; species Haemophilus_D parainfluenzae_M. The sequence continues at coordinate 3,932 of NZ_QEPZ01000004.1, read as the reverse complement.
TTAAACTTAGACTTTGCGGCTTCCAATCAATTTGAAATTATTAATGGCACGCTTACCGGCAATGTAAAAGGTAGCGTGGTCGATGCACAATACAAAGCGAATACCTTGCAAAAACTCGCTGAAGAATTCAATATTCCTCGCAAACACACCATCGCCATTGGTGATGGAGCCAATGATTTGGCGATGATGAATATTGCCGGATTAGGCGTGGCATTTCATGCCAAACCGAAGGTGCAACAACAATCGCAAATTGTGGTAAACTTTGCTGACTTAACCGCACTTTTATGTCTTTTAAGTGCAAATGATCGAATTTAATTGATTTTGGGAGAAAATTTATGCCATCTTTTGACATCGTATCTGAAATTACTATGCACGAAGTGCGTAATGCGGTTGAAAATGCAAACCGCGTATTAAGTACACGTTATGATTTCCGTGGCGTGGAAGCGGTTATTGAATTAAATGAAAAAAGCGAAACTGTAAAAGTGACGACCGAATCTGATTTCCAATTAGAGCAATTAATTGAAATCTTAATTGGTGCGTTTGTAAAACGTGGTATTGAGCATAGCTCGTTGGATATTCCAACAGAAAGTGAACACCACGGTAAACTTTACACCAAAGAAATCAAATTAAAACAGGGAATTGAAACGGAGATGGCGAAGAAAATCACTAAATTAGTGAAAGATTCAAAAATCAAAGTTCAAACTCAAATTCAAGGTGAACAAGTGCGCGTAACTGGTAAATCTCGTGACGATTTACAAGCCGTTATTCAATTGGTGAAAGGCGCTGAATTAGGCCAACCATTCCAATTTAATAACTTCAGAGATTAAGAAAACGAAAGTGATCTGCACCCCAAAATCTGAACACCTACTTTGAAGTGCAGATCACTTTTTATTTACGCTAATTAAGCTAATCTCGCTTTTGCTTCTGCAATCGCTTCTGCTACTCGAAGTGGTGAAACCCCACCTTTCGCACAACGTTTATCTAAACAAGATTGCAAAGAAAGAATGTCATATACATCATCCCCTACCACATCACTGAATTGACGGAATTCTGGAATGGTTAAGTCTTCCAAGGCTTTTCCTTTTTCAATAGCATAAACCACGGTTTCACCGACAATATGATGAGAATCACGGAATGGCACACCTTTTGCCACAAGGTAATCCGCTAGCTCTGTTGCATTTGAGTAACCTTTTAAAGCCGCTTCGCGTGTACGGTCGGTATTCACTTTTAATTCATCTAATACAAACGTCGCCATATCTACGCAATCTTGCCAGGTATCTAATGCATCAAAGATCCCTTCTTTGTCTTCTTGCATATCTTTGTTATACGCTAACGGTAAACCTTTTAAGGTCGTCAACATACCGGTTAATGCCCCCATGACACGGCCCGCTTTACCACGAATCAATTCACAAGCGTCTGGATTTTTCTTTTGCGGCATTAAAGACGAGCCTGAAGTCACACGATCTGACAACTCCACAAAATTCGCTTCCCCACTGTTGAAAATAATCATATCTTCTGCGAAACGAGAAAGGTGTGCCATACTTAAAGATGCCGTTGAAAGCAATTCCACAATATGATCACGATCAGAGACGCTATCCAAACTATTACGCGTCGCAAAGGCAAAACCAAGATCAGTGGCTAATTGTTCACGATCGACTGCATAGGCTGTTCCTGCAAGTGCACCACTGCCTAATGGGCAGCTATTCATGCGTTTATAAGCATCGGTAAGACGTGAATAATCACGCTCAAACATCTCTACATAAGCCATACACCAATGGGCAAAAGTGATTGGTTGTGCACGTTGTAAATGGGTATAACCTGGCATCACCGCATCTTGCGTATTTTCAGCAGTTTGTACCAAGTGACGTTGAAGATTACGAACTGACTCTTGCAACTCGACTACACGCTGTTTACACCACATTTTAATATCAAGTGCAACTTGGTCATTACGGCTACGACCCGTGTGTAATTTTTTACCTAAATTACCCACTTTATCGATAAGCTTACTTTCCACCCAGCTATGAATATCTTCTGCATCATCCTGCAAAATCGCTTGTGGATTTGACCGCACTTCGATTAATAATTCATTTAGGGCAACTTCTAGCTGTTGTTGCTCTTCAGCACTTAATACACCAACATTGACTAAAGCCTTAGACCAGCCAATGGAGCCTTCAATATCTTGCTCTGCCAAGCGATAATCAAAACGCAGGCTATCATTAAAATCTTTAAAACGTTTGTCTGCCGCTTGTGTAAAACGACCACCCCAAAGAGCCATAAGTTATCCTTATCTTGATTATAAAAATGATTAATTATTCAATTATTACGCATAATTAATCAATATGCAATAATAATCTCTATATCGTCCGCTATTTTACCCTGTTTTTTCTAACAAAAACTAGACAGTACTGCATTTTAGTGGTAATTTACGCAGCATTCTTAAGGGCATTGCCCACCATTCAAACAATTCAGTGTTATCAACTCTTATTAGTTCCAACATTATTAATTATGCATCTTACAGAACTTAAAAACACGCCTGTTTCTGATCTTGTGAAACTTGGCGAAGAACAAATGGGTTTAGAAAATCTTGCCCGTTTACGTAAACAAGATATTGTTTTTGCTATTTTGAAACAGCACGCCAAGAGCGGTGAAGACATTTTTGGCGGCGGCGTATTGGAGATTTTACCCGATGGTTTCGGTTTCTTACGCTCCGCAGACAGTTCCTACCTTGCTGGTCCTGATGACATCTACGTTTCTCCAAGTCAAATTCGTCGCTTCAATCTACAAACTGGTGATAAAATCGAAGGCAAAATCCGTCCACCAAAAGAGGGAGAACGCTATTTTGCACTTTTAAAAGTCGACCAAGTTAACGATGACAAACCAGAAGTCTCTCGTAGCAAAATCCTTTTCGAAAACTTAACCCCATTACACGCAAATTCTCGTTTAAGAATGGAACGTGGTAATGGCTCAACCGAAGATTTAACCGCACGTATTTTAGATTTAGCCTCTCCGATTGGTAAAGGTCAGCGTGGCCTTATCGTGGCTCCGCCAAAGGCGGGGAAAACCATGTTGCTACAAAATATTGCACAAAGCATCACGCACAACTACCCTGAATGTGAACTTATTGTACTTTTAATCGATGAGCGCCCAGAAGAAGTAACGGAAATGCAACGTTCAGTAAAAGGTGAAGTGATTGCCTCTACCTTTGATGAACCAGCGGCTCGTCACGTTCAAGTTGCAGAAATGGTTATCGAGAAAGCAAAACGTTCTGTTGAGCACAAAAAAGATGTGGTGATTCTACTCGACTCCATCACGCGTTTAGCTCGTGCTTACAATACCGTTACGCCTGCATCCGGTAAAATTCTTTCCGGTGGTGTGGATGCAAATGCTTTGCATCGTCCAAAACGTTTCTTTGGTGCTGCACGTAACGTAGAAGAAGGCGGTAGTTTAACCATTATTGCAACCGCACTTGTTGATACCGGTTCAAAAATGGATGAGGTTATCTTTGAAGAATTTAAAGGTACTGGTAACATGGAATTACATCTTTCTCGCAAAATTGCAGAAAAACGTGTATTCCCTGCGATTGACTTCAACCGTTCTGGTACACGTAAAGAAGACTTACTTACCACACCAGATGAATTACAAAAAATGTGGATTCTACGCAAAATTCTTAACCCAATGGGTGAAGTGGAAGCGATGGAATTCCTCATTGACAAACTTATGGTGGCAAAAACCAACGATGAGTTTTTTGAAATTATGAAGCGGTCTTAATTTTGACCGCACTTAAAAACAAAAAAGGCTTGGAAAACCAAGCCTTTTTCTTTGCGAAATTATTCGCCCAAACGCTCTTTAATACGAGCAGATTTACCTGAACGTTCACGTAAGTAGTAAAGTTTAGCTTTACGTACTGCACCTTTACGTTTAACAGCGATAGA
>NZ_QEPZ01000003.1 GCF_003253005.1 Haemophilus parainfluenzae | reverse complement strand
AAGGAATAATCCTGGCGGCGATAGAGCGGTGGTCCCACCTGACCCCATACCGAACTCAGAAGTGAAACGCCGATGCGCCGATGGTAGTGTGGGGCTTCCCCATGTGAGAGTAGGACACCGCCAGGTATTGAATGTAGAACCCCGAGCTGAAGAGCTTGGGGTTTTTGTTTATGGAGTTTTCAATATTTTAGCAAAGCGTTGATTCTATGATACAATCACCGCCGTAATTTTAATAAAACAAGAGAAAATATGACCGCACTTAATGTATTAATTTATCCAGATGATCACCTTAAGGTTGTTTGTGAGCCAGTTGCAGAAGTCAATGATGACATTCGAAAAATTGTAGATGATATGTTTGATACGATGTACCAAGAAGAAGGCATTGGTCTTGCAGCTCCACAGGTAGATATCTTACAACGTATTATTACGATTGATATTGAAGGTGACAAACAAAATCAATTAGTGTTGATCAATCCAGAAATTTTGGCCTCAGAAGGTGAAACAGGCATAGAAGAAGGTTGTTTATCTATTCCTGGATTCCGTGCTTTAGTGCCTCGTAAAGAAAAAGTCACGGTAAAAGCGTTAGATCGTCATGGAAAAGAATTTACGCTTGATGCAGATGGTTTATTAGCAATCTGTATTCAACATGAGATTGATCATTTGAACGGTATTTTATTTGTGGATTATCTTTCACCATTGAAACGTCAACGTATCAAAGAAAAATTAGTGAAATATAAAAAACAAATTGCAAAACAATAATCAAAAGTGCGGTATAAAATGACCGCACTTTTCCTATCAACGCCATAACGTAGAACATTATGAAACCATTGAATATCATCTTTGCCGGTACACCGGACTTCGCAGCACAACATCTTGCTGCACTCTTAAATTCACATCACAATATTATTGCTGTTTATACGCAGCCAGATAAACCGGCTGGCCGCGGTAAAAAATTGCAGGCGAGTCCTGTAAAGCAATTAGCAGAACAGCATCAAATTTCTGTTTATCAACCAAAATCCTTACGTAAAGAAGAAGCACAAGCAGAGCTTAAAGCGTTAAATGCCGATGTGATGGTTGTTGTCGCTTATGGTTTGATTTTACCTCAAGCAGTGTTAGATATGCCTCGTTTAGGTTGTTTAAATGTGCATGGCTCCCTCTTACCACGTTGGCGTGGCGCTGCACCGATTCAGCGTGCGATTTGGGCAGGTGATCAACAGACCGGTGTGACAATTATGCAGATGGATGCCGGCTTAGATACTGGTGATATGTTACATAAAGTGTATTGCGATATTGATGCTCAAGAAACTTCTACTTCGCTTTATCATAAATTAGCTGAAATTGCGCCGTCGGCATTGATTAGTGTTTTGGATCATTTGGAAGAAGGGAAGTTCATTGCGGAAAAACAAGATGATAGCCAAAGTAACTATGCAGAGAAACTTTCTAAAGAAGAGGCTAAATTAGATTGGTCGCTATCGGCAGCCCAGCTTGAACGCAATATTCGCGCGTTTAATCCTTGGCCGATTAGTTTCCTGCAATTAACCGATGAGCAAGGTAATGAACAAACCTTAAAAGTTTATGCTGCTGCCGTGTTGCTTCATGTAGATAAACCAGCTGGGACGATTTTAAGTGTCGATAAAAAAGGTATTCGAATTGCCACGAAAGAAGGCGTTTTAAATTTATTGCAACTTCAGCCCGCAGGCAAGAAACCTATGTCGGTGCAAGACTTCCTCAATGGTCGAGCAGATTGGTTCCAGGTTGGTAAGGTGCTCAGATAATGGCATTTCAACGCAAAAAAACGGGAAAATCGACCGCACTTTCGGTACGCGCTATTGCTGCTCAAGTGATTTTGCAGGTTTTAGATCAAGGTAAGTCCTTATCAACGTTGCTTCCTGACGTGCAATCGCAGGTAAAACCACAGGATTTGCCTTTATTACAGGAAATCACCTTTGGTATTTGTCGCGTATTACCTCGTTTAGAAAATATTATAAAAAAACTATTAGATAAGCCATTGAAGGGTAAAACCCGCATCGTGCACTGCTTGCTATTGGTGGGATTGTATCAATTACTTTATATGCGCGTGCCCGCTCATGCGGCGGTAGATGAAGTAGTTAATGCCACAAAATCATTAAAATCAGATAGTTTCCGAGGTTTGGTTAACGGTGTATTGCGTTGTTTCTTACGGGAACAAGAAGATATTCTTGCTGTAGTAGATAAACATTGGCAAACGCTTCATCCTGAATGGTTTGTGAATAAACTCAAAAAAGCTTATCCGAATTGGTGTGAAATTATTGAGGCGAATAACCAAAAGCCACCAATGTGGTTGCGAGTTAACCAACAACAAAATAATACGAAAACTTACCGCACTTTATTGGAAGAGCAAGAGATAGTCTCATTTGAATGTGATAATCCACATGCTTTACGTTTAGCGCAACCATTTTCTGTCTCGAAACTGCCGAATTTTGAACAAGGTGCAGTGACAGTCCAGGATCTCAATGCCCAATGGTCCGCCTTATTGCTTGAGCCTCAAAATGATGAATTAATTTTAGATGCTTGCGCGGCGCCAGGTGGGAAGACTACACATATTTTAGAGATGGCACCACAAGCGAAGGTAATAGCACTTGATGTGGAGGCTCATCGCTTAAAACGCGTCGAAGAAAATCTTACCCGTTTGAATCAGCAAGCGACAGTTGTTTGCGGTGATGCAACCGAGCCAGAAAAGTGGCTTTCAGAAATAGGTTTAAGTGGTGTATCCTTTGATCGTATTTTATTAGATGCACCTTGCTCGGCAACAGGTGTGATTCGTCGTCATCCGGATATTAAATGGTTACGTCAAGAAACGGATATTGCTCAATTGGTTGCCTTGCAAGGACAAATTCTAAAAGCGCTTTGGGCAAAATTGAAACCTAATGGTATTTTGCTTTACGCGACTTGCTCGGTGCTTCCTGATGAGAACAGTCAGCAAATACAGCGTTTTTTAGTTGAAACACCCGATGCAGAATTAATGCCATTGCCGTTTGAACAAACGGAAAATACGATTGGAATCCAATTCTTACCACAAGAGAATGTTGGGGATGGTTTCTATTATGCAAAATTGAGAAAACGGTCAGCTTAAATGAATTTGCCTTTAATTGATGTTGTCATTCCTTGCTATAACGCTGAACAAACGCTTATTCGAGCAGTGGAATCTGTGTTACTACAAGGTAATCTTGGCCGTCTTTGGCTGATTGATGATACGTCGACAGATAATACATTTGCATTAGCCTTACAGTTTGCCGCGCAATATCCTGACATAATTTCTGTCGAGCAAATGCCGAAAAATAGTGGTGTCGCGATGGCTCGAAATTGGGGGGCGATGCTCTCTGCTAAAAGTGCGGTTGATTTTGTCGCATTTTTAGATGCGGATGATGCATACGAACCTGGAGCATTAGAAGTGGCTTCGGCAACATTTCATTTTCAGCCAGATACATCGGTGGTGAGATTAGCATTAAAACCGATAAATTTAGCCCAACGTTATGCAGAACACCCTAATTTTGATCAGGCATGGCAATATATGCGCATGACCTGCGGGGGAAATATCGTTTTCAATAAAGCTTTTTTCTTAGCGTGCGGCGGATTTCCAACACATCAATTATTCCGAGAGCTCGGCGGTGAAGATGGCGCTTTAGGCATTGCGACGACTAAAACAGCAAAAGTAGCCACATTATTTGAAGATGTAGGCGTGTTGCATTTTTGTCGTGAAGGGATGCATGCAGAACGTTTACTTGATGGTCTGTTATTTGGTAAACAAGATCCTTCGATTACTACAGAAAAAATGGCAGAAGCAGAACAAGTAACGGCGACCATTTGTCGCCGCATTGAAATATTAAAGTGCGGTCTAAATTCAGCTGAAATTGGTATCCGACCTTTGGTTGTGGAGAGAACAGAATGAAAATAATCATCTTAGGTGCAGGGCAAGTAGGCACAACACTTGCAGCAAATTTAGTGAGTGAAGATAACGATATCACGCTAGTCGATAATGAATCCCAACATTTGCAGAATTTGCAAGATAAGCATGATTTACGTGTGGTTAAAGGTTCGCCTTCTTCACCCAAGATTTTACGAGATGCTGGGGCAGCTGATGCTGACTTGATGGTTGCCGTAACGGCTTCTGATGAAACCAATATGATCGCTTGCCAGTTGGGATATACCCTTTTCAATACCCCAACACGTATTGCACGTATTCGTAATGCGGAATATTTGCGTGAGAAAGATAAATTATTTAATGATGAGAACGTACCAATCGATCATCTGATTTCACCAGAAAATTTAGTTACAGATGAGATTACTCGTTTAATTGCTTATCCAGGTGCGCTGCAAGTGGCGCATTTTGCCAATAATCGAATTAGCATTGTGATTGTAAAAGCATATTACGGCGGTCCGTTAGTGGGCTATGCGTTATCTGCTTTTAAAGAGCATATGCCACATATTGATTACCGTATCATTTCAATTTTACGTAATGATAAATTAATTCGCCCGCAAGGTTCGACCATTATTGAGGCGGGAGACGAAATTACCTTCATTTGTGCGACAGAGCACATTAAAGCAGTGATGAGTGAGTTGCAACGCCTTGAGAAAACCTACAAGCGTATCATGATTGCCGGCAGTGGGAATATTGCCTCTGGTGTTGCAAAACAGTTAGAAGATAAGTATCAAGTGAAACTTATTGAGCGAGACGGTGAAAAAGCAAAAGTCTTGGCTGAGAAACTCTCTAAAACCCTTGTTTTCTATGGTGATGCTTCTGACCAGAATTTACTTTTTGAAGAGCATATTGAGAACGTCGATGTCTTTTTATCATTAAGTGCGGACGATGAAGCCAATATTATGTCGGCGTTACTGGCAAAACGTTTAGGGGCGAAAAAAGCGATGGTACTGATTCAACGCATGGCATATATCAATTTGATTCAAGGGGGAACCATTGATATTGCGGTTTCTCCACAACAAGCGACAATTTCGGCTTTATTGGGGCATGTGCGTAAAGGAGATATCAAAAACGTGGCCTCTTTGCGTCATGGTACTGCGGAAGCCATTGAACTTGTGGTACATGGCGATTCGACAACATCTAATGTGGTTGGAAGACAGATTGGTGATATTAAACTTCCAGTTGGTGCAATGATTGCGGCAATTTTACGTAAAAATGAAGTAATCATTGCTCGTCGTCAGGTGGCCATTGAAGAAGGTGATAGTGTCATTATTTATATCAATGATAAGAAATCTGTGTCAGAAATAGAAAAATTATTCCAACCAAGTGCATTTTTTATTTAAATAACAGTTTACTTTTTAATCTGAAAATCTATAATACGCACTCTTTTAATTTTTTAAACCAAGACAAAAGGAAATTTTATGAGCTTTCTTAAAGAATTCCGCGAATTCGCAGTGCGCGGCAACGTAGTAGACATGGCAGTTGGTGTGATCATCGGTGGTGCTTTTGGTAAAATCGTAAGTTCACTTGTCGGTGACGTAGTAATGCCTGTATTAGGTATTTTAACTGGTGGCGTAGATTTCAAAGATTTAAAAATCACGTTAGCAGAAGCAGTAGGTGAAACTCCAGCAGTAACATTAAACTACGGCGCATTTGTTCAAAACGTCTTTGATTTCGTCATCATTGCATTCTCAATCTTCATGATGATCAAAGGTATCAACAAAGTGAAAAAACCAGTAGAAAAAGTAAAAGGTCCTTCACAAGAAGAATTACTTACTGAAATTCGCGATTTATTAAAAAAATAATAAGAATTTAATCTAAATAAAGAAAGGTTGGTATTTTACCAACCTTTTCTTTTACCTAAAATTTAAGCTTTGAGTAACAATGCAACGGCTTCGCAAGCAATACCTTCACTTCGACCCGTAAAACCAAGTTTTTCTGTTGTGGTTGCTTTAACATTCACTTGCTCAATATCACAATGTAAATCTTCCGCAATCTTCGCTCGCATTGCATCGATATGAGGACGCATTTTAGGGGCTTGTGCAATAATGGTCACATCCACATTACTTACTTTATAGCCTTTTTCTTGTACTTGGCGGAATGCTTCTCGTAATAAAACACGGCTATCTGCATTTTTATATTGCATATCGGTATCAGGGAAGAGTTTACCTATATCACCTAATGCTGCCGCACCTAATAAAGCATCTGTTAAAGCATGTAAGGCGACATCTCCATCAGAATGGGCAATAAATCCAGTATGGTAAGGCACTTCAACGCCACCAATAATTAAAGGGCGATCTTCACCAAAGGCATGAACATCAAACCCATGTCCAATTCGTATCATAGAGTTTTCCTTGTTAAATAAAATTCGGCTAAAGCTAAATCTTCTGGACGTGTCACTTTAATATTATCACTTCGTCCCGCGACTAAGTGCGGTCGAAATCCGGCAAGTTCCATCGCAGAGGCTTCATCTGTAATATTAGCACCTTGAGAGAGCCCCTGTTCAAGTGCATTTCTTAATAGATCGCAACGGAAAAATTGAGGCGTCTGAGCAAGCCAGAGTTCAGTGCGATCTTCTGTTTTAATAATATTTTGTTGTTTATTCGCGCGTTTAATCGTATCGACCGCTGGAATAGCTAAAATAGCACCTTGCTCATCATCGATTTGGAGCAATTTATCTAAATCTTGATGGGTTAAACAAGGTCTGGCTGCATCATGCACCAACACCCAAGCATGGTCATTTTTTATCGCGTTGAGTCCATTTAGAACTGACTCAGCTCGTGTTTCTCCCCCTTCAACTAGGGTGATATTTTGATGAGGGAATAAGGTAATTTCAGAAAGATAGGGATCATTTTTTCCCACCGCAAGGATAACGTGATTGATTGCAGGGTGGGATAGAATGACAGAGAGTGTATGTTCCAGAATCGTCTTGTCTAGGATTTTCAGATATTGCTTAGGTTTATTTGCCTGCATACGGCTTCCAACGCCTGCAGCAGGAATAACGGCAATAATTTCGCGGCTCATTATTTATGCTCTTTGACGATGTGATAGAACACTTCGTTTGGTTTGACCATATCATGGCTCATGCGTGCACGTTCTTCAATAGATTCAAAGCCTTTTGTTAATCCTTGAATTTCGGCGGAAATCATTTGATTTCTTTGTGAGAGCTTTTCATTTTCAGCTTTATTCTCTTTGATTTGAGCTGCGACATCTTTGTAATCAAAATAGCCGTTTTTACCAAACCAAAGATCGTACTGAAATAGCACGAGAATACCCACTAAAATTCCAATGAAAAGACGCATAAATTACCTATTATTTCTGAAAACCGGGGATAGTTTACCGTGAAATACAGCGAAATGCGATGAAAAAGTGCGGTTAAAAATAAGATGATTTTTGAAATGATTTCATCGGGCTTGTTAGATTACTTCAGAATGAAAAATGTGATCTATCTCACAAATTAGTTATAAAGTTTGATAAAGCCGTAGCCACTGCCCGAATAGGCTTGTTATACTTTTGCTTGTCATTATGACTTTTTAACAGAAGGAACAATCAATGAAAACAACATTAAAACTTACTGCTATTGCAGCGATGTCAGCATTTATTTTAACGGGTTGTGCAACTCAAGATAAGAGTGCAGAAGCGGATGCTCAGCTTCAACAACAAGCGGTATTAGGTCTTAACTGGATGCAACAATCAGGTGAATACCAAGCCCTTTCTTACCAAGCATACAATGCGGCAAAAGTGGCATTTGATCACGCTAAAGTGAAAAAAGGTAAGAAAAAAGCTGTTGTGGTGGACTTAGATGAAACCATGTTAGATAACAGCCCTTATGCAGGTTGGCAAGTGCAAAACAATAAACCATTTGATGGCAAAGACTGGACTCGTTGGGTAGAAGCTCGTCAATCAGGTGTTGTACCAGGAGCAGTAGAATTCAATAACTATGTAAATACCCACGGTGGTAAAATGTTCTATGTCTCTAATCGTAAAGAAAGCAATGAAAAAGCAGGTACTATTGATGATATGAAACGTTTAGGTTTTAATGGTGTTGAAGATTCAGCGTTTTACTTGAAAAAAGATAAATCACCAAAAGCAGCGCGTTTTGAAGAAATTGAAAAACAAGGTTATGAAATCGTCGTTTATGTGGGTGATAACCTAGATGACTTCGGTGATGCGATCTATGGTAAACAAAATGCAGAACGTCGTGATTTCGTTGCACAAAACAAAGCGAAATTTGGTAAAACATTCATCGTTTTACCTAACCCGAACTACGGTGGTTTTGAAGGTGGTTTAGCGAAAGATTACTTCAAAGGTGATTCAAGCAGCAAAGTGAAAGCACGTTTAGATGCGATTAAAGCTTGGGATGGTAAATAATTCCCTATTTTAGATAAAACAACACCCGCAAAGATGCGGGTGTTTTGTTTTAGTTGAAAAGTGCGGTCTATTTTCGCATCATTTTTTCTTTATGAGCGGCGAAGTCGCCACCTTTAGCGAGCATACGGAGCTGTAAGATTACACGTTCTTTTAGCAAATCTTGTTCGGCCTTCGTCATATCTAAGGCATTGGAGCCAGCTGTGAATACGATGGTTACCATGCCTTCTGCCTGTACATAAGAGACATATTGAGAATAGTGATTTTTCTTTGCAATGTATTCAGCTAATTCATCCACAAAGTGTTTGATTTCGCGGGCCGCTGCGGTACGGAAGGCTTGAGAAGTCCCCGAACTTTCACGTAAGAGCAAACGGAACACGTTAGTGCTGTGAGTGATAAATTCAAAAAAGGTTTCAACAGAAACACGGATGACACTGCCACCAGCATCAATGCGTTTACGCGCTTGACGCATTAATTGACGGAGAGTTAAACCTGCTTCATCTACCATTTCTAATCCGAGCTCATCCATATCGCTAAAGTGGCGATAGAAAGAAGTTGGTGCAATGCCTGCTTCTCGCGCAACTTCACGTAAGCTTAAATTAGAAAAGCTTTTTTCTGCACTCAACTGATTGAATGCAGCGTCAATTAAGGCCCGACGGGTTTTTTCTTTTTGAATTGCTCGAACACCAGCCATTTGGTTTTCCTCAGCTTATGATAAATTATTTTTTATTCGCTAAAATCGATTTAACTTGTTCACTGACCGCACTTGCAACGCGTTCATAGCGATTACGTAATGGTGAACCAGGGCGGTAAACGAGAGCAATAGTACGAGACGGTTCTGGCGAATGACAAGGAATATATTTTATACCTGTACGCGTGCCTTCATTTAATACCGCAAGTTCTGGCATAAAGGTGATACCCGCATTGGCTGCTACCATATTACGCAACGTTTCAAGGCTAGTTGCTTGGAAGTGAGAGTCTTCTTTGGCACCCGCTGTAAAACAATAATCGAGTGTTTGATTACGTAAGCAGTGCCCGTCATCTAGCATGAGCATTTCTTGCCCTTTTAAGGTATTCATGGCAATTTTACTTTCTGACGCCCAAGGATGTTGGTCGGATACAGCGAGTAACATTTTTTCATCAAAAATAGGCACTTCGATAAACGCTTCAGTTTCGGGTACGCGAGCCACAATCGCACAATCTAGGCGACCTGTTTCTAATTGTTCTAATAGTTGGTGAGTTTGGGCTTCGTAAAGAAATATTTCTAAATCTGGGAAAGTTTCTTTCAATGTTGGTACAATATAAGGAAGTAGGTAAGGGCCAACAGTTGGGATTAATCCAATGTGTAATGGGCCTGTCATTTCTTTACCTTGATTACTAGCCATTTCTTTGAGTAATTTTACTTCGCGCAATACAGTGCGAGCTTGATCGACAAGTAACATACCTGATTGCGTGAAGAGTACTTTACGGCTAGTACGTTCAAGTAAAATAATGCCTAATTCATCTTCTAGTTTGCGAATTTGGCCACTTAAAGTGGGTTGGCTAACATTGCAAGAATCCGCCGCACGACGGAAATGTTTAAACTCGGAAAGAGCTACTAAGTATTCTAAATCACGAATATTCATAGGGTTCTCACTTTATAGAATATGTCAATTAAAAGGATAGAATTAATTGATTATGACTATATCACAAAACTTTCTATAATGCCTATCAAGTTTTTAGGGCTAATTAATTTAACTCACAGAGGAGACACATTATGTCTAATATGGAAGGAAAAAAAGTTCCACAAGTTACATTCCGTACTCGTCAAGGCGATCAATGGGTTGATGTGACCACATCTGAATTATTTGATAACAAAACAGTTGTTGTTTTCTCATTACCAGGCGCATTCACGCCAACTTGTTCATCTTCTCACTTGCCACGTTATAACGAGCTTGCACCAGTTTTCAAACAACATGGCGTAGATGATATTTTAGTTGTGTCTGTAAACGATACGTTTGTTATGAATGCTTGGAAAGATGCAGAAGAAGCACACAATGTAAAATTCATTCCAGATGGTAACGGTACTTTCACTGAAGGTATGGGCATGTTAGTTGGAAAAGATGATTTAGGTTTTGGTAAACGTTCTTGGCGTTATTCTATGCTCGTGAAAAATGGTGTAGTTGAAAAAATGTTTATTGAACCAAATGAACCCGGCGATCCGTTTAAAGTATCTGATGCAGATACAATGCTGAAATACATTGCACCAAATTATCAAGTGCAGCAATCAATCGCAATTTTCACTAAACCTGGTTGCCCGTACTGTGCGAAAGCAAAACAACTTTTACACGATAAAGGTTTAAGCTTTGAAGAGATCGTATTAGGTCATGATGCAACAATCGTGAGTGTACGTGCAGTTTCTGGTCGTTCAACTGTGCCTCAAGTATTCATTGGTGGTAAACACATCGGCGGTAGCGACGATTTAGAAAAATACTTTGCATAATTGATTGCTAGGTAGGAAATTTTTTATATTTTTGATTATTAGGAACATAATGTAAAAGGGAGCGAAAGCTCCCTTTTTTGTTTTTTATCATAAGGATATGAGTTTTATATGATATTGGTAGAAGGAAATTATCATAGAATCTTTAAAAGTGCAGCTATATTGAGCGATATTTTTTATTTGGTTGTATAACTATATAGTTGAGCAAACGGCATGCCAAAATCATATTTATTAGGTGTTTAGCAGAAAGGGTTAGCCTTTGACTAGAATACTACTTAGATTTCATTCATATCCAAATTCTGAAAGCGTTGATGATTTTTATGACTTGATCCCCTACAATACAAGTTAAATAATCAGGAGTAGAGAATTATGGCGACGATAAAAGATATAGCGAAAGAAGCTGGTGTGTCGTTAGGTACTGTTTCCAATGTGCTAAACAAAAAGCATAACGTCAGTTTGGAAAAAATTAATTTGGTAAACGATGCAATAAAAAAACTGGGTTATCAGAAAAATATTCAAGCTAGTTTTTTAAAGTCTGGCGGAAGTAATCAGATTGCAGTTATATTTCCTTCTATCTCATCACCTGAATATTATTTACTTTATGAATCTTTAGAAGGGTATTTTTCTCAGAAGGGTTATCAATTAAATCTTTATTTAACTGATAATAATCCAAGTAAAGAGCGTTTGTTTCTCGAGAAAATTTCAGGTGAGAATACTACATTTGTGATTGTTGTATCTTGTTTACCTGATGCAAATGAATATAAGCAATATTTTGATATTGAATTAGTTAAAATTATCTTTCTTTATAGAGAGATAAAAAATGCCAAATATTATCTTGGGCTTGATTATGAATCTATTCTAACTAATGTTGTTAAGGAAGCTAAAGGAAATGGAGATAAGCGAATTGGTATTGTTTCAAATCAAAAGTATAAAATAAAAGAAGCTGTTGAATTAGTTTATTGTTTTTTAAAACATCCATTTGAAGTTGTGAAATTTATTGAGGATGAGCATCTTTCTTCAATTGTTACGCTAAATATTTTGCATGCTGAAGAGATTTATAATGCATTTTACTTTTGTAATCAATCCCCTCCAAAAATTTATACGATTAATCATCAATTTAGTCATGATGAGAGGTTCATTTCCTATTATATTAGTTATGATTTTATTGTTAGGAACATTATTCATATTATAGAAGGTGAATGTCTTGAGTTATTTTATCAAGATAAGGGGTTTTTATTTAAAAAATCAGATATATTGCATAGTTCATTGCGTATTTTAGCAATATCGAGCCCTTCTATTGAGGCGTTAAAGAAAATACTCCCACATTTTAAACGGCAAACAGGTATTCAAGTACAGATTGATACAGTACCTTTTGTCAGTATTTCCGAAGTTTTGACGAATCCAAAACAAGCTAAACAATATGATATTGTGCGTCTTGATATGGAGCGTTTACCGCTATTGGCCAGTTATCTTCAACCATTTAATTTTATTCAGCAAGAAGAACTAGCTTCTCACTATTCTAATAATTTGATTAAACGATTTTGTTTGGTTAATGACCAGCTCTATGCAATTCCATTTGATCCGAGTATTCAGGTTCTATTTTATCATAAAGCCATTTTTGACGATATGATTACGCAGCGGCTTTTTTATGAACAATATAAGACTGATTTAATGCCTCCAAGAACATTCGAGGAGTTTAATCGTATTGCACGTTTTTTTGACCATAATCTTATGCTTAAGTCACCTATTCGTTATGGAACAGCATTAATTGATAATCCTGAGATTCTAGCACTTGAATTTTTAGTTCGTTATTACTCGTTAGCAAACAAGCCAATTCTTGCACAGGATGTATCGGCATTTAGTAGAGAAATTGCATTTTGTGTCTTAGAAAATTTAGCAGAGTTAAAAGATAATGCGGTATTGTTACACGGCAGTTGGTGGGATAAAGCAGTAGAATGTTTTGAGAAAAAAGAAACAGCAATGTTAATGATTTATTCCAATCATTATTCTCATTTATCTCACAATATGCCGAGTTCAATTGGTTGTGCACCAGTGCCTGGAAATATGCCTCTTATTGGTGGAGGAAGTTTAGCAATAGTGAAAGGATGTGAAAAATACGAAGAAGTGCGGTTGTTTTTTGAATGGTTTTTAAATGATGAAATACATGAACGTTATGTTCGTCTTGGTGGTGTTTCGGCAAGGAAAAATGTATTAATGAATCAAGCATTGATTAGACAGTCTCCTTGGATTTCTCTAATTGAGAAAATAAATTTTAATGGTGTTCGTGAAAATGTGGATGCAAAAGGTCATGCTATTGATTTGGTGAAAATTGAAAAGCAAATCGGATTAATCCTTTTTGCTTTTCTTAATAATCAATTTAATACAGATGTTGCAGTTGAAAAAATAGCGAATATTTTTCGTAATATCTAGCTTTATAGATATTCTTTATAATGTTTAGTATCGCTTACAGAATTCAAGCGTTCAGCAGCTTGTTCAGGCGTTAGATCACGTTGATTTTCCGCCAGCATTTCGTAGCCTACCATAAACTTACGAATGGTTGCTGAACGTAAAAGTGGGGGATAGAAGTGAGCGTGTAACTGCCAATGAGAATTATCCTTACTATTAAATGGGGCGAAGTGGAAGCCCATAGAATAAGAAAAACTTATCTTGAATAAATTATCGTAACGAGTTGTGAGTTTTTTTAATACAAGAGCTAAATCTTCACGTTCTGTCTGGTTTAATTCTTCAATCGATTTAAATTGTTTCGATTTTGGAAGTAATAAGGTTTCAAAGGGCCAGGTTGCCCAATAAGGGACTACGGCTACCCAATCCTCAGTTTCAGCTACGATGCGTTCACTTTTTTCTAATTCACGTTTTACATAATCAAGTAATAATTGTGTTCCATATTTTTGATAGTATTCTGCTTGGTATTTATCTTCAATTATTATTTCATTTGGTAAGAAATTACTTGCCCAAATTTGACCATGAGGGTGTGGATTTGAACATCCCATTATTGTACCTTTATTCTCAAAAATTTGAACCCATTGATAACGTTGTTTTAGTTCATAAACCTGTTCTTGCCATACTCGGATAATCAGTTCGATTTCAGGTATGGTAAGTTGTGGCAGTGTTTTACTGTGATCAGGTGAAAAGCAAATCACTCTACTTTCACCTTGCGTAGCCGAAATTTTGAATAGAGGGTCATCATTTTTTTCATAGGAGGGGGTATCACTAAGTAAGGCAGAAAAGTCATTTTTGAACACAAAAGGTTCGCTATATATTGGGTTCAATTCGCCAGTGATACGTTTATTACCAGGACATAGATAGCATTCAGGATCATAGCTTGGTTTATTATCATCAATGACTTCTTCCTGTTGCCCTTGCCATGGTCGTTTGGCACGATGGGGTGAGACTAAAACCCATTGATTTTTTAAAGGATTAAATCGACGGTGTGGATGTTCAGTTAAAATAAATGTACTCATAATATATTCTCTTTTATAAATAATTAATCTGAATAGTTTTTGAATTAAGCATAATTCATTTCAATATCACGAATATCATGGAGATTTTTAAGATATTGATAAATTTCTAAATAAGAATTTCTATCAGTAAGGTTTGCTGAGATTGATAATATAGTACAATTTTGCGATTGCTCTTTAATGTTAATGCTATCAATATCACATTGGTGATTTTCTAGGTCATTAATTACGCGTTCTATATTATTGTTTAATACTTTTAAAATAATGGTTGCTCGATTATTCGTCTGCTTTTTAGGTACAATAAGTTTTAAATAATGGCTGTATTTTAATGTGAGTAAAATTACTAAAGCTACTGCAATGGCATCACCATAGAATCCTGCACCAATGGTTATGCCAATGCCTGCGGAGCTCCAAATCATTGCCGCAGTAGTAATACCTGAAACAACATCATCGCTTTTGTGTAATATAACACCTGAGCCAATGAAACCAATACCACTAATCACTTGAGCAGCAAGCCGCATTGGGTCTGTACGGATATTGTTAGAAAGAGAGGCGTAATATTCGGCCGAATGAATGGATACAGTAGTTAGAATGCAAGTGGTAACTGCAATAATAATACAAGTTTTAATTCCCACTGGTTTTCGCTTACTTTCTCGCTCAAATCCAATCATTCCTCCTAATAATGCAGCAAATAATAATTTTATCCAGGCAGATAGATGATAAATATCGGATAAATTTTGTTGTAAAAAGTCTAAAGAAAGCCACATAACTTTTCCTAAAAGGGTGCAAAGTTGCACCCTATCATTTTATTATTTTTTAAATTCTTCTGTATCTTTAAAGAAGATCCAGAATAAAATTCCAACAATTAAGGCGACAACGGCAGGGTATAACCAGAATTCAGACCATTGTGGGGCTGCAAGTGGCATGCTTTTTTCGGTGACAACATGATTATTAATTGCCCCGATAACAGAGGATGCCATAAATACACCAAATCCATTAGAGACTATAAAACGTAACCCCTGTGCTTGGGCTTTAATGCTTTCATGGGCTTTAGAATTCACATATACATCGCCTGCAGTAAAGAAGAAGTCCCAGCAAACTCCTTGTAATAATAAGCCAATAAGAATATATGTGAAATAATCATCAGAAGTAGCAGCATGAGAGAAAATAAACATTCGGATAACCCATCCAATAATACCTAGCATGATTACTACTTTAAAACCAAATTTTTTCAGCATGCTGACTAGTAAGACCATAAATAGAACTTCTGCACCTACAGCAATTTGCATCATATTAGCTGAGTTCATATCCAAAACTTTTAAATAGACTGGAATATAGGCACTATAAGCTGTTTTGGTAATCATGAGAACAAATGTTGCCAACATAAAGATTGTAAAATAGCGATCTTTAAAGAGAGACAGAGCATCTAAGCAGAAAATAGTACGAAGATCTAATTTTGAACCTTTAGCTGTTGGTGGTGTGTTTGGTAATGTAAGGCAATATAGTCCGCAAATAATTGCTGAAATTGCAGCTACTTTAAAGACAATCACATTATCAAAAATCTTGTAATAACCCATAATGAGGCCAATTACAATAAAACCGATATTGCCGAATACTCGGATATATGGGAACAGTTTTTGTTCTGAAATATGGTGAAAGGCAATGCTATTGGAGAGTGCTGTGGTTGGATAGTATAGCAAACCAACAATGAAAATAATGAATAAAAATGCTGTGACATTACCTTCTAAAATATAAGTAGGTAGTAGCAACATAACTAAGCCATTTAAGATGTGTAAAATTGAAATTACTTTTTGTGAAGCAAAGAAGCGATCGGCAATCATACCAATAAATAATGGCGAAATAATTGTTGCGAGTCCCAGTAAAGAATAAGTTGTTCCAATACTTTCTTTCATATTGTAGGTAGCAAGTACAGCTCCGATAGTCATATTCCAAGCACCTTGCACAAAATATTGCATAAACATCATCACGAAAAGACGGGGAATTTTAAACATGATCCGTTCTCCTAATTTAAATATTTTTAATTAATCCATCATAGGCGACTTCAATTTGGTGAGGTTTAAAAATTTCTACCAAACTTTGATAATCAAACCCGCAACTATGAGAATGATGAGATGTTAGAATTTGTGTTTGTTGTGATAAATTATTGTTCTCCTTGAATTTTTGTTTCATATTGATTACGGTTTCAATACTCATATGATTATTGGTTTTGTCATTTTGACGATAGCCATATGTACACTCTAATACGATTAAATCGATTTTTTTATTTTCTAACCAGTTCCATGTTAAATCTCCATAATAGCCAGAGTCATGTCCGTATAGCAGTGTTTTGCCATTTTTCTCAATAAAATAGATATAGCACATTTCCCATTTTTCATGATTAGCGATAAGTGGAGTAATTTTTGCACCGCTGCTAGTAGTAATGGTGACAAATGGAATAAGAATAGAAAGATTAAAACGATCTGGAGTCAGATCAACAATGCCATTTAAACAGCCGTTAATTGCTTTATCGCTACCGTATATGTACATAGGATGTTCAACATTGAATGCAAAATTTCTTACACGATTATGTAGTTCTCCTACATTAAAATGATCAGGATGAGTATGAGTGATGAGTAAATCTTTAATTTTTGTTACATCAATATGATTTACATTGGCTTGATGAAAAAATTCAGGAGAAATATCGATTTGAATTTCATCATCAATAATTGCAGAAGAACGAGTTCTTACATCACGTCCTCCTGTTTTCCTAACTTGTTCGCATAACTCACATTTACAATAAGGGTTTGGAATGCCTTCTGAGGCACCGGTACCAAGAAAGTGTAGTTTCATTGCAGGTCTCCTATTTTGAAACGTATTAATATTTCAGGTTAATTATTGATCTTTTTATTGAAACGTTTCAAACTAAGAATGTTTGTTTTGTGATAGCTGTCACAAAATATTTTTATCTTCTGTTAGTGTAATAAAATGTGATTGGTTTAATTTATACTAAAAGATGATTTATTGATGATATCTGGAAGGGGTTATGGCGGTTAAGTGTAGTTAAAATCTACAGGGTTTTTAAGTTATATTTTTGATTATTAGGAACATAATTTAAAAGGGAGCGAAAGCTCCCTTTTTTGTTGTCTATTGTCTTGTTATGTTCTTAAGCGTTAAAACCAATGTAGCAAACTGAGATTAAAACGACATAAAAAATGATCGCACTTAACAGTAATAATTTTACGGCGAGTTTTGGTTTATGTTGATGCAATTTATAAAGTAAACGCGCAATTAAGACTAAAACAAAGGGATAAACCCAAAAGATAATCGAGAAAAGATCGATCTGAAAGTCGCTCAGTGTAGGGTTTTTCACAAAAGCAGTGGAAAGCAGAGAGGCCATAGGCCACAGTAAAATGGGTAAACAAAATGCCGCAAGTCCCCAAGCGAAGCCACTAAATCCTGTCGGCATAGTTTGTTTTTTCATAATGAACCTTATATGATGAACAAAATTAAATGAAAAAGGAATATAGCAAATGCAGCCTTTATTTGGTAGCGAAACTGATGGGATTCAAGAGAGAAAATTGGTGAAACGTCTATTAAGAAAGAAAAAAATTACGTTTATTTTGACCGCACTTTGTGCGTTGATTTATCTCTTGCAGAATATCGGATTTGAAGAGCCAATTATGGATTTATTCCATTATCCGGCTTATTCTTGGGAAGATCAGGAAGTATGGCGCTATTTCACTCATGCTATTGTTCATTTGTCGGTACCGCATATTTTATTTAACCTTTCGTGGTTTTGGTTATTTGGTGGCGCGATTGAACGCCGATTTGGTTCTCTCCATTTTTTATTATTAGTTTTAGTCTCAGCTGCAGTGAGTGGCGCTGTACAGAATTATTTTACCGGTCCCGCCTTTTTCGGGCTATCTGGTGTGGTTTATGCCGTGTTAGGTTATGTGTTGGTGGTGGACAAATTGCACCCGCATAGTTTTGACTTACCAGAAGGCTTTTTTACAATGTTACTGGTAGGGCTTGTATTTGGCTTTATTAGTCCGCTTTTTGGTATTAATATAGGGAACGCTGCTCACATTTCAGGCTTTATCTTAGGATTGGTTTGGGGATTTCTGCAGAGTAAAATTAGAGCTAAATCGTTTAGCTAATTCAAATTTATAGGCATTTATATGAAGCAATCATTACGCCATCAGAAAATAATTGAGCTTGTAAAGCTAAAAGGATATGCCAGCACAGAAGAGCTGGTTATCGAACTGGAAGTCAGCCCACAGACTATTCGACGTGATCTGAATATCCTTGCGGAACAAGATTTAATTCGTCGCCATCATGGAGGTGCAGCTCCTTCTTCTACCGCAGAAAATTCTGATTATATTGAACGTAAACAATTTTTCCCTTCCCAAAAAAGTGCTATTGCCCGTGAGGTAGTAAAACGTATTCCAAATGGTGCCTCCTTATTTATTGATATTGGAACCACGCCTGAAGCGGTAGCAAGTGCCTTGTTAAATCATGAACGTTTGCGCATTGTGACGAATAATCTCAATGCGGCTCATTTATTACGTCAAAATGAAACCTTTGATATTACGATGGCGGGTGGTTCCTTGCGTAAGGATGGTGGAATCATTGGTGAGGCAACGGTTAATTTTATTTCGCAATTCCGTTTAGATTTTGGGATTCTGGGTATTAGTGCGATTGACCTTGATGGTTCATTATTGGACTATGATTATCATGAAGTCCAAGTGAAACGTGCCATTATAGAAAGCTCACGCCAAACGTTATTAGCGACTGATCATTCAAAATTTTCTCGACAAGCCATTGTGCGATTAGGGGAACTCAAAGACGTGGATTATCTTTTCACTGATGATGTGCCAAAACAAATTGCGGATTATTTAGAAAATAGCAACACCAAGTTGGTGATTTGCAAATGATAGAAATGGGAAGTGCGGCCAAAATTGACCGCACTTTTTGGTAAGCATCCATGCCTAGCCACTGCTGTTTCGACCAATTCAAAATTAACTTCATTCACCCAACCTCCTTATTGATGTGAGATGAAACTAATTTTGCTGCAATATTTAGTTATTAAATTTAAGGGATAAAAACGGAAGGCAAATCATTTGATTGCCAATTCTTTATTTAGGACAACGGGGAAGGTTTGCTTGAAGAGTCAAGAAAGACTAGAGCTTGATAGATCAAGTGGGTACATCGAGATCCCTCTCTAAATGTAATTCATTTATACTGCTGTTTTGGTAAAAAGGGAATCTTAAAATTATAAATATGTGATCGAGATCACAAATTAAATGCAAAAAGAAAGCTGCTTATTTTTGTTTGGAAAATAAGCAGTCATTTTATTGGTTTTTATCGATTTAAATTTACCGCGCCTTCGTAACCAAGTTGCCGCCAAGCTTCATAAACTGCAACAGCTACTGAGTTAGATAAGTTCATGCTGCGGCTATTTGCTGTCATTGGGATACGAATTTTTTGTTCCATTGGCATACTATCTAAAATAGACATCGGAATACCACGTGTTTCTGGACCAAACATTAAATAATCCCCTAATTCAAATTGCACTTCGCTATGTGCTGGTCCGCCTTTTGTTGTAAGTGCCAAAAGACGTTTCGGTTTTTCACTTTCTAAAAAGGCTTCAAAAGTTTTATGCTTTTTGATTTCGGCAAATTCATGATAATCCAGACCCGAGCGACGTAATTTTTTATCATCCCAGGTAAAGCCAAGTGGCTCGATTAAATGGAGGCGAAAGCCAGTATTCGCACAAAGACGAATAATATTTCCCGTATTTTGTGGAATTTCAGGTTCGTATAACACAATATCTAACATAATAATTTCCTAATCTTTTTGATACAGGCGGTAGCTCACCATGCCTGCAGTTTTTTCTTTTAGTAATTGCCAATTGTCAGGCACGCTAAGTGGTTTGTCTTTTTCTGTTTCAACATAAATCAACGCATGAGGTAACAGCCAATTCTTTTCCTCTAAAAGGGCTATCACTTGTTCTGCTAAACCAAAATGGAAAGGCGGATCTAAAAATACCACATCAAAGTGCGGTTGATTTTGCGCTTGTTTTAGAAATTCTAAGCTATTTTGATTGATTACCTGAGCTTGTTCGCTCGTTGTTTTTAGGGTTTGCAAATTTTTCTTTAATTGATTCGCGACGGTTTTATCTAACTCTAAAAACGTTATCTGTTTCGCTTGACGAGAAAGAGCCTCAAAGCCAAGTGAGCCACTGCCCGCAAAGCAATCAAGACAATGGCTATTTACAATATAAGGCATCAACCAGTTGAATAAGGTTTCTTTTACGCGATCGCCTGTTGGACGCAAACCTTCCGCATTTAAAACCGGTAATTTTCGCCCTCGCCAAAGACCTGCGATGATTCGAACTTCGCCTTTGGCATTTTGAACTTGCATTTTTTTCATAAAGAAACAGATTTTTAGTGAAAATTGTGCTTAGTTTAGACGATTTTTTGCTAGAATAGGCAGTATTTTTTACAGATTTGTGTTTAAGAGAAGAATTTATGTCAGAAGAAAAGAAAAAAGGTGGATTTTGGGCCTCCCTTTTTGGTCGCAATAAAAAGCAAGAAGAACAAAAAATTGAGCCAATTATTGAAGAGCCATCTGTAGAACCTGCCGATGTTTCACCTGAGGAAGAAATTGTTCACGCTGAAGAGAACGTTCAATTAGAACAAGTTGAACAGGAAGAATTACAGGAATTAGCTGAACAACTGCAAGAAGATAAAGCAGAAGAGGTCGTTGTTGAGCATCTTGAACCTATCGTAGAACAAGTGATTTCACTTGAAAGTGCGGTCAATATTGAACCTGTTTTAGATACACCGGTGATTGAAACAATTGACGAAGAAACGGTAAAAACAGAAGAAATTTCAACCGCACTTCCTACAGCAGAGCCAGCAGAAAGCATTATTGAACAAGATAATGTCATTGAAGATCTTCCTGTGGTTGAAGCGGAGATTGAGCCTGAAATTGTTGACGATGTTAAAGACGAATTACGTTCAGATATCAATACCGAAACGCAAGAAAAACCAAGTGAAGGCGGCTTTTTCAGTCGTTTAGTCAAAGGCTTACTCAAAACCAAACAAAATATTGGTGCCGGTTTCCGATCTTTCTTTTTAGGCAAAAAAATTGATGATGATTTATTTGATGAGTTGGAAGAGCAACTTTTGATTGCCGATATTGGTGTGCCAACAACTAATAAGATCATTAAAAATTTAACGGAGCACGCAAGTCGTAAACAATTGCAAGATGCGGAATTGCTTTATCAACAACTTAAAGTTGAAATGGCGGAGATCTTAAAACCTGTCGCGCAGCCGCTAGTTATTGATACGACTAAAAAACCGTACGTTATTTTAATGGTTGGCGTAAACGGTGTAGGTAAAACAACCACAATTGGTAAGTTAGCTCGTAAATTCCAAAATGAAGGTAAATCAGTTATGTTAGCTGCAGGGGATACTTTCCGTGCCGCAGCAGTAGAACAACTTCAAGTATGGGGTGAGCGTAACAATATTCCGGTGGTGGCACAAAGTACGGGTTCAGATTCTGCATCGGTGATTTTTGATGCGATGCAATCTGCTGCAGCACGTAATATTGATATTTTAATTGCGGATACAGCAGGACGTTTACAAAATAAGAATAATCTCATGGATGAATTGAAGAAAATTGTTCGCGTCATGAGAAAATACGATGAAACCGCACCGCACGAAATTATGCTTACTCTTGATGCGGGTACAGGACAAAATGCAATTAGCCAAGCTAAACTCTTTGATGAAGCAGTTGGACTAACCGGTATCTCATTAACCAAGTTAGACGGTACAGCAAAAGGTGGGGTAATTTTCGCCATTGCAGATCAGTTTAATTTACCAATTCGTTATATTGGTGTGGGTGAAAAGATTGAAGATTTACGCGAATTTAATGCAGAAGAATTTATTGAAGCATTGTTTGTTCACGAAAATGAAGAATAAAAAGGAAT
This sequence comes from Haemophilus parainfluenzae, assembly GCF_003253005.1. Lineage (GTDB taxonomy): Bacteria > Pseudomonadota > Gammaproteobacteria > Enterobacterales > Pasteurellaceae > Haemophilus_D > Haemophilus_D parainfluenzae_M. Next base: position 232,615 of record NZ_QEPZ01000003.1, on the reverse strand, counting down.
AATAAAGTGATTCGATTTTCAAATGTCTCTAAAGCTTATCACGGTGCGACTCAGCCGGCCTTGCAGGGTTTGAATTTTCATCTTCCTGTCGGAAGTATGACTTATCTTGTTGGGCATTCTGGCGCGGGTAAAAGTACCTTGCTTAAATTAATCATGGGAATGGAAAAGGCGAATGCCGGTAATATTTGGTTTAATGGCCATGATATTACTCGCTTGTCGAAATATGAAATCCCATTTTTACGTCGCCAAATTGGTATGGTTCACCAAGATTACCGTCTATTAACGGATCGTAGCGTAGCAGAAAATGTGGCGTTGCCATTGATTATTGCGGGAATGAACCCGAAAGAAGCACATACGCGAGCATTGGTTGCATTAGATCGTGTGGGCTTACGTAGTAAGGCCAATTATATGCCGCCACAAATCTCAGGTGGTGAGCAACAACGCGTAGATATCGCGCGTGCAATCGTACATAAACCGCAACTTTTATTAGCGGATGAGCCGACAGGCAATCTTGATGATGAACTTTCCTTAGGGATTTTTAATCTTTTTGAAGAGTTCAATCGTTTAGGCATGACTGTATTGATTGCGACACACGATATCAATTTAATTCAAAAAAAACCAAAACCATGTCTTGTACTTGAACAAGGCTATTTACGCTATTAAGGATAAAAAATGACAAGACGTATTGATGCTTCTTTTGGCGTGCAAACTGCTTATACTTTGCGTTCTGTTTGGGGCGATTTGGTAAAACGTAAATTTGGTACATTGCTAACAATTTTAGTTATTGCCGTGTCTCTAACGATTCCAACGGTGAGCTATTTGTTATGGAAAAATTTACACTTAGCGACAACTCAATTTTATCCGGAAAGTGAGCTCACAATCTATTTACATAAAAATTTAAGTGAAGAAGATGCTAACTTAGTGGTAGAAAAAATTCGTCAGCAAGAAGGTGTTGAATCGTTAAATTATGTTTCTCGCCAAGACAGTTTGAAAGAATTTAAAAGTTGGTCTGGTTTTGGTGAAGAGTTAGAAATTTTAGATGACAACCCATTGCCGGCGGTGGTGATGGTGAAACCGTCTAAAGCGTTTAATGAATCAGAAAAACGAGCTGAGTTACGCGCAAATTTAAATAAAATTAAAGGCGTGCAAGAAGTTCGACTAGATAATGATTGGATGGAAAAATTGACCGCACTTTCGTGGCTATTTGCGCATGTGGCAATTTTCTGCACGGTTTTGATGACTATTGCGGTATTCCTTGTTATCGGAAATAGTATTCGCTCAGATGTCTATAGCAGCCGAGCAAGCATTGATGTGATGAAACTATTGGGTGCTACAGATCAATTCATTCTTCGTCCTTATCTTTATACAGGCATGATTTATGCGGTGTTGGGCGGATTGGTTGCAGCACTCTTTAGCAGTCTTATTGTCGGGTACTTTACTTCAGCGGTGAAGTATGTGACGGATATCTTTGCGGTTACATTTGAGCTCAATGGATTAGGCGTAGGCGAGCTGATCTTCTTATTAGTAAGCTGCTTGATTATGGGCTATGTTGGCGCTTGGATTGCAGCAACAAGACATATTGCAATGTTAGATAACAAACTATAGATTCCATTTATATTAAAGTGCGGTCATTTTTTGTCGTGTTTTCAGCTGAAAAACATTCGGGAAAATGACCGCACTTTTTGTATGTGGAAATTAATTGAACAAAAAGCTTGCATAATTAGGTGTTTTTGTGTAATATCCACGGGCTTTCAGATATTGAAAGCCGTTTAATGTAATCATTTATTAAACGAGTATTACGATATGTAATACTAACAATGTTTCCGATTTGGAGACTATATAACAGGTAACTTACACCTCCTTTTCTATTTTGAAGTTAGAATTGTGATTGGTGTTGGTTTTTTATTAGCTAAATTTTATTGGAGCTCTGGTCTAATGCAGAACCAAAGAATCCGTATCCGCTTAAAAGCTTTCGATCACCGTTTGATCGATCAATCTACTGCGGAGATCGTAGAAACAGCTAAACGTACTGGTGCACAAGTTCGTGGTCCAATCCCTTTACCAACTCGTAAAGAGCGTTTCACCGTGTTGATTTCTCCACACGTGAACAAAGACGCGCGTGATCAATACGAAATTCGTACACACAAACGTTTAGTAGATATCGTAGAGCCAACAGAAAAAACTGTTGATGCATTAATGCGTTTAGATTTGGCTGCCGGCGTGGACGTGCAGATCAGCCTAGGTTAATTAAGAGGTTATTACAATGATTGGTTTAGTCGGTCGTAAAGTTGGTATGACCCGTATCTTCAATGAAGACGGTGTTTCAGTACCAGTTACCGTTATCGAAATCGAAGCCAACCGCGTAACTCAAGTTAAAACTCTTGAAAACGATGGCTATACTGCAGTTCAAGTTACTACTGGTTCTAAAAAAGCGAATCGTGTAACTAAACCTGAAGCAGGTCATTTCGTGAAAGCAGGTGTTGAAGCTGGTCGCGGTTTATGGGAATTTCGTACTGAAGGTGAAGAATTCACTTTAGGTCAAGAAATCAATGTTGACATCTTTGCAGATGTTAAAAAAGTAGATGTTACTGGTACTTCTAAAGGTAAAGGTTTCCAAGGTGGTGTTAAACGTTGGAACTTCCGTACTCAAGATGCTACACACGGTAACTCTTTATCACATCGTGTACTTGGTTCTATTGGTCAAAACCAAACTCCAGGTCGTGTGTTTAAAGGTAAAAAAATGGCAGGACATTTAGGTGCTGAGCGTGTAACCGTTCAATCACTTGAAGTTGTTCGTGTAGATGCTGAGCGTAAATTGCTATTAGTAAAAGGTTCTGTACCTGGTGCTATCAATGGCGATGTTATCGTTAAGCCGGCAGTTAAAGCATAAGTCTAGGAGATAGAGATGGAATTACAAGTTGTAGGTGCAAACGCACTAACTGTTTCTGAAACTACCTTCGGACGTGAGTTTAACGAAGCTTTGATTCACCAAGTTGTTGTTGCTTATGCAGCAGGTGCTCGTCAAGGTACTCGTGCGCAAAAAACTCGTGCTGAAGTGTCTGGTTCAGGTAAAAAACCTTGGCGTCAAAAAGGTACAGGTCGTGCTCGTTCTGGTGATATCAAATCACCAATCTGGCGTTCTGGTGGTACAACCTTCGCGGCTAAACCACAAGATCACAGCCAAAAAGTGAACAAGAAAATGTACCGTGGTGCTATCAAAAGCATTCTTTCTGAATTAGTTCGTCAAGACCGTTTGGTTGTTGTTGAAAAATTCGAATTAGATGCACCAAAAACTAAAGTTTTAGTACAAAAATTAAAAGATTTAGCAGTTGAAGATGCGTTAATTATCACAGCAAGTTTAGATGAAAATCTATTCTTAGCAGCACGTAACTTATATAAAGTTGATGTACGTGATGTTCAAGGTATCGATCCAGTTAGTTTAATCGCTTTCGATAAAGTGATTGTTACTGTTGACGCTGTGAAACAAATTGAGGAGATCCTAGCATGAGTCAAGAACGTTTGCTAAGCGTGCTACGTGCACCGCACATCTCTGAAAAAGCAACTAACAATGCTGAAAAATCTAACACAGTTGTACTTAAAGTTGCTTTAGATGCGAACAAAGCTGAAATTGCTGCTGCTGTTGCTCAATTATTTGAAGTAAAAGTTGACTCAGTTCGTACTGTGGTTGTTAAAGGTAAAACTAAACGCCGTGGTAACAAAATGGGTCGTCGCAGCGACTGGAAAAAAGCTTATGTAACTTTAGCCGAAGGCCAAAACTTGGACTTCGTGGACAGTGCAGAGTAATCGGAGGAAATTAGAGAATGGCTATCGTTAAATGTAAGCCGACCTCCGCTGGTCGTCGTCACGTTGTTAAAATCGTGAACCCTGAATTACACAAGGGTAAACCTTACGCTCCTCTTCTAGATACTAAATCTAAAACTGGTGGTCGTAACAATTATGGTCGTATTACCACTCGCCACATCGGTGGTGGTCATAAACAACATTACCGTTTAATCGATTTCAAACGTAACAAGTTAGATATCCCAGCGGTTGTTGAACGTTTAGAATATGATCCAAACCGTTCAGCTAACATTGCTTTAGTGCTTTATAAAGATGGTGAACGCCGTTATATCTTAGCACCTAAAGGTTTGTCAGTTGGCGATCAAATCCAATCTGGCGTTAACTCACCTATTAAAGTGGGTAACTCATTACCAATGCGTAATATCCCAGTTGGTTCAACAGTACATAACGTTGAATTAAAACCAGGTAAAGGCGGTCAAATCGCTCGTTCTGCTGGTGCTTATGTACAAATCATCGCTCGTGAAGGCAACTACGTAACTTTACGTTTACGTTCAGGTGAAATGCGTAAAGTATTAGCTGAATGTGTTGCTACAATCGGTGAAGTTGGTAACTCAGAACATATGCTTCGCGTATTGGGTAAAGCTGGTGCTAACCGCTGGAGAGGCATTCGCCCTACAGTTCGTGGTACTGCAATGAACCCAGTAGATCACCCACACGGTGGTGGTGAAGGTCGTAACTTTGGTAAACACCCAGTAACTCCTTGGGGCGTTCAAACTAAAGGTAAGAAAACTCGTCACAACAAACGTACTGATAAATTCATCGTACGTCGTCGTGGCAAATAATTTAAATTAATAAGAGGATAAGCCATGCCACGTTCTCTCAAGAAAGGTCCTTTCCTTGACCTACACTTGTTGAAGAAGGTAGAGAAGGCGGTGGAAAGCGGGGATAAAAAACCAATCAAAACTTGGTCCCGTCGTTCAATGATCATTCCTTCAATGATCGGATTGACCATCGCAGTCCATAATGGTCGTCAGCACGTTCCTGTTTATGTATCTGATGAAATGATCGGCCATAAATTAGGTGAATTTGCACCGACTCGTACATACCGCGGTCACGCGGCAGATAAGAAAGCTAAGAAATAAGAGGTAAATAGATGGAAACTATCGCAAAACATCGTTACGCTCGCACTTCTGCCCAAAAAGCTCGCTTAGTTGCCGATTTAATTCGTGGTAAAAAAGTTGCGCAAGCATTAGAAATCTTAACTTTTACTAACAAAAAAGCTGCGGCTTTAGTGAAAAAAGTATTAGAGTCAGCTATTGCTAACGCAGAGCATAATGATGGTGCAGATATCGATGATCTTAAAGTTGCTAAAATCTTCGTTGACGAAGGTCCTAGCATGAAACGTGTTATGCCACGTGCTAAAGGTCGTGCAGATCGTATTTTAAAACGTACTAGCCACATCACTGTGGTTGTGTCAGATCGTTAATAAGTAGAGGAATAGCAATGGGTCAAAAAGTAAATCCAAATGGTATTCGCCTAGGTATTGTAAAACCTTGGAACTCTACTTGGTTCGCGAATACACAAGATTTCGCCGACAATCTTGACGGTGACTTCAAAGTACGCAAATTCTTAACTAAAGAATTAGCAAACGCTTCGGTTTCACGTATTACTATTGAGCGTCCAGCTAAAAGTATTCGTGTAACAATTCACACAGCTCGCCCTGGTATCGTTATCGGTAAAAAAGGTGAAGATGTTGAAAAATTACGTAACGCAGTGTCTCAAATCGCTGGCGTTCCGGCTCAAATCAACATTGCTGAAGTGAAAAAACCGGAATTAGATGCAAAATTAGTTGCAGACAGCATCGCTTCTCAATTAGAACGTCGTGTAATGTTCCGTCGTGCTATGAAACGTGCGGTACAAAGCGCAATGCGTTTAGGTGCTAAAGGTATCAAAGTTGAAGTTAGCGGTCGTTTAGGTGGTGCAGAAATCGCACGTTCTGAATGGTATCGTGAAGGTCGTGTACCTCTACATACTCTTCGTGCGGACATCGATTATAACACTGCAGAAGCTCATACTACATACGGCGTAATCGGCGTTAAAGTATGGATCTTCAAAGGTGAAATTTTGGGTGGAATGGCTGCAGTTGCGCAATCAGAACAACAACCTGCCGACAAGCCTAAAAAGGCTCCGCGTGGCAAAGGTCGTAAGTAAGGAGAAACGCTAAATGTTGCAACCAAAACGTACAAAATTCCGTAAAGTTCACAAAGGCCGTAACCGTGGTATCGCGGGTGGTACTGAAGTTAGCTTCGGTACATTCGGGTTAAAAGCAGTTGGTCGTGGTCGTTTAACCGCTCGTCAAATTGAAGCGGCTCGTCGTGCAATGACACGTGCAGTTAAACGTCAAGGTAAAATCTGGATCCGTGTTTTCCCAGATAAACCAATTACTGAAAAACCATTAGAAGTCCGTATGGGTAAAGGTAAAGGTAACGTTGAGTACTGGGTAGCCTTAATCCAACCGGGTAAAGTACTTTATGAAATGGATGGTGTGTCTGAAGAGATCGCAAGACAAGCATTTGCATTAGCAGCTGCTAAATTGCCAATCAAGACTACCTTCGTAACTAAGACGGTGATGTAATGAAAGCTCAAGATTTACGTACAAAAAGTGTTGAAGAGCTGAATGATGAATTAGTAAACCTTTTAGGTGAACAATTCAAATTGCGTATGCAAACAGCCACCGGTCAGCTTCAACAAACCCATCAGACTAAACAAGTGCGTCGTGATATCGCACGCGTTAAAACCATTTTAACTGAGAAGGCGGGTGAGTAATGACTGATAAAATTCGTAGCGTACAAGGTAAAGTTGTTAGCGACAAAATGGAAAAATCTTTCGTTGTTGCTATTGAACGTAAGGTAAAACATCCGTTATACGGTAAATTTATCCGTCGTACAACTAAATTACACGTACACGATGAGAACAACGAAGCCAAATTAGGTGATGTAGTAGAGATTCGCGAATGTCGCCCTCTCTCTAAAACCAAATCTTGGACTTTAGTTCGTGTTGTTGAGAAAGCAGTTATTGCTTAATTAACAAGTTAAAAAATAAAAGCCAATGGTAAATGCCGTTGGCTTTTTACATAACGAAAAACTTATTTAAAAATTACCGCACTTCCTTCCTATTCGTTCCAGTCGAAAGCGGATTTTGGAAAGCTTCTTTACTCTCGATTCTTTCTTTTTTCTCTCTCTGTTTACGGGGAAGATGGGCATAGCCCAGAGCGAGGCATTGCAATGTAGTTGCAAAACAGTCCAATATTCATAGAAATATTTTCAAGTTTTCCATTTAAAAATAGTTATTTAGCAAACAAGTATACTTCTTTTAGTTATTATTGACATAACAACTAAAACAAATTATCAAACAAAGTGTTAGCTTGTATTCAATCTATTTATTTAATTTTTGGAGGTTTTAATTTATGGGATGGCTTGAATGGATCGGCGTCGGTGCTGGTGTCTTAGTTCTGCTGGCGATCATAGGATATTTTATTGAGAAAAAAGAAAAGGCGGAAAAAAAGGCCGCAGCCGTAAGATGTCCTAAATGTGGCGCAGATAACGCGATAAAAAGGTTATTTGATGAAGATACTAGAGGGCCATATGTCTTTAATGGCATTATCAATGAAGATGGGCGTAGAATGGATAGTTGGAAAAGAGATTTCGAAGACGTAACAGGATGTACACAGTGCGATTATCGAACCTCTGAGGTTAGCGCTTACGATTATAACGTGAAAGAGATTGCAGATGAGGGATATAGATGTCCAAAATGTGATAAGAGTGATTCTGTTTATCTTAAGGATGTCAAAGTAGTCGAACGTTACCCTGCAAATAAAGAGGCCACAGAAACCACTTCATCAGGCAAAAGTAAAACCCGTTTTATCAAAGTGATGAAAGTGATAGAAGACGAAACCTACGCTTGTAAGAACTGTGATTTTACTAGCGTGGCGACAGTAACCAGAGAGTTAGACTAATGATTAATTTAGAAAAACCTAGTGCTAAACAAGTTAAGCATTATCTGGCAAAGCGTGAAACGCTAGAAAATTATGTATTACGAGAAAAAGCATTAGAGAAGTTATTTAATTTACTTCCACATAATACGGATATTAATGATGTTTTGCTTAAATCATCAACGTTAAATGATTTTTATAGCACTAATATTTTTAATACTTATGCTGTAGCTAAGCATATTTTGACGATTCCAAATTTAGATAACCGCTTAAAACAAGGCGATATTTCTTTGGTGGATGAAATTAAAGAAGTGACCATGAGTGATGGTAAGAAAAGAGATTTCTATTCTTTCGCTACCAAATATTGTAGCCATCACAATCCAAATTTTTTCCTATTTATGACAGCTACGTCGATAAAATATTAGTGGCGTTAAATAAAGTCTATCCTTTTTCGACGTTTAAACATAAAGAACTTAAAAACTATCAACGGTTTAATGAGGTGTTGCTTGATTTCAATAAAACCTTTGGTTTAGATAATTTCTCTTTAAAAGACTTGGATACATATTTGTGGCTGTTAGGAAAAGAAATTTTTCCTAAGAAAGTGAAGTGATTTTAATGTATTGATGGTGGATGTTTTATGAAAGGCGGTTTTATTTCGGACACGGAAGGGATTGCTGTACTTATATTAGGGGGTTGCTTGGCTAGCAGTGATTTTGATAGGACTTGATAAAGTTTTTAGTATTGATTTACTGAATTTATTAAATATATCATATGATCTGATTCTCCAGAAAGGTGCGTAAAAAAGTATTAAAAATCAACCCCCTCTAACAAAATCGTTAGAGGTTTTTTTATAATATCTTACCTATATTTTTTTATTCAAAAACGCGGTAAATGTCTGCCTCATTTTGGGAATAGCAGAAAAAGGGATAAAGAAAAATTATCGTTGCTTTTATATTCTTCTTTTGGTAAACTCCGCCACCTATCCGCCATATATCTTTATAAGGCATGGATAGGTTCGTCCCGCAAGGGTGTATTATTAACTTAACGGAGCATAAAATATGATCCAAGAACAGACTATGCTGGATGTTGCCGATAACTCTGGTGCTCGCAGCGTAATGTGTATCAAGGTTCTAGGTGGATCGCACCGTCGTTATGCTGCTATTGGCGATATCATCAAAGTTACTGTGAAAGAAGCAATTCCACGCGGTAAAGTTAAAAAAGGTGATGTATTAAAAGCAGTTGTTGTGCGCACCAAGAAGGGTGTTCGTCGCCCAGACGGATCAGTCATTCGCTTCGATGGTAACGCTTGTGTAATTTTAAACAATAACACAGAGCAACCAATCGGTACTCGTATTTTTGGACCTGTGACTCGTGAACTTCGTTCTGAGAAATTCATGAAGATCATTTCTTTGGCACCAGAAGTACTGTAAGGAGAAGTGAGAAATGGCTGCAAAAATTCGTCAAAACGATGAAGTAATCGTACTTGCCGGTAAAGATAAAGGCAAGCGTGGCAAGGTAACTAAAGTGTTACCAAACGGTAAAGTGTTTGTTGAAGGTATCAACATCATCACTAAACATGAAAAACCAGTTCCTGCTTTAGGACAAGCTGGTGGTTTAGTGAAAAAAGAAGCGGCTATCGATGCTTCTAACGTTGCGATTTTCAATCCAAAAACAAACAAAGCTGACCGTGTAGGTTTTAGATTCGAAGACGGCAAAAAAGTACGTTTCTTCAAATCTAACAATGAAATTATCTAACAAACTGGAGTAATGCGATGGCGAAACTGCATGATTACTACAGAGATCAAGTAGTAAACGAGTTAAAAAATAAATTCGGCTACAAATCTGTCATGCAAGTCCCACGAATCGAAAAGATTACCCTGAATATGGGTGTGGGTGAAGCATTGACCGATAAGAAATTGCTAGACAACGCAGTAGCGGACTTAGCAGCAATTAGCGGTCAAAAACCTTTAGTAACTAAAGCTCGTAAATCTGTTGCTGGCTTTAAAATCCGTCAGGGATATCCAATCGGTTGTAAAGTAACACTACGCGGTGAGCGTATGTGGGAGTTCTTTGAACGTTTAATTACAATTGCTGTTCCACGTATTCGTGACTTCCGCGGTTTAAGCGCGAAATCATTTGATGGTCGTGGTAACTACAGCATGGGTGTGCGTGAACAAATCATCTTCCCTGAAATCGATTACGATAAAGTAGATCGTGTACGTGGTTTAGATATCACTATCACAACTACTGCTAAGAATGATGAAGAAGGTCAAGCACTACTTGCTGCCTTTAATTTCCCATTCCGTAAATAAGGCAGGTTATAATGGCAAAACAATCAATGAAAGCACGCGATGTAAAACGCGTTAAATTGGCTGAAAAATTCTTCGCTAAACGTGCAGAATTAAAGAAAATCATTTCTGATGTCAATGCCTCTGACGAAGATCGTTGGAATGCAGTGTTAAAGTTACAAACTTTACCACGTGATTCTAGCCCTAGTCGTCAACGTAACCGTTGCCGCCAAACTGGACGTCCTCACGGCGTTTTACGTAAGTTTGGTTTAAGCCGTATTAAGGTTCGTGAAGCTGCTATGCGCGGTGAGATCCCAGGCCTTAAAAAAGCGAGCTGGTAATATACCACTTTATTTTGGAATCGGAGAAAAAGTACAATGAGTATGCAAGATCCAATCGCAGATATGTTGACTCGTATTCGTAACGGTCAAGCTGCGAACAAAGTTGCAATCAATATGCCTTCTTCCAAGCTAAAAGTGGCAATTGCCAACGTATTAGCTGCTGAAGGGTATATCGAAAGCGTTAAAGTTTTAGAAGGTGCAAAACCTGAATTGGAAATTACTTTAAAATATTTCCAAGGCAAACCGGTTGTAGAAAGCATCCAACGTGTAAGCCGTCCTGGTCTTCGTATTTACAAACGTAAAGACGAATTACCAAAAGTTATGGGTGGTTTAGGTGTTGCTGTAATTTCTACATCTAAAGGTGTTATGACTGACCGTGCAGCTCGTCAAGCGGGCTTAGGCGGTGAGATCATCTGTTACGTAGCTTAATAGAGGGGTAGGAAAATGTCTCGTGTTGCAAAGGCACCTGTTAATATTCCTGCCGGCGTTGAAGTTAAACTCGACGGTCAGCTATTAACAGTAAAAGGTAAAAATGGCGAGTTATCTCGCACAATTCATCACTCAGTTGAAGTTAAACAAGATAATGGTCAATTTACTTTCACTCCACGTGAAGGTTTTGTTGAAGCGAATGCTCAATCGGGTACAGCTCGTGCATTAGTTAATGCAATGGTTATCGGTGTTACTGAAGGCTTCACTAAGAAATTACAACTAGTGGGTGTTGGTTACAGAGCTCAAATTAAAGGCAACGCAGTTGCATTAAGTTTAGGTTTCTCTCACCCTGTGGAGCACACTTTACCAGCAGGTATTACTGCAGAATGCCCTTCACAAACGGAAATCGTTTTAAAAGGTGCAGACAAGCAGTTAATTGGTCAAGTTGCAGCAGATATTCGCGCTTATCGCCGTCCTGAACCTTATAAAGGTAAAGGTGTACGTTACTCTGATGAAGTAGTACGTATGAAAGAGGCTAAGAAGAAATAATTAAGGTAACACTATGGATAAGAAATCAGCTCGTATCCGTCGTGCAGCTCGTGCACGTCATATGATGAGAGAGCAAGGTGTAACTCGTCTAGTTATTCACCGTACTCCGCGTCATATCTACGCACAAGTTATTGCACCAAACGGTTCAGAAGTGCTTGCCGCTGCTTCAACTGTTGAAAAAGCAATTCGTGAGCAAGTTAAATATACCGGTAATAAAGATGCCGCAGCAGTAGTAGGTAAACTTGTTGCTGAGCGCGCATTAGCAAAAGGCGTTAAAGACGTTGCTTTTGACCGTTCCGGTTTTAAATATCATGGTCGTGTCCAAACTTTAGCGGACGCTGCACGTGAAGCTGGTCTACAGTTCTAATGAGGTAAATTGAGATGTCAAACATCGAAAAACAAGCTGGTGAACTGCAAGAGAAGCTAATCGCAGTAAACCGTGTATCAAAAACTGTAAAAGGTGGTCGTATTATGAGCTTTACTGCTTTAACAGTAGTAGGCGATGGTAACGGTCGCGTAGGTTTTGGTTATGGTAAAGCTCGCGAAGTTCCGGCAGCGATCCAAAAAGCGATGGAAAAAGCACGTCGCAATATGATTAATGTCGCTTTAAATGAAGGTACATTACAACACCCAGTTAAAGGTGTTCACACTGGTTCTCGCGTATTTATGCAACCAGCTAGCGAAGGTACAGGTATCATCGCAGGTGGTGCAATGCGTTCAGTGTTAGAAGTTGCTGGTGTACGTAATGTTCTTTCTAAAGCGTATGGTTCAACCAACCCAATCAACGTTGTTCGTGCAACTATTGATGCATTAGCAAATATGAAATCACCAGAAATGGTTGCTGCTAAACGCGGCAAAACCGTTGATGAAATTTTGGGGTAATTGATAATGGCTAAAACTATTAAAGTAACTCAAGTTCGTAGCTCAATTGCTCGTTTACCGAAGCACAAAGCTACCTTGCGTGGTCTTGGTCTTCGCCATATGCACCATACTGTTGAGTTAATCGATACTCCGGCAGTACGTGGTATGATTAACCAAGTTTCATACATGGTTAAAGTGGAGGAGTAAGAGAATGCGTTTAAATACTCTATCTCCGGCTGAAGGTGCTAAGCACAGTGCAAAACGCCTTGGTCGTGGTATTGGTTCAGGTTTAGGAAAAACTGGTGGTCGTGGTCATAAAGGTCAAAAATCTCGTACTGGTGGCGGTGTTCGTCGTGGTTTCGAGGGTGGTCAAATGCCATTGTACCGTCGTTTACCAAAATTTGGTTTCACTTCAATGAAATCAGCTGTAACTGCTGAAGTTCGTTTAAACGAATTAACTAAAGTTGAAGGAAATGTTGTCACTTTAGAAGCATTAAAAGCTGCAAACATTTTAACTAAAGATATTCAATTCGCTAAAGTTATCTTAGCTGGTGAAGTGAAATCTGCAGTTACTGTACGTGGTTTACGTGTAACTAAAGGTGCAAAAGCAGCGATCAAAGCTGCTGGCGGTTCAGTTGAGGAATAATTAGCAAATGGCTAAACAACCAGGTTATCAAAGCAGAAGTACTAATAGTGGTACTGGTGAACTAAAAAGCAGATTGCTTTTTGTATTAGGTGCACTTATCGTTTATCGTATTGGTTCTTTTATTCCGCTTCCTGGTATTGATGCCGCCGTGCTAGCTCAATTAGTTGAACAACAAAAAGGCACCATCATTGATATGTTAAACATGTTCTCTGGTGGTGCATTGAGCCGAGCATCAATTTTAGCATTAGGTATTATGCCGTATATCTCGGCATCTATCGTAATGCAATTGCTTGCTACGGTTTCACCTGCTTTAGCAGAATTGAAGAAAGAAGGCGTAGCAGGACAAAGAAAAATCACCAAGTATACTCGTTATGCAACGGTGGTTTTTGCTACTATCCAAGCTATCGCAATTTCTACCGGTTTACCGAATATGTTGCCACAGTTAGTGCCAAATATCGGTTTTACTTTTTACTTCACTGCAGTAGTGAGTCTTGTGACCGGAACCATGTTCTTAATGTGGTTAGGTGAGCAAATTACTGAAAGAGGTATTGGTAACGGTATCTCAATTCTTGTTTTTGGTGGTATTGTTGCAGGGTTGCCACATGCAATCATCGAAACAGTTGAGCAAGCTCGACAAGGACAAATGCATCCTTTAGTTCTTCTACTAATCGCTGCTATTGTTTTTGCAGTAACTTATTTTGTTGTCTTCGTAGAACGTGGACAACGTAGAATTCGTGTTGAATATGCTAAGCGTCAACAAGGACGTCAAATTTTAGGTGGTCATTCAACTCACTTACCATTAAAAGTTAATATGGCAAACGTAATGCCAGCAATTTTTGCTTCAAGCATTATTTTATTCCCTGCTACATTGACACAATGGTTTGGTCAAAATGATAAGTTTGAGTGGTTAAATGACTTATCAATGTTGTTGAATCCTGGACAACCTTTATATCTTCTTGTTTATGCGGTAGCGATTATTTTCTTCAGTTTCTTCTACACTGCAATGCAATATAATCCACGTGATACAGCAGATAATCTAAAAAAATCTGGTGCATTTATCCCAGGAATTAGACCAGGTGAACAAACATCACGTTACATTGATAAAGTAATGACTCGCTTAACATTAATTGGCGGTCTTTATGTAACGTTCGTATGTTTAGTCCCTTATATTATGACATCAGCATGGGATGTTAAATTCTACTTCGGTGGTACTTCCTTATTAATCGTTGTTGTTGTAATTATGGATTTTATCGTGCAAGTTCAGAGTCACTTAATGTCGTCTCAATATGAATCTGCGTTAAAAAAAGCAAACCTTAAAGGTTTTGGACAGTAATTGTTCATTTAAGTAAAAAGGATAAGCAATGAAAGTTCGCGCTTCCGTTAAGAAGATGTGTCGTAACTGTAAAATTGTTAAACGTGAAGGTGTTGTTCGCGTATTATGCAGCGACCCTAAACATAAACAACGTCAAGGTTAATTAACATTTCTTCTTGCAAAGAACCGGTTGAGTAGTTATACTACTCAACTCATTTATGTCCTTGGTATTCTGTTTGAGTATCCTGAAAACGGGCTTTTCAAGATCAGAATACCAAATTAGTTAAAATAATAGGAGTGCATAGTGGCCCGTATTGCAGGCATTAACATTCCTGATCACAAACACGCTGTAATCGCTTTAACTGCAATTTACGGTATCGGTAAAACTCGTTCTAAAAGCATTTGTGCTGCAGCGGGTATTGCTGAAGATGTTAAGATCAGCGAATTGTCTGAAGAGCAGATTGACAAACTGCGTGACGAAGTTGGTAAATTTACCGTTGAAGGTGACTTACGTCGTGAAGTAACACTAAACATCAAACGTCTTTTAGACTTAGGTTGTTACCGTGGTTTACGTCATCGTCGTAGTTTACCGGTACGTGGTCAACGTACTAAAACTAATGCGCGTACCCGTAAGGGTCCACGTAAGCCGATCAAAAAATAGTCGGGGTAAATAAAGAATGGCTAAAACACCAGTTCGTGCACGTAAACGTGTAAAAAAACAAGTTGTAGATGGCGTAGCACACATTCACGCATCTTTCAATAACACAATCGTTACCATTACTGACCGTCAAGGTAATGCTTTAGCTTGGGCTACAGCAGGTGGTTCAGGTTTCCGTGGTTCTCGTAAATCTACCCCGTTCGCTGCACAAGTTGCTGCAGAACGTTGTGCTGAAATCGTTAAAGAATTCGGCTTAAAGAACTTGGAAGTTATGGTTAAAGGTCCGGGTCCGGGTCGTGAATCAACAATCCGTGCATTAAATGCAGCGGGTTTCCGTATCACGAACATCACTGATGTGACTCCGATTCCTCATAACGGTTGTCGTCCACCGAAAAAACGTCGTGTTTAATGGCGTAATAGGATAGTTGGAGAAAGAAAATGGCAAGATATTTGGGCCCTAAACTCAAGCTCAGCCGTCGTGAAGGCACTGATTTATTCCTTAAATCAGGTGTGCGTGCGATTGATTCAAAATGTAAAATTGATACAGCACCAGGTCAACACGGTGCTCGTAAACCGCGTTTGTCTGACTATGGTAGTCAATTACGTGAAAAACAAAAAGTTCGTCGTATCTATGGTATTTTAGAACGTCAATTCCGTAACTACTATAAAGAAGCAAACCGTTTAAAAGGTAATACTGGTGAAAACTTACTAGTATTATTAGAAGGTAGATTGGATAACGTTGTTTATCGCATGGGATTTGCTGCAACTCGCGCAGAAGCTCGTCAATTAGTGAGCCACAAAGCGATTGTCGTAAATGGTCGTGTTGTAAATATCCCATCTTTCCAAGTTTCTGTAAATGATGTCGTTGCTGTTCGTGAGAAATCTAAAAAACAAGCACGTATTAAAGCATCATTAGAATTAGCAGAACAAAGAGAAAAACCAACTTGGTTAGAAGTTGATTCTGCGAAAATGGAAGGTGTGTTCAAACGTGTTCCTGAACGTTCTGATTTATCAGCAGACATTAACGAACATCTGATCGTTGAGCTTTACTCTAAATAATAGTTAAGCTTAAAAGCAAAGAGAGGATAAAATGCAGGGTTCTGTTACAGAATTTTTAAAACCACGCTTAGTAGATATCGAGCAAATTAGCTCTACTCATGCTAAGGTGATCTTAGAACCGTTAGAGCGTGGCTTTGGTCATACTCTAGGGAATGCATTACGTCGTATCCTTCTGTCTTCAATGCCAGGTTGTGCTGTAACTGAAGTAGAAATTGATGGCGTACTGCACGAATATAGTAGTAAAGAAGGTGTTCAGGAAGATATTCTTGAAGTTCTTTTAAACCTTAAAGGTCTAGCGGTTAAAGTACAGAATAAAGATGATGTTATTCTGACATTAAATAAATCTGGAATTGGCCCTGTTGTTGCAGCTGATATCACCCATGATGGTGATGTTGAGATTGTTAATCCATCACATGTAATCTGTCACTTAACAGACGAAAATGCATCTATTAATATGCGTATTCGTGTTCAACGTGGTAGAGGTTATGTACCAGCATCTGCTCGTACTCATTCACAAAATGAAGATCGTCCAATTGGTCGTTTATTAGTGGATGCTTGTTATAGCCCGGTTGACCGTATTGCTTACAATGTTGAAGCAGCACGTGTTGAACAACGTACTGACTTAGATAAACTAGTTATTGAGTTAGAAACTAACGGGACTATTGATCCGGAAGAAGCAATTCGTCGTGCAGCAACAATTTTAGCAGAGCAACTCGATGCATTCGTTGATTTGCGTGATGTTCGTCAACCTGAAGTCAAGGAAGAAAAACCGGAATTCGATCCGATTTTATTACGTCCTGTTGATGACTTAGAGTTGACAGTTCGTTCTGCTAACTGTTTGAAAGCAGAAACAATTCACTATATCGGTGACTTAGTACAACGTACAGAAGTTGAGTTATTAAAAACGCCTAATCTTGGTAAGAAATCTCTTACTGAAATTAAAGACGTTCTCGCTTCACGTGGCTTGTCACTTGGTATGCGCCTTGAGAATTGGCCACCAGCAAGTATTGCTGAAGACTAGTTTGGTCATAGGTTAAGATTTTTCTGAGAAGGATAAGATCATGCGCCATCGTAAGAGTGGTCGTCAACTAAACCGTAATAGCAGCCATCGCCAAGCGATGTTCCGTAACTTAGCAAGTGCTTTAGTTAGTCATGAAATCATCAAGACTACTTTACCAAAAGCTAAAGAATTACGTCGTGTAGTTGAACCGTTAATTACATTAGCAAAAGAAGATAGCGTTGCAAACCGTCGTTTAGCATTCGCTCGTACTCGTAACATCGAAACTGTTGCGAAATTATTCAATGAATTAGGTCCACGTTTTGCTCAACGTGCAGGTGGTTACACCCGTATCTTAAAATGTGGTTTCCGTGCAGGTGACAACGCTCCAATGGCATACATTGAGTTAGTTGATCGTCCAGAAGTTGCAGAAGCAGCAGCGGAATAATAATTTGTTATAAAATAAAAAGGCTCACTGGTGTGAGCCTTTTTTATATTTCTTTTTCTAAAATTCAGCTTTAGCTCTGAATGTCATTTTTTCACCTGTAATAGGGTGCGTAATCGTAAGCTCTTCTGCATGTAAGCATAAGCGAGGTGACATCGATTTAGCTTGTGGGTGAGCATAAAACTTGTCTCCTAAAATGGGATGTCCAAGCGAGAGCGTATGTAAACGAAGTTGATGCGAACGTCCTGTGATTGGAGTCAGTTTCACTCGAGTGCAGTTAGTTGGTAACCGTTCTAAAACTTCATAAAAAGTGACCGCTCTTTTGCCAAATATAAAATCAATGCGTTGGCGCGGGCGATTTTCCCAATCACAAATTATAGGAAGATTAATTTCCCCACTATCTTGTTCTAAGTATCCCCATACTAAAGCTTGATAATATTTCTTTGGCTCACGTTCACGGAATTGACGTTTCAACTCTTTATCTGCCGCTTTACTTAATGCAAATAGAATAATCCCACTTGTGGCCATATCTAAACGGTGCGCAGGTTCACAAAATCCAAATTTCTCTTTTACCCGACTCATTGCACTATCGTAGTATTCAGGTTGATTGCCAGGAACTGAAAGTAAACCGCTTGGTTTATTTACCACGCAGATATGATTATCTTGATAGATAATATCTAAATACGGTTCTAAAGGGGGATGGTATTCAATAAGTGCCATATTATTCCTTGTTTGTCACTATTACCCGAAGGCTATCTAATCGCCTGCTTGATTTACTTAACTCTTCCAGCGAAAGCACGCGTTGTTTTTCTAATACATCAATTTCCGCCTGGCGAATATTTTTATTTACTGCTTTCAAGGCTATAAGTCGATTGAGTTCATTGCTCAATGTTTGATCTGCTAATCTACTGGCTTCTTGAATTTGAGCTTGTGCGATTTCGGTCATTTTGTGATCGCCTAGTTTAATTAATTGCTCAATATTTGGACGAGCCATTTTTACCATTTTATTCGCAATGTCTTTACCTAGCGGCTTAAGTTTATTTTGCAATGAGTCAAAATTAACTTGTCCGGCGAGATCGTTTCCTTTGCTATCCAGTAATAAGCGAACAGGTGTAGGTGGAAGAAAACGATTCAGTTGCAAACCCTTTGGTGATTGGCTTTCAATCATATAAATCAATTCAACTAGCAGCGTGCCAGCAGGCAGCTGTTTATTGACTAATAATGCCATCGATGCTTTGCCAATGTCACCAGAAGCGATTAAATCAATGCCTTGGCGTATCATTGGATGATCCCAGGTAAGAAATTCTAATTCCTCACGAGCAAGGGCAAGTTGTCGGTTAAAGGTTACTGTGACACCTTCTTCTTTTAGTCCTGGAAAATCAGGAACAAGCATGGTGCCCGTTGGTGTGATAACAATGCTGTTTTCACCTAAATCATCTTGCTCTACACCAATAATATCAAATAAATTTAGTGCAAAATCGACTAATTGTGCTGAATTATCTGTTTGAGCAATTTCTGCCGCAAGTCGTTGTGCCTTTTCTCCACCATTAGAATTTAATTCTAACAAACGATCGCGTCCTTTCTCTAAGGCTAAGCGCAATGCTTTTGCTTGTTTTTGCGTTTGGAGAATAAGTAGCTCAAAATTCTCTTTGTTTTCTGACCGCACTTTTAGTAACGATTCATATTGTTCAAACAGTGTCATACCGATAGGACACGTTTGTTCAAAGGCATTTAAACCTTCATGATACCAACGTGCTAAATCTTGCTGCGTAGAGTTTGCGAGGCAAGGTACATAAATTTTTACATCTCGTGTTTGTCCAATACGATCTAAACGGCCAATACATTGCTCAAGTAAGTCAGGATTCTCTGGTAAATCGAAGAGTACGAGATGACAAGCAAATTGGAAATTTCTGCCTTCAGAACCAATGCTAGAACTCAGTAAAACTTGTGCACCATTATCGGTATCGGCAAAATAAGCCGCCGCGCGATCTCGTTCAATAATCGACATTCTTTCATGGAAAACAGCACTACGAATGGCTTCTTTTTCTCGTAAAACTTGCTCAAGTTGAATTGCCGTTTGTGCTGTTTTACAAATGACTAAGATTTTTTCATTTCGGTGTGATTTTAGAAAATCAATTAACCAATGAATTTTTTCGTCTACTTCAGCCGCATCAATCGTTATTTGATGGTAAACCCGACGCGGGAAACCTTTCACCCCTTGGCGTGTATTGCGAAATAAAATACGGCTTGTACCGTGTCTATCGATGAGATTTTGAATGAGTTCTTGGCGTGCAGCTTGCTTTTCGTCGTCATTATTACAGTTTAAGGCTTTGAATAATGGTTCGACATCCTGCTCATTGAGTAAATCAGAAATATGATTTTTTTCGACCGCACTTAGCGGCTTCTCTGAGAGTAAAGATTGCACGGCATCCGCAACAGGTTGGTAATTTTCCTGCTCTTTTAAGAAGGCTTGGTAATCATAAAAACGTTCAGGATCAAGCAAGCGTAATCGTGCAAAATGGCTTTCCAAACCTAATTGTTCAGGTGTTGCCGTGAGTAATAAAACAGACGGAATAGCATTCGCTAATTGTTCCACCAATAAATAAGCGGTACTTGGTGCATTTTCAGACCAAGCCAAATGGTGCGCTTCATCGACAATTAAACAGTCAAATTCAGCTTCAATAGCTTGTTGTACGCGATGAGGATGTGCTTTCAACCAATCTAATGCACAGATAATTAAGCTTTCCGTGCTAAATGGATTGATGGCTTGTTCGGCAAAATCTTCACAACGTTCTTTATCAAATAATGAAAAATGTAAATTAAAACGACGAAGCATTTCGACAAGCCATTGATGTTGCAAGGTTTCCGGTACAATGATTAACACTCGTTGTACTTTTTCAGCAAAAAGCTGATTTTGTAAAATCATGCCCGCTTCAATGGTTTTACCTAACCCTACTTCATCCGCTAAGAGCACGCGAGGATTTATCCGATTTCCTACCTCTTGCGCAATATGAAGTTGATGAGGAATTAAACCCGCACGATTGCCTCGTAAACCGCGCAAAGGCGATTGAAATTGAGCTTGTTGATGCAGAAGGGTTTGATAGCGCAATGCAAAATGTTCACTACGATCAATCTGTGATGAAAAGAGGCGATCTTTCGCTTGGCTAAAAGATATTATCGGAGAAAGTTCTTTTTCATTGACGATAACGTCTTCGCCTTGTGCATTTTTGACTAAATAAAATAAGAGACCATTCATTTCTTGAATATCAAGGACTTCACCTTGCCAACCTGCTTGGTGATGAAGTTGTTCCCCTTTATTCAATGCAATTCGAGTTAATGGTGCTTGCGCCACCGCGTAAATTCGGGTTTCATCTGTAGCAGGAAAGTGAAGGGTTACAGAACGGAAATCTAAGGCTGTAATCATCCCTAATCCGAGGTTATTTTCGGTTTCACTAATCCAACGTTGACCGATTGCAAATGACATCATCTTCCTTTTAATGAATCTCTTAAAATGGGGCGATATTGTAGTCTGATTATAAGGGAAAGCAAGGCATGGACATCTAAAAGCATGAAAAATAAAGTGTGATTTTTCTCACAATAATTAAATTAAATCTCACCTAAGCTTTACTTTAAAAAAGTGCGGTGTAAAAATGACGTACTTTTTCATAAAACAGGAGTGTTCCATGAATTGGACAGAACGACTTAAAGAAGAATTTTTATCAGGTTGGAAGCCTTTTGAAGTGGTATGGGTAGTTATTTTCCTTGCAGCACAAATTATTGCTTATGTTCTTGCACCGGATAGTCCATTAGGCATGATTTCGGGCATTGCAGGTATTCTCTGTGTCGTATTGGTGAGTAAAGGTAAAATTAGTAACTATTTCTTTGGGCTTATTTTTGCTTACACCTATTTTTATGTCGCCTGGGGAAACAATTTCCTTGGTGAAATGAATACGGTGCTCTATGTGTATATCCCATCACAATTTATCGGTTATTTTATGTGGAAACAACACATGCAAAATGATAACGGCGGTGAAAGTGTGATTGCAAAAGCCTTGACGCCAAAAGGTTGGGCTGTTTTACTCGTGAGTGTTGGGATTGGTACATTCTGCTTTGTACAGGCTTTAAAAGCCGCAGGCGGGAGTTCTACAGGATTAGATGGTTTAACCACGATTATTACCGTAGCAGCGCAATTATTGATGATTTTACGTTATCGTGAGCAATGGTTATTGTGGATTATTTTAAATGTGCTTTCCATTTTGCTTTGGGCAGAACAGCCTGCAATGTACTTAATGTATAGTGCTTACTTACTCAACTCATTATATGGTTATTATAACTGGACGAAACTCGTCAAAGCGGAAAGCCACTAATCACATTAATTAAAAAGGGCATAGTAATATGCCCTTACATTTTTAAATAAAATGCCTTCGTCAACGCAATAAATTTCTCTGTGTACTGATTGTTTTCGTTATAAATCACCAGGCTATGTTTTACCTGTGGTAAATGCTCCCGACTAAACGTGAGTAACATTCGTTGTGGTGCTTTTCCTATTTTTGTAATGACATCAGTCTGCTTAATGCAATAAAGTGCGGTTGAATTTATCAATGTTTTCCCTGCCTCATAAGGTAAGACAAAACTGATTTTTCCTTTTTCGGATAAACAACTCATCGCCCAATTTAACCAATCTAAATGACTTTGTTGAACATAACGGGCAAGTGCTCGTTCGTCATTTTTACATTCTGCGCCTTGTGCAAAATAAGGCGGATTAGCCACAATTAAATCAAATTGATGTGCTATTTGTTGGCAATAAGTTTGCACGTCTTGGTGTGTTAAATGAAGACGATTGTGCCATAGCGAAGCCTTGAAGTTTTCTTGTGCTTGTTGTGCTGCAAGGGGATCAAGCTCAACGGCTTCAATTTGGCAATGCTCATGACTTCGTTGGGCAAGCATTAATGCAACCAAGCCTGTGCCAGTCCCCATATCAAGAATACGCTGACAATCAGACACATCTGCCCATGCACCCAGTAAAATGCCGTCAGTGCCGACTTTCATTGCACAATGTTGTTGATTAATATGGAATTGTTTAAAG
Organism: Haemophilus parainfluenzae; assembly: GCF_003253005.1. Classification (GTDB taxonomy): domain Bacteria; phylum Pseudomonadota; class Gammaproteobacteria; order Enterobacterales; family Pasteurellaceae; genus Haemophilus_D; species Haemophilus_D parainfluenzae_M. The sequence continues at coordinate 210,152 of NZ_QEPZ01000003.1, read as the reverse complement.
GTAAAGCTGCTCATAAAATCTTGCGGAAAATGACCGCACTTTCAGGTATAATCAGCTCCAATTTTAACAAATTAACGCAAAATAATGAATTTATCCCCATTTGAAGAATTCGATCTTTCCCCTGAATTATTAAAAGCCTTAGAAAAGAAAGGCTACACTCGCCCAACAGCCATTCAATTAGAAGCGATTCCTGCTGCTATGGAAGAGCGTGACGTGCTCGGTTCTGCACCAACAGGTACGGGTAAAACGGCCGCATTTTTATTGCCGGCAATTCAGCATTTATTGGATTATCCACGTCGTAAACCAGGCGCACCTCGCATTTTAATTTTAACGCCAACTCGTGAGCTGGCGATGCAGGTTGCAGAACAAGCAGAAGAACTGGCGCAATTCACGCATTTGAAGATTGCAACCATTACTGGCGGTGTGGCGTATCAAAATCATGGGGAAGTATTTAATTCAAATCAGGATATCGTGGTGGCAACACCGGGGCGTTTATTGCAATACATCAAAGAAGAAAACTTTGATTGTCGTGCGGTAGAAATGCTGATTTTTGATGAAGCAGATCGCATGTTGCAAATGGGCTTTGGCCAAGATGCGGAGAAAATTGCCGCTGAAACGCGTTGGCGTAAACAAACCCTTCTTTTCTCTGCCACATTAGAAGGGGAGCTATTAGTTGATTTCGCAGAACGTTTATTGAATGATCCGGTAAAAATTGATGCCGAACCAAGTCGTCGCGAGCGTAAGAAAATCAACCAATGGTATTATCACGCCGACAGCAATGAACATAAAATCAAGTTGCTTGCACGTTTTATCGAAACCGAGAACGTGAGTCGCGGCATTGTGTTTGTCCGTCGTCGTGAAGATGTGCGTGAGCTTTCTGAAACCTTGCGTAAACGTGGCATTCGTTCTACTTATTTAGAAGGCGATATGGCGCAAACACAACGTAATAATGCCATTGATAAATTGAAATCAGGTGTTGTTACTGTGTTAGTGGCTACTGATGTGGCAGCTCGCGGGATTGATATTGATGATGTGACACACGTCATGAACTTCGATTTGCCTTATAGTGCAGATACGTATTTACATCGTATTGGTCGTACGGCTCGTGCAGGGAAAAAAGGTACTGCCGTTTCTTTTGTTGAAGCACATGATTACAAATTGCTCGGTAAAATTAAACGCTACACGGAAGAGCTGTTGAAAGCGCGTATTTTAGAAGGCTTAGAACCTCGCACTAAACCACCAAAAGATGGTGAAGTAAAATCTATGTCTAAAAAGCAAAAAGCGCGTATTAAAGAAAAACGTGAAGAAAAGAAAAAATCAGAGGTGAAGAGGAAAGCCAAATTACGTCATAAAGATACGAAAAATATTGGTAAACGCCGTAAACCAAGCACAGAAAAAACAGATGAGAAATAATAAAAAAATAACCGCCACTTATTAAGTGCGGTTATTTTTTTGACTATTTATTGACTTGGCTACCGATTACACCACCTAATGCGGCACCACCTAATGTGGTCGCGGTATTACCACCAAGCATATAGCCTGCTGCACCACCAATAGCTGCGCCAGCTGTTGTATTTTTTTGTGTACGGTTCATATTTCCACATGCAGCAAGGGAAATAATAGTCATCGCGATAACAAGTGATTTTCCAATTAATTTCATAGGATCTCTCCGTGTTTAACATATAAAACTATCCATATTGATAGTACTCCATAAGACAAACGGAGATGAATGAAAGTTCAAAAATATGCGTTTTTCGATGTTTTTTTGAACAATTGAATATATTGAATGTTAATCTTTAGCTTGATCTAATACTTTCGCAACCACTTTCAAATATTCAATCGCCAATCCATGGTGTCCTGTACTCGCATTAAATACTAAATCTTCACTTAATACACCACAAGGCATATCCTCTGGGATTTTACCGTCCTCATAAGCTTGATAATCGTCTCGCCAGTCACCATCAAAATAATAGTGTTCTAAGGTTTTCATTTTTGGTAAGAAAGCTTGCCATTTTTCAAGAAATTGTTCCGCGTCAGCTAAGAAACTCTCCGCTTCATTGAGAAGGTTTTCCATTTCTGAAATTTTATCTAAGCGTGATTGAGGTAACATAGGTTTCTCCAAAATAAGGTAAAAATAAACCGCACTTTATTCGAACAAAGTGCGGTGAGTTTATCATGAGTTTTTAGACTTACACATCATAAGTGGTAGATGCTGTGTTGCCACCGCGACCTGTCCAGTTGGTGTGGAAGAATTCACCACGTGGTTTATCAGTACGTTCATAAGTATGTGCGCCGAAGTAGTCACGTTGTGCTTGCAATAAGTTTGCCGGTAAACGGGCTGAAGTATAGCCATCTAAGAAAGTAATAGCAGAAGCCATACAAGGCATTGGGATACCCACTTCGATAGATTTTGCCACCACTTTACGCCAGTCACTTAATGAGTTTTCTAAAATGCCCTTGAAGTAGCTATCTGAACCCAAGAAGATTAAATCTGGATTTGCTTCATATGCATCCCGAATGTTGCCTAAGAAACGGCTACGGATAATACAACCTTCACGCCATAATAATGCCGTTGCGCCGTAGTTGATGTTCCAGTCAAATTGTTCAGAGGCTTCACGAATCAGCATAAAGCCTTGTGCATAAGAAATAATTTTAGACGCCAATAAGGCTTTACGCACCGCCTCAATCCAAACTTTTTTATCGCCTTCAACAGGTTGAATTGTTTTGCCGAATAATTGATTAGCGGCAACACGTTGATCTTTAAATGAAGATACGCAACGAGCAAAGACAGATTCAGTGATTAAGGTTAATGGAATACCAAAATCTAATGCATTGATACCTGTCCATTTACCAGTCCCTTTTTGGCCAGCTGTATCTAAGATTTTTTCAACTAATGGTTCACCATCAGCATCTTTATAACCAAGAATATCGGTGGTGATATCAATTAAATAGCTATCAAGTTCAGTTTTTTTCCATTCTGCGAAGATAGCTTGCATTTCTTCATAGCTTAAGCCTAAACCTTCTTTTAAGAATTGGTAAGCTTCACAGATTAATTGCATATCGCCATATTCGATACCATTGTGAACCATTTTTACAAAGTGGCCTGCACCTTCTCCACCAACCCAGTCACAGCAAGGTTCGCCTTGTTCTGTTTTAGCAGAGATTGCTTGGAAGATTGGTTTAACATATGGCCATGCTTCGTGATTACCACCTGGCATGATAGATGGTCCATGACGCGCACCTTCTTCACCGCCCGAAACCCCCGAACCGATAAAACGAATGCCTTTTTCAGCCAATGCTTTAACACGACGGTTGGTATCAGGATAGTTTGAGTTACCCCCATCAATGATGATGTCGCCTTCTTCTAAGTGCGGTAATAATGCCTCAATGAATTGATCCACTACATCACCCGCACGTACCATTAACATTACTTTGCGTGGTTTTTCTAATTTAGAAGCTAAATCTTCTAAAGAGTATGCGCCGATAATATTGGTGCCTTTTGCCGCACCTTGTAAAAATTCATCCACTTTTGAAGTCGTACGGTTATATGCCACAACTTTAAAGCCATGATCATTCATATTTAAAATGAGGTTTTGCCCCATTACGGCTAAGCCGATAACACCGATGTCGCCTTTTACTGACATTGTTTTCTCCTGTTGCTAAAGTAGGTAATTACGCAATAATTTTGAAAATTTATTGAGAATATTTATGACGTTTTCTGTGGGATTTTAAAAATTGTAGCCTTTCTTCTGTTAAAAACTTTTTGTCTAGAGATGTATTTTTTAAATGAAAATTTTTTTCAATAAGTGTTTTTACTTTATCATTTTTATACAATAATTGACCATCTTCAGACATGGAAATTAAGCCTATGTCAAATAATTTATCTAAGTGAATTGATAATATAATCCCATTATTTGTATTATTTCTAGCCCCCTCATCACAATGCCAAGGATTTATGTGACTTGCCACTAAGAGTGATAAAGCATCAATTTCAGTAAATGGGCATTTATTATTATAAACTCTTAGTAGTTCTCTTCTGAATTTTCCTTGTGTTTTTCTATATTTCGAATTAGAAATCCCTTCTGTATCTAATTCCTCATTAGAAGAGATATCATGTGCCTCAATATATTCTCTAAGTCCCCAGATCCCATCCCCCTTATTGAAGACAATATAAAATAGATCTTCTTTTGTACTTTTAAATTTCTCAGAATCGGATGAATGAGACTCAAGACAATCTCTAATCATAGCTTTATAAGATTCTTCATTTTTATAATATTCGATTGTATTTGGATAGATTTTTTCAACAGCGTCATATATTTCTTGTAATGCTCCTGTTCCACCAAGTTCTTTTAGAGCATCGATAACCTTTGTCTTATTATTAATTGATTTTTCCATTTTTATTTCCATAACGTTTAAATAGATTAATCCATCATTCGCATACTCACACACCAATTAGATTACTATTTACTTGCTATAACAATTTTGCTGCCTCTTTATCCAAATACCATTCCGTCACACCATTTTTTGCTTTAATTTTTGCTGCAGGGTAAGGCAGATTTTCTGCAGGGGTAGTTTGGATTTCTTTTAATATATCTGCTTTGCTTTCGCCGGTGACCAAATAGGTAATGCGTTTGGCTTGTTCGATGAATTTGGCTGTTTTTGAAATACGGATTTGACCACTTTCAGGGTGCTTGGCAATGACTGCAAGGTTTGCATCATCAAAATTGGTTTGATGTGGGAAGAGAGAAGCAGTATGGCCATCTGTCCCCATGCCTAAAATGATCCAATCAAAAACACCGTTTGGAATGACCACACTTAATTCTTCTTCGAAGCGTTTTAGCTCAAAGTGCGGTTCATTTTCACCACGAATTCGGTGGATATTTTCTGTGGGAATTTGAATATAATCGAATAAAAGTTTCTGCACTTCACCATAGTTGCTTTCAGGATCAGATGGCGGAACCATACGATCATCTCCCCACCAAAAATGCAGATTTTTCCAGTTAATTTGTTCCGCATAAGGTGATTTGGCTAGGGTTTTAAATAATAACTTAGGCGTTGAACCACCAGAAAGGGAAATATGCACAGGGTGATTTAATTGGCCATAAATCAAAAATTCTTGTGCAATCTTATCGACTGCGTGTTGAGCCGTTGGGAAGCTGATATAGTTCATTGATTTTCCGTTGGGTTTTAGCCCACAATTTATTATGTTAGATATTAAGAGCGGTGGGCTAAATCCCACCCTACATTAGATTAATTAAACTTTTTTCTTCATTAAACCTGTCGGTTTACGCCAAACTTTGCCTTGTTTTGCAATTAATTTATCGGCTGCCACAGGGCCCCAAGTGCCGGCTTCATATTCGTGAATCCGACCACCATTAGCTTTGTAATCTAAAATCGGTTGCACAAATTTCCATGCAGCATGCACAGCATCGGTACGAGCAAACAAGGTAGCATCGCCTTTCATCGCATCCAACAATAAGCGTTCATAAGCAGTTAATACTTGTGCGCCTGCTAAATCTGCATAACGGAAATCCATTGAAACTTCTTTCGCTTCAAAACCTGCACCTGGTTTTTTCAAACCAAAACGCATTGAAATCGCTTCATCTGGTTGAATACGAATAATCAATTTATTCTCTGGTGCATTTTGGCTGAATACCGGATGTGGTGTGGTTTTAAAGTGAATCACAATTTCTGTCACGCGAGCCGGTAAGCGTTTACCGGTACGTACATAGAAAGGTACGCCCGCCCAACGCCAGTTTTCAATTTCACAACGTAATGCGATGTAAGTTTCAGTGCGAGAATCTGCCGGTACGCCTTTTTCTTCTAAATAGCCGTTTTCCATTTTGCCGTTAATTTCAGCTGCAGTGTATTGACCTAAAACGAGATTATGCTCCATATCTTCGGCAGTTAATGGACGCAAACTATGCATCACTTTTGCTACTTCGTCACGCATGGAATTCGCATTAATAATTGCAGGCGGCTCCATTGCCACCATCGCTAATACTTGCAATAAATGGTTTTGGAACATATCTCGCATTGCGCCAGAACCATCATAATAGCCACCGCGCTCTTCCACGCCAATAGATTCTGCACCCGTAATTTCTACATAATCAATGAAATTACGGTTCCAAAGTGGTTCAAACCAGCCATTTGAGAAACGTAATACAAGCAAGTTTTGAACAGTTTCTTTACCTAAATAATGGTCGATACGATAAATTTGGTGTTCTTCAAAGAAACGATGGATTTGTACGTCTAATGCTTGCGCTGTTTTTTCATCGTAACCAAAAGGTTTTTCGACGATAATTCGTTTCCAGCCATATTCTTCTGTATTTAAACCATGTGCGGCCAAACACTCAGGAATCACGCCATAAAGACTTGGCGGAGTGGACATATAGTAAAGGGTGTTACCACAAGTTTTATATTTATCATGAAGATTATCTAGGCGTGGAACAAGTTTGCCATAATCTTGAGCATCCGAAGTATTCACCGATTGGTAATAAAGATGAGAACAGAAAGCATCTAAGGTTTCTGGTGTTGTTTCTTCATTATGGATTAACGCCTCACGCATTTTTTCGCGGAAAGTTTCATCATTCAACTCAGAGCGAGCAACACCTAGAACAGAAAAGTTTTCACTCAAACGCCCAATTTTGTAGAGATTATAAAGGGCTGGAATGAGTTTACGGTGAGTTAAATCACCGGAAGCACCAAAAATTACGATACAGTTATTATTCGTTTGCATATTATTCCTTATTGTTCCGAGTAGCGTTTTTAAATAATGCAATATATTACTGCACTTTACCAATCGAACCAATCAATTAAATTGAAAGACAGATGCCCAATTTTGTGTATTATCTGACACTATCACAAAGGGTGGATTAATTAAACTTTCACGCTGGTTATAGGTGAGCGGTTGAAAGTGTGGATCAAAAATTCCCCCATTGATTTCAGCTAATAAAACTTCAGCGCCGGCAGTGTCCCATTCGCCGGTTTTGCCGAGGCGAATATAGCAATCAACCGCCCCTTCAGCGACTAAACCGCTTTTTAAGCTACTCGAACCGACCACCGTAAATTCGCATGCTAAATTCTTTGCTAAAATTGACCGCACTTTTTCTTGTGAGGTGGTGGCGCCTACGGCGATTTTTAACGGTTTGGTGAGATTGATTTTTCGTGTCTGTAAGCGTGTTATCTTTTTTTCACTTTGTTTGAATGCTCCGAAGTCTTTCATGGCGTAATAGGTAATATTCAAAATAGGGAAATGGATAACACCCAGTACAGGTTGATGGTTTCGCACGAGTGTAATCAACACCGAAAATTGATCCGTGCGATCAATAAATTGCTGCGTGCCATCAAGGGGATCGATTAGCCAATAAGTTTGCCAAGTTTGGCGTTGTTCAAAGGGGATATTGCAGTTTTCCTCAGAAAGAACAGGAATGTCGGGGAAAAGTGCGGTCAGTTTTTCGATTAAAAACTGGCTGACAAATAAATCTGCCTCTGTAACAGGTGTGTTATCCGATTTGGTTTGTATTGCCACATTCTGTTGGTAAAAACGGGCCAAATGTTTTCCCGCTTCATTGGCAAGCGTACGGACTTGATCGAGAAGAGATTGAGATAATTGCATATTTATTCTCTACTTTGATTTCGGTAATAACAAGGAGAGGAAAATTGTCGTATAGATTGCCATGATAGCAGAACCGCCTAAGATGAAGGATATACGGTCAGTGAGGTATTTCGTATTTGGTGCGATCACGACATTGCCGATACTCCAATAAACAAAAATAATGATAAATGAAAAAAGGAGAATTTTCTTCCAATGATGGCTTAGATAACCTCGGCATTTGGCAAAGTAAGCATTGATTATCGCCGGAACAGTGAGAGGCCAAAATGTCAAAAAGAAGCCAAATAACGCAGAGTCGAAATAACCTTCTCTGTAGTTGTCTAGTTTGAAAACGATATAAACGATAACACTGCCTATCAGTTGGGTAAGCAATGGGAAGACAATAATCGCTTTCAAATAAGGGGATTGAGTTGACACCTTAAGCTCCTAGAAAAATAGGCTATCCGAGGACAGCCTATTTTAATCTATTATTTCGATTTTTTCGCGCGTAATACACGAGAAACGAAAATCAAGATACCAAAGATAAATACGGCAAGACCAAGTAATTCGCCCATATTATCCCAATTTTCTAATCCTAGGGATAATGGATCTTCAGAACCACCTGATGTGACAGATGCTGCGATAATGAAGGCTAAGATTACGCCCATCAAGCTTTCACCCACGATTAAACCAGCAGCGAAAAGTGTGCCGAAACGTTCTGCTTTTTTCTCCACTTCTGTATCATTAGCACGTTTTGCATAGTTTTTAATATGACGGGTGAGAAGCCATGCCATCACCGCGCCGACCACAACCGGCATATTGATTGATGGTGGAAGGTAAATACCAATACCAACCGCTAATACTGGTAGCGCAAAACGACCGTTGCTGGTTTTACGCATAAGCGCATCTACGATGATTAACACCACACCTAAACCTACACCACTTAAAATGTAAGTCCATTCTAATTGGTTGGTGAAAATACCTTTTGAAATGGTTGTCATAATCGTTGCTTGTGGCGCGGAAAGTGCTTGTGTTGGATCCATATCTGGACGTGGTAATGCACCCGTGAAACCATAAGCGTGGTATAAAATTTCTAATACCGGCGCAATCACTAATGCACCAACGAAACAACCAATGATTAATGCAACCTGTTGTCTCCAAGGTGTTGCTTCAACTAAAAGACCGGTTTTTAAGTCTTGTAAGTTATCGTTTGAAATAGTGGCTGTGGTTAATACGATAGATGCGGTGAACAAGGTCAATGCGGTTAAGAATTTTTGACCGTCTGCCGTTTCAAATAAGCCACTGCTTTTACCAATGGTCACTAAAACAAGTGAAATTACGATAACGGAAATAATCCCGATACCTGAAATTGGGCTTGAAGATGAACCAACTAATCCCGCCATATAACCCGATGCCGCTGCGACGAAGAAGCCAATTAACACCGCAAGCAGAGTACAAACTACCACTAATAACACGGCAAGTTCAGCAGAAATTGGTGCCGCTGCAACGAAGTGATATAAGGAAGTCACGATTAACACGACAGTCGCCAATAAAATATAAATAATGGTTTTTGGCGATAAGTCGATATCAATACGATGTTCTGATTCAGCTTGTGAACCTTTTAACATACGGAAAGAATGAACCATCCCTTCAATCATTGGCTTGAGAAGGATTAATAATGTCCAAATTGCTGCAATACCGATAGTCCCCACACCGATAAAGCGAACTTTGGTTTTCCATTCAGTCATTGCGTAGCTCACGATTGACGCGTCGGTTGGCATATCACCCGTTGCGGTGAAATAAGGCACAGCTACACCCCAAGCGAGGAATGTACCGAATAACATCGCAAGACCGCCCACGATACCAATTAAATAACCGGCGCCTAATAAGGCGAGTGAGAAGCCCATCGGTAATTGGAAAACGGCTTTGCCGTTAGAGAACCATGCACTTGCACTATCAGACATGACACGTAATGCATTCGTTAAGAACGCAACAGTCCCTGCAAAAATACCGCCATAAGCGATATCTTTTACACCACTGTCACTTTCGTCGTTATTGCCTGCTTTTAAGATTTCGGCTGCAGCCACACCTTCAGGATAAGGTAAGTCGCTGTTTACCACCATCGCACGACGTAATGGAATAGTGAATAGTACGCCCAACGTACCGCCAGAGGCACAGATAAGCACGGTTTGCCAGAATGGGAATTCCTGCCAGTAACCCATCATTAATAGACCTGGAAGAACAAAAATAACAGAAGACAATGTCCCCGCTGATGAAGCTTGGGTTTGCACCATGTTATTTTCTAAGATACTGGAATCCTTGAAGAATTTTAAAATTGCCATAGAGATTACGGCAGCCGGAATGGAGGAGGCGAAAGTCATCCCCACTTTAAGACCCAAATAAACGTTAGATGCAGTGAAGATCACTGTAATTAACGCCCCAAGGAACATTCCTCGGAAGGTCAATTCTTTTAAATTATCATGAGACATAAATTTTCCTATTTATTTTTGAAAAATGGCTATACATTCTCAAAAAAAGAATAATTATTCAAGTTTTATTTAAAGTTAATCGCTTGTGATTAGAATTTATCTAAATTTCGTCGATTTATTTACGTTTTTTTAAATAATCTCGTAAGGTATAAAGTGCGGTTAAGTTTCTTGCCTCATTAAATTCATCACTCACAAGTAGGTCATCAAGTTGAGATAAAGGGTAACGCACGATTTCTAATGGTTCGGGTTCATCCCCTTCCAGTTGATTTGGATATAGATCTTCACCTAGTAAAACGTGCATATTGTGGCCCATGATTTGTGGATTAATCTTCATTGTGCGTAAAAACGTCCATTTTTTTGCACCCAAACCAATTTCTTCCTGCAATTCACGATTCGCACTTTGTTCGGGTATTTCTCCTATATCCATTCCACCTTTTACAAAGCCTAATTCATATTGTTCTGTTCCGACAGCATATTCGCGAACCAGGAGTAGATCCTCTCCATCAATCGCAATCACCATGACTGAATCGTGATTAAAAGGGCGGAAGCGTTCATAAGTGCGGTCAATTCCGTTGGAGAATTTGAGATCGACAGCTTGAATTTCAAACAAGCGGGATTTTGCCACCGTGGAAAGGGAGAGAATGTGTGGAAGTTGTTTTTTCATGATATTAGCCCTATTATCTTGTTATTGGCTCATCATACGCAAAGTGAGAGAAATAGGAAGAGTTATGGCTGAAAATAACGAAGTACGATTAGATAAATGGCTTTGGGCGGCGTATTTTTATAAAACCCGTAGCATTGCGAAAGCGATGATTGAAGGGGGCAAAGTCCATTACAACGGTCAACGTGCCAAGGTGAGTAAAACTGTAGAGGTTGGCGCTATGATTAAGCTCCGTCAAGGCAGTGATGAAAAAGAAATTGAAGTGATTGCTTTAAGTGATCAACGCCGTGGTGCCCCTGAGGCCCAATTACTTTACCAAGAAACGGCACAGAGTGTGAAAAAACGCGAAGAAATGGCATGGGCAAGAAAAAATAATGCACTTTCGATGCCACATCCTGATCGTCGTCCAAACAAAAAGGAACGTCGAGATTTATTGAAATTTAAACACCAAGATGAGTTCTAGAAAACAAAAGTGCGGTCAATTTGACCGCACTTTGTGTATTAATGGTTTTTGTGGCTTGTGCTGTAGAGGATTTTGTCGGTATAAGCCATTGCAATCGCTGAAATCAAGAAAGAAAAATGAATAATCACTTCCCACATAATCGTTTTTTCAGAAATTTTTGAGGCATTCACAAAGGTTTGCAATAAGTGAATAGACGAAATGCTGATAATTGACATAGAAAGCTTCACTTTCAGCACGGTCGCATTCACATGGCTCATCCATTCAGGTTGATCCGGATGATTTTTCGTGCGTAGTTTTGAGACGAAAATCTCATAACCGCCTAATGTCACCATCACTAATAAGTTCGCAATCATCACCACGTCAATGAGATTGAGTACGGTGAGCATGATAGTGTCAGAATCCATCTCATTAACATTGGTGATGAGATACCACAAGTTTTTCATAAACTTGTAGGCATAGATGCCTTGCACGACAATTAAACCTAAGTAAATAGGCACTTGTAGCCAACGACTCGCAAAAATTGTTTTACTTAGAAAACTGGTTTGTTCGTTATATTTTGCACATGGATCCGTGATTTCTTTTTGTTCCGTTGCCATAAATTCCTCACAAATAAAAAATTTAAATAAAAAAGCGGCAAGAAAATAGCCGCTTTTAAAGAAAAATTCAACAGGTATGCTTTATTTTACCCCGTTCTCGGTAGTTATAAGGGATAGGCGCGTTAAGTCCACGTCATTATTGAGTAATTCAACGTTTGGCATGCTCTTGTTAGCTTTCGCTGACAAGTCTTTAAAACGTTCCACCTTACCCACTAAACCTTGTTGTCCCACAAGGGCGGTGACGGTGCTGTTGTATTGATTGCTCACAGTGGAAAGGGTGTTCCCCAGTTTGTTTAAACGTTCTGCCACCAGGCAAATCTGGTTGTAAATTTCACCTGCTTTTTCTGCGATTTCTTTCGCTTCGGCGTTGCCGCGTTCGATACGCCATAAATTCGCCACTGTGCGTAAAATTGGCATGAGGGTCGTGTGCGAAACCATAATCACATTTTTCTCGTAGCCATAATTAAATAGATTTGGATCTAATTTTAAGGCTTCAATATAAGCGGGTTCCACTGCAATGAACATCAAGACAAAATTAGGACTGCGCATGCCTATCAAATTGCTGTAATCCTTGCGGTGCAAGTCATCAATGTGATTTTTCAGGGCTTTAATATGCTCCCTTAGTAAACGCTCACGTTCAAATTCATCCTCAGAATTGACCGCACTTTCGTAAGCATTCAATGACATTTTGCTATCAATGATGATGTTTTTCTCATCGGGCAGATTAAGCACAAAATCAGGATAGTTTCGACCGCCTTGTTCATCTTTAAAATGGGCCTGCGCACTGTAATGTACGTTTTCAATGAGTCCCGCAAGTTGAAGTGCGCGTTCAAGTTGCACTTCTCCCCAGTTGCCTAAGGTTTTCTTTTCCCCTTTTAGCGCAGAAGTTAAATTATTGGCCTCTTGCGACATATTTAAGCCGATTTCCAATACTTTTTTAATTTCCGCTTCTAAGCCCGCATTACCTTTCACCGATTCCGAATGGATTTCATTGACCCGTTTTTGGAAGCCTTCGATTTGTTCACGGAAAGGCTTCAACAAGGTTTCCAATGCGGTTTGATTGGTTTGATTAAAGGATTGGCTTTTTTCTTCCAAAATGCGGTTGGCCAGATTTTGAAATTCCACGCCTAGCTGTTGTTTGGATTGTTCAATATGCTGTTGCTGTTCGGCAAAATGCTTTTCTTTTTCGGAAAGGGTGGTTTTCAACTTCGTTAATTCTTGTGAAAGTGAGGTCAATTTTTCCTGCGTTTTTTGCTGCTCTTGTTCTTTTCTAAGTACATTTTCTTGCGCTTGTTGTAATTGACCTTGTAAGCTTTCGGCTTGTGCTGATGCGATCCCAAAGCGTTCTTTTAATGCGGTGATTTGCCCGCCAATTTGATCGTGTCGGAGCTGTTCTTCATCCAATTCTTTTTCTAAATATTGGATTTTTTCATCACGTTCATTAAGGCGAGTTTGCAATCCTTCCGCATGAGTTTGTGCTTTAACGGCTTGTTGTTCTAATTGATTTTTGACCACACTTAAGGAATCAAAACGCTCAGCCAATTGATTGTAATCGTCGATGGTTTTATTGAGATCTTGTTGTAATTCTTGCGTATCTCGTTTGCTACGGCTTAATAGAAAAAGCATCACAATACTGATAAAAACCAGCACGGCAATGATAATTAAATATTGATTAGACGTGAGTTCTGACATAAATAGGCTCCTAGAAACGCAAAAATTTTAGCATATTCCTAGAAACTTTTTAAAAATTAAGATGGTTAATCAGATAAGAAAAGTGCGGTCAAAATAACCGCACTTTTTAGGAAGATTAGTAGTTTGAGTTAATCAATACTTCTTCACCGTAGCCACCAAGGGTTGGCATTGGTTGATAAGTGGAGTTAGCAGCACGCATTAAACGAATACCACGAATACCCGCTTCTTTTGCTGCGAGGATATCGTCATCGCTATCACCATAGTGAATACTCACTTTGTGCTCAATAATACCTGGTGTTTTGTTATATTTAGTTGGAAGTTTGCGACCGCCCATGAATTCTACAGGGTGCATGTCTTTAATATTAAAGGCTTTTTGTAGCACTGGTGTCACACCATCTTTATCGCCCGCTGTACGACCAGTAATAAAATAAATTTGGTCACCACGTGCTTGGTGCATATTAATTAAATCCACCGCAATTTGTTTTGGAATGGAATATTGGTCACAACCTGCATTCACTTCATTCCAGAAATCTTGATTTTTTAAGTAATCATTTTTACCTGGAGAGTATTTTTCTTGGCCGTGATAGAAACAAGGGCTACTGAAAAGTACAGTATCGTCAATGTCGAAGCTCACATTAATGGGTGCTTTACCTTCCAATTCTTTTTTCAACTGCTCAACAGAGATCCAGTGAATCGGTTTTTGCTCTGTCATTTCACGAGCATTCGTACCTTGTTCAGTGTAAGGTTCTTTGTTTGATGCAAAAGTAGAGACTGCGCTTGCCGCTAAAATTGCAATGGCAGAAAGTTTAAGTAAATTTTTCATGTTTTCCTCATTAAGTAGTTTGTTTACTTGTAACAAATATATCCCTTTAAAATAAAGATGTGAAATAATAGCAATCGTTTGCCATTTAGAAAAGTGATCTTTGTCACATTTTTTTGAGATGGTTGTTTAATAAAACATCAAAGAAAAATTTCCCCTTGAATTTGGTGGAATCGATCGCCATATAACGAGTAACTTTTCTTAAAAGAAGGATAAAAAGAATGACAACAATTGTAAGCGTACGTCGTAATGGCCAAGTAGTTGTTGGGGGCGATGGACAGGTTTCACTAGGCAATACAGTGATGAAGGGGAATGCCCGCAAAGTACGCCGTTTATATAATGGCAAAGTTCTAGCTGGTTTTGCAGGCGGCACAGCTGATGCGTTCACTTTATTTGAATTATTTGAGCGTAAATTGGAAATGCATCAAGGGCATTTGTTAAAAGCCGCGGTGGAATTAGCCAAAGATTGGCGAACCGATCGTGCGTTACGCAAGTTAGAAGCGATGCTGATTGTGGCGGATGAAAAAGAAAGTTTAATCATTACCGGTATTGGTGATGTGGTACAACCGGAAGCCGATCAGATTTTAGCGATTGGTTCAGGCGGTAATTATGCGTTGTCGGCCGCTCGTGCATTGGTGGAAAATACCGATTTATCAGCACGTGAAATTGTTGAGAAGTCTTTAAAAATTGCCGGTGATATTTGCGTGTTTACCAATACGAATTTCACTATCGAAGAATTACCGAATAAATAAGGAAAAATTATGTCTGAAATGACCCCTCGTGAAATTGTTTCTGAATTAGATCAACATATTATCGGCCAAAAAGAGGCGAAAAGAGCGGTTGCGATCGCATTACGTAACCGTTGGAGAAGAATGCAGTTGCAAGAGCCACTTCGCCATGAAGTGACTCCTAAAAATATTTTAATGATTGGTCCAACGGGTGTGGGGAAAACCGAGATTGCGCGTCGTCTTGCAAAATTAGCTAATGCACCATTCATTAAAGTGGAAGCGACCAAGTTCACCGAAGTGGGCTATGTGGGGAAAGAAGTGGACTCCATTATTCGTGATTTAACGGACAGTGCGATGAAATTGGTTCGTCAGCAAGAAATTGCGAAAAATCGTGCGAAAGCAGAAGATGCGGCGGAAGATCGTATTTTAAATGCATTACTACCACCACCAAAAAATCAATGGGGTGAAGTCGAAAACCACGACACCAACAGCAGCACTCGCCAAGCGTTCCGTAAAAAATTACGAGAAGGTCAATTAGACGATAAAGAAATCGAAATTGATGTGTCTGCGGGTGTTTCAATGGGGGTGGAAATCATGGCACCTCCTGGTATGGAAGAAATGACTAATCAGTTGCAATCCATGTTCCAAAGCCTGGGTTCGGATAAAACTAAAAAACGCAAAATGAAAATTAAGGATGCATTAAAAACCTTAATTGACGATGAAGCAGCCAAATTGATCAATCCAGAAGAATTGAAACAAAAAGCCATTGATGCAGTTGAGCAAAACGGTATTGTGTTTATTGATGAGATTGACAAGATCTGTAAAAAAGGCGAATACAGTGGTGCGGATGTTTCTCGTGAAGGTGTGCAACGTGACTTATTACCATTGGTGGAAGGTTCAACGGTTAATACCAAACATGGGATGGTGAAAACTGATCATATTCTCTTTATTGCATCGGGTGCATTCCAAGTGGCGCGTCCATCGGATTTAATCCCAGAGTTGCAAGGTCGTTTGCCGATTCGTGTTGAATTATCAGCATTAACGGCAGAGGATTTTGAGCGTATTCTAACTGAACCAAATGCGTCTTTAACGGAACAATATAAAGCGCTTATGGCAACAGAAGGTGTAAGCATTGAGTTTACACAAGATGCAATCAAGAAAATTGCCGAAGCCGCATTCCGTGTGAATGAGAAAACGGAGAATATCGGTGCAAGACGTTTACATACCGTTATGGAACGTTTAATGGATAAAATCTCATTTGATGCGAGCGAAATGGACGGCCAAACCGTGAATATCGATGCTGCTTATGTGATTGATGCTTTAGGTGAAGTGATTGAGAATGAAGATTTAAGTCGATTTATTCTGTAATTGAATTTTGGATAAAGAAAAGTGCGGTTATTTTTGATCTGACCCCAAAAAGTTAGACTGTCATTTAAAGGATTGTTTTCGATATTGTATCGGACTCAGTCCTTTTAATTTTAGTTGAATCCGTCGGTGGTTATAGTAATCCAAATAATCTCTGACGGCATCAACTATCTCCTCTCTACTGTTAAATTCCCGACCATAAAAACATTCTGTTTTTAATCGTCCAAAGAAACTTTCCATCGCGGCATTGTCCAAGCAATTCCCTTTTCTCGACATACTTTGAATGATGCCATGTTCAGCCAAGATTCGACGATAAGCTACCATTTGATATTGCCATCCCTGGTCTGAATGTAAAATGACACCACAAGCTTTATTTAATCCTTTGACGGCTTGCATTAACATGTCCTCTACTTGCGCCCAGTTTGGGGAATAGCTGAGATTATAGGAGACTATCTCATTGTTAAATAAGTCTAAAATTGGGGATAAATAGACTTTACTCCCATCTTTCGCCTTAAACTCGGTAATATCGGTCACCCATTTTTGTTTCGGGGCCGTTGCACTAAAATCGCGTTCAAGATGATTCGGTGCAATCACCCCTATCGTACCTCGATAGGTGGTAAATTTCTTGCTTTTTCTTGACCGCACTTGAAGCCCAAGTGTCTGCATTAAGCGTTGGACTTTTTTATGATTTACGCCTGGCAAGCTGGCATGAACACGTCGGTAGCCATAATCAGGATGATTGGCTTTGATGCGTTTAATGGCCTTTTTCAACAACTCATCCTTATCCGGTTTAATCTGACGTTTAGCAAAAAACGTACTACGCGCTAACTGTGCAAAGCCTAAAAGCCATTTTAACGGATAGCGTGTTCTTAACCTTTGGATAATTTCCGTTGCTCGGCTTCGTCCTGAAGTCTGAGCCTTCTCAACTCCTTTAGGTAGGCCACCTCCGCTTCAAGCTGTAAAATTCTCAGGCGTAAACGGTCTTCTTCAGTTTTGGGTGGCGGTGGCATTTTTGCATATTTAGGTTTCATCGGTGGACGTCCTGATGGTTTACGGGGAATCAGTCCTTTTATGCCACTTTTTTCAAACCGTTTCAACCATGTCCCGACTAGGGCGTTGGAAGGAATATTGTAAAAACGAGCAGCTTCTCTAATACTCATTTTCTCATTCAAAATAGGTTGGAGAACCTGTAATTTAAATTCGATTGTGTAGTGTTTACCCATAAAAAAATCTGCACCTCAATTGTTGGTTTGTTGAGTCCAACTTTTGGGGTGCAGATCATTTTTAACCGCACTTTTTTTGTCTCTAGTTTTATCTCTAGATTAAGATTAGTGACTGCCGCAACCACAGCCGCCATGACCGTGTCCGTGATCATGATCGTGTTTATGACCGCCGCCACAGCAACCGCCGTGTCCATGATCGTGATCATGGTCATGGTGGTGATGACCGTGACCGCCGCAACCACAACTGTGACCATCTTCGTCATCGTGATGGTGGTGATGATCGTGTGCACCATGTACGTGACCGTGAGCAATTTCTTCTAATGTTGCTTCACGAGTGCCAACAACTTCAACAGTGAAGTGTAATTCTTGACCCGCTAACATATGGTTACCATCAACCACTACTTCATCGCCATCCACTTCAGTGATCACAACAGGAACTGGGCCGATATCTGTGTCAGCTAAGAAACGCATACCAACAACCACTTCATCAACGCCTTGGAATACATCTTTTGGTACACGTTGAACCATGTTTTCATTGTATTCGCCGTAGCCTTCTTCAGGTTGAACACGCACTTCAAATTTGTCGCCAACTTTTTTACCTTCTAAGGCATTTTCAAGACCAATGATTAAGTTATTGTGGCCTTGTAAATATTCTAATGGTTGATTTGCTGGTGCTTCATCAACTAATACACCGTCTTGAGTACGCACTTGGTAAGCGATACTCACAACCGTATTTTTTGCTACTTTCATATTGTTTTCCTTATTAAAAATAATCGTCGTTCATTGTATAGAAAATTATTCTTTAAGCAATGCAATTCGCGCATTCACACTGACTTTAATTTTCTCTTTGCCACTTTGAGTGTAAGTTTCATCTTTTTCATCTGAGTAAGAGAAACTTTTTGCCATCATTGCCCCTGCAGCATAAGGGCGGAAATCATTCGCGGAATCATTGGCAGAAGACACGTCAAGGCTTTGGGTGTGATAACCTTTCATCTGCAAAGATTCTTGAATTAATAGGGCTTTATCTTTAACTTTTGCTAAAGCCTCTTTGGTTAATTCATTTTCTAAACTACTTAATTTCTCACGTGAAACAGAGGCACTTACGCGATCAATGGCTAATACGCCATCTAATTCATGTACTAAGGTTGATAACGCTTGAGAATCTTTACTTTCCAAAGTTAATTCTGCACGCGCAATCCAACCTTGCTGTTTGCCTTTATTGTCATAGCGAATCCATGTGTTACGAGAATTGTCTTTAATTTCAACCGCACTTTGTGCTTTTGCTAGCTCAATGGCTTTATTCATTTTTTCTGCCATGGTTTTATTGAGCGCGGATAAATCATTGCCTTCCGCTTGGTAAAAAAGGGAGACTTGCAATAAATCGCGTTCTACCTCTTTTTCAGCTTCAACACTAAAGCTGACATCCGTTGGCTGATGAGATACGGGCTCTGCTGCAAAAGAAGTGATAGGCAAGGCAAGTAATGCTAAAGAAAGCGCTTTGAGTTTCATTTTTTCATTCCTATTTGGGTAAGATAAAAATTAAGGGCGGTTTAACACGCCCTTTGTTATTATTAATGTAAACGTTCGTTGTCGTCTTCGACATCTTCATCGTCAAAAAATTCGCCGTCATCGCCGTATTCATCATCTTCCGCATTCGGATCTTCAAAATACGTGCCCCAGCCATCATAAATGCCTTTGTATTTTTCCACTAATGGTAAAATTTCTTTTTGTTGTGCATCGATAATTTCGGGCTTTAATTCTACTTCACTGATGATGTCAAAGCAGAAAATCACCTTGCCACTTTCATCTTCAAATTCTTCCGCTTCTGACACTTCATAGCCTGCTTTGAAAGCATCTACGGCAATTTTTTCTAAAGTATCAAAATCATAATGGGCGATGTGATGTTCGATAATATAAAGCGCATCCGGATCGCTGCCGTCATTTAATAAATCTGTAATGATTTCACGGGTTTCTTCTTGAAGTTCGTTAAAGTTCGTCATAAGGCATTCCTTTTGTCAGAAAAAGTGCGGTCATTGTAGGGGATAAAGATGAAAATGTCGCTAAAAATTTATGCTCATTTCAGTTTGCCTTGACGGGGAGGAAAGGTTAAAATTCTGCGCGAATAAATTGTGCTTAACATGCCCAGCTGATCACGCTATTTATTGCAGCGAAAAAAGTTGGGCTTTCTTATTTTAGAACGAAAAAAATGGTCAAACATCTCCCTTATTTCACCTTAAAAACACCACCAAAAACGACCGCACTTTTAAAGCAAGCGTTCGCTGATTTTATTGTTAGAGAAGATCTTGGCTATGAAATGTCAGGTGAAGGCGAATTTGTAGCGGTAAAAATCCGTAAAACGGATTGCAATACATTGTTTGTGGGTGAAAAACTTGCCAAGTTTGCGGGTATTTCTGATCGAAATATGGGGTATGCAGGTTTGAAAGATCGTCATGGCATTACAGAGCAATGGTTTTGTTTGCAAATGCCGGGTAAGGAAACGCCAGATTTTAGCCAATTTCAGTTGGAAGGCGTCGAGATTTTAGACGTCACTCGCCACAATCGTAAAATTCGTACGGGGAGTCTTCAAGGAAATGCCTTCGAGATTTTATTGCGTGGTGCAAAAGAAAGTGATGAGTTAAATGAACGCTTAAATTTTGTGGCGAAATACGGTTTTCCTAACTATTTCACTGAACAACGTTTTGGGCGTGATGGTCATAATCTGACCCAAGCGATTCGTTGGGCGAAAGGAGAGATTAAGGTCAAAGATCGTAAAAAACGCAGTTTTTACCTTTCTGCAGCTCGCAGCGAAATTTTTAATTTAGTTGTAGCAGAACGAATTGAACAAAATGTGGCAGATCAGGTTCTAAGAGACGATATTGTGCAATTAAACGGATCGCACAGTTGGTTTAAGGCTGATGAAAATGAAGATTTAGTGGTCTTACAGCAACGTTTGAACGAACAAGATATTTTGCTCACTGCGCCTTTAATTGGCGAAGAAAATTTATCTGCAAGTGCGGTCGAAAATAAAGTCGTTTTGGAACATCAGATTTTCCAAGAATTAATGAAACAAGAACGAATGAAAGCCGCTCGCCGCCCTTTATTGATGCAGACAAAAGATTTCCATTGGACGTTTGTTGAAGATGGATTGAAACTCTCGTTTTATTTGCCGGCAGGGAGTTATGCTACTGCATTGGTGCGAGAGTTAGTGAATATTAAGGAAGAAGAATAATGCGAATTTTAGTCAGCAATGATGACGGTTTTCATGCCGAAGGGATTCAAGTTTTAGCAAA
Organism: Haemophilus parainfluenzae; assembly: GCF_003253005.1. Taxonomy (GTDB): domain Bacteria; phylum Pseudomonadota; class Gammaproteobacteria; order Enterobacterales; family Pasteurellaceae; genus Haemophilus_D; species Haemophilus_D parainfluenzae_M. The sequence continues at coordinate 189,231 of NZ_QEPZ01000003.1, read as the reverse complement.
AGAATTACGCAAAATTGCCGATGTGGTGATCGTTGCGCCCGATCGTAATCGTAGCGCGGCATCAAGCTCATTAACGCTTGTTGAGCCACTTCGCCCACGTCATTTAGATAGTGGTGATTATTGCGTGAATGGCACACCGGCTGATTGTGTGCATTTGGCACTAAACGGTTTTTTATCTGGACAAGTGGATCTTGTGGTATCAGGCATTAACGCGGGTTGCAATATGGGGGATGATACGATTTATTCAGGTACTTTGGCTGCAGCATTGGAAGGCCGACATTTAGGGTTGCCAGCTATTGCGGTATCTTTAGATGGCCGTTTGCATTATGAAACAGCGGCTCGCGTGGTGTGTGATTTGATTCCGAAATTACATCCTCAATTATTGAATAAACGCGAAGTGATCAATATCAATGTGCCAGATTTGCCTTACGAAGAGCTTAAAGGCATCAAAGTCTGTCATTTAGGTTATCGCTCATCCGCTGCAGAAGTGATTAAACAAGAAGATCCTCGTGGCGAAAATATTTATTGGATTGGCCCGTCAGGCTTGCCAGAATATGATGGTGAAGGTACAGATTTCCATGCGGTAAAAAATGGTTATGTTGCCATTACGCCAATTCAAGCGGATCTTACTGCTCATCAGTCAATTGCTGCTTTACAAGATTGGCTGGAAAGTGAATAATGTGCCGTTTTGAAACGAATTTTCCCTATTGAAGCAATAAAGGATAAGTGAATGAATATTTTTGGTGCGATGTATGATAAAACAATGCAATGGTCAAAACATCGCTTTGCCGTGTTTTGGTTATCCTTTGTGAGTTTTATTGAGGCCATTTTTTTCCCTGTTCCACCGGATGTGATGTTGATTCCGATGTCAATGTCAAAACCGAAAAGTGCATTTCGTTTTGCACTTTATACCACGATTGCTTCGGTTGTCGGTGGAATGATTGGTTATGCTATTGGTTATTACGCCTTTGATTGGGTGCAAGGCTATATTCAACAATGGGGATACCAAGCTGCTTGGGAACAGGCCATGGCGTGGTTTAAAGAATGGGGTATTTTAGTGGTCTTTGTTGCCGGTTTTAGTCCTATTCCTTATAAAGTTTTCACCATTTGTGCCGGCGTGATGCAAATGGCATTTATCCCCTTTGTGATAACCGCATTTGTATCGCGTTTTGCTCGTTTTATTTTAGTGGCAAAACTGGCCGCATGGGGCGGAGAGAAATTCGCCGCGAAATTACGTAAATCCATTGAAATCATTGGTTGGAGTGTGGTTGCTCTAGCTGTGATTGCTTATCTTATTTTAAAATAACAGGATGACCTTTTTTATGAATAAATTACTCTTAATTATCTCGAGTGCATTGCTGATCTCAGCATGTACAGGAGAACCACAAAAACAAGATCCCGATGCATTACCTAATGGTATTATGCAACCCGTAGAAGGAACGGGAGCGGTTGCCGGTGGTAGCTTTATGCCGGAAATTGAAAAGAATTCGATGCCAAATCAAATGAAATAAATTTAATGTTAAAGGAAGAATAAATGAAAAAATCGTTTTTATTGCTCCCTGTGAGTATCGCTATTTTAACGGCTTGTAGTTCAAATAGCCCTGCGCCAATTGAAAATGTAGATGGCACACTTTCTCCGGGTGTAATGCAGCCTGTTGATAATAATTCGAGCGGTACATGGCAGCCAGAAATCCAACAAAATACGATGCCAAATACCATGGGCAATAGCGTGCCAACAGGAACTCAAACACCACAACCTAGTTTCCAACCGACTTATCAACCGGTTCAACAACCTGCTGCAGCACAGCCTAAACCAACGCCTGCTCCAGCACCGGTTCAACCACAAACTAAAACGGTAACCAAAACGGTTTCTGATTGCACCAGCTCTGGCGCAATCAACGTGCCGCGTAATCCAAATACCAACGCACCGGATTACAGCCAAATTCAAAAAGGTTCATACAAAGGAAATACCTATAAAGTAAACAAAGGCGATACCATGTTCTTAATCGCTTACTTGACCGGTATGGACGTAAAAGATTTGGCAAGCATGAATAATATGAAAGAGCCTTATAGCTTAAGTGTGGGGCAAACGTTAAAAATTTCAAATTGTTCAACTAAAACGGTTACCACGACTGTACCAGTGAAAACTACAGCACCAGCTGCACCAGCAGCCCCTGCTGAGCCAGAAGTGACTTATACACCAGGTGCGAACGGTACTCAAATTGGTTCTGATGGTACGGTAATTGGTCCAATTAAATCAGGTGTTGCAACAGGTGGTGCATCAACACCAGCGTTTACCAACAATACACCTAGCACACCGGTGACAACGACAACTCAAGTGGAAACCACAAACAATACGCCAGTTAATGCAAACGTTGTAGCACCAGTGGCATCGAATGTGGCATGGCAATGGCCAACCCAAGGCAACGTGATCCAAGGTTTCTCTAACTCCGATGGTGGTAACAAAGGGATTGATATCAGTGGTTCTCGTGGACAAGCAGTTAAAGCGGCTGCGAGTGGTCGTGTTGTTTATGCGGGTAACGCATTACGTGGCTACGGTAACTTAATCATCATCAAACATAATGATGATTTCTTAAGTGCTTATGCACACAACGACAAGATCCTTGTGAGCGATCAACAAGAAGTGAAAGCGGGTCAAGAGATTGCGAAAATGGGTAGCACAGGAACCAATGCTGTGAAACTTCACTTTGAGATCCGTTATAAAGGTAAATCTGTCGATCCAGTTAGATACTTACCGAGAAGATAATCTTTTCTCAGAAAAAAGTGCGGTTAAAAATGACCGCACTTTTTGTTATACTCTCACCAATTTTTTCTCAATGCTTAGAATCTAAGGTTAATTCAATGCGTACAAGTCAATATTTATTCTCAACATTAAAAGAAACCCCAGCTGAAGCGGCCATTGTGAGCCATCAATTAATGCTTCGTGCGGGGATGATTCGTCCTCTTGCTTCAGGTCTTTATAACTGGATGCCAACAGGCTGGCGTGTGCTTCGTAAAGTAGAAAAAATCATCCGTGAAGAAATGGATAAAAGCGGCGCGCTTGAAATCAAAATGCCAGTCGTGCAACCAGCAGAATTATGGGAAGAATCAGGCCGTTGGGAACAATATGGCCCAGAATTACTTCGTTTTGAGGATCGTGGTAATCGTAACTTTGTATTAGGTCCAACACATGAAGAAGTGATTACGGATTTAGTTCGTCGTGAAGTGTCATCATACAAACAACTTCCGATTAACTTATACCAAATTCAAACCAAATTCCGTGATGAAGTGCGTCCTCGTTTCGGTGTCATGCGTTCGCGTGAATTTATCATGAAAGATGCGTATTCTTTCCATGCGGATCATGCGAGCTTGCAACAAACGTATGATGTGATGTACCAAACTTATAGCAATATTTTCAATCGCTTAGGTTTAGATTTCCGTGCCGTACAAGCGGACACTGGTTCTATCGGTGGTAGTGCGTCACATGAATTCCAAGTGCTAGCAAACAGTGGCGAAGATGATGTGATTTTCTCTACGGAATCTGACTACGCTGCAAACATTGAATTAGCGGAAGCGGTGGCAATTGGTGAGCGCGCAGCGCCAACAAAAGCTATGGAATTAGTTGATACTCCAAATGCAAAAACGATTGCAGAGTTGGTGGAACAATTCAATTTGCCTATTGAGAAAACGGTTAAAACCTTAATCGTAAAAGGGGCAAGCGAAGAACAACCGTTAGTGGCATTAGTGATTCGTGGTGACCATGAATTAAATGAAATCAAAGCGGAAAAATTACCAGAAGTAGCTTCACCATTTGAGTTTGCAGACGAAGCGGTTATCAAAGCCAAAATCGGTGCAGGTGTAGGCTCATTAGGTCCTGTTAATCTCAATATTCCAGTGATTATTGACCGTTCAGTGGCATTAGTGTCTGATTTCAGTGCAGGTGCAAACATTGATGGTAAACATTACTTCAATATCAACTGGGAACGTGATGTAGCTTTACCAAAAGTGGCGGATATTCGTAACGTGGTTGAAGGTGATCCAAGCCCAGATGGTAAAGGTACCTTATTGATTAAACGTGGTATCGAAGTGGGTCATATCTTCCAATTAGGTAAAAAATACTCAGAAGCGATGAATGCAACCGTTCAAGGTGAAGATGGTCGTCCAATGGTCATAACCATGGGATGTTACGGTATTGGTGTAACGCGTGTGGTGGCTGCGGCGATTGAACAACATTTTGACGAACGCGGTATTGTGTGGCCAACAGATGAAATTGCGCCATTCACCGTAGCTGTCGTGCCTATGAATATGCATAAATCTGAAAGCGTTCAAGAATATGCCGAAGAATTGTACCGCACTTTACAAGCACAAGGTGTAGAAGTGATCTTTGATGATCGTAAAGAGCGTCCAGGTGTGATGTTTGCAGATATGGAACTTATCGGCGTGCCACACATGGTGGTGATTGGTGAGAAAAATCTCGCAAATGGCGAAATCGAATACAAAAATCGCCGTACTGGTGAAAAACAAATGATTGCAAAAGAGCAGTTGTTAGATTTCTTGAAAGGACAAATTAAAGCTTAATTGAGTCTTTGATGATTAAAAAGGAGATTGAGACACCCACTTCAATCTCCTTTTTTATTATCGATTAGTAATTGCTTGAGGCATTACCAGAAACACCCGTTACAATCGCAATGCCTGCGCTTGCGCCAATTCGAGTAGCTCCCGCTTCAATCATTGCTAGTGCTGTTTGTGTATCGCGAATTCCACCAGAGGCTTTTACGCCAATGTTGCCTACCGTTTTCTTCATTAATGCCACATCTTCTAGGGTTGCCCCGCCTTTATTGAAACCCGTTGAGGTTTTAACGAATGCCACACCCAACGCTTTACAGATTTCACAGGCTTTTACGATTTCTTCTTTGGTGAGTAAGCATGTTTCCAAAATCACTTTAAGAGGCACACCATGACAAGCGGTTAATACAGCTTGAATGTCGTCTTTTACGGTATCCCATTTATTTGATTTTATCAAGCCGACATTAATTACCATATCAATTTCACCCGCGCCCGCTTTAATGGCTTCTTGGGTTTCAAACGCTTTGACTGAGGATAAGTTGGCACCGAGTGGAAAACCGACTACCGTACAAATTTTTACATCTGAGCCAGCAAGTTTTTCTTTGGCTAAAGGAATATAACCTGAATTAATGCAGACTGAATAAAAGCCGTATTGAATGGCTTCATCGCAGAGTTTAAGAATATCCTGTTCTGTTTTTTCAGCAGTAAGGGCTGTGTGATCAATATATTGTGCTAATTGTTTACTATCCATATTTTTCTCCTTATTAAATGATGTGGTTATCATAGCAAAATATCTGTAATTTTGACCGCACTTTTCTGATCGATTACAATCCGTTTATCCTAGATCATGAAATTTTATTGTGAAACTTAAAAACTTATTAAAAAATGTGATTTCGCTCCTGCTGACGTTGATTATCGTAAGTAGTATTCTCGATTTTATTCGAAAACCCAATATTCCACCTGAAATCAATGCGATGGCACTTTATGATTTACAGGGAAATGCCTTCTTTTTACCCCAATTAGATCAAGCTAAGCCGACGATCATTTATTTCTGGGGTAGTTGGTGCGGTTATTGTCGTTATACTTCTCCTGCAATTAATTCACTTTCAGAAGAAGGCTATCCGGTAGTGTCTGTTGCGCTGCGTTCGGGGACAAATAAGGACGTGGAGGATTATTTACAAACGTATCACTATCAGTTTACAACGGTGAATGATCCTCAAGGCAAGATAGCGGATCAATGGCAGGTGAATGTGACACCGACCATTATTATTTTAAACAAAGGAAAAATGGATTTGGCCACAACGGGCTGGACAAGTTACTGGGGCTTAAAAGTGCGGTTGTTTTTCACAGAGTTTTTTGGCTAAGCAGTACAAAATCTATTACAATACACAGACTTATTTTAAAGAGGACAGAATTATGATTATCGTAACAGGTGGCGCCGGTTTTATCGGCAGTAATATCGTTAAAGCATTAAACGATATGGGACGTAAAGATATTTTAGTGGTGGATAACTTAAAAGACGGGACTAAATTCATTAACTTAGTGGATCTTGATATCGCAGATTACTGTGATAAAGAAGACTTCATTGCGTCAATTATTGCAGGTGATGATTTAGGTGATATCGATGCAGTATTCCATGAGGGCGCTTGCTCTGCGACCACTGAATGGGACGGCAAATACATCATGCATAATAACTACGAATATTCAAAAGAGTTATTGCATTACTGCTTAGATCGTCAAATTCCGTTCTTATATGCATCAAGTGCAGCGACTTATGGCGATAAAACTGAATTCCGTGAAGAGCGTGAATTTGAAGGTCCATTGAATGTGTACGGCTATTCTAAATTCTTATTCGACCAATATGTGCGTGCGATTTTACCTGAAGCACAATCACCGGTATGTGGTTTCCGTTATTTCAACGTGTACGGTCCGCGTGAAGGTCACAAAGGTTCAATGGCGAGCGTCGCATTCCACTTAAATAACCAAATCCTGAAAGGTGAAAATCCAAAAGTATTTGCTGGCAGTGAACACTTCCGCCGTGATTTCGTTTATGTAGGTGATGTGGCACAAGTGAACATTTGGTGCTGGCAAAATGGTATTTCGGGTATCTTTAACTGCGGTACTGGTAATGCTGAATCTTTCGCTGAAGTGGCAAAAGCAGTGATTAAATTCCACGGTAAAGGAGTAGTGGAAACCATTCCATTCCCAGAGCATTTGAAATCTCGCTATCAAGAATATACGCAAGCAGATTTAACGAAACTTCGCGCAACTGGCTACAACAAACCATTTAAAACTGTCGCGGAAGGTGTGGCTGAATATATGGCGTGGCTGAATAGAAAATAAATTATTAATGTAGTAAATCATCCCCTATGGACTCTCGGTATAGGGGATTTTATTTAGTATAATTGTGATAAATGTTTTAAATAACGCTCGTAAGCACTTTGATAATTTTTCATCTGTGATAAGTTCGGATAAGTTTTGGAGTTTTCATCTAAGTGAATGAAGGTTTCGCATAAAAATTCCAGTTCTCCTTCTCCATTTGCCCACATAGCTTGAATTGCTCCTCCTAATGCAGCTGCTTCTTCTTCCTGCAAACATACCACTTCGGAATTCATCACATCAGCAACCATTTGCCGCCAAAATGAGCTTTTCGCACCACCTCCAATTAGGCGAATTTGTGAGGTTTTGAGGCCAGCTTGATGAAATAAATCTAAGCCATAGCGAAGCGTAAAAGTGGCACTTTCCATCATTGCTCGACAAAGATTTTCTCGTGTGAAATTACTTGAATCTAACCCTAAAATGCTCGCTTTTGTATTGGGTAAAGGTGGAACTCTTTCACCATTAAAGAATGGCAAAATAGTGATGCCATTCGCACCGATAGGTGCTTGTTGAGCAAGTTGATTTAATTCTTCAATATCAATATTGAGCAAATTCATTAGCTGTTTATTTGAGGAGGTTATATTCATCACACAAACTAGTGGTAACCAGCCATTATTACTTGAACAAAAATTTGCGATCATTGGTGGTAAATTAAGTAATGGCTTTTGCGTATAAGCATACAAGGTACCAGAAGTACCGAGACTCATCGTAGCAATCCCTTCTCGAATATTTCCTGTACCAATTGCTCCCATCATATTATCGCCTCCACCTGTGGAGACGATGACATTATCATTAAAACCAAATAAAGTCGCAATTTCAGGTTTAATCACACCGATTTTTTGTTCGGCAGAAAGTAATTTAGGTAACACCTCATCCATATTTAATTCTGGCGCAAGATATTTGAAGACTTCTCTTTTCCATTCTCTTTTCACAACATTGAAATAACCACTACCGGAAGCATCACCAAATTCAGTGCAGAATTTTCCTGTCAGCCAATAATTTAGATAATCGTGTGGCAGCATAATTTTGCGAATATTGGCAAATTTATCAGGATAATTTTGACGAAACCAACTCAGTTTTGAAGCCGTGTAACCAGTTTGGCAAATGATACCTAGTTTTTCAAATGCGGCCGTTTGTCCGCCTAATTTTTCGATCAGTATATCATTTTCCGTAGCGGTTTCTGTATCACACCAAAGCTTAGCCTTATATAGAGGACGATCGTTTTTATCTAACATTACCAGTCCATGTTGTTGTCCTGAAATGCCTATTCCCTTCACTAAATTAGGTGAAAAGTGCGGTGAATTTTTTGCTTGTTTCAATGCAATTTGTAATGCTTGTTGTAATGCCTCAATCCACCAATTTGGTTGTTGTTCACGTCTTCCATTGGATTGTGTAATTAATTCATGTTTTGCGTAACCAACTCCAATCACTTTTTTTTGGACAGAATCAAGCACTATCGCCTTTGTTCCTTGTGTGCCACAATCAATTCCTATATACATAATGCCTCCTAAAATAAAAAAGTGCGGTGGAATACAACCGCACTTTTGCTTCATTTTTAGCTATAAATAACGTGGTTTACCAAATTTTCCAAATATTCTTGCTGACCTGAAACTGGTTTTGGCGTTAAATCTTTTTGTTGGACAAGTTGCGCAAGTGTTTCAAGTGAAGTTTTACCTTGCAAAATATGCTGGCCAAGTTCATTATTCCAACCTGCATAGCGTTCATTAACAATTTTTTGTAAGGTTTCCTCTTGTAACATTTTTGCTGCACGTTTTAAGGATAATGCCAATACATCAATTGCACCGATATGAGCGTAAAATAAATCATAAGGATCAATACTTTGTCGGCGAATTTTCGCATCAAAATTAAAACCTCCAGTAGTAAAACCACCATGTTTTAAAATTTCATACATAACTAGCGTGTTTTCTTCAACACTATTTGGGAATTGGTCGGTATCCCAGCCTAATTGTGGATCGCCACGATTAGCGTCAATTGAGCCAAAAATATCTAATGCACAAGCTGTTGCAATTTCATGTTGAAAGGTATGGCCAGCAAGCGTCGCATGGTTAGCTTCAATATTAACTTTAATTTCTTTTTCTAAACCAAATTGTTTTAGGAAACCATACACTGTTGCCACATCATAATCATATTGATGTTTAGTTGGTTCTTGCGGTTTTGGCTCAATTAATAATGTACCTTTAAACCCAATTTTATGCTTATGTTCTACCACCATTTGCATAAAACAACCAATTTGTTCACGTTCACGTTTCAAATCGGTATTCAATAAAGTTTCATATCCCTCACGTCCACCCCATAATACGTAATTTTCTCCACCTAAACGTTGAGTGGCATTCATCGCATTAAACACTTGTGTTGCAGCCCAAGCAAAAACTTCAGGATTAGGATTGGTTGCTGCACCAGACATATAACGAGGATTAGTAAAACAATTTGCAGTTCCCCATAAGAGTTTTACACCCGTTTCTACTTGTTTGCGTTCTAAAATATCAACAATATGATGAAAATTTTGTACATATTCCCGCACTGAATTACCTTCAGGTGCAATATCGACATCATGAAAACAATAATAAGGCACGCCTAACTTATTCAAAAACTCAAAAGCAATATCGGCTTTTTGTTCTGCGCCAGCAAGCAAATTTGGATTTTTCTGCCAACTTCGTTCCAAAGAACCTAACCCAAACATATCATTTCCATTCCAGCAAAAGGTATGCCAATAACATACAGCTAAGCGTAAATGTTCAGCCATAGTTTTACCTAAAATTACTTGATTAGCATCATAATGCTTGAAAGCAAAAGGATTTGTGGATTTTTCTCCCTCAAAGGAGATTTTTTCAATTTTATCGAAATAGGTTGCCATAACATTTTCCTCTCTAGGTGATGAAATTTTTCGTATTTTTGTGAAAAACTAGCTTTTCATCAATTATGTTATTTAATTTTTCTATGTTGATTATTTGCAACTGTGGAGTGGATCACAGTTGTGAAAAAACGTAATAATGGAGAAAGATTTTATAATTGAAAGCCTTTTTTAAAGTGTGAAAACTAACAACTGGAGCAATAACTAGTCCTTCACTTAACTATTGAGGTATCAATATGAAAATCAAATCAGCTTTACTTACCCTTGTTGGTGCATTAACTGTATTTAGTAGTTCTGCCCATTCCAAAGATCTTAAAATTGGTTTATCCATTGATGATTTACGTTTAGAAAGATGGCAAAAAGATCGAGATATTTTCGTAAACAAAGCAGAATCAATGGGTGCAAAAGTATTTGTCCAATCTGCGAATGGTGATGATTCAGCACAAATTTCTCAAATCGAAAATATGATCAATAAAAATATTGATGTATTAGTAATTATTCCTCATAACGGTGAAGTATTAAGTAACGTTATTTCTGAAGCTAAAAAGGAAGGAATAAAAGTATTAGCGTATGACCGTTTAATCAATAATGCAGATTTAGATTTTTATGTTTCCTTTGATAATGAAAAAGTAGGTGAACTACAAGCTAAAAGTATTGTGGCTGTAAAACCAGAAGGTAATTATTTTTTAATGGGGGGATCTCCTGTAGATAATAATGCGAAATTATTTAGAAAAGGGCAAATGAAAGTATTAGATCCTTTAATTGCCAGTGAGAAAATTAAGGTTGTAGGAGATCAATGGGTTGATTCTTGGTTAGCGGAAAAAGCGTTACAAATTATGGAAAACGTATTAACAGCTAATAAGAATAATGTGGATGCTGTTGTTGCATCTAACGATGCTACTGCTGGAGGTGCGATTCAAGCCCTTAGCGCACAAGGCTTATCTGGGAAAGTCGCAATTTCTGGGCAAGATGCAGATTTAGCTGCAATTAAACGTATTGTCAATGGCTCGCAAACTATGACTGTTTATAAACCAATTATGAAACTTGCAAATAAAGCGGCAGAAATTGCGGTTGAATTAGGTAAGAATGAAAAAGTAGAAGCTAATGCAGAACTGAGTAATGGTTTAAAAAATGTTCCTGCGTATTTACTTGATCCTATCGCTGTTGATAAACGTAATATTAATGAAACTGTAATTAAAGATGGTTTTCATACTAAGGAAAGCATTTATCACTAACTTTAAGAGGGAAGAGATAACTCTTCCCTTACCTCTTAGGGAGTTACGATATGGCATTGTTGGAAATGAAACATATCACAAAAAAATTTGGTGATGTGACCGCACTTCATAATATATCTATTGAATTAGAAGCGGGGGAAATTTTATCTTTATGTGGTGAAAATGGATCTGGAAAATCTACATTAATGAAAATACTTTGCGGTATTTATCCTTGTGGAGATTACAGTGGTGATATTTACTTTTCAGAAAGTGAACTAAAAGCAAGGAATATTAGAGATACTGAAGAAAAAGGCATTTCAATTATTCATCAAGAACTTACTCTCGTAAAGAATATGTCTGTATTGGAGAATATTTTTTTGGGTAACGAAATAACTCATAAAGGTTTGACAGCCGATAATGAAATGTACTTACGTTGCAAAAATTTATTACAGCAGGTGCAATTAGATGTTGATCCCAATACACGAGTAGGAGAATTAGGTTTAGGGCAACAGCAATTAGTTGAAATAGCTAAGGCTTTGAATAAACAAGTAAGACTTCTTATCTTAGATGAACCAACGGCTTCACTTACTGAAAAAGAAACGAAAATTTTGTTAAATCTTATTAAGGATCTTAAAGCACACAATATCGCTTGTATTTATATTTCCCATAAACTCAATGAAGTTAAAGCTATCTCTGACAAAATTTGCGTCATTCGTGATGGTGAACATGTTGGTACGAAAGACGCTTCAACAATGACAGAAGATGACATTATCACCATGATGGTAGGTAGGGAAATTACCTCTCTTTATCCACATGAACCTCATGAAATTAAAGATGAAATTTTACGAGTAGAAAATCTTTCTGCTTGGCATCCAATCAATACACATATTAAGCGTGTTGATAACGTAAGTTTTAGTCTTCATGAGGGGGAAATTTTAGGTGTTGCAGGTTTAGTTGGTTCAGGTCGTACAGATATGGTGCAATGCTTATTTGGGTATTATGAAGGTAAGTTTGAAGGAAATATTTTTATCAATCAAAAACAAGTAAATATCAAAAATTGTGCCCAAGCGATTGAACATAAAATTGTGATGGTTCCTGAAGATCGGAAGAAACACGGCATTGTTTCTATTATGGGCGTTGGAAAAAACATTACGCTTTCTTCTTTGAAATCTTATTGTTTTGGAAAAATGGTAGTTAATGAAGCAAAAGAAGAGCAAATAATTGGCTCATCCATCAAACGACTAAAGGTGAAAACTTTTTCACCAGATTTACCAATAGGACGACTTAGTGGCGGCAATCAACAGAAAGCGATTCTTGCAAAATGTTTATTGTTAAATCCTAAAATACTGATTTTAGATGAACCAACAAGAGGAATTGATGTTGGTGCGAAATATGAAATTTATAAGTTAATTAACCAATTAGCACAAGAAGGGATTGCGATTATTGTCATTTCATCAGAACTACCAGAAGTTTTAGGCATTAGTGATAGAGTTCTTGTTATGCATCAAGGTAAACTTAAAGCTAGTCTTATCAATACTGCTCTTACTCAAGAACAAGTTATGGAAACAGCACTTAAGGAGTAATCTATGTTTAAGTTAAAATCCGTAAATTTACAAGTTTACATTATGTTAATAGCTATTGCCGTCATTATGGCATTCTTTAGTGTTGCTACTGATGGAGCTTATTTAAGTGCAAGAAATATTTCTAACTTGTTACGCCAAACTTCAATTACCGGCATTCTTGCAATTGGAATGGTTTTTGTCATTATTTCTGCTGAAATTGACTTATCTGTTGGTTCACTTATGGGCCTACTGGGCGGATTTGCAGCTATTGCCGATGTTTGGTGGGGCTTCCCATTACCTGTAACTATTATTGCAACAATTGCTCTTGGTTTAATTTTTGGTATTTGGAATGGTTGGTGGGTGGCTTATCGCAAAGTGCCATCCTTCATTGTCACACTTGCAGGTTATCTCGCATTCCGTGGAATTTTGATTGGTTTGACTAATGGCACAACTGTATCTCCTATTAGTGTAACTATGACAGTTATTGGGCAAGGTTATTTATCAGATATTGCAGGGGGTATCTTAGGTGGTATTGTAGTTATTGGATTTGTTCTTTGGGGAAATTATCAACGTAGAAGTCGCCAACAGCTTCAACTGGAAGTGTCTGCATTATCAAAAGATTTTACGAAATATGCTTTGTTTGCAGTAATTGTATTAGGTGCAATTTATTTACTTAATGATTATCGTGGCATTCCATTTCCTGTTTTAGTACTGTCAGTTCTTGCAATCTTAGGGTTATTCCTCTCTCGTAAAACTTCATTCGGTCGCCACGTTTATGCGATTGGAGGCAATATTGATGCGGCAAAATTATCTGGTATCAATGTAGAGAAAACAAAACTGATTATATTTGCAATGAATGGTGTGTTAGTTGCAATAGCAGGGTTGATTTTAAGTGCTCGTTTAGGTGCAGGTTCACCATCTGCTGGGCAAAATGCAGAACTAGATGCGATTGCAGCTTGTGTCATTGGAGGGGCAAGCTTAGCTGGTGGTGTAGGAAGTGTGTTTGGGGTCGTTATTGGCGCACTTATCATCGCATCGCTTGATAATGGTATGAGTATGCTTGATGTGCCAACTTTTTGGCAATATATTGTCAAAGGTGGCATTTTGTTACTTGCTGTATGGATAGATACTAGTAATAAGAAAAAGATGTAATTATTAATTTTAAACCGTCATTTATAAAATGGCGGTTTTTTAATTTTATAGAAATGGTTACCTAACATACTGGTTTCTAGATGATGAAGTTTTTCATCTTTTTATGAAAAAACAAGTTCTTATCCGTTACATTATTTAATCTTTTATAGTGATTATTTACAATTGTGGACTAGATCACAGTTGTGAAAAAACGTAATAGATAAAGTAGTTTTAGTAATTTTAATTCTTTCCTTCTTTGACTAAAGTAAATTTGCCTTATACATCAGGAGGAATAATGAATAATTTTTATAATTTTGATGTGATTATTGATCGCCTAAATACATTTAGTGCTAAATGGAATGTAGATAATGATATTATTCCAATGTCTGTTGCGGATATGGATATTCCAGCACCTCAAGTGATGATAGATGAATTAGAAAAATTTAATCGTTTAGGAATTTATGGTTATACTGAATTACCAGCCGACTATCACAAGATAATCAGTGATTATATTTTCGAACAATATCATTATTCTGTTCTCTCTGAAAAAATTGTATTTTGCCCAAGAATAATTCAAGCCATATCTATTTATATACGAGCATTTACAAAAGAAACTGATGGAATATGCATTCTATCACCTTCATATAGTCCAATATTAAACACGATAAAATTAAATGACAGAAAATTATATAAATGTCCTTTGGTTTATGAGAATAGAAAGTATCGTATTGATTTTAATTTATTAGAGGAATGTTTTGAACATTCTAAAGTATTTGTTTTAATTTCTCCTCATAACCCAACTGGAACGATTTGGAACAAAGAAGTCCTTATTGAAATTATAAACTTAGCTAAAAAATATAATGTATTTATCATTTCCGATGATGTCCATGCAGACTTTACATTAACAAATAATTCCCACTATCTAATATCATCATTAGATGAATGGGTAGCAAATCACTCAATGATCTGTTTATCTCCAGCAAAAACTTTTAATATTCCTGGATTGGAAATAGCTAACCTAATTATTGAGAATAAAGAAATTCGAGAAAAATTTATAAAAGAAATGATGGCATTAGGTATACATAATCCAAATTATTTCTCTATACCAGCCATTATTTCGCTGTATAAATATTGTACTGACTGGGTGATCTATCTAAAAGAATACATAAAGAATAATAAGAAGATAGTAAAAGAATTTTTCAATGAGTATATTCCATTATTAGATATTACTGAAAGTGATGGAACTTATTTACTTTGGATAAACTATAAAAAGCTAAGTATAAATGAAAATGAATTAGCTTATTGGATTAATAATTTATCAAGAGTAAAAGTATCTTTGGGGAGTGAATTTGGCAAAGAGGGAGACGGTTTCTTTCGTATGAATGTCGCTATGCCTAGAGAAAAATTATTAGAAGCATTGAATCGAATCAAAAATGGGTTTTGTTTATTAAACAATAGGGAGATTTAATATGAAAACCACTCATCGTACAAGAATGCCAACAACATTAGAAGCTTTTTCACCAATCATAGTGATGCTATTACTGTTAGGGCTTGGGTATGCTTTATTTGATTTGCCAGCAGAGCCATTAATGATTATTTCAACGGTATTTGCTGGTTTTTTAGTTATTAAATTAGGTCATTGCTATTTAGATATTTTAGACGCCATTTCAGAAAAAATAGCTAAAACAATGCCTGCGCTATTAATTTTAATTACTGTAGGATTATTAATTGGAACTTGGATTAGTGGAGGAACAATTCCTATGATGATCTACTACGGACTAAAAGCGATATCACCAGAATATCTTTATGTGACAGCTTTATTCCTTACTGCTATTGTTTCTATTTGTACTGGAACCTCTTGGGGGTCCGCAGGGACTGTTGGGGTGGCATTTATGGGAGTTGCGATTGGATTAGACGCCAATTTGGCTGCTACAGCAGGTGCTGTAGTCGCGGGTGCGTATTTTGGAGATAAATTATCGCCATTATCTGATACAACCAATATTGCATCCGCAGCTGCTGGCGTAGATTTATATGAGCATATCTCTCACTTACTTTATACAACATTACCATCTTTTATTCTTTCGGCTACTGTCTATGTTGTATATGGTTTAAACTACGATTTTTCTAATGTGGCTACTCCAGAAAAAGTAAATACAATGATTCATGAGCTAGAGCAAGTTTATCATTTTAACTTTCTATTACTTATTCCAGTCGCTATTGTATTATGGGGCTCTATTACTAAGAAACCGACTATTCCAGTGATGTTATTATCAGCATTTATCGCAATTATTAATGCTATCTTAATTCAAAAATTCTCTCTATCTGATGTGATTAATAGCGCAGTTAATGGATTTGATACCTCAATGATTCACCATACTTCAGTTAGCTCTGATTTAAGTCGTTTGTTGAATCGTGGTGGAATGAATTCAATGATGGGAACACTATTAATTTGTTTCTGTGCATTATCATTTGCTGGTGTATTACAATTGAGCGGTGCATTAACTGTAATTATTCAAAAATTACTCACCTTTGTTCATTCAACTCTTTCTTTGATTATTACAACGATTCTTTGCGGTCTAACAATGATTGGGATTACTTGTAATGGGCAAATTTCTATTCTAATTCCAGGAGAAATGCTTAAAGATGCGTATGTAGAAAAAGGATTACATCCAAAAAATCTAAGTCGAACAGCTGAAGATTCTGCTACGATTATTGAACCAATTTTACCTTGGACTGCAGCAGGTGCATATATGGCGGGAACTTTAGGGGTAGCTACATTATCTTATTTACCTTGGGCAGTGTTGTGTTGGAGTGGGATTATATTTGCTGTTATTTATGGTGCAAGTGGCATAGGTATTGCAAAACTAAAAAAATAAACATGGTATTGAATATAAAATAGCTAGTTATTCTGGCTATTTTTATCTTGAAGCTAAATATCTTTTCTATTATAACTTAAACAGAAGTTTCCCATAGATAAGGATATAAAATGACGGAACAATACTACAAAATTGCCCTCTTATTTAATGCAAACAAGGTGTATGATCGGCAGGTGGTGGAGGGTATTGGACAATATATTCAGGCATCACAATGTATGTGGGATATTTTTGTAGAAGATGAATTTGTCTATCATACTAATACCATTAATCAACTTTCTATTGATGGTATTATTGCGGACTTTGATGATCCGAAAACCGTCGAATTGTTGCAACATACTCTTATTCCTACTATCGCAGTCGGCAGTTCTTATAAACAAGTTGATTTTTATCCTCACTTTCCTTATGTAGCAACAGATAATGCAGCATTGGTTGAAATGGCTTTATCTCATTTACAGGAGAAGGGGCTGTCACAGTTTGCGTTTTATGGTTTGCAAGTAAATACTCATAAGCATTGGTCTATAGAACGAAGAGATGCTTTTGTAGAGTTGATGGAGAAAAATCATTATCCTATTTACCTATATGAGGGGGTGCAGGTTCATGCTCAAAATTGGTTGGAAGAGCAACAAAAGCTAATTGTCTGGTTAAAATCTCTTCCTTCTCATACTGGTATTATTGCTGTTACGGATGCGCGTGCTCGTCATTTGTTGCAGGCTTGTGAGTACAGTAAAATTGCTGTACCTGAAGAGCTTTGTGTGATTGGTATTGATAATGAAGAATTGATCCAATATTTATCGCGAGTATCTCTTTCTTCTGTAGAGCAAGGAGCAAGAGAAATTGGATATCAAGCAGCAAAGTTATTACATAAATTATTTAATGGACAAAAAGCTCCTAGCACACCTATTTTAATTCCGCCAATTACAGTTCATACACGAAATTCTACTGATTATCGTTCCTTGAGCGATCCTCTTGTTATACAAGCTATGCATTATATTCGTCACCGGGCATGCCATGGTATTAAAGTAGAACAGGTTTTGGACCATTTGGAAATATCGCGCTCTAATCTTGAACAACGTTTTAAAAACGAAATGGATAGAACAATACACCAAGTTATTCATGAAGAAAAAATCGCTAGAGCTAAAAATTTATTAGAACAAACTGATATTTCTATTCAAGAAATTGCAGATATTTGTGGTTATCCTTCTGTTCAATATTTTTATTCTGTGTTTAAGAAAGAATTCGAAATGACTCCTAAAGAGTTTCGACTAAATTGTTAAAGGAGCATATTTTTATTCAACTCTGTGCCATAATAACAAGTATTTTTGACCGCACTTTTATCTGAAAGACAGAAAATGAATATTCTAATTATTGGCCCTTCTTGGGTTGGCGATATGATGATGTCACACAGTTTGTACCAGCAACTGAAAATTCAATATCCAAACTGCAATATTGATGTGATGGCACCGAATTGGTGTAAGCCTTTGCTTGCGCGTATGCCAGAGGTGCGTAAGGCGATTGAAATGCCATTAGGGCACGGAGCCTTTGAATTGGGAACGCGTTATCGTTTAGGAAAGTCTTTGCGTGAACAATATGGCATGGCGATTGTTTTGCCTAATTCATTGAAATCTGCGTTTATTCCTTTTTTTGCAAAAATTATCCATCGTCGTGGTTGGAAAGGCGAAAGCCGTTACATTTTATTGAATGATTTACGAGCCAATAAAAAAGATTATCCAATGATGGTGCAGCGTTATGTTGCATTGGCTTTTGAAAAAGATGCTGTACCAAAAGCTGATGATATTCCTGTCTTAAAACCCTATTTGACGGTTGAGCCAGCGCAACAAACTCAAACCTTAAAAAAATTTGAAAAACAAACCGCACTTTTAGGCGAACGTCCAATTATTGGGTTCTGTCCTGGGGCTGAATTTGGTCCAGCAAAACGTTGGCCTCACTACCATTATGCTAAATTGGCAGAAATGCTCATTGAAAAAGGCTATGCGGTAGAATTATTTGGTTCACCAAAAGATGTAGAAGCAGGAGAGCAAATTCGCAATGTATTGCCTGTTGAACTTCAACCATTCTGTTTGAATTTGGCTGGACAAACTAACCTGAATCAAGCGGTGGATTTAATTGCCAACTGCACGGCAGTGGTGAGCAATGATAGCGGCTTAATGCATATTGCGGCAGCCACAGATCGCCCATTGGTTGCGCTTTATGGCCCAACTAGCCCAACGTATACACCTCCATTATCAGATAAAGCCGTGATTATTCGTTTAATTGAAGGCGATTTAATTAAAGTGCGTAAAAGCACAGATAGCTCGGAAGGGTATCATCAAAGTTTGATTGATATTACACCGGAAATGGCATTAGAAAAATTAGAGGCATTATTAGCAAAATGAACCCTATTCGCATACATTTACAATTAATTGGAATGGTGATTTTATGGGGCGCCTCTTGGCCTTGGGGACGAGTGGTTGCCCAAGCTATGCCGACATTTATTGCTTCAAGCGTGCGCTTTTTTTTCGCCATTATTCCACTCATTATTTGGCTATATGCGGCGAATCGTTTCAAATATGCTAAACAACTGCGACCTAATCAATGGGTGGGGTTATTGTTAACGGCTTTGCTTGGGATTTTTGGTTATTCGACTTTCTTTATTTGGGGTTTGAAATATGTTCCAGCAGGGCAAGGAACGATGGTTGTTGCCTCTAATCCTGTCTTTACGATGTTTTTTGCTATTTTATTATTTAAAGAAAAATGGAATCGCTGGGTTGTATTAGGGATGATTATTGCCATTAGCGGTTCTTTGTTAGCCATGACAAAAGGGAATCCAACACATCTCTTACAAAATTTTGGATTCGGTCAAATGTTATTGCTTTGTGCTTTAGTTTGCTGGGTTGCTTATACTTTATTGGCTCGTAAAGTATTAATCGGAATTGATTCTCTCACCGCTACCACGATTTCTTCTACTTTTGGTTTTTTCATGCTGACGTTGGCAGCATTATGGACGGAAAGTGCGGAAGATTGGGCAACCGTATTTCAATTAAATGGATCGCAATGGTTTAGTTTACTTGGTCTTGCATTTGGCTCAACGGTATTGGCTTATGCATGGTATTTTGATGGTGTGAAACACTTAGGGGCAGGCAATGCCTCGGCTTACATTATTCTTGTGCCGATTTTAGGCATTTTATTTTCAGCCGTTTGGTTGAATGAACAAGTGGATTCCTTCTTAATTATTGGGGGCATTTTAGCCGTATCTGGGCTTGGGATTATGCACTGGGGAAGAAGGTTAATTAAATGAAAGTATGTGTGATTAAGACTTCCTCTATGGGGGATGTGATTCATACTTTACCGGCATTGACTGATGCACAGCGTGCTATTCCTAATTTATCTATTGATTGGGTGGTGGAAGAGAATTTTGCCGAAATCCCACGTTGGTATTCGGCCGTGAATCGCGTGATTCCTATTGCTTTGCGCCGTTGGCGTAAATCACCTTTTTCCATTCAAACAAGAAATGAGTGGAAAAATTACCGCACTTTGTTGCAGGCCGAAAACTATGATGCGGTAATTGATGCACAAGGGCTTTTTAAAAGTGCCTTTTTTGCGACACGCTTAGCCAATGGCATTAAGCATGGCTATGATCGCAAAAGTATCCGAGAGCCGATTGCTTCATTTTTCTACGATAAAAAATACGCGATTTCCTATCAACAACATGCGGTAGAACGTATTCGCCAACTTTTTTCTCAAGCCTTATCTTATCCATTACCGAAAGGAAAAGGGGATTATGATATTGCTCGTCATTTTATTTCCGTTGATGCTATCAAACCTTATGTGCTCTTTTTTCACGCTACAACAAGGGATGAAAAGCATTGGCCAGAACGTGAATGGCGAAATTTAATTGAAAAACTGACTGCACTTTCTATTCAAGTTCGTTTACCTTGGGGGAATGAAAAAGAAAAGACGAGAGCAGAGCGATTGGCTGTTGGCTTATCTCATGTAGTTGTTTTGCCTAGGCTTTCATTGCATGAATTGGCTGAACAAATTGCCAATGCAAAAGCCGTTGTATCGGTAGACACAGGGCTTGCCCATTTGACTGCCGCACTGGATAAACCCAATATTACGCTTTATGGTGCAACTGATCCTAAATTGATTGGCTGTTATGGTAAAAATCAGCATTACTTATCGGCAAGTTCAATGGAAAATATTAAGTCAGATCAAGTGTTTTCAATGCTAAATTTATTAATTAAATAGGCGATAAAATAATCAAAAATATATTTATCGGGATTGATTTTAGTCAAAATATTGCCTATTTTCTGATAGTTGGAATAATTTAAGGTTGACCATTTAGGTTGTAGTGTATAAACTGAAAAAAGTTCAATTTTTTAATAAACTTCATTAAATAATAGGGAAAGCGTTATGAAAAAAACACTTCTTGCTTTATCTGTAGCGGCATTAGCAGCAGGTTCTGCACAAGCTTATAACTTCCACATTGACCAAACTGGTACAGATGTTGGTTTTTACGGTTCTTTACGTGCGAAATGGGAAAGCACCTCTAACAAAACTAACTATGTAAATGGTGATGTAACTAAAGAGCACATCAACCATGCAGTTGATAACGATGGTTCACGTTTTGGCTTTAAATTAAAACAAAGTTTAGGTGGCGACTTCTATGCTTTAGGTCGTGCGGAATGGCGTATGCGTGGTGATGCGCCTTCACAACACGATTTTGATCATGTTTATACTCGCCAACTTTATGCTGGTTTTGGCCACAAACAATTCGGTGAGTTAACTTACGGTAACATGGTAACTATCACTGATGAAGTAACACAAAGTGATTTAGCAAATACTTATAGCTTGACTGATGGTTTATTAGAGACTTCAGCTCGTCGTGTAACACAATATGTTTATAATGGTGACTATGGTTCAAATAAAGTGAAATTTGGTGCGTACTACGGCGGTTCAAGCAAACGTAACATCAAAAACGTGGATTTAAAAAATAACCGTAAAAACACTTGGGGTACAGGTCTTATCTTTGATCATGAAATTGATAGTATCCAAAATGTAACTGTCGCAGCAGGTTTCACTCGTGAAATCTCTGAAAATGCTAACAAAACGGAATACTACAGCAATGCTTATGCTTTAGGTTTAGCATATAACTTTGTTCACACTACTTATGGTTTAGACCTTGCTCACAAAGATACTAAAAATAAAGATGGTGCAGGTAACAAAGTAAAAAATAATGAAGTGACTGCAGTAATTCGCCAAGGTTTAAATGAAGACTGGAATGTATATGCAATGTATTCTTACAAAACTGAGAAAACTTTACCTGTAGGTTCTGCATATTCAAAATCAACAGATCGCCAATTCTTAATGGGTACCGAGTACTATGTATTTAAACAAGGTTCTTTAAAAGTGAAACCATTCTTAGAATGGCAAGCAACTCGTACTAAATATGAAAACAGCACTGTAGATCGTAGCCGTGATTTCAAAACTGTTATCGGTTTACGTGCATACTGGTAATTTATCAGTTTAATTTAATAAAGCGAGCGGATAGTGAAAGCTATCCGCTTTTCTTTTTGGCTTGTAATTTTGATTTTCACCCCCATAATACTGCACAGACACGAAGTGCGGTAACAAAACGACTCTTTTTTGAACGTTTTAGATTTATTCACAAAATTGACCGCACTTTTTACTCAAAGAATAAATAGGAACAAATAATGAATTATACTCAAGATAATGACAAACTTTACCGTTACCTTTTTCAAAACCGTGCAGTGCGTGGTGAATGGGTGCGATTAAACCAAACTTTTACTGATACCTTGAATACTCATCATTATCCAAAAGCAGTACAAAACTTATTGGGTGAGATGATGGTAGCAACTAATTTGTTGACCGCAACATTAAAATTTAACGGTAATATTACTGTTCAAATTCAAGGTGATGGCCCATTAAAATTAGCTTTAGTAAATGGTAATGACCAACAACAGATCCGTGCATTAGCACGTGTACAAGGTAATATTCAAGATGGTATGAGCCTTCATGATATGATCGGCAAAGGCGTATTAGTGATTACGATTGCGCCAACTGAAGGTGAACGTTATCAAGGCGTTATCGGTTTAGATAAACCAACGATTACGGAATGTTTAGAAGATTATTTTGTTCGTTCAGAACAATTACAAACCCAACTTATTATTCGTACAGGTGAATATGAAGGCAAACCAGTTGCTGCAGGGATGTTGTTGCAAATCATGCCCGATGGGCAAGGTACGCCAGAGGATTTTGAGCATTTAACTACGTTGGCGGCAACCGTAAAAGATCAGGAGTTATTTGGATTACCCGCGGAAGAATTGCTTTATCGTTTATATCACGAAGAAGTAGTGGAAGTGTTTGAACCGCAAACTGTTTCTTTCTTCTGTGGCTGCTCACCTGAGCGTTCAGGGGCAGCATTGTTGCTGATTCCAGAAGCTGAAATTGAGGAAATCTTAGAGGAGCATAAAGGCAGCATTGATATGCAGTGTGAATGTTGTGGCACGCATTACTTCTTCAATAAAGAAGCGATTGATAAACTCAAACAAGCCCAATAAGAAAAATCCCCGTTCATGATAACGGGGATTTTTTTATGCACTTTTATTGTTGAACTTGTTCTAAGCAATGTTTGATGGCATCTGGAATCGAGCCACCATGATTTTTATTGGGAATGGAAATAAACTCTACGGAATTACCTTGTTTTTTCAATATTTCCGCCAATTGATGCGCATTGATTGTTCTCATTTGTTTCCGTTGATTAATTCGTTGTAATTGTTCTTCAGTCATATTCGGATCCTCTTCAGGATGCTCTTCATAATAGCCTAATGTAATCAGAATATGTGATGGTTTTTGGCTAATCCATGGTTCATTTTGAGGTAGAAATGAGCCATTCCCCCACCAAAGAGAAGGGCTTGCCAAGGTGTAATGTTGAAATAAATCCGGTTGATGGAAGAGTACATACAATCCAAATAATCCACCAAAAGAATGACCGAAGAAATATTGTTTTTCCTTATTTATATCGAAATGCTGTTCAATATAAGGCTTTACATCTTCTTGAATAAAACGTAAAAAATCGGCGGCTTTTCCTCCTTTAGCAAATTCAGCACCTTCAGCTGGAAACGTGTAGTCTCTCATTCGTTCCTCAATCGCATAAGCTTTATCAGATACATAACCGATACCGACAATAAGCGGGAGCGGTTTATTGGGATTGACAGCATTCACCGCTAGTGGAAATTGAGCATTGCCATCTAACGTATAAAGTGCGGTCAGTTTTTGTGATGTTTTTGGCGGTACCGCAATAAATAAACGATAATGTTTGTTTTCAAAGGTAAAATCTTTTTGTTGAATTTGATACATTTTTTTCATGCTTTCTTGAATAGGTGGAATTTTAAAATCGGGTTCAGCTTGCGTGCTTTGTGTAAATATCAGCAGAGAAAATAAAAAAGGTAAACGTAGAAATGAGAACATCGTTATCGAGTATTAAGTTGATAATGGTTATCACTATATCGAAAATGTGATGGGTAAATCAACCTTATTGTATTTTCGCCTCTTAAGCCACCCAAAAATAGGTAGAAATTTCTAATGAATGTTCAAAAATGAGATCTAGTTAACATTTTTTTTCTGGTAATTCACCTACAATGTCTACAGGAAAAATTTTTAGACTTTAACCAAGAGGTGAACTATGACTGATGTTAAAAACGTAATTAAAGAACTTGAAGCCGTTGGCATTCGTAACGTACAAGAAGTGGTTTATAACCCAAGTTATGAACAACTTTTTGAAGAAGAAACGAAACCAGGTTTAGAAGGTTTTGAAAAAGGTACGCTTACCACAACTGGTGCGGTGGCAGTAGATACTGGGATCTTTACTGGTCGTTCACCGAAAGATAAGTATATCGTTTTAGATGACACTACAAAAGATACCGTATGGTGGACATCTGATGTAGCTAAAAACGATAACAAACCAATGACTCAAGAAACTTGGTCAAGCCTGAAAGGTCTTGTGACTAAACAACTTTCTGGTAAACGTTTATTTGTGGTGGATGGTTTCTGTGGTGCAAGTGAAAAAGACCGTATTGCGGTTCGTATTGTGACGGAAGTAGCATGGCAAGCACACTTTGTGAAAAATATGTTCATTCGTCCAACAGAAGAACAATTACAAACCTTTAAACCAGATTTCGTGGTAATGAATGGTTCTAAATGCACCAACCCGAACTGGAAAGAACAGGGGTTGAACTCTGAAAACTTCGTCGCATTCAACTTGACTGAACGTATTCAATTAATCGGCGGTACTTGGTATGGCGGCGAAATGAAGAAAGGTATGTTCTCCATGATGAACTACTTCTTACCACTTAAAGGTGTAGGTGCAATGCACTGTTCTGCTAACGTAGGTAAAGACGGTGATGTAGCCGTATTCTTCGGTTTATCAGGTACAGGTAAAACTACGCTGTCTACCGATCCGAAACGTCAATTAATTGGTGATGATGAACACGGTTGGGATGATGTAGGTATCTTCAACTTTGAAGGTGGTTGCTACGCAAAAACTATCCATCTTTCTGAAGAAAATGAACCAGATATCTACCGTGCGATCCGCCGTGATGCATTATTAGAAAACGTCGTTGTTCGTGCTGACGGTTCAGTTGATTTTGATGACGGTTCTAAAACTGAAAATACTCGTGTGTCTTATCCAATTTATCACATTGATAATATTGTTAAACCGGTGTCTCGCGCAGGACATGCAACGAAAGTCATTTTCTTAACTGCGGATGCATTCGGTGTATTACCGCCAGTGTCTAAATTGACACCAGAGCAAACCAAATACTACTTCTTATCGGGCTTTACTGCTAAATTAGCTGGTACAGAGCGTGGTATTACTGAGCCGACTCCAACTTTCTCTGCTTGTTTCGGTGCAGCATTCTTAACTTTACATCCAACGCAATATGCTCAAGTGTTAGTTAAACGTATGCAAGCGGCAGGTGCAGAAGCGTATTTGGTAAATACTGGCTGGAACGGTACAGGTAAACGTATCTCAATTAAAGATACGCGTGGTATTATCGATGCTATCTTAGATGGTTCTATCGAAAAAGCTGAAATGGGCGAGTTACCAATCTTTAATTTAGCGATTCCAAAAGCATTACCTGGTGTAGATTCTGCGATCTTAGACCCACGTGATACTTATGCGGATAAAGCACAATGGGAAGCGAAAGCGAAAGACCTTGCAGGACGTTTCGTGAAAAACTTCGAAAAATATGCGACTAATGCAGAAGGTAAAGCACTTATCGCAGCAGGTCCAAAAGCTTAATTAGAGAATATAGTTATCTAATTGAACATTTCTAAAAATAACCGCACTTTGGTTTTTAAATCAAAGTGCGGTTTTTTATATTAATTTTTTATGTGAATGATATTTTCTGATATGGTGAGAAGAGACCAATATTGTTACTACCCTACAATAAAGCTTTATATTTAGAGAAGTGATAGTAGGTTATTTCAAAATAAACATTGGTGTATTGCTGATAGGA
This sequence comes from Haemophilus parainfluenzae, assembly GCF_003253005.1. Classification (GTDB taxonomy): domain Bacteria; phylum Pseudomonadota; class Gammaproteobacteria; order Enterobacterales; family Pasteurellaceae; genus Haemophilus_D; species Haemophilus_D parainfluenzae_M. The sequence continues at coordinate 163,095 of NZ_QEPZ01000003.1, read as the reverse complement.
TCACGATGAATGATGACATCCAAATCAAAAACATCCTTCAGCAATTCTTCGGTCATCACTTCATCAGGTGTGCCTTGTGCCATTACGGCACCTTTTTTCATGACGATTAAGTGATCGCAATAGCGACAGGCTTGGTTGAGGTCATGTAACACCGTAATCACGGTTTTACCGTTTTGTTGCATTTGTCGCATCATGCCCATGAGTTCTGCTTGGCGGTTTAAATCCAGATAAGTGGTAGGCTCATCGAGTAGCACTAATTCGGCATCTTGCGCAAGTGTCATGGCTAAAAATACCCGTTGTTGTTGACCACCAGATAAATCAGAAACCAACTGTTCGGCGAGTTCGGCAGTTTGTGTTTGCGCCATCGCCCAATTAACTAATTCTTCATCTTTTTGGCTAAGTTTGCCCCAAAGATTTAAGTAAGGCGAACGCCCGTAGGCGATCAATTCCCGCACTTTAATCCCTTCGGGTACCAAGTGTTGCTGCGGGAGAAAAGCCAATTCTTGGGCATATTCTTTAGGGCTTTTTTGCCAAATATCCTGACCTTTATGGGTGATTGAGCCTTGTTTTGGTTTAAGCAAGCGAGCCACTGCTTTTAATGTGGTGGATTTACAACAACCATTTGGACCAATTAACGCAATCACTTTATTTTTCGGGAACTTTAGTGACAGATTTTTAACGACGAGTTTATCTTGATAACCTAAAGATAAATTATTGATTTCAATGCTCATTATTTAGTTCTCATCAATAAGTAGAAGAAATATGGCGCACCGATAATCGCGGTCAGAATACCCGCTGGCAGTTCAGTTGGTGGGTCAATCACCCGCGCCAAAATATCCGAAAGTTGTAATAAGAGGGCGCCAATAATCAAGGCTGCCGGTAATAGGGTACGATGTCTGCCGCCGACTAAACGACGGGCAAGATGTGGAGCCACCAAGCCTAAAAAGGCAATCGGACCACAAATTGCCACGGCTGTAGTAGAAAGGGCCACCGCTAACACTAAAACGCTGATTTGCACTTTATTTACGGTCACGCCCAAGGTGGAGGCTTTGTTTTCACCTAAACCAAGGGTGTCGAGATCACGACAGAAAATAAATGGCAAGGGTAGCAATACCACTAACCATGGCAATACCACATTTAAATAAGACCAGCTACGCCCCCACAGGCTTCCTGTGAGCCATAACATCGCCGTATTGATCTCGACCGGATTGGTAAGCATTAGATAATGACTAATAGCTGCCCACAATGCGGACAGTGCGACTCCAATGATTGCCATTTTGATAGGGCGGAAGTTAAAACCGCACACGATCCATAAAATGACAAAAGAGAGCACACCACCTAAAAAGGCAAAAATCGGCATCCAGTAAAATGCTAAGTTTGGCAAGAACATCAATACCGAAACAGCAATTAACCCCGCTGCATTGTTAATCCCTAAAATATCGGGAGAGGCAAGTGGATTACGCACCACGCTTTGTACGAGCACACCAGAAATCGCTAAGGCACCGCCTAATAAAATCGCTAATACCGCACGGGGTAGGCGATATTCCATCAAGGTAAAATAGTTTTTATCATCAGGCTGAAAGGCCGCCCAAATTTCCTCAAAGGAAAGCGTATAAGTGCCGAGACGAATACTCAACCCAAAGAGCAGTACCATTAGACTAAGCGTGACGACATAAAAGCTGATAGCACGAAAAGATACATGAGAGGTTCGCATTAGTGTCTTCCTCTGGCAAATAATACAAAGACTGGTGCACCGATTAAGGCAAGCACCGCACCAGCTGGTACTTCACTAGGGAAGTTGACCGCGCGGGCAATGGTATCTGCAGCGAGCATTAAAATTGCACCGAGTAACATCGCCATAGGGAGCGATTTTCGCAAGTCATAACCAATCCAATAGCGAGCAAGATGAGGCACGAGTAAGCCGATAAAGGCAACTGGACCGGCAACACTCACGCTTGAACCCACAATCAATAATGCAATGATATTAGCGTACCAGCGTAAACGAAAGAGATTGATGCCTAGTGAACGCGCGGATTCATCACTTAAATTGAGTAAATTTAAACGGCTAGCAAAAAGCAGACAGAAAAGTGCGGTCAAAATAAAGAATGGAAATAACGTCAATAATTCATTCCAACGAGCATGTGCAATGCCACCCGCTAGCCAACTCATAATACCGAAGGCATGATCTTCAGCGATAATGAGCACTAATTTTGTGAGCGCTGCACACAGTAGTGATACCGCAATCCCCGCTAAAATCACTCGGCTACGATCTCCACTGTTGTCTTTCCAACCATTGCTGATCAGCATTACCACAAACCAACTCAGACCGCCGCCGATGCTAGCCACTAAAGCAATACTATAACCAGAAAGAATCAAAGGGCTAAAAGCACTGGCACTAACCATAGCAAGGCTGGCTCCCGAGTTTACGCTGAGTAGCGTAGGTGAGGCCAGTGGATTGCGGGTAATGGTTTGTAACAACGCTCCCGCCACCGCAAGATTGGCGCCTAAAATCATGCCAACTAATGCACGCGGTAGGCGTAAATCGGTAACCGTAATTTTGACAATTTCATCTCCATCGGGAAGGAACGCTTGTAACGCTACAAGCGGTCGGATTTCGATGGGATAATACAAAAACAGGCTTCCCCATAATAGGAAAGCCAGAATGATAAGGGGAAGTCCCCAACGGAAAGTGGGCTTCATCATTATTTTTGTTTCACGAAACCTTCAATTTGTTTTGCCATAATTTTGCTCGCTTCTAAGCCGCGACCACGCGCCCACATGTCCGAGTCAACGCTGTAAACATGATTTGCTTTTACGGCAGGAATCGCTTTCCAAAGTGGCTCAGCTTCCCATTTGCGCGCAATACTTTCATCACGGTAATGGGCGATGAACAAGTATTCTGGTTTTTCCATCACTAATTGTTCAAGGTTGATTTCAACAGAAGCCTGATCGCTATTGAGTTTGGTTGGGGCAAAACCTAATGTTGTTAAGAAACTACCCACATAACCATTGGCATTTTGGATATTAAATTTATCTTCTCGGGAAGTACCAAATGAGGCTTTTTTGCCTTGTACACCTAGATTTTTTGCAATGTTGGCGATGTAATCATTATGTTCATTGATCTTCGCTTTCATTTCAGCGCTTTTACCCACTAAATCACCAATTTTCTGTGCGGTTTCAAGATTTCCTTGGTAGCTTTCATGACGGGAATCAAACATCACCGTTGGTGCGATTTTTTTCAATTCTTCAAACACCGCTGTGTGACGGGAAGGATCGGCAATAATTAAATCGGGTTTGAGGGAAGCAATCACTTCAAGACTCGGTTGAGAACGCGTGCCAACGGATTGCCATGCAGCAATTTTTTCGCGCACTTGCGGCAAAATACGATCGATTTTGTTATCGTCGGCCACACCTACTGGGCTAACTCCGACTTGGGCTAAAGCATCCACAAAAGAATATTCCAATGCCACAACACGGCTTGGGGTTTTATCAAGGGTAAATTCACCTTTTGCATCTTTAACCGTCACGGCACTAGCAAATGCAGACGCCATTAATAATGCAGAAGCTAAAGTGGTTTTTAATAATTTTTTCATGTTGTGTCCTCAATAATAAAAAGCATTAGGATTATACATTCAAACAATGTTATTGAGAATAGTTATATTTTAGCTATTTGGTCGGATCTCTCTATTTTGCCCGCATTCTGGCAAGTAAACTGACGGCAATAATAATGACTAATGAACCAATCCAGAAATTTAGGCTTGGTACGTTATCCCAGAATAACCAGTCACAGATACTGGAAAAAATGACACCGGTAAAAGCAAAAGGCGTAATGACATTGGCAGGCGCGTATTTAAAGGCGCGAGTGAGTAATAATTGGAAAATAAGACCGAATCCACCCACTAAAAGCAGTAATGTGAATCCATGTAGTGTTGGTATTTCCCATTGAGCAATAAAAAAGAGCGGCAACAAAATCGAGCCTAATAAGTGAAAGTAAAACACGATATTTTTAGGTGAGTTGTGTTTATTGAGCTCTTGTAAACTGATAAACGCCATCGCAGCCAATACTGCAGCACCCAAAGCATAGCCTACATGGATAGGGTTGATATTCATTGAACCGTTGGTCAGCATAATGATGGATACACCGATAAAACCCATAAAACTGCAAGCTAATACTTTTAATGGCGTTCTGACTTTAAAGAAAAACAGTAGTAAAGGCACAAAAAGTGCGGACGTATTCATCAATAAAATCGCAATAGAAATCGGCAAATATTTAATGGCGTAGAAGGTTAGCAACATACTGGCAATGCCGGCGAGGTTGCGCAAAACGAGAAATTTCCATTGCGACATATCGACTTTGAAATCTCCATCTTTAATCAAAAAGGGCAAGAGAAAAACAAAACCAATAAAGAAGCGGGAAAATAAAATTTCACTGGACGGTAATTCATCAGAGGCGTATTTTACAAATACGCCCATTAAGGCAATGCTGATGTAAGCTAACACCATACAAACAACAGCTTTTTGATAATGATTGCGGAGATGTATGTTTGGCATAAGGGTTCCTTGCACAACGTGCGGTAAAAAAATTGCCTTATTTTGTAAGAAAATGGGTTTGTCTTCGTCTAATCAAATGTAAGCTGAAGATTTTTCTATAATAAGGAAAGAAAATGAAATATACAAAAACATTTCTCATATTGACCGCACTTTTTGGCGGTTTGCAAAGTAGTTTAACGTATGCTGATCACACAGAATCATCAAAGGAGCAAAAAATGACAATGGAAAGTAAACAAGAACAACAAATTATTTATCTTGCTGGTGGCTGCTTTTGGGGATTAGAAGCTTATATGGAACGCATTCAAGGCGTGACTGATGCCGTTTCTGGCTATGCCAATGGAAAAGGCGATACCACGAATTATCAATTATTGCATGCAACAGATCATGCAGAAACGGTGAAAGTCACTTACGATCCAAATAAAATTTCGTTAGATAAATTGCTGCAATATTATTTCCGTGTTATCGACCCAACCAGTATCAATAAGCAAGGCAATGATCGTGGCAGACAATATCGCACGGGCATTTATTATCAAAACGAACAAGATAAAGCCGTTATTGAAGCGGCATTGAAAACTTTACAAAGTAAATATCAAGAACCGATTCAAATTGAAGTGGAACCGCTGAAAAATTATGTAGAGGCGGAAGAGTATCATCAGGATTATCTCAAGAAAAACCCGAATGGCTATTGTCATATCGACATCAAAAAAGCCGATGAGCCATTAATTGATGATAAAAAATACCCAAAACCAAGTGATACAGAATTAAAGCAAAAATTGACAGCACTTCAATATGATGTGACGCAAGGCAAACATACAGAACGTTCTTTTAGTAACGAATATTGGGATAATTTCGCGCCTGGTATTTATGTGGATATCACCACGGGAGAACCGTTATTTTCTTCCAAAGATAAGTTTGAATCCGGTTGTGGTTGGCCAAGTTTTACCAAACCGATTGCCGCTGAAGTGGCGGAGTATCAAAGAGATAATAGCTTTAATATGACTCGTATTGAGGTGTTAAGTCGCAGTGGTCATGCCCATTTAGGCCATGTGTTTGATGATGGTCCGCGTGATAAAGGTGGTTTGCGTTATTGCATTAACAGCGCATCGATTAAGTTTATTCCATTAGATGAAATGGAAAAACAAGGCTATGGCGATTTGATTCCCTTTGTGAAATAAGAGGAAAAAATGAGAAAAATATTGACCGCACTTTTATTGTTTTTGAGTCCATTGAGTTTTGCACAAGAGAAAGTGTCTTTGGCTGATGTTCCCTTGAAAACGTTGGATAATCAAACCGTCTCTTTATCACAATATCAAGGCAAGCCGCTTTATATCAAAATGTGGGCATCCTGGTGTCCAATTTGCTTGGCTGGTTTAGCGGAAATTGACGATCTTAGTGCTAATAAGAATTTGGATTTTAATGTGATTACAATTGCCTCACCTGGACAAAAGAACGAACAAAATAGCCAAAAATTTATCAATTGGTATAAGGGGCTAGATTATAAAAATATCACGGTATTATTGGATGAAAATGGGGAAATTATTAAACGTGCTAATGTGTTAGGCTATCCGTTTAATTTGCTATTGGATAAGGATTTAAACCTTATCAAAGCACAACCTGGACATTTGAATTCAGATCAAATTAAACAATTTGTGAAGGAATAAAAAAAGTGCGGTCATTTGATCTGCACCCCAAAACCTGGACACCTAATTTGAGGTGCAGATTATGTCCTACTCTTATCAATTTCGTTTGAAAATTATCAAACTCGTCACTGAACAGAATTATGGTATCCGTGAGGTGGCTAAACTTCATAAAATTTCCCATGCTCTCGTCATTTATTGGCTAAAAGCATTTCGAGAAAGAGGGCTTGATGGCGTAAAATCGCCTTATACAAACCTTCAAACCCCGAAAATAGTGAAGCCAAAGATGAAAAAGAAAGACATTGAAATTCCAGAAACCACAGACTTTTCACCTAAAGCGTTTAAAAAGCTGCAGCGAGAGCTCGCCTTGGCTCGAGCGGAGATTGCTTATCTAAAGGAGTTGGAGGCGCTCGACCGTCAAAAGCAGCGACAGAAAAAAGAAAAATTATTGAAAGATTGAAGCCAAACCACGCATTAAATGATTTACTTCATGTGGCTAAAATGGCTCGCTCAAGCTTTTACTATAAAGAGATTAAGCGAAATTATCACGAAGCTAAAGAAGCTATTTTATCGCTGTATAAAAAGAACAGAAAACGAGATGGTTATCGCCCAATGACACTCAAATTACGCCAAATGGGTTTTAATTTGAATCATAAGACGGTGTTAAAGCTAATGAACGAGTTAGGTATTCATTCCATTTTACGCAAAAAAAGACATGGAAAACGTGGAAAAACATCGCATATTGCCCCGAATTTGCTGAATCGAGATTTTACAGCAACGGCACTCAATCAAAAATGGGTAACGGATGTAACGGAATTTCATGTTGGGCAAGAAAAGCTTTATTTTTCACCGTTGATGGACCTGGCTAACCGAGAAGTTATTGCCTATAACTTTGCAACACGCCCGAAGTTTTCATTGGTAAAAAAGATGTTAGAACAAGGGCTTAGTAGGATTAAACCGACAGAATGCCCGATTATTCATAGCGACCAAGGCGTATTGTATGGCTCGGCGGAATGGGTAAAGATGTTGGAGGGTAAAGCGGTGCAAAGTATAAGTCGCCGAGGACATTGCTACGATAATGCGGTGATTGAAAGCTTTTTTGCGATATTAAAATCCGAGTGCTTTTACTCACGGAGTTATCATTCAATTGCTGAATTACAGGCTGAAATTGAAGAATATTTGGTGTATTACAACCAAAAACGAATTAAACTTGCTTTCAAAGGATTGAGCCCAGTGCAATACCGAGCTCAATATTTAAGTTAACTAACCTGTCCAACTTTTGGGGGGCAGATCATATTTTTTATTTTATCGCTGCTATGAATAAATTTGCTTTTCCCTTTCTTCTTACTCTTTTTTCATCAAATGTTTGGGCTGATGATATCACCCAATCGCTCCAACAATCTAAACAGCAATTCTCTGAGCTACAGAGCCAAAATCAACAACGTTGGTTAGAACAACATCAATTCCAATCTACTTCTCAAGCGGTTGAAAATGGCGATTTCTCGCAAATTTGTTTAGATTATCAAGGTGTGAAATTTAAAGGAATAACGCTTATTGATCCAATGCCTTTTGCACCTAAATCGAGCGAATGTTTGAATGAAGCTCGTCTTAATCAGCTGAGCCAACAACTTACTCAAGCCTATGTGAGAAAAGGCTACATTCACAACCCTTTTCAGTTTGAAGACGATCAATCAGGCGTTTTAACCCTGCATGTATTTGAGGGCAAAATTGCTGCTATAGAAAGCGATAATAAGCGGTTTAATTTAAGCCAAATTTTGCCAAATGCGATAGGTAAACCACTGAAAGTGCAAGATCTCGACCAAGCACTGGATCAAGCGAATCGCATCACGGGAAACAGCGTTTCTGTTGATGTTTTGCCAGCTAAAAATGGCGAAGTTAAACTGAAATTTACGAACGAACCAATTTCTCGTTTCAATGGTTCAATTGGATTGGATAATTACGCGTCAAGAACCTACGATCGTTGGCAGGTACGTTCCTCTGTTAGCATTAGCACCCCTTTTGGCTTATCAGATACGCTTTATCTAAGCGGTTCGCATACACTAAAATTTCGTCATCAATTTAGCCGCTCGGCATTGCTCTATTATTCCTTACCTTATGGTTATTGGACATTCAGTGGCTTTGTTTCTATTTCCCAATTTAAAACGCCGCTCTCACTTCAGACATTAAGCCTGCAACAAAAAGGGCAAACTCTCCAAACGGGATTAACCGCAGATTATGTTTTCCATCGTGGTTCTAACCATATTTCAACATTTTCAACGCAGATCGAGAAAATTAACAGCAAAAACCGACTGGATGATGTGGTTTTAGATCTTCAAAGTCCTAAATTAACGAGCATTTCTATTGGGCTAAATCATTTGCAGCTGTTTGAAAATGCCACTTTTGTTACTGATTTCCGCTATGAACAGGGGCGAAATAAAGGTGAAAACCAGCCAGAAGATCGTTTTAGCCGTTGGAATTTTGAGCTGAAATTTAACCGCTATCAACCGATTGGTGAACAACTTTTTCGCCATTCTCATCAGCTCACAGCACAATATAGCCGCGATTATTTGCCTTCGATTAAACAAGAAGATTTAACGGGACGAAATAGGGTGAGAGGCTTAAATGATTTGAGCTTATCGGCTGAGAAAAATATTGTTTTACACAACGATATTGCTTGGGTAAAAGCAACCGAATTCGGTACATTTTCGCCTTACGTTGGCATTGATTTTGGCGTACAAAAATCAACACAAGCGAATACTCAGCGAGAACAAGCCTTTGCTTATTCTGTTGGGTTGAATTGGGAGCAGAAAGCCTTTCAAGCTAACCTTGAATGGGCAATGGGGCGATTGTTTTCGAAAACTGATGGTGTCAAACAAGAGCGATTAGTGTTGGGAAGCATCAGCTATAAATTCTAAGCTTATTACACTAATGCACACTTGATTTTTTACTCAATAAATTATTTTTTTGTGAAGCAGATCACATTTTTACTCCATAAATAACTGGTCTAACCTATCCATTTTTGCTTTAATACGAGCATTTCTTATTTAGTTATGTTCCATTTTACGAGGTACAAAATGTCTAAAACTTACTCTTTAAGCAAAATTTCGCTCGCCATTGCATTCAGCATTGCGGGGCAATCTGCTTTTGCAGAAATCAGTGCGGCAGATGCCAATACACAAATTAGCAAAAAACAAGGCATTGAAATTATCAATATCGCCAATCCAAGTGCCGCAGGGTTATCGCATAACCGATATGATAAGTTTAACGTAGATAAATCTGGTGCGGTGCTAAACAATGCTCGTCAAAATGGCAAATCTCAACTCGCAGGCGATCTGAACGCCAACCCAAATCTCAAAACCCAATCCGCAAAAGTGATTCTGAACGAAGTCGTTAGTCGCAATCCTTCTAAAATTGCTGGTCAGCAAGAAATCTTTGGTGAAAAAGCCGATTATGTGTTAGCTAACCCGAACGGCATTAGCGTGGAAGGAGGCGGTTTTATTAATACGCCTCGTGCTTCGCTTGTGGTAGGTAAACCGCAAGTCGCAGAAGGTAAACTTAAAGGCTATGATGCAACAGGCGATAAAGCGTTAAGCACCAGCGGCAAAATTACCAGTTCTGGTGACATTGATTTAATCGCCCCGCAAGTGACCGTTGGCGGTCAAATTACCACCAGCGAAGGGGTGAATGTGATTACGGGCAAAAATAAAATTGCACGTGAAGACAATGGCACGCTTAAAATTACAACTACAGAGCGTAAAGGTCAAGTGCTGGATGGCAAAGTTGTGGGTAGTATTCAAGCGGGTAGAATTCGTATTCATTCAACTGATGATCGTGCGACTATCACCGCTCAATCGGCTAATTTACAAGCAAAAGAAGTGGATATTACCGCAGGCAATGCAAACTTAAACGGTAGAATTAGTCGTCATACAGATAGAGGTAAAGCAAAAGTTACACATCAAAATGGCGTACAGTCTCGTGATCATCAAAGTGGCTCAAGTGAAAGCTACCAAGCAACCCGTGTGCAAACCGATCAATTTAACGTGAATGTCGGTGGTAAATTGAACATTTCAGGAGCAGATATTCAAGCCAAAAATAGCAATATTCGCGGTGGCAATGTACATTTAGGGGCAGAAAAAACCGTAAATTTACGTGAACACAGCAAAAACCAAAGCAAAGGCAGTTGGTATCGCAATGAACAAGAGAGCAATCGTGTTGAAACCATACACCGCACTACGATTGCAGGCGATAGTGTAAATATTGAAGCAACCAAAGGCAAAGTGACCACAGAAGGTGCAAAAGTTTCCGCAAAAACGACCGCTATTTATGGCGAACAAGGCGTGAATTTACGTGGTGCAAAAGCCACTACCACTCAAACGGCTCGTGCTGAATTTAAAAATGAAACTGCACGTTTAAAAACAGGTTTAAGCAGCCAAGATAGTAGCGTGCAGCACTACACTGCGACAGAATTAACGACCGAACAAGATCTTATTTTAGGCGGTAAAGGCGATGTGCATTTAACAGGCGTAGTGGCAAATGTGGATGGTGCATTATTGGCAAAAAATAGCGGTTCGCTTTCATTCGGCTCAGAAAGATCTAGCGAAAGTTATAACCTCAGCGATGATATGCGTTTCTGGGGTGGTTTAGCAGGCTCTAAAACCGTTGGTACAGGCAGAAGTGCGGAAACTATTCACGGGGCTGATTTTACCGTGAAAGGCGATGCGACTTTAGATGCAAGCCGTGGCGTGCATATTTCAGGCAGCCGTGTCGTAACGGGTGGTAATGGCGTGGTAAAAGGCAATGCAGGTGCATTAGTTATTGATAGCACTCAAGCGAAAACCACTGCAGTTGATTACGCTCGTCAAGGTACAATTTTTGATATTACCAAGGCTCGCCAAAGTAGCTATACACATACCTCTACTGCAAAAGGTTCAACCTTAAAATCAGCATCGAATCTCCAACTCTCTACCAACAAAAACGTGAGCATTGTGGGCTCAACCGTGCAATCCGCAGGGTTGCTCGATATTGCAGCAAAAAGTGGTATTGAAGTGAAAGGTGCAGCTAACCACGTTCGTACGGAATCAAGTAAGGCTGGTTTTAGTTTCGCGGGCGGTTTCGACAGCCTCAAAACATCATTCCAACACGGGCATTTAACCGCAAATCTCAACCTTGATAATAACAAAGGTAAGCCAAGCGTGGATGCAGATGTTGAAATCAGCAAAGAGAAAAAAGCAGATGCTATAAATGCAGAAGGTAAATTCCACTTGGGCTTGAACGTTTACAATAACAGCCAAAATAGTCACACGACAACGCATACAGGTTCAAGCGTAAAAGGTAACGATGTAGCATTGAATGCAAAAACTGTGACTGTTTCAGGCAGTGAAGTAGCGGCAACTCACGGCAATTTAGTCATTAACGCAGATAAAATCACGACACAAGCGGCTCAAAATCAAAGCATTAACAACAGCGTGAAAAACGAAGTAAATGTTGGTTTGAGCGGCACCGTAACCGAGAACAAATTAAGTGCCACTTTAGGGGTTGGCGTAGCTCATTCCTTGAATTCAAGCGTGGAAAACAAAGCCCAAGTAAGCAAACTTTCAGCGGCAAATGATGTAAAACTTAATGCAAATCGCATTGAGCATCAAGGCAGCCAAGTGCAAGCAGGAGGAAATATTCAAGAAAATGCGAAAGAGGTACTCCACACTACTGCGAAAAACAGTATAAATAGCTTTGGCAATAATGTGAATGTTGATCTCACGGTGTCTGCGAGCATTGATAAATCCAAAGCTTTCAGCGTGGAAGCGGAACTTGTTGCAAAAGGTGGACGTGAAACCGTATCAAGCACAACGCATACCGCAACGCAGTTACAAGCGGGCAAAAATATCAGCGTAAATGCAAACCACATTCAAGATAATGCGACCCAATACAAGGCAGGAGAAACGGCACAATTTAATTCAAACAGCCATCAACTTGTAGCAGTTGCAAATCGTGTTGAGAAAAACAGCCTTTCAGCTGGGGCGAGTTTAGGCGTTTCAGCCGATACTACCGACTTCCAACGCTTTAACGTTGCAGCAAAAGTAGGAGCAAATTACAACCAATCTGCTAGCCAAGAAAGCAATGCTGTGCAAGGCTCAATTAATGCGAAAAACGTGAACATTCACACAGGCAAATTAAATAGCCAAGCAAATATTAACGCAAGTGAAAATGTGAATATTCAAGCTCAAAGTGCTCAATTCAGCCAAGCAACAAGCAGTAAAACCCAATCAGGTGGTGGTTTTGAAGCGAAAGTAGGTGTTGGTGCAATGGTTGTGCCATCAGCAGGTGCAGCAGTTCCATCTATTGATTTAAGCCTTTCTGCAAATGGTAAAAACGGCAACCAAAGCCAAGCGGTGATGAACACCATTGCGGGTAAAAACGTAAATGTGCAAACACAAGGCGTATTGAACTTGCAAGGCACAAACGTGCAAGCGGTTGAAAATGCTCAACTTTCTGGCAAACGTGTGAACATTACAGCCGGCAATAATCACGTTCAAAATGTGGCAGCCTCTGTGGCAACAGGCGTGAATATTGGAGCTAAAGTAGCAAATGCAGGCTTTAATGCAAATGTAGGCGTAAACACCGAAAACAGCCAAACGCACACAGGCGTGGCAGTAAACGGTAAAAATGTGAGCATTCAAGCTCAAAACGGAGTGAATTTAAAAGGCGTAAACTCAACCTCTGAACAGCTCAATCTTAATGCAGGCAAAGGCAATTTAGCCTTAACGGCAGCAACAGATAGCGTGAACAAAACTGATGTTTCAGTAGGCTTAAAACTAGGCGGTGGTGTGGCTGAACAAAAATGGACTCCGTCTTCAGGTAGCGGTCATCTTGCTGTGAATGTGGTGCGTAATGAAACACATACCGAAACCACTCTCAACACCGATACAGCTAAAATCAATGCTGGTGGTGATGCGAAATTTATCGGTGGCTCTGTCAATGCTAACCACGCAAGCGGTACGATTTCAGGTGATTCTCACAGTGAGCAATTAGCCAATAAAGTCAATGAAGTAAGTGTAAGCCTTGCTGCGAATGGTAGTGGTAAACTTGCTGTACCAACTACAGATAAGTGGGCAGAAGCAGCAAAAAATGACTGGAATAACGGTTCTATTGCAGGTGTGAAAGCGGATGCAAAATTAGAGGTTAACGCCAAACATCAGCAAACAGCAACTAATGCTGGCGTGAATGCAACACAGGATACAGTTGTAGTCAAAGGTGTAAAATCTCGTACTGAGATGAAAAATCATCGTAGTCGCCAAATACATTTTAAAGCGGAAGCTACTACAGCGATAAAAAAACAAGTTGAAGCAAAAATTCCTGAAAAAGTAAGACAGGTAGTAAAACCAATACGTGCAGTAAATTTACAACTTATTAAAAATAATAAAGTAAATTATAAAGTACGTGTAAGACACTAAAACCCATCAAGCAGTCAATTTTTTGCAAATTTTTCACGGAATTGATCTGACCCCAAAAAGTTAGACTGTTATTTAAAGGATTGTTTTCGATATTGTATCGGACTCAGTCCTTTTAATTTTAGTTGAATCCGTCGATGATTATAGTAATCCAAATAATCTCTGACGGCATCAACTATCTCCTCTCTACTGTTAAATTCCCGACCATAAAAGCATTCCGTTTTTAATCGCCCAAAGAAACTTTCCATTGCGGCGTTGTCCAAGCAATTCCCTTTTCTCGACATACTTTGAATGATGCCATGTTCAGCCAAGATTCGACGATAAGCTACCATTTGATATTGCCATCCCTGGTCTGAATGTAAAATGACACCACAAGCTTTATTTAATCCTTTGACGGCTTGCATTAACATGTCCTCTACTTGCACCCAGTTTGGGGAATAGCTGAGATTATAGGAGACTATCTCATTGTTAAATAAGTCTAAAATTGGGGATAAATAGACTTTACTTCCATCTTTCGCCTTAAACTCGGTGATATCGGTCACCCATTTTTGTTTCGGAGCCGTTGCACTAAAATCGCGTTCAAGATGATTCGGTGCAATCACCCCTATCGTGCCTCGATAGGTGGTAAATTTCTTGCTTTTTCTTGACCGCACTTGAAGCCCAAGTACCTGCATTAAACGTTGGACTTTTTTATGATTTACGCCTGGCAAACAGGCATGAACACGTCGATAGCCATAATCAGGATGTTTCGCTTTAATGTCTTTAATGGCGGCTTTAAGTACCTTGTCTTTATCTGGCTTAACTTGAAGTTGGGAAAAGAACGTACTACGCGCTAAACGTGCGAAACTCAATAGCCATGTTAAGGGATAATGCGTTCTTAACCTTTGGATAATTTCCGTTGCTCGGCTTCGTCCTGAAGTCTGAGCCTTCTCAATTCTTTTAGATAAGCCACCTCCGCTTCAAGCTGTAAAATTCTCAAACGTAAACGCTCTTCTTCAGTTTTGGGTGGCGGTGGCATTTTTGCATATTTAGGTTTCATTGGCGGTCGTCCTGATGGTTTACGGGAAATAAGTCCTTTTATGCCACTTTTTTCAAACCGTTTCAACCAGGTTCCGACTAATGTGTCAGAGGAGATATTGTAAAAACGAGCGGCTTCTCGAATGCTCATTTTCCCTTTTAGAATAGGTTGAATAACCTGTAATTTAAATTCGATTGTGTAGTGTTTACCCATAAAAAATCTGCACCTCAATTGTTGGTTTGTTGAGTCCAACTTTTGGGGTGCAGATCATTTTGAACCGCACTTTTATAGACTTGATTATGAAAATGCTTGTAATTCAGGGTTGATTGGAGTTTCAGCAATGTTGTTCACATAATTACATAATGTGGCGAGGCTAACACCTAAAATCACATCAATAGCATTTTCTTGGGTATAACCTGCATCAAAGAACGCGTTAAGTTGTGCTTCGGTTAATTTTGCTTTTTGTAAAATAACAGCAAGGGTGAAACGCGCTAAAGTATCGAGTTTTTTATCACTTTCAATACAAGCAGTTGCACGAATTTGGTTTACAAGCTCTTCTTCAAGTTTTAACACTTTTAAAGCGATTTTCGTGTGGCCTGCTACACAGAAACCACAGCCATTGACTACGGCTGCAGTAATTTGCACCACTTCGCGTTCTGTTGCGGTTAGGCTATTACGACCATTAATACCGCCCACTGTACGATAAGTTTCAAGTGCAGTAGGGGCATTTGCGAGAACACCAATTAAATTTGGAATAAAACCATTGGCATTTTGTACGGCTTTTAAGGCTTCTTGTGCCGCTTCCGGTGCAGATTCAATGGTGTGAATTTTAAATTGAGACATAAACTACTCCTAAGGGATAAATCATAAATTTCCGCTTGATAATACCTTTCTAAATTCAGTAAGAAAAAGAAGAAAAGTTTATTTCATATAGCCAAAAGTTATGATTATTTTGGCGTCGCCATGCTAAATGTGTTTTGACGATAGACAGTAATCTCTCCAACTCTTTTTTGCCTTTTTCGGAAAGGGCTTTGTTGTCGTGCAACATTTGGGTGGCGCGTGCTTCAATAAAGCGGAGGTAATCGCTGTTTTGGGTTTCTTGGAATTGCTTTTCGGCTATGGATTTGAAGGTTAGCGTCAAATAAAGAATAGTCAAATAGTGATCAAGATCAAATAAACAGGTAAGATGACTTACAACTTTTGAGGTATTTGTGAATTAAGTACAAAGTGCGGTTGATTTTGGGACGATTTTACCGAATAGAAAGCATTTCACGGCAAATTAGAAAAGGTTAAAATAAACTAAATTTTATGTTGGGAGTCTCGATGTTTTTTGTTTATCTCATTGTCGCTTTAGCGGCAGGCGTAGCACTCGCCACGCAATCAGCCATTAATACGCAACTAGCGAAAGCCATGAGTGGTGAAGCGGTGATTGCCACCTTTATTTCTTTTGCGGTGGGAACGATCATTCTCTTTTTTATTGCTTGGGTGAAAACCGATTTATGGGGCAATTTATCCGCCATCCCTTCACAACCTTGGTGGAAATTAATTGGTGGAGTACTTGGTGCTATCGTCGTTTTCACAACTGTTTTGCTTGCACCTAAATTAGGGATTACTGCGATGTTATTTTTTATCATCATCGGGCAATTAATCACCGCAACAACCATCGATCATTTTGGTCTTATCGGTATGCCGATCCGAGAAGTGAACATCACAAAATTCATCGGATTAATTATTGTCGGCTTTGGATTAGTATTTTATTTCTTTGGAGATAAGCTGGTTGAGCTATTTGGGGCGAGATAGGATAGAATACGCCTCTATTTATTGATTAATCGCGTAATTGGGGAATCTATGCGAAAGCGTTGCCTGTGGGCTTTGATTATTTTGTTGCTGTTGATTGTAGTAAGCGTTGGCTTAGTACGCGTTTTTGCGACCCCGAAACGTGTAGCGCAACTTACCAATCATTTTTTAGCACCGCATTATCACATTGAATTAGCCGATGACTGGCAATGGGAAACCACAGGTTTAACACTGCCAGAGCTAAAAGTGAAAACTGACCAATGTACGCTAGTGAACCTGAATAATACTCAGGTGACTTGGTGGAATACGCATAGTCTTGATGTTGAAAAGGCTAGCTTGAATTATGATTGTTTAACCCATTTACCCAGTGATAATGCTGAAAAAACACCGCCAAATTTGACCGCACTTTGGGCAGCATTGCCTATTTCTCATGTCAACGTTAAACACTTTCAATTAACGAATACCGAAGAACTGAAACAAGCCGCTTTGCAGCCTTTCTTATCGGCTGATTGGGCGTTAGACGCAAACTATAACGGCAACCAATTAACACTCGAAGCTCAAGCCAATAATGACGGGCTTGAGCTTCATCATCAATCGACTGTCACGCCACAAGATGGCATTTTCCAATGGGCGGGGAGTAGTGAAATCAAACAAGCGGGAGATAAAACCTACGATCTTCATTTCTCTGCGAATTTTGATCCTGATCTTTCTCAGCTTCCTCAACAAGGCAATGTCTTACTTAACTGGAATAACCCAGAACTAGCCGTCACAAAAGGCGAGGCAAAAGTGTCGTGGCAAGGGGCGGATGGTCAGTTAAATGCCCAAGATTTAACAACTAATTCACCATTGTTGGATGTGCCTTTTGTGTTCACCAAAGATGGCTTGGATATTTCATGGGGGAAATTTTATTGGACCTTCGATAGCTATCAACCAATCAAAGGTTTCCTTGGGTTATCTATTCACCGTGCTGCTGAAGGCTTATTGCCATTAAGCATTGATATGAACGTGATCTTGCAAACCTTTGGCGAAATGGGCAAAGGGGAGATCGTGATTTCAGGGAAAAATGGTGAAATCGGTGGGGGCGATGATAATAACGAATTGGACTTTGAGCTGAAAACTCGCGGGGATTTACGTTATAACGCTACCGTGGCACAAACCAATTTAACCTATCATCTCGGCGGGCTCTTCACACATCCAGTGGTGTATTTTTACCCGGGTTCCGTCTTTAAAATGGATACCGTTCAACCAGATACCAAGTTGCACGTTCGTTTACCGTTAGATGACATTATTATTGGTCGTTATGGTTTGGAAGGTCGTTTGCTCGCAACATTAACGGGCACGACACCACAGTTTGAAAATCTCGATTTAAAATTAGACGGAAACGCCCATGAGTTTATTGCCGGTATTAAAACCGTATTTGATTTGCGGGATGAAGAACATAAGTTGCAGTCTGTGGAAAAACAAGCGACAAACCGCTGGGATTGGACAATCAATGGCAGTGCAAACTGGAAATCCTTAAATACGCCAGTCAAAATGGAAGGGAAAGGATTTTGGGAAGCTGATCATATTGAATTAAATCAACTTTCTGCTCACTCCAAAGAAGTCAAAATGAAAGAGGTAAAAATGGCACCACTTTCATTGGAGCTTAAAGATCGACTCCGCTGGGATTATGAAGAAGAGCATATTCGAGGTTTGTTGCAAGCGAAAACAGATTGGATTGAACTGGCTTATGGCGGTCGTTTTGTTTCGCCTGTTTTCGGTTTAGGTATTGATGGTAAGAGTATCAGTAACTTCAATTTTGCAGGTGATTTAAAGGCTGGTTCGCTTGGGCCTTTAGATGTCTTGGGTGTATATCAAAATACTGCACTTTCAGGCAAAATCAGCTGGAAAGAACAATCTGCAAAAGTATTCCAATCACTTTTCCCTCAACAATGGAATTGGTTAATTCATGAGGGAAGCATTAAAGGACAAAGTGAATTCGCAATCAATGGCAATGGCGTGAAGATGAAGGGGGAGCTGAATCTTAAAAATGGTAAAATCACTATGCCAGATGGTGAGATTTATGGCTTGAATATTCGTTTCCCGATGAATTATGAAAACTCGGCATTGCAAGTGGCTTCGAGTAAACCGATCCATATTTCGACTCAAAATATTCGATATGGTGCGCTTTCCGTCGCAAATGGGGAATTGGATTTGTTCGGACGTTATCCGAACACCATGAAAAATCCGCTTACCTTGAGAAATGTGAAACTTTCCTTATTTGATGGCGTATTGACGGTGCCTCAGCTCAGTTTCCCACAAAGCAAAATGGCGACGCTTTCTTTCACCAATATTGATTTAGCCCAAGTGTTAGCTTTGGCACAATATAATCAAGTAACCTTAACCGGCCGTGCTAATGCGACCTTGCCATTTTGGCTCGGACATAAGGAATGTTTGATTTGTAATGGCACATTGGAACAGGTGGGGAATGTGTCCATCAAATTAACCGATGAAATGGTGAAAGGACTGAAAAAAGGCGGTTGGACAGAAAATATCTTGGTGGATTTATTAAAAGAAATGGAACTGCAAAATTCCCATGCGGCGGTGATGCTCGATCCTAAAGGACAAATGACATTGCGTGCGAGTATCAGCGGATTTAATCCAACCAAGCGAACCAATAATCCGATAACGTTAAATTATACGCACCAAGAAAATATGTTTGAATTGTGGAATATGATTGACTATGGCTCGCAATTTGAACAAAATCTGCAATATAAACTTTATAAGCAATTAGACAAAGACAAATGATAAAACACTTTAAATTTCAACCGCACTTTTTTATTTTTGCGGCAATGTTCACACTCACAGCTTGCACACCGACCATTCAATTAGATACACCAAAGGAAGGCATCACCATTAATATGAATGTGGTGGTAGATCACAATATTAAAGTGGAAATGGATGAGAAATCTCAAAAAGCCGTGGGTGAAGTAGAGCCTGTGAAGAAATAATCGAATAAAAAACCTCCATAGATGGGAGGTTTTTTATATTCAAACATTATGAATTAAAAAGTATTTTTTTAACCAAACTTTGATAAGGTTAAATTTGATATATGTAAACTAATGTCTGTTCCAAGGTTATTAGTAATAATGTTGTGAACCTCTGTATATGAAATTTCTCTATTATTGGAAATAATATTATTATATAAATATTCTGATAATGTATTTGCGGTAATAAGTACAATATTTTGACCATCAATATCATAACGCACACTAGGAACATATCTTGAAGTAACAACTATTGTATAACGAGCTCCGATTAATTCTCTATGTCTTTTTAATCTACCAGCATTAATCATGCTAAGTTTATTTTTTGTAGATTTAGCTTCAATAGAAAATTTTTCATTAATAGCCATGTAGAGACACTCAATATCCGTCCTTCCCGCTCCAGCTAACCAATGAGCATCTACGTCTACAAATAAATTGAATGCTTCCTCAAGAATGTGCTCAAACTTCCCAGAAGTATTATTATCTGGATTATTAGCATACTCAGTTACTAATTTTGGGATTTCTAAAATTCGTGATTCCACCGTTGGTTTTTCATTAATTTCTTCTAGTAGGACATCCGGGTAGAATGCATAAATCTCTTTTATCACATCAGTAGAATTTTTTTCACTCTCTTGTAACGAAATCGGTTTAGAATAAATAGAATATTCTGAGAGTAACATACAGATGAATTTTTTTAGATCAGAATTTATTTCTATATACCCATTGTTTGCCCTTCTTGGTGTAGGTAATGATTTACTATTTTCATTACTTGGGTGATAAAGCTTTTGTATTATGTCACCATTATTTATAGTAAATATATTCAAGCTACTCAATAGTGGCGTTATATAATATTGCCATTCATATACTGACTTAACTATTTCATATTGTTTTTTATATAAGTTTAAAAATTTATCTGTCCAAGTTTTGGTTCTTGAGTTTAATATTTTAAAAACAATATCTTCATATTCATCTCTAGTTAGGTTTTTAGTATGAATAATGAATTCATATACTTCATAATGATAAAGTCTTCCTTGGAGTCTTTTATCTAATAATAATTGAAATATTAATCTAAATGGATAAAGAGAAAAACTTTCACTAGGTTTGCTTGCAGGATGTGGAAACTGTAGTCCTATTAACATAGTGGAGAATATTTTTGATAATTTTATTTTATCATTAATGTTTCTTAAAAATAGGTTTCCCAAAGGACTAAAAATAAATTTATCTTGGCCATTTAATTTAGATTTATAACCAAACATAAAATAATATAAGGCATCCAGTTTATGGTTAATTGAGTCAAGAGGCTTATTACGTTTTGAATCACGTGGGTTATACCAATCAGTTTGCATCAATGAATCATACATTGCATCTTTATCTGCTTTAGAAATACCTGCTTTATTAGCTTTTAGGTAAGTAGCTACTTCTATTAAAAGTTGGATATTGTTTGTGTGTTTTTTAAACACCCAAACTTCAGATTTATTTGACATTAAGATATTCTCCATTTGGAAAACAAATAGCTGCAAGCAACTTTGGAGGGATGGCTTCTCCGATAATTGTACGAATATAAGTTTCAGTTGAACCCTCTGGAAATTCTATATTTTCATCAATAGAGCTGACAATAAAGGTTTCTAGTAAACTTAATACTCGAGGATCAGAGTAAGTTCCATCCTCCTGCAAGTACCCAGGATGAATATTATTATGTGAGCTAATACTACCACTGTATGTTGTTCTTGCTGGAGCTGGTTTATCCCATTCCATCCTTTTATATGTATTATGAAATCCCTTAATTCTTTCGCCATTATCTTTTTTAGGATAAAAAATTGGGTTAGAAATAGCACTCTTTCCTGGTTTCGTATGTCTAACAGCTTCGGCAATAGATGGTTTTACTTTGGGAGCTGTATGCCATTTAATAAATGATTTTTCTCCTGGTTTAAGTGATGGTAAATGTCCAATCGCTTGCCGTAAAGAGATCTCGGTTTGTACTGATGGTAAATTCCATTTCAAACCATGTTTATACATCTTAATTATTGCCCGCGGCCTTGATTGACAAACTCCATAGTCCTTAGCATTTAATATAGCAATATCAATTTGATATTTATTAGAGTATTTTTTATTTAGTATATCTTCTAAGCGTAATAATTCATTATTGAAAGGGAAATACATATCAATAAAACGTGGTACATTTTCAATTAGAATAAAATCAAGGTCGAGAGAATCAATAAATTCAAATACTTCTAGAATAAGGAAGTTTCGGGTATCTTCAATAAAATGTTTTTGATGCTTATTTTTTCCAATAGAGCTTAGGCCTTGGCATGGAGGAGTTGCTAATAAAAATTTAACATTATATTGTTTAGCAAAGTTGATCATTTCTTGTTTTAAAGATTTATCAGAAATATCTCCTTGAAACATTTTTGTTTCTGGATAGAAAAACTGATACGTTTTAGCTCTTTTTTCTAATAACTCATTAGCAGCAACGAAATTAAGATTGCCTTTATGTAAGTCTAATTCACCAATACCGGCACTAGAAAAAAGTGATATAGCATTAATTTTCATTAAATATTTCTCTTGTAATATTTTCTATTAGTAATGGGGGGATGCACTCTCCTAAAACTTGACGAATCAATATTTCAGGTGTATCGTCAGGGATTCTCCAATCATCAGGTAGTCCTGTTAGTCGAATTAGTTCGAGAATAGAGAGAACTCTTGCATCAGAAAAAGTTCCATCTGGCAAGCATCTACCAGGGTGAACGTTACGCTGGGAGCTAATAGCATCATTTCGGATTGTAATTGTAGGTGCGGGTTCATCCCAGCAAATACGGCGATAACTTGAATTATATCCCTTTACGCGTTCGCCATTAAGTTTACGTGGATAATGTTCAATATTTTCAAATGCAGATTTTCCTGTTGGGGTATGTTTCATCCACTTAATTTGTTCTGGAGTATGAACTCTACCATAATGCCATCTCAGGCTAGAGTATTCGCCAGATTCTAGCGATGGTAAGTCTCCAATAGCTTGATCTACACTAATTAATGGTTGTTTCTGAGGGAGATTCCATATGGTTCCTTTTTTATTCAATCTAATTATAGCTCTTTTTCGTTTTTGTGGAGTTCCGTAATCAGCAGCATCTAATATATCAAAATTAATATTGTATTCTGAAGAAAATTCATCTTCTATAATATCTATTATTGGTTTTAATTTACCATTGATATATAGCTGCAACTTTAGAAGTAATGGAACATTTTCAATTAAAGCGTAAGTTGGCTTTATTTTTTTTATCATATAGATAACGTACATAATTAGGTAATTACGTTCATCATATGCCATGTTGTCTATATTTCTATTTTTTCCCGCAATACTAATCCCTTGGCATGGGGGGGATGCAAGTAAAAAATCCACATTATTTTCAATAGCTATGTTTAATATTTCATCAAATACGCCTTTATTCTTTATATCTCCTGTAATCATTTTGTGTTCAGGATAAATTTTTCTATATAAATCAGCTCTCTTTGGAATTAACTCATTTGCAGCAACTATCCTAATGCCAATTCTGGATAAAAAATATTCTCCAATACCAGCACTGGAAAATAATGATATACCTTTTATTTCAGTTTTCATATCTTAAACAATGGTGAAAGAAACGAGAATTATAAAAAACTCATAAGAATCTAATCACCTAATATGCCTCATTAGTTATAAAATACATTTCGATCAAAACCACTTTTATCTACCATTTTATAATCATATAATATTTATACTAAAAGATGCTTTAGCTATACAAGTAATATATGAGGTTTTATATAAAATGGTGCAATTTTTCCTAGTGTTTTGATTATTTTCGGGGGGACTTTTACCTATTCTAGATTAGTTATAAAAATAAGCTAAAAAATTAGCTCTTTTTTATGAATTACAAAAAATATAAATTTTTCCCAAAGTAAGCATTGCAATAATCTTGGGGGAATATAGTACTAGTAGATGTAAAACTCACTAGGTTTAAATCTGCAGCAGTTATATAGGTGATTTTATGATACACGGGGAAATTATAACAACTATGTAAGTTTGTGAAAACTTTTAAAACTATCTAACACAATCAAATCTTAAAGCATTTTTACAAATCGTCTCAAAATCTAACCTCTTGTAAGCAGCCGATTTGTTGTAAAACCTCTGCCAATACATCTAATTTTGCCGTATCCAAGCCTTCTTCGTAACGGTTTTTTTAGAAAGCGCGCAAAGCTTCAAATTCACGCGTAGGCTCAGTGATCTTTATCGCACTTAAGGCCTGAACCAACGCAAAAGAATTGAAATTTGTTGGTTTCTGCAAAATGTTTTGGCGATAATTGAAACATGCCGTCTGAAACGGCATAGCGCCATCCGCAAAGCGGATCGAACAAAAATAGAATGTTTTGTTATTATTTTTTCCTTTTTATCTGACTAAAACTGACATCATACTTAGCGATCCTGCAATCAAATTATCATTGAAAAACGTAATCTCGTCTTGCGGTTCACGTAATGCCATAATGTAAAGCAACGGCAAGTAATGATCGGGCGTTGGCACAGAAAGCTCGGCTTTTTCGCCTAGTTGATCATAATGTACCAAGGTTTTATCATCTTGTGTCGCAATCGCCTGATTGACTGTTTCACGGAAAGCAAACGCCCAATCATACCCTGCACCGATTTGATCAATATGTTCCCAACTTATCGCCCTCAGATTATGCACAATATTGCCGCTGCCGATAATCAGCACACCTTGTTCTCGTAAAGCAGCTAACTTTTTTGCCAAGTTGAAATGCCATTCTGCCGATTTCAAACGGTTAAGGCTAAGTTGCACCACGGGGATATCGGCATCGGGATAGAGATATTTCAACACCGCCCATGCGCCATGATCAAAACCACGCGTTGGGTTCAGCTCGACATTCTCCGGCTGTAATAATGACCGCACTTGCTCTGCCAACTCAGGTGAACCGGGTGCGGGATATTGTACTTGGCTGAGTTCATCTGGGAAGCCATAGAAATCGTAAATCATTTCAGGGTGTTTGCCAGACGTAACCTGCAAACGGCTGCTGTACCAATGCGCTGAAATCATCAAAATGGCTTTTGGTTTGGCAAACTTTTGTGTAATTAGGCTGAAATTCTGATTGAACGGGTTTTCTTTATCTAACGCATTCATCGGGCTACCATGCCCAACGAACAATACAGGCATTTTTTTCATTATTTTCTCCTAAATATTTGGTGGAGCAGATTGTACGGTTAAATCTTTGTGTGAAAAATACCCGTTTATGAACAACATCTTTTACTAATCGGAAATAATGAATGATAAGGTTTAAGGAGATTGATGTGTTAAATAAGGTAAATATTACAAAGTGCGGTTAAATTTCACGAAAATTTTACTTAATTTTTACTTCATTTACAGTTTATTATCTTTATATTTAGGCGTATGATGACTATTAGTTTTACATAACCCCTAAATTTATTTAGGTAAATATATTATTTCTATTTAATAGGAGATTGAATGATGAAAAAATTATTCACAGCAGTACTTTCTGCGGCAGCGATTGCTGTACCTTTTTTTGCTTCTGCGAATACTGCACCACAAACAGAACAAAGAGCAGTACAACCGGAAAAAGCAAAAGGTGTTTGGATTGATGTACGTTCAGCCGAGGAGTTTAACGCAGGTCATTTGCAAGATGCGGTGAATATTCCACACGATAAAATTGTTGAAGGCGTTAAAGCGATTGGCTCAGATAAAGATGCCCCGATCAACCTTTATTGTCGTAGCGGTCGCCGCGCGGAAGCCGCACTCACTGAGTTGAAAAATGCAGGCTATACCAATGTAACCAACCATGGCGGTTATGAAGATTTGGTTAAAAAAGGTTTGAAATAGATAACATATTATTTAAAGCAAAAAATCCCCTAGAGCAGTAGGGGATTTTTACTATAAAGAGCGGTCAAATTTTGAGATGTTTTTGTAATTTACCTTTAAAATCTGACTGCTTGCATGTATAGAAAAAGCGTTGCTCTAGTGACATAGAACAACGCTTTTGTTTTTTATTTTTAAATTATATGTAACTCAGAACGGAATGTTGTCATCAAATGCGTCCATTGGTGGCTCAGCTTGTGGCGCTGGCGCAGATTGTGCTGGACGAGATTGATAGCTTGGCTGTGGTGCTGATTGTGCAGGTGCATAACCGCTCATCTCTTGATTACGACCACCTAACATTTGTAAGTTATCACCTTGGATTTCAGTGGTGTAACGATCTTGGCCGTTGTTATCTTGCCATTTACGGGTTTTTAAACGACCTTCAACATAAACTTGTGAACCTTTGCGTAAGTATTGTCCCGCAATTTCCGCTAAACGACGATATAACACGATACGGTGCCATTCGGTCACTTCACGACGTTCACCTGTGTTTTTATCTGTCCAGCTTTCACTTGTTGCCACGCTGATATTCGCTACCGCTTCGCCATTTGGCATCGTGCGGATTTCAGGATCATTACCTAAATTACCCACGATGATTACTTTATTAATACCTGCCATAGAATCCTCTATATTTTAGAAATAAGGTGAAAAATTTTGGCTATTTTGCCTTAAAAGAAACAAAAGATCCATAAAAATTAACTGGATATTTGCACAGATATTGAAATATGCGATAATGGTCGCAATTTTTGAATTTATTTTCTTAAGGCAATCGCTTTTTTTATGGATACTATCGACATTCGTGGGGCAAGAACCCACAACCTCAAAAACATCAATTTAACCATTCCTCGCGATAAATTAATTGTGATTACAGGCTTGTCCGGTTCGGGCAAATCTTCTTTAGCATTTGATACGCTTTATGCGGAAGGGCAGCGCCGTTATGTGGAATCGCTTTCTGCTTATGCGCGTCAATTCCTTTCTTTGATGGAAAAACCAGATGTGGATTCGATTGAGGGCTTGTCGCCAGCGATTTCTATTGAGCAAAAATCTACTTCTCATAACCCGCGTTCAACCGTGGGCACGATCACCGAAATTTACGATTATCTGCGTTTGCTGTTTGCTCGCGTAGGGGAGCCACGTTGTCCTGATCATGATGTGCCATTAACGGCACAAACAATCAGCCAAATGGTGGATAAAGTTTTAAGCTTGCCTGAAGAAAGCAAAATGATGTTGCTAGCGCCCGTAGTGAAAAACCGTAAAGGTGAGCACGTTAAGCTGTTAGATAGCTTGGCGGCACAAGGTTATATTCGCGCAAGAATTGATGGTGAGATTTGTGATTTATCTGATCCACCAGAGCTTGCTTTACAGAAAAAGCATACCATTGAAGTGGTGGTGGATCGCTTTAAAGTGCGGTCAGATTTAGCTGCACGTTTAGCCGAATCCTTTGAGACAGCTTTGGAGCTTTCTGGCGGTACAGCTGTGGTGGCTGATATGGATAATCCTAACGCAGAAGAGTTGGTTTTCTCGGCAAACTTTGCTTGTCCGCATTGTGGCTATTCTGTACCGGAATTAGAGCCTCGCTTATTCTCATTTAATAACCCAGCAGGGGCGTGTCCAACTTGTGATGGTTTAGGTGTTCAGCAGTTCTTTGATGAAAGCCGCGTGGTGCAAAATGAAAGCATTTCTCTCGCAGGCGGTGCGGTGAAAGGTTGGGATCGTCGCAATTTCTATTACTATCAAATGCTTACCTCGTTAGCGAAACATTATAAATTTGATATTGAAACGCCATACGAAGATTTGCCACAAAAAATTAAAGATATTGTGATGCACGGTTCAGGCAAAGAAGAAATTGAATTCCAATACATGAACGATCGTGGCGATGTGGTGATCCGAAAACATCCTTTTGAAGGGATTTTGAATAATATGGCACGCCGTTATAAAGAAACGGAATCCATGTCTGTGCGCGAAGAATTGGCGAAAAATATCAGTAACCGACCTTGTGCAGATTGTGGAGGTTCGCGTCTTCGTCCAGAAGCTCGCAACGTGTATATCGGTAACGTTAACTTGCCTCAAATTTCAGAGAAAAGCATTGGTGAAAGCCTCGAGTTTTTCCAAGGACTTACTTTAACCGGTCAAAAAGCACAAATTGCGGAAAAAATCCTGAAAGAGATCAGAGAGCGGTTAGAATTCTTAGTGAATGTAGGCTTAAATTATCTTTCCCTTTCTCGCTCAGCTGAGACCCTTTCGGGCGGTGAAGCGCAACGTATCCGTCTTGCGAGTCAGATCGGTGCGGGCTTAGTGGGCGTCATGTATGTGTTGGATGAGCCTTCTATCGGTTTGCATCAACGCGATAATGAGCGTCTGTTAAATACGTTGATTCATTTGCGTGATTTGGGCAACACCGTGATCGTGGTGGAACACGATGAGGATGCCATTCGAGAAGCCGATCATATTATTGATATTGGCCCTGGAGCAGGTGTACACGGTGGCCAAGTGATTGCTCAAGGTACGGCCAAAGAAATTATGGCGAACCCAAATTCGATTACGGGTAAGTTCTTATCAGGTGAAGAAAAAATCGAAATTCCAAAAAAACGAACCGCACTTGATAAAAGCAAACTTTTAAAATTAAAAGGTGCGACAGGGAACAACCTGAAAGGCGTGAATTTAGAAATTCCAGTGGGATTATTTACTTGTATCACAGGGGTGTCAGGTTCAGGCAAATCAACGCTAATCAATGATACGTTATTCCCATTGGCACAAAATGCTTTAAATCGTGCGGAAAAAACGGATTTTGCACCTTATAAATCCATTGAAGGCTTGGAATATTTCGACAAAGTGATCGATATTAACCAAAGTCCAATCGGCCGTACACCACGTTCTAACCCAGCGACTTACACGGGGTTATTTACCCCAATTCGTGAATTATTTGCGGGCGTACCAGAAGCGCGTGCGCGCGGTTATAATCCAGGACGTTTTAGTTTTAACGTACGCGGTGGTCGTTGTGAAGCATGCCAAGGTGATGGCGTGCTAAAAGTGGAAATGCACTTCTTACCGGATGTGTATGTACCTTGTGATCAATGTAAAGGTAAACGCTATAACCGTGAAACCTTGGAAATCCGCTATAAAGGCAAAACGATTCACCAAGTATTAGATATGACAGTAGAAGAAGCACGCGAGTTTTTTGACGCGATCCCAATGATTGCGCGTAAATTGCAAACCCTAATGGATGTCGGCTTGTCTTATATTCGTTTAGGTCAGTCTTCTACCACGCTTTCAGGTGGTGAGGCACAACGTGTTAAGTTAGCAACAGAGCTTTCAAAACGCGATACCGGTAAAACCCTTTATATTTTGGATGAACCGACAACCGGCTTGCATTTTGCCGATATTAAACAACTTCTCGAAGTGTTACATCGCTTGCGCGATCAAGGCAATACTATCGTGGTGATTGAACACAACTTAGATGTGATTAAAACCGCAGACTGGATTGTGGATCTTGGTCCAGAAGGGGGCAGTGGCGGTGGTCAAATCATCGCGACAGGCACCCCGGAAGAAGTGTCCAAAGTCAAAGGTTCGCACACCGCAAGATTCCTAAAAGACATCTTGGCAAAAGGCTAGAAAAACTAACCGCACTTTTGAACATCATCAAAGTGCGGTTATTTTTTTGAGATTTTTTAATGGCGATTTCCAAAAGGCGGTTTGGCGAACCAGACGATAATGAATAATGCAAGGAAAGTAATTGCCGATAACCAGAAAATCTCATTCGCGCCAATAATAAAGCCCTGAGCGGTGATTTGTCTAGCAAGATAGGATGCCGTTTGTTCTTCGCTTAAACCAAAACTTCCCATAGTTTGGAAGAATTGTTGAGAAATCGGATTATATGGATTAATGACTTCTGTGAGTTGCGTGTGATGTACGGCTTCGCGGTTATACCACATAAATGTCGTGAGAGATGTTCCTATTGAGCCGGCAAGGGTTCGGAGGAAATTAAATAAGCTCGACGCTGAAGCCATTTTTTCGGGCGGTAAACTTGAAAGTGTAATGGTTGTCAGCGGCATGAAGAAACAGGCGACCGCTAACCCTTGTACAAATTGCGGTAATGCCACATCCATAAAGGTCATTTCAGGTTCAAAGGTCACAGCTCGCCAATAAAAGGTGAGCGCATAAACCATAAAACTGACGGTGATTAAAATCCGCATATCAATTTTATTGCCGAATTTCCCGATAATCGGTGCAAGTAGAATCGGCAATAATCCCACTGGCGCAGCCGCAAGTCCCGCCCACGTGGCGGTATAGTTATAAACCTGTTGGAGCAGAAGCGGGATGAGCACGACCGTCCCTGAATACACCAAGAAAGCAAGGCTCGTCGAAACACAACCCACGGTGAAATTTCGGGATTTGAATAAGGAAACATCCACAACTGGATTATCGTCCGTGAGTTCCCAAATGATGAGGGCGATTAAACCTACCGCAGCGATAATGGTAAGCACCACAATTTCAGTGGAATTAAACCAGTCTAGCTCGCGACCTTGATCCAGCATCAATTGCAACGCACCTACACAGAGTGCCAACAAAATAAGCCCAACCGTATTAACAGGTTGATGAGAAATTCTACTTTCTCGGCCTTCTAAAATTTTCCAACTGATTAAGACAACGGCAAGCCCAATCGGGACGTTGATAAAGAAAATCCAACCCCAGTGAATATTATCGCTGATCCAACCGCCTAAAATCGGGCCACAAATCGGGGCGACGACGATCGTCATTGACCAAAAGGCCAATGCCATTCCGCGTTTTTCAGGCGGGTAGTTATTCAATAATAAGCTTTGAGAAAGGGGGATAATTGGGCCGGCTACCGCACCTTGAAGGACGCGAAAAACGATCAACATTTCCAAGCTATTTGCAATACCACAAAGCCAAGAGGCTAGTACGAATAATAGCGTTGCAATTAAAAATAACCGCACTTCACCAAAACGTTTTGCCAGCCAGCCTGTAATCGGAATTGAAATGGCATTTGCCACACCGAACGAGGTGATCACCCATGTGCCTTGGCTAGACGAGGCACCTAAATCACCAGCTATGATTGGAATGGCTACGTTAGCGATGGTGGAGTCTAGCACGAGCATAAAGGTGGCTAATGAAAGCACCAATGTAAGCATCGCTAACGCACCGCCTTGTAGCGGTTTGAAATGAGATTGCGGCATAACAGAACCTAATAGCTATTGTCGCGAATAATAGATTCGATCAAATTATTGACCGCACTTTCATCATATTGCAGCACATTCGTGGAATAAAGCGTTGTAGCTGGTGCTTGGTCACGTAAAGTTTCGCCTTGGTTATCGGTCACATTCACTTTTACTGTGGCGGAAAGGCCGATACGTAGAGGATTTTCAGCAAGCTGTTGCGGATCTAATTGAATACGCACAGGCACACGTTGCACCACTTTTATCCAGTTACCGGTCGCATTTTGAGTAGGCAATAAAGAGAATGCACTGCCCGTACCCATTTCAATTCCGAAGACTTTTCCATTAAAGGTTTTATCTTTGCCATAAAGGTCGAAATGAATTTCAACTGGCTGACCAATTCGCATATGGGTTAATTGTGTTTCTTTGAAGTTGGCATCTAACCACATTTGATCAGTGGTAACCACTGCCATTAATGCCCCGCCAACAGAAACTGCTTGCCCTACTTGCGCATTGCGACGAGCCACATAGCCTTTAATTGGACTGCGGATTTTTGTGCGTTCTAAATTCAACCAAGCTTGTTTCAAATTACTGACCGCACTTTGAATTTGGGGTTGTTCAATTAAAGGCCCGTCTAACAATAAGGCTTGATTGGCCTCAAGTTGGTTTTGTGAAGTCGTTAAGTTTGCTTTGGCGAGCTCAACCGCTTCTTTTGCGTGTTGGAAAGATTCTCTATCAATCGCCCCATCTTTCACTAATTGAACGCGACGATTCAAGTTTCCTTGTGCTTGAGCAAGCGTAATTTCATTCGCACGAACGGCGGATTTCAATTGTTTTACAGTGTAATTTAGTTGAGAAATTTGGCGAACCGCATTGGCTAAGTTGCTTTTAGCTTGCTCAAAATTTAATTTGGCGTTGGTATCATCCAGTTCTAATAACACGTCACCAGCCTGTACGGGATCCATATTATCGACATTAATTTTCGCTATATTTCCCGCCACCTGTGCCGATACCATCACCTGATTGCCACTCACATAGGCATCTTCGGTTTCTTCAAAATCTTTAATAAAGAAAAACCAATAAGCTGCAGAACCGATTGCAATCAGAAGAAGCAAAAGAATAAAAATGGAAAGCCCTTTTTTACGTTGTTGATATTTACTATTTGAGGAAGTTGGTGTATCTGTTTGTTGATCGGACATAATGCGAGCCTTATCGGAAAATGTTGAAGTAAAAAAGCTTCAGTCTATAAAATATGAATGCTCGTTCATTATGAACGTGAATTAAAATTATTTCAAGAATGACCGCACTTGTTCAGATAAAAGTGCGGTCAATTTTAATAACGTTTTTTCATTAAGCCATTTACGCCAAGCAAAATTAAACTTGCCCAAATTGGCACATAAGTGAAGTAATCAGAAGGGGAGACTTGCGTGTTAAGCCAGAATATTGCGATTAAAAAGAGCAATGTAGGTTCGAGATAACTGAGCACGGCAAACATACTGACGGGAATTTGTTGGCTTGATTTTAAATTGGCAGACAAACCGATTGCACTCACTAAACCTAATGCGGGCAATAAATACCAATATTGGCTTTCACTGATTACAAAAGACAATTGCTGCTCTTGTATGAGCAAATAAATGAGGCAAGGAATGGCAATGAAGCACACATCAAGTGTGATGCCTTGCAATGCCGGAACCTTCATGGCTTTACGGCTTAAATAATAATAGGGATAGACTAAGCACACCCAAAGGCTGCTCCATGAAAAGGTTTGATTGTGCCAAAGCTCATGTGCCACACCGCAAGCAGCGATGCACAAGGCAATAATTTGAATGGTGGAAAGGGTTTCTTTCAGCCAAATGCGTCCAAGTAATGCCATCACTAATGGGAATAAGAAATACCCCATAGCGATGTTGACTCCTTCGCCATTAACGGGCGCCCACATAAATAACCAAAATTGGCTGCCGGCATCGAGCGTGCCGAGCAAAAACAGCATCCAACGTTTTTTGTCTTTGCCTAAGGTTTCATTGACTAATTTTGATAATGAACGACAACCTACAGTTGGGAAGATAATTAAAAATAACCCGAAGACCATCATCACCATTCGCCAAGCAAACACATCCGTACCGTTAAGCGGCTGTAGCCATAAACTGAATAGATAGAGCAATCCAAATAAAAATTGCGAGATGATGCCGAGAAAAATACCTTGAGCCATTTTTATCATTTCCTTAGGTTTGATAGCTTCATTATAAAAGTCTGGCGTGGTAAATTTTCTCAATATAAAATGATTGATGATTATTTTTCCCAAGTTTAAGTGTTATTCTGCATTTATTTTCAAGGATTAAACATGGAATTAGATAAATTAGATCGGGATATTTTAAATATCCTCCAACAAGATGCGACTTTGCCATTAAAAGAGCTTGCGGAAAAAGTGCATAGCTCGGTAGCAACCTGTCAGCGTCGAATTCAATTACTGACAGAAAAAGGGGTTATAACCAAACAAGTGGCAGTGGTATCGCCAAAGGCAGTGGGTAGAGGTATCAGTGTTTTTGTGATGGTGGAAATGGACAACCAACATTCTCACTTTCAAGAGTTGTTTGAACGAAAAATGCGCCAAGAAACTGATGTGGTGAGCTGTTATGAGATTTCAGGTGATTATGATTTTATGTTGCTTATTCACGCCGAAAGTATGGAAAGCTACCATTCATTTACCCGTCGCGTTCTAACTGGTGAATATCATGTTAGAACTTATAAGAGTTTATTTGTTATGAATTTTACCAAAGCGGAGAGTGGGATTTTGTTATAGTCACTGTAAATAAAAAAGAAAATCCTTTGCTAAATTAGCAAAGGATTTTTTGTAAGATGTGATTAGCTAGGTAGTTTTGTAGTCGCTTTTAACGCCATATACCCTATAATCGCAGAAACCGTAGAGCCTAATAAGATCCCCAATCGAGAAAGGGCGTTAATGCTTTCACCTGCATCTGCATTGAAGGCTAGGCTAGCTAAGAACATTGACATGGTGAAACCAATGCCACATAAAATCGCTACGGCAAAAATTTGTTTGAAGTTAATGCCTTGCGGAAGTTTTGCTATGCCTAGTTTAACGGAAAGGTAGCTGAAACCAAATACACCAAGTGGTTTTCCGATAATTAAGCCAAGAGAAATCGCGAGCAATAATGGTGATGTCAGCATGCTGAGATCAATGCCATCAAAGCTTACCCCCGCATTGGCAAATGCAAATAATGGCAGGATAACAAAGGATGACCAAGGCGCAAGAATGTGCTCAAAGTCGTGTAATGGTGTTTCGCCATTTTTACCCTTCAATGGAATACAAAATCCGATGATAACGCCTGCAAGGGTAGCATGTACGCCCGATTTTAATACCGAAACCCACAAGATTGTTCCTACTACTATATAGGCACAAAGTGCGATCACTTTAAAGCGATTTAATGCGATAAGTACAGCAATTGCAATGGCAGCAAAGACAAGTGCTTGCACACTTAATCCATGGGAGAAGAAGAGTGCAATCACGACAATGGCGCCTAAGTCATCAATGATGGCTAAAGCAAGTAAAAAGATTTTTAGTGGGAGTGGCACTTGTTTACTTAATAACGCCATGATGCCCAGTGCAAAGGCAATGTCTGTCGCCATTGGGATTGCCCAGCCATCGGCTAAAGTAGGATCTTGTTGGGCAATAAAAATATAAACCAAGGCAGGAATAACCATTCCGCCAACGCCAGCAATAGCAGGGAAAACCGCTTGTTGATAGCTTGAAAGGGAACCCTCAAATAATTCTCTTTTGACTTCCATTCCCACTAAAACAAAGAATACCGCCATAAAACCATCGTTGATCCAGTGAATTAAGGTTTTATCGATAGAAAAAGTCCCTACTTGAATGCTGACTGGTAAGTTTAAAAAGTCGTTATAGTTTTGATTGAGCGGTGAATTGGCTAATAGCATTGCGACTACCGCTGAAAAAAGTAATAAAATTCCGCCAGCTGATTCCAATTTGAAAAAACGCTGAATTTGTTGAATCAAACTTAGTTTATTCATTCATTCTCTCCTAAAAAAGTAATAATAAAGGCTAGATACTATCACAAATTTACTGATTTGGGGAAACTAGGCATTGGATAATGTGTGATTTAATCGGAATGTGATAGATTTCGTGATCTGTTTCACAGAATTTATTTTCATTTTTGGAATAAAAAATAATTTAATAGTAAAATTCTTAAAATTTATTTATTCGAGAATACTTATGTTTTCAAAAAAAGACATCATCGTACTAGGTATGATGATTTTTGCTTTATTTTTAGGTGCGGGAAATATTATTTTCCCACCGATGGAGGGGTACTCCGCAGGCAACCATTGGGCAACCGCTTCGCTAGGATTTGTGATAACAGGCGTACTCATGCCATTTATTACATTGGTTGTTGTGTCAGTATTAGGACGCGGTGAAGAGCTAACCAAGGATTTACCTAACTGGGCAGGCGTAGCCTTTTTAAGCATTCTTTATTTAGTGATTGGTTCAACTTTTGCCATGCCTCGAATTACCAATGTCGCTTATGAAATGGCATGGTTACCATTGGGGCTCGTTGAAGATAGTGCGACGACACGTCTTATTTTCTCTGTGATCTTTAATATTATCGCAATGGGATTCATGATTCGCCCAAGTACCATTATTTCAACGGTGGGTGAAGTGATGACGCCAGCATTATTGGTATTATTACTCGTTGTTGGGATCACGGTTTTTGTTTCACCTCTTTCTGACATTGTTGCCCCATCGCGGGTGTATGCCGAGAATTCAGCACTAACTACAGGATTAATTAGTGGTTATCAAACGATGGATGTACTGGCTGCGATTGCCTTTGGTGGCATTGTTGCACGGGCGTTGTCTGCAAAAAATGTGACCAATCCACAAAAGATTGTTCAATATACGATTTCAGCGGGTTTTGTCTCTGTCATTTTATTAGCTTGTCTATATTTTGCCTTATTCTATTTAGGGGCGACTTCTGATGCTGTGGCACAAGGTGCAACAAATGGTGGACAAATTTTCTCTCGTTATGTGAACAGTTTATTCGGCACGGCAGGAACCTGGATCATGGCAGGGATTATTACTTTAGCAAGTTTAACCACGTTAGTGGGCGTAACCAGTGCTTGTGGTGATTATTTCTCCAAGTTTTCGACACGTTTTTCCTATCCATTTTGGATTGTCTTCTTCACCGCCATGACGACAATCATTTCACAATATGGCTTAACAAAATTACTCCGAGTGACAATTCCAGCCTTGTTGTTGATTTACCCAATGGCGATCATGTTAGTAGTTTTACAGCTTGTGCGTAATAAATTGCCTTCTGTTCGATTGAGCTATTACGTAACCATCTTTGTGACAGTTTGTTTTAGTTTGGTTGATAGTTTGAAAAACTTAGATGTCTTGCCTGAAGGGTTGCATCAAGTCATGATTCATTTCCCGCTTTACTCACAAGGATTAGCTTGGTTGGTGCCTGCATTATGTACTTTAGTGTTCTCCATACTGTTAGGGAAAAGCATTTCCAAATAACAAAAATGCCGACAATGATTTGTCGGCATTTTTTATATCAAGTGCGGTTATTTTTTCACGCGTTTTTAGGCGGCAAGACGTTGTCTCACAATTTCAAATAAACATACGCCAGTCGCAACAGAAACATTCAGAGATGACACTGAGCCTGCCATTGGAATACTAATGAGTTGATCACAATGTTCACGAGTAAGACGACGCATGCCTTCACCTTCGGCTCCCATCACTAAAGCAAGAGAACCAGTCAGTTTAGTTTGATAAATGGTTTCTGTTGCTTCGCCAGCTGTACCTACCACCCAAATATTATGATTTTGTTGTAGATCTCTTAAAGTACGCGCTAAATTGGTTACACGAATTAACGGCACAGTCTCCGCAGCACCGCAAGCCACTTTACGAGCAATAGAAGTGAGTTGAGCAGATTTATCTTTCGGCACAATAACAGCGCTCACACCGGCCGCATCAGCAGTACGTAGACAGGCCCCTAGGTTATGGGGATCCGTCACGCCATCAAGCACTAATAAAAGTGGATTTTGTTTACGAGTAAGAAGTTCATCCAAATCATGTTCATTCAGCTCTTTGGCTTCTTGCACGCGAGCAATCACACCTTGATGCACTTCACCGTTGGATTTTTTATCTAATGTTTGACGGTTTACAAATTGCACCGCAATGCCTAAAGCATAGAGCTCATTGAGTAAGGGTTGTAGGCGTTTATCTTCACGGCCTTTCAGCACAAAAACTTCAATTAAACGTTCAGGGCTATTTGCTAAAATGCTGTTTACAGCATGGATACCATAGATATTTTCTGACATAGGGTTCTCTTGTTTATTATTTTTTGTCATTATTCTCCCTCTTTAGCAAAGAGGGAGGGAAGGGGAGATTGGGTAAAAAATATTATTTCTTCCGTTTTCTAGTCGATTTCTTAGAAACGTCTTTATTTTTGACCGCACTTTTACGTTTTTTTGACGCTTTAGGTGGCAGTTCCTTAAAGACTTTTTTTACTTTTTGTTTCGCCGTTTTGCCAACACGACGTGGTTTTCTGGCACTTTCGACTAAACTGAAATCGACCATTTTTTGTTCTAAATGAACGGCGACCACGCGAATTTTGACTTTATCGCCAAGACGATAAATCATACCACTATTTTCACCGATTAAACGTTGTTTTACCGCATCAAATTGATAGTAGTCGTTATCTAAAGTAGAAATATGGACTAAGCCGTCAATGAATAAATCATCTAAACGTACGAATAAGCCAAAGCCTGTTACAGATGAGATCACTCCGCTAAATTCAGCCCCTACGTGATCTTGCATATATTCACATTTCAGCCAATCTGCTACTTCGCGAGTGGCATCATCGGCTCGGCGTTCGGTCATCGAGCAGTGATCACCTAATAAATCCATTTCATCAAAGGAATAGTGATAGCCGCCAGTATCTGTGGTTTTACGTTTAGCGCCTTTTTCTTTTGCTAATAAATACTTAATTCCACGGTGAAGAGTTAAATCTGGATAACGACGAATCGGGGAAGTAAAGTGTGCATATTCCTCTAAAGCCAAACCAAAGTGGCCTATATTATCCGCATTATAAACGGCCTGGCTTAATGAACGGAGCAACATGGTTTGAATGAGTTCGTGATCCGGGCGATCTTTCACTTGCTCTAACAATTTTGCATAATCTTTTGTGGTCGGTTTCATGCCACCTTCAAGGCTTAAACCACATTCACTTAAAAACGCACGGAAAGACGTCAGTTTTTCTTCACTCGGAGCGGCATGAATACGATAGAGTGTAGGCTCTTTATGTTTTTCCATAAAGTTTGCTGCTGCAATATTCGCAAGGATCATGCATTCTTCAATGATTTTGTGAGCATCATTTCGCACAACAGGTTCAATGCGATCAATTCGTCCCATGGCATTGAAAATAAATTTGGTTTCAATGGTTTCAAAATCGATAGCACCACGTTGTTTACGGGCATTGAGTAATGTTTGATAGAGATGATGCAATTCTTCTAAATGTGGAACAAGTCCTTGATAACGCGTGCGGAGCTCATCATCGCCGTCTAAAATTGCCGCAACTTTCGTATAGGTTAAGCGAGCATGAGAATTCATTACCGCTTCATAAAAACGATAGTCTGTGAGTTTACCTTTGGCGGAGACGTGCATTTCACACACCATACACAAGCGATCAACTTGTGGATTCAGTGAACACAATCCGTTGGATAAAATCTCCGGCAACATTGGTACAACACGATTTGGGAAGTAAACGGAGTTACCTCGGTTATAAGCTTCAGTGTCTAATGCAGAACGTAAACGCACATAATAGCTGACATCGGCAATCGCCACCCAAAGTTTCCAGCCTTTACCGCTTTTTTCGCAATATACAGCATCATCAAAATCGCGCGCATCTTCGCCATCAATGGTAACCAGTGGCAGATTGCGTAAATCCACACGGCCTTTTTTTGCTTCTTCAGGCACTTCTTCTGTGAATTTTTTAACGTATTTTTCGACCGCACTTGGGAATTGGTGAGGGATGTCATGATTACGAAGGGCGATCTCCACTTCCATCCCTTTTGCCATATTGTCACCCAGAATTTCGCTAATGATACCAATAGGTTGAGTAAAGGAGGCGGATCGTTCTTGCAATTCGACCACGACAACTTGCCCCATTCTGGCGCCATTTCGGTGTTCATTAGGGACTAAAATATCTCGTCCGATACGACTGTCATCAGGCACCACATAGCTAAAGCCATTTTCTAAGAAGAAACGGCCGACAATTTGTTTTTTACGACTTTCAAGCACGCGAACAATACGGACTTCGCGACGACCACGACGATCCAAGCCGGCAGGTTGCGCCAATACAAAATCACCATGCATTACACGTTGCATTTGGTGATTAGGAATAAAGAGATCTTCTTTTTTGCCTTCGACTTGTAAAAAGCCATAGCCTTCGCGATGGCCAATGACCATGCCTTTGAATAAATCTAATTTTTCAGGCAAGGCATAGCGTTTACGTTTAGTGAAAACTAATTGTCCATCATTTTCCATGGCGCGTAAGCGGCGACGCATGGCTTCTTGTTGTTCGTCACTTTTAATTGAAAGTGCGGTCAGAATTTCTTCCCGACTCATCGGGGCATTATTTTCACGAATAATTTGCAGAATGTAGTCTCTGCTTGGGATCGGATTACCATATTTTGCTAATTCTTTTTGATAATTCGGATCCGCTTTTTTAAAAGATTTTTTGGCCATTTATTGTTTATTTTATGATTAATTTTTAAGTTGTGGGGTAGTTTACAGGTTAAAGGAGGGAATGCAAGCTCGTTATGGGGCGTTTGTGGCAGGACGGTTTAAGACAAACAAAAACCGCACCAAAGTGCGGTTTTATTTTTAAGCTGTTTTAGTGCTTTAATTACGCTAATTTTTTGATTTGAGCAGCTAATTTAGCTTTGTGGTTTGCTGCTTTGTTAGCGTGGATTAAGCCTTTAGAAGCCATACGGTCAACAACTTTTTGCATTTCAACGAATGCTGCTTCAGCTGCTGCTTTTTCACCTGCTGCTACTTGAGCATATACTTTTTTGATGTAAGTACGCATCATAGAGCGTTGGCTTGCGTTGTGTTGGCGGCGTTTTTCAGATTGAACCGCGCGTTTTTTTGCTGACTTGATATTAGCCAAGGTCAAACTCCTAAAATTTCTGTTAGATGATTATGACAAAATAAGGGCGTAGAATATGCCGATTTTTTATACTTTTGTCAATGAATAATTTGTGTTGATTTCGGTGAGACACAACCGAAAGTAAGCATCGTTATTTAAAAAAAGCGCTTTCTATTGGCTCACACAAACGATGTGGGCAGGATTTTATCAGTTTTTTTCGTTGGAATATAGCGTAAAAACAAAAATTCTATACAATTAAGGCAAATTTTTTTTGAAGAGACCCCTATTTTGAGTAAACGACTTTTAAAATCCGGCATTATCGTGAGTGGGATGACATTAGTGTCCCGTGTGTTAGGTTTAGTCCGCGATGTGGTAATAGCCCATTTGATCGGTGCAGGTGCGGCGGCAGATGTGTTTTTATTCGCTAACCGTATCCCAAACTTTTTACGTCGTTTATTTGCAGAAGGCGCATTTTCTCAGGCTTTCGTACCCGTATTAGCTGAATATCAAAAATCGGGCGATCTTTCTAAAACCCGTGAATTTATCGGGAAAGTATCGGGTACGTTAGGCGGATTAGTCAGTATCGTCACTTTGCTTGCCATGGTGGGATCGCCTGTTGTGGCGGCGATCTTCGGGATGGGATGGTTTACCGATTGGCTAAATGACGGTCCCGATGCACATAAATTTGAACAAGCGTCTTTACTCTTAAAAATTACGTTTCCTTATTTATGGTTTGTCACCTTTGTGGCACTTTCAGGCGCGATTTTAAATACGATAGGCAAATTTGGCGTGATGTCGTTCTCGCCTGTTTTACTCAATATCGCCATGATTGCGACCGCACTTTTCCTCGCACCAAGATTAGATAATCCTGATCTTGCCCTTGCTATCGGGATCTTCTTAGGCGGTTTATTACAATTTTTATTTCAAATCCCTTTCTTGAAGAAAGCAGGCTTACTCGTAAAACCGAAATGGGCATGGCATGATGAAGGGGTTGCCAAAATCCGTCGATTGATGATTCCGGCTCTGTTCGGGGTTTCCGTAAGTCAAATCAACTTGCTGCTTGATACGGTCATTGCCAGTTTCTTAATGACGGGCTCGATTAGTTGGCTTTATTATTCTGATCGTCTATTAGAGTTTCCACTTGGGCTATTTGGTATCGCAATTTCCACCGTGATTTTGCCGACACTGGCTCGCCATCATGTAAATCGAGAAGACAATTCTTCCCAAAGTGCGGTTGATTTCCGTAACACCATGGACTGGGGCGTAAGAATGATTTTATTACTCGGCGTGCCTGCCGCGATTGGTATTGCTGTGTTAGCCCAGCCAATGTTACTGGTATTGTTTATGCGTGGCAGTTTTACCTTAACAGATGTGCACGCAGCCTCTTATTCTTTATGGGCATTCAATGCGGGTTTACTTAGCTTTATGCTGATTAAGATCTTGGCTAATGGCTATTACGCACGTCAAGACACGAAGACACCTGTAAAAATCGGGATCATCGCCATGGTGAGCAATATGGGCTTTAATGTGTTGGCGATTCCATTTAGTTATGTAGGGTTGGCGATTGCTTCTGCCATGTCAGCAACCTTAAATGCTTATTTGCTTTATCGTGGTTTAGCCAAAGCGGATGTGTATCATTTTTCACGCAAAAGTGCGGTCTTTTTTCTGAAAGTTTTGGGCGCAGCCTTAGCCATGGGGGGCTTGCTTTGGTATAACTGCCCGTCTATCGAAGAATGGGCAGCAATGACATTTTTAATGCGTATCTATTGGCTAGCTTGGTTAATCGGACTGGCTGCGGTCGTTTATTTAGGTGTATTGGTGCTATTGGGTGTTCGTAAACACCATTTACTGACAAAACATTAAGTTACCGCTATAATGCACCGATTATTTTTTGTTTTTTTGGATAAGATG
The DNA here is from genome assembly GCF_003253005.1 of Haemophilus parainfluenzae. GTDB lineage: Bacteria > Pseudomonadota > Gammaproteobacteria > Enterobacterales > Pasteurellaceae > Haemophilus_D > Haemophilus_D parainfluenzae_M. Next base: position 121,436 of record NZ_QEPZ01000003.1, on the reverse strand, counting down.
TAATGCAATTAATTCGTGGGCTTCATAATACACAGCCATATTTGTCAGGGTGCGCATTAACCATTGGCAATTTTGATGGCGTGCATTTGGGGCATCAGGCGATTTTGCGTCATCTTCGTCAGAAAGCAAATGCGCTGAATTTACCCATGGCGGTGATGCTTTTTGAGCCGCAACCGCGCGAATATTTTATGGGCGACAAAGCGCCAGCGCGCTTAATGCGATTAAGAGATAAATTGCATTATTTGGCTCAGGCGGGTGTGGATGTGGTGATCGTCGCAAAATTTGACCGCACTTTTGCTGATCTTCCTGCAGAAAAATTTATTGAAGATTGGCTTGTGCGAAAATTAAATGTGAAGTTTCTCAGCATTGGCGATGATTTCAAATTTGGTGCGAAACGTTTAGGCAATTTTGCGATGTTGCAACAAGCCGGAAAGCAGTTTGGTTTTGAAGTAGAAGACAGCCGCACCTTCTGTTTAGATGAGTTGCGTATTAGTAGCACCGCTATTCGTGAAGCGTTGGCTAAAGATGATTTACAGCATGCGCAAAATTTACTCGGTAAGCCTTATCGTATTTTCGGTCGTGTGATCCACGGCAATAAATTAGGCCGAACCATTGGTTTTCCTACCGCGAATGTTCGCTTACATCGCCAAGTGAACCCAGTAAAAGGGGTTTATGCCGTGAAAGTGCGGTTAAAATCAGGCGAGATTTTTAACGGCGTTGCAAACATGGGAAAACGCCCAACCATTAACGGTACGATACAATTATTAGAAGTCCATTTATTTGATTTTTCTCAGAATATTTATGGACAAATGGTCGAAGTGGAATTCTGCCATAAGATTCGCGATGAGATAAAGTTTCCGTCTTTTGAGGCGTTGAAAGCTCAAATTGAACAGGACGTAAAAACAGCGAAAGCATTTTTTGCAAAATAGAATTATATTGAAATATAAAATTGGAAAATAACATGACAGTTGATTACAAAAACACGTTAAATTTACCAGAAACAGGTTTCCCAATGCGTGGCGATCTAGCCAAACGCGAACCTGTAATGTTAAAAAATTGGTATGACAAACAGTTGTATCAAAAAATCCGCCAAGCGACTAAAGGCAAAAAATCCTTTATTTTGCATGATGGCCCTCCATATGCGAACGGCAATATTCATATCGGTCACGCCGTTAATAAAATTCTGAAAGATATTATTGTTAAATCTAAAACTGCATTAGGTTTTAACTCGCCTTATATCCCAGGTTGGGACTGTCATGGCTTGCCAATTGAATTAAAAGTAGAAGGTTTAGTGGGCAAACCAAACGAGAAAGTTACTGCAGCTGAATTCCGCCAAAAATGCCGTGAATACGCCGCAGAGCAAGTAGAAGGTCAGAAAAAAGATTTTATCCGTTTAGGTGTGTTAGGCGATTGGGATAATCCTTATTTAACAATGAACTTCAACACAGAAGCAAACATCATCCGTACACTCGGTAAAGTGATTGCGAATGGCCATTTATACAAAGGTTCAAAACCAGTGCATTGGTGTTTGGATTGTGGCTCTTCTTTAGCAGAAGCAGAAGTGGAATATGAAGACAAAGTTTCTCCATCTATCTATGTTCGTTTCCCAGCAGTAAGTGCGGTTGAAATTGAAGAGAAATTTAACGCAGTAGGCAAAGGCCATGGCAAATTATCTGCGGTGATTTGGACCACCACACCTTGGACAATGCCATCTAACCGTGCGATTGCGGTAAATGCAGACTTAGAATACAACTTGGTACAACTTGGCGATGAGCGTGTGATTTTAGCTGCTGAATTAGTTGAGTCTGTTGCGAAAGCTGTGGGCGTAGAACAAGTTGAAGTGTTAGGTTCAGTAAAAGGTCAGGCGCTTGAGTTAGTACGCTTTAACCATCCGTTCTATGATTTCACTGTACCAGTAATTTTAGGTGATCACGTGACCACTGATGGCGGTACAGGTTTAGTTCACACCGCACCAGACCACGGTTTAGACGACTTTATTGTAGGACAAAAATATAATTTACCAATGGCGGGTCTTGTATCGAATGACGGTAAATTTATTTCAACCACTGAATTCTTCGCAGGCAAAGGCGTATTTGAAGCCAATCCATTGGTTGTTGAAAAATTACAAGAAGTGGGCAACTTATTAAAAGTTGAGAAAATTAAACACAGCTACCCACACTGCTGGCGCCACAAAACCCCAATTATTTTCCGTGCGACACCGCAATGGTTTATCGGTATGGAAACACAGGGGTTACGCCAACAAGCATTAGGCGAAATCAAAGGCGTACGTTGGATTCCAGATTGGGGTCAAGCACGTATCGAGAAAATGGTTGAAAACCGCCCAGACTGGTGTATTTCTCGTCAACGTACTTGGGGCGTACCGATGACCTTATTCGTGCACAAAGAAACCGAAGAGCTTCATCCGCGTACCTTAGAATTGCTTGAAGAAGTAGCGAAACGTGTAGAGAAAGCCGGTATTCAAGCATGGTGGGATTTAGACGAAAAAGAATTATTAGGGGCTGACGCAGAAACCTATCGCAAAGTGCCGGATACTCTTGACGTGTGGTTTGACTCAGGATCAACCTATTCTTCTGTTGTCGCGAATCGTCCGGAATTTAATGGCCAAGATATCGATATGTATTTAGAAGGTTCTGACCAACACCGTGGTTGGTTTATGTCTTCTTTAATGCTTTCTACCGCAACAGATAGCAAAGCACCATACAAACAAGTATTAACCCATGGTTTCACCGTTGATGGTCAAGGCCGTAAAATGTCAAAATCTATCGGTAACATCGTGACCCCACAAGAAGTCATGGATAAATTCGGTGGTGATATTTTACGTTTATGGGTCGCTTCTACCGACTATACCGGTGAAATGACCGTTTCTGATGAGATCTTAAAACGTGCCGCGGATAGCTATCGTCGTATTCGTAACACCGCACGTTTCTTATTAGCAAACTTAAATGGTTTTGATCCGCAACGTGATGCGGTTAAACCGGAAGACATGATTAGCCTAGATCGTTGGGCGGTAGCTTGTGCGTTAGATGCACAAAAAGAAATTAAAGACGCGTACGATAACTATCAATTCCACACGGTGGTACAACGTTTAATGCGTTTCTGTTCTGTGGAAATGGGCTCGTTCTACCTTGATATTATCAAAGACCGTCAATATACCACCAAAGCAGACAGCCTTGCGCGTCGTAGCTGCCAAACAGCGTTATGGCACATTGCAGAAGCATTGGTTCGTTGGATGGCACCAATCTTGTCATTCACCGCAGATGAAATTTGGGGCTACTTGCCACAAACGGCGACGCCACGTGCTGAATTCGTCTTCACTGAAGAATTCTACGAAGGCTTATTTGGTTTAGGCGAGAATGAAAAATTAGATGATGCTTACTGGCAACAACTGATTAAAGTGCGTTCTGAAGTGAACCGTGTATTAGAAATCGCTCGTAACGACAAAGTGATCGGTGGTGGTTTAGAAGCAGAAGTAACAGTCTATGCTAACGATGAATATCGAGCATTGTTAGAACAATTAGGAAATGAATTACGTTTCGTGTTAATTACCTCAAAAGCGGAAGTGAAACCATTAGCTGACAAACCAGCAGATGTAGCTACTGGTGAATTAGACGGAATTGCTGTAAGCGTCGCACGTTCTAACGGTGAAAAATGTCCACGTTGTTGGCATTATTCCGACAAAATCGGCGTGAATCCTGAACATCCTGCACTTTGCCCACGTTGTGTGGAAAACGTAGCGGGTAACGGCGAAGTACGTCAGTTCGCGTAAGCTTAACACCATAAACACCATAAAGAAAAAGAGCGGTCAAAATTGACCGCTCTTTTTTTATGCTGAAATGCACAGAAATAAAAAAGGCTGACATGAATCAGCCTTAAAGATTTTATTGGTTAAAAGTATTACACACAGAAGGATTAGCGCTTTGTAAGCCTTTTCTAAACCATTCTAGACGCTGTGCAGATGTGCCGTGAGTGAAGCTATCAGGCACCACATAACCTTGGCTGCGTTTTTGTAAACGGTCATCGCCCACAGCTTCTGCTGCATTAAATGCTTTTTCTTCATCACCGCGTTCAAATAAACCACTTTTTACCGCTTGGCTCGCCCAAACACCGGCGAAGCAGTCAGCTTGAAGTTCTAATTGAACAGAAAGTTGATTTGCAGTTTTACGATCGCTGCTTTGTTGTGCGCGATTCACTTGCGGCAGAATGCCGAGCATATTTTGTACGTGGTGACCAACTTCGTGTGCAATCACATAAGCAAAGGCTGAATCACCTGCTGCACCCAGTTTATTTTTCATTTCATTATAGAATGATAAATCAAGGTAAACTTTGCGATCGCTCGGGCAGTAGAATGGACCCATTGCAGATTGACCGGTGCCACAAGCGGTCGGCGTTACACCATTGTAAAGCACCATGGTTGGCTCGCTATAGGTTTTACCCATTTGTCTGAAATATTGTCCCCAAACGGTTTCAGTGTCTGCTAATACAACTTTAGAAAGACTCGCAAGCTGCTGTTCTTCTTGGGTTTCTAATTGTTGAGAGCTTTGTCCTGAAAAATCAGGCGTACCCACTAAGCCTGAAAGATCCACACCATAATAAGCGCCGACTAAAAGAATGATAATACCGAGTACACTGGCGCCTTTTCCGCCACCGAAGTTACCGCCGCCAGAGCCACGTCTATCTTCAATATTTGAGCTTTCTCTACGACCTTCCCAACGCATAATTTGTCCTTTTTGTGTGAGTAAATTAAAAATCGGCGTATTCTATCAAAGTGCGGTCAATTTTAGATCAGTTTTCTTGAAATATTTACATAGCTTTACACTCTGATTTATAGACTTCTTAAGGGAATTTCAGTATCGTAATACTCCCTTAAACAAACATACAAAAGGAACTTTAAAATGGGTTTATTTGATTTTGTCAGTGACATTGGTAAGAAAGTTTTCTCTAAAGAAGAAGATGCATCTAAAGCAGTGACTCAACACATCGCTGAAGATAATCCAGGTGTAGAAAACTTATCTGTTACCGTTGAGAATGGTGTAGCAAATATCCAAGGTGTGGCATCAACTGCCGCAGCATTAGAAAAAGCAGTATTAATGGCAGGTAACATTCAAGGTATCCACTCAGTAACGAGTGATGCAAGCATCAATAACGGTGAAACCTTAGGCAGTGATGAAACATTCTATGTAATCCAAAAAGGTGACACCTTGTGGAAAATCGCTGAGAAAGCTTATGGAAATGGCGCGAAATATACCGCTATCGTTGAAGCGAACAAAGAAGTGATTAAAGACGCGGATAAGATTTTCCCAGGTCAAAAAATTCGTTTACCGAAAGGTTTATAATTCGATAAAAAGTGCGGTTATTTTTGACCGCACTTTTTTCTTTATCAAAAATTGTTGATAAATTGTGCAATTTTAGCCGGTTTTCCAGTGAATTTTCCGGTTTCTATCGACTGTTTGATTTTCTTTCGCTATAATTTGGCGGTTTTTTATTTTTACAAACAATAACGTGTTCGGTGTGGTTTTTACCGAGTGCAACATTAATTGAGGTTACAAATGTCATTAAATATTGAAACAACTCAAGGTTTAGAGCGTCGTGTGACGATCACCGTTCCAGCTGAAGCTGTAGAAAAAGCAACTCGTGAAGAATTCAAACGTGCAGCAAAAAATGTACGTGTTGATGGTTTCCGTAAAGGTCACGTGCCAGCTCACATCATTGAACAACGTTTTGGCGCATCAATCCGTCAAGATGTATTAAACGATTTATTACCACGTCATTTCTTTGATGCAGTAATCGCTGAGAAAATCAATATCGCAGGTCGTCCAACTTTCGCTATCGAAACGTTTGAACCTGGTAAAGATTTATCATTCACTGCAACTTTCGAAGTGTACCCAGAAGTTGAATTAAAAGGCTTAGAAAACATCAAAGTTGAGAAACTAACTGTTGAAATCACTGAAGCTGATATCGATAAAATGATCGATGTATTACGTAAACAACAAGCAACTTGGGTTGAAAGCCAAGCAGCAGCGAAAGCAGATTCACGCGTAACAATCGACTTCGTTGGTTCAGTAGATGGCGAAGAATTCGAAGGCGGTAAAGCAACAGATTTCGTTCTATTCATGGGCCAAGGTCGTATGATCCCTGGTTTTGAAGAGGGCATCGTAGGCCACAAAGCAGGCGAACAATTCGATATCAATGTGACTTTCCCAGCTGAATACCATTCTGAAAACTTAAAAGGTAAAGATGCAAAATTTGCGATCACCTTGAAAAAAGTAGAAGAAATGGAATTACCTGAATTAACAGATGAGTTCGTTGCTAAATTTGGTCCTAACACCAAAACTGTGGCAGATTTACGTGCAGAAATCCGTAAAAACATGGAACGTGAATTGAAAAACGCATTAGTTTCTCGCGTTAAACAACAAGTCATCAACGGTTTAATCGAACAAAACCCAATTGATGTTCCAGCTTCTGCAGTAGAAGAAGAAATCAATGTGTTACGTAACCAAGCAGCACAACGCTTCGGTGGCAATGCACAACAAGCTGCACAATTACCACGCGAATTATTTGAAGCTGATGCAAAACGTCGTGTTCAAGTCGGTTTATTATTCTCTGAAGTGATCAAATCAAACGAATTGAAAGCGGATGAAGAACGTGCGAAAGCAATGATCGCGGATATCGCTTCTGCTTACGAGCAACCAGCTGAAGTAGTTGAATATTACAGCAAAAATGAAGAGTTAATGAACAACATTCGCAACGTAGTATTAGAAGAACAAGCAGTTGATGCCGTTCTTGCTAAAGCTCAAGTGACTGAAAAAGCGTCTTCATTTGATGAGATCATGAATCCACAAGCATAATAATTGATAGAACGTGAATTAAATTCACAGGTATATCATCGAAAAGTGCGGTCGTTTTTTTCAATGAAAAGCGACCGCATTTTGTTTTTACTGATTTTCGGGTAGAATATTGCCCAATTTTTTAGCACATATTTAGGGGCAAAAATGAGTGTAATTCCTATGGTTGTCGAACAAACTTCTCGTGGTGAACGTTCGTACGACATTTATTCCCGCCTATTAAAAGAGCGCGTGATCTTCTTGAGTGGTGAAGTAGAAGATCGTATGGCAAATTTGATCGTGGCACAGCTACTTTTCTTAGAATCAGAAGATCCGAAAAAAGACATCAATATTTATATTAATTCACCAGGCGGTTCAGTGACTGCGGGTATGGCAATTTACGATACCATGCAATTTATTAAACCGGATGTGCGTACTCTTTGCATTGGCCAAGCTTGCTCAATGGGCGCATTTTTACTTGCAGGAGGTGCAGCAGGAAAACGTGCTGCATTACCGAATGCACGAGTGATGATTCACCAACCGTTAGGTGGTTTCCGTGGACAAGCATCAGATATTCAGATCCACGCGCAAGAAATTTTAAAAATTAAACAAACCTTAAACGAGCGTCTTGCTTTCCATACAGGTCAAAGCATCGAACGTATCGAAAAAGACACCGATCGTGACAACTTTATGTCGGCAGAAGAAGCAAAAGCTTACGGCTTAGTGGACGATGTGTTGATTAAACGTTAAGGATTTAACATGACAACAAATGATAACGATCTTCACTGTTCTTTCTGCGGAAGAGAAAAAAGTGAAGTAGGTAAATTAATTGCGGGTACAGATGGTTATATTTGTAACGAGTGTATCGAGCTTTGCCACAGTATGTTGGAAGACAGTGGAGAAATCGAAACACCTAGCGAACTGGCAGTTGAAGAAAAATTACCGACACCGCACGAAATTCGTGCACACTTAGATGATTATGTGATTGGACAAGATTATGCGAAAAAAGTCTTGTCAGTGGCGGTTTACAATCACTATAAACGCTTACGTACGAACCACCAAAGCAATGATGTGGAATTAGGTAAAAGTAACATCTTGTTAATCGGTCCAACAGGTAGCGGTAAAACCTTATTAGCACAAACCTTAGCTCGACGTTTGAATGTGCCTTTTGCTATGGCCGATGCGACGACGTTAACTGAAGCCGGTTATGTGGGTGAAGACGTGGAAAATGTTCTGCAAAAATTATTGCAAAACTGCGATTATGATACAGAAAAAGCAGAGCAGGGCATTATCTATATTGATGAAATTGATAAAATTAGCCGTAAATCAGAAGGTGCGTCTATTACTCGAGATGTGTCTGGTGAAGGTGTGCAACAAGCTTTATTGAAATTAATTGAAGGCACTATCGCATCTGTACCGCCACAAGGTGGACGTAAACACCCTCAACAAGAAATGTTGAAAGTGGATACCTCAAAAATCCTCTTTATTTGTGGTGGGGCATTTGCTGGCTTAGATAAAATTATCGGTAAGCGTACACAAACTGATACAGGAATTGGCTTTGATGCGAAAGTAGAGAAGGAAGAAGAGAAAGAAAATCTTTCTGAATTATTCCGTCAAGTTGAGCCGGATGATTTAATGAAATTCGGTTTAATTCCAGAATTTATCGGTCGTCTTCCGATGATTGCGCCATTAAGCGAATTAGATGAAGAGGCGTTGATTCAGATCCTTACTCAACCGAAAAATGCACTGACCAAACAATATCAAGCATTATTTGGTTTAGAAGATGTGGAACTTGAATTCACCCCAGAGGCATTAAAAGCGATGGCGAAAAAAGCCCTTGAACGTAAAACCGGTGCACGTGGTTTACGCTCAATTGTTGAGGCTGTATTGTTAGATACGATGTATGATTTACCTTCAATCGAAAACTTGCAAAAAGTGATTGTGGATGAAGAAACCATCGTTGATAACAAACCACCAAAGCTCGAATATAAAAATTAACAGAAAGTGCGGTTGTTTTTTCTAACATTTTTCATAGGCAATCCCGAAAGAAAATGCTACAATCGCACGTCCTGAAATTAATCTAAAAATTATTTATCCCTTATTTTATACGGATTCACTTATGGCAACTGAAATTGTTGAGAAAAAGAAACACGACCAAGAACAAGTCGTAGAAGGAAAATCAAAAGGCTTAAACACTCTTCTTTGGATTCTTTCTGTGGCATTTTTTACTGCTGCAGCGATTGGTAACGTTTATTTTAAAGACGCCTTCTCTTTACCTGTACGTGTAGTTGGCGTAGTTGTCGCTTTATTAATTGCCTTTGGTTTAGCTGCAATTACTAATCAAGGTACAAAAGCTCGTACATTCTTTAGCGAAGCAAAAGTTGAAGGTCGTAAAGTGGTATGGCCAACTCGTGCAGAAACACGTCAAACAACTTTAATCGTAATTGGGGTAACCGTGCTTACCTCTTTATTCTTCTGGGCAATTGATTCAATTATCATTGCATTGATTAACTTCTTAACTGATTTGAGATTCTAAAATGAGCGAAACTGAAAACGTATCCAAAAAACGTTGGTATGTATTGCAAGCATTCTCAGGCTTTGAGAGTCGTGTTGCAATCACATTGCGTGAATATATCAAACAACAACAAATGGAAGATCAGTTTGGCGAAGTGTTAGTGCCGACTGAAGAAGTCGTTGAAAACGTAGCAGGTAAACGTCGTAAAAGTGAACGTAAATTCTTCCCTGGCTATGTATTAGTTGAAATGGCAATGAATGATGACACATGGCACTTAGTGAAAAGTGTACCACGTGTAATGGGTTTTATTGGTGGTACACCAGATAAGCCAGCGCCAATTTCTAAACGTGAAGCAGATTTAATTTTAAATCGTTTAGAGCAAAGTGCTGAAAAACCACGTCATCGTAAAGAATATCAACCAGGTGAAGAAGTACGTGTGACAGAAGGTCCATTTGCTGACTTTAATGGTACGGTTGAAGAAGTGGATTACGAAAAAGGCCGCTTAAAAGTGTCTGTATCTATCTTCGGTCGTGCAACACCAGTTGAGCTTGAATTTGGTCAAGTGGAAAAAACACGTTAATTTCCCTTTTCCAAAATAAGAGATTTAATGACCGCACTTAAGCAATAAAGTGCGGTTGTTTTTCGAGTAGTTTTTCTACTTGAAATTTCGAGGCTGATTAATTAAAATACAGCCTTTCATTAACAGGGGAGCCGATTTCGGCGTTATCACCCATTTAGAGGAAACTAAAAAATGGCAAAAAAAGTCCAAGCATACGTTAAGTTGCAAGTTGCAGCTGGTATGGCAAACCCATCACCACCAGTTGGTCCTGCATTAGGTCAACAAGGTGTGAACATCATGGAATTCTGTAAAGCATTCAACGCTCGTACTGAGAGCATTGAAAAAGGTTTACCAATTCCAGTTGTTATCACTGTATATGCAGACCGTTCATTCACTTTCATTACTAAAACTCCACCAGCAGCAGTATTATTGAAAAAAGCTGCAGGTATTAAATCTGGTTCTGGTAAACCGAACAAAGATAAAGTGGGTAAAGTAACTTTAGATCAAGTTCGTCAAATCGCTGAAACTAAAGCAGCAGATATGACTGGCGCGACTATCGAAACTAAAATGAAATCAATTGCTGGTACTGCTCGCTCAATGGGCTTAGTGGTGGAGGAATAATACGATGGCTAAATTGACTAAAAAAATGAAAGCAATCAAAGCTGGCGTAGATTCTACTAAAGCATACGAAATCAACGAAGCAATCGCGTTATTAAAACAATTCGCAACAGCTAAATTCGTTGAAAGTGTTGACGTTGCAGTAAACTTAGGTATCGATCCTCGTAAATCAGACCAAAACGTTCGTGGTGCAACTGTATTACCACACGGTACTGGTCGTGAAGTACGCGTAGCTGTGTTCACCCAAGGTGCTAACGCAGATGCAGCTAAAGAAGCTGGTGCTGATTTAGTCGGTATGGAAGATTTAGCAGAGCAAATCAAAAAAGGCGAAATGAACTTTGACGTTGTTATCGCTTCTCCTGATGCAATGCGTGTTGTTGGTCAATTAGGTCAAGTATTAGGCCCACGTGGTTTAATGCCAAACCCTAAAGTTGGTACCGTAACACCAAACGTTGCTGAAGCAGTTAAAAATGCTAAATCTGGTCAGATCCGTTATCGTAACGATAAAAACGGTATCATCCACACAACAATTGGTAAAGCAAACTTCTCTGAAGTTCAATTAAAAGAAAACCTTCAAGCATTATTGGCTGCTTTAAACAAAGCAAAACCAACTACTGCAAAAGGTATCTTTATCAAGAAAGTAAGCATCTCTACAACTATGGGTGCTGGTGTGGCTGTTGATCAAGCTTCACTATAATTAAGCGTTAAAACTTAATTCAAATTAACCGCACTTTGGGTAACTAAAGTGCGGTTATTTTTTACATGCTTTCAATAAGTGAAATATTGAGAATATAAAAAGAGCGCTCAAATTTTATTATATTTTGAATTTGACCGCTCTTTTTTATGAGAGATTACTTCGCTAAAGCAAAAATGGCTTCAATAGCTTCTTTGGTATACGTTTTTTCCACTTTCGCTCTGATTGCAGTTTGAGCCGCATTATCGACAATTTCAGCTAAGGTTTTATCATCAATACCAAGTTGTTCAAGACGAGTTGGTGTGCCGATTTTATCAAACCAAGCTTTTAAGACGAAGATACCCTCTTCAGCATTATCTAGGCCAAATATTTCTTTAGCAAAGCGTTTGAATTGAGCAGGTCTTTGAGATTGATACCATTGCATCCACGCAGGCATAATGACGGACAGCCCAGCTCCATGTGGCACATCTGAAATCGCACTCATGGAATGCTCAATCATATGATTTGGGAAACCGTAAGGTGAGATACCTAAATGCGTTAAACCATTTAACGCAAGTGTAGCCGCCCAGGCAAATTCACTACGTGCATTGAGATCTTGTGGGTCATTAAGCAAGATTTCCGTGGTGCGAATAACCGTTTTAATATTGCTTTCTACTAAGAAATCAATAATTTCAGGGCGATATTCAGCCGTGAAGTAGGCTTCAATAGAATGAGCAATAATATCCGCAGCAGAATACACTAAATAATCACGACTGACGGTCGCTTGTAATTTCGGATTAATGACTGATACTTTTGGGAATAAATGGTTGCTGTGAATCGAATATTTTTGTTGCGTTTCTTCATTGGTAATGACTGAGCCCCAGTTCATTTCACTGCCTGTTGCTGCAAGGGTGATTACATCAAAAATCATCAATGCTTTTTGCACAGGTGTGCCTTTAAAGAAGTCCCAAGTATCACCGTCATAGCACGCACCTGCTGCGATCGCTTTCGCACTATCAAGGCAAGAGCCGCCACCAATACTCAACACACTATCTGCACCAAAGGCTTTTGCCATTGCAACGGCTTCACGGACTTTACTGATTGTTGGGTTACTTTTTACCCCGCCACATTCAATGTATTCAATGCCATGCTCACGCAAGCTTTTCGCCACATCTTCAAATAAGCCTGATTGTTTGACACGCTCACTACCATAGATAATTAAGGCCTTTTTTGCAGCGTATTCGTGCATATATTTCCCCATCTCTTTTTCTTTATCGAGTCCAAATTCAATGCGAGTTGGGTTTTGAAAACTAAATGGATACATATTTATCTCCTTATTATCTGTTAAGTGCGGTCAGTTTTTGCGTTGTTTTTATTCCACAAAATAATAATGCGGAATGAAGTGGCTATCATTGCCGGTAACTGGGGTAAAATCTTCTCTTAATCCAATTCCACAAGCCACATCACCCACTACCCAAGAACCAATCATAGGATACATACCATCAAAATTTGGCAGTTCAAATTTTTGTTGATAGATGTAACCTGCTTGATCGTAAAAGGCAGAATGTTCGCTACCTTTGGCAGCAAATTCTAGACCATTACGTTTTTCATAGTAAGAAACATTGGCACCCTCACGGCCCAACGTCGGTTTTTTCACCCATATTGATTGACGATCGGTAATATCATGTTTACTAAAGTAAGCGGGTAGTAATAAAGGGTGGTTTGGATGTTTTTGCCACAATTTCGCTAATAGCACTTTATTGCTTAATAGTAATTTCCACGCTGGTTCAATAAAAGTGGTGGATGAATTAAGCATGTGTGGCGCATATTCTGTGGTGGTCATCCATTCGAGCGGATAGAGCTTAAATAAACAATCAATAGGTTGATTATTCAGATCGAGGAATTGCTGACTGTCTTTATCGTAGCCAACATCTTCAATGGCAAGTTGATGAATATGCCAACCTGCGTTGTAAGCCACATCCGCTAAGTAATCAATATTGCCCCAATCCTCACGGCCTGCCTCTTGCATGGCACTAAAATGGAAATCGTTTAGTCCTGTTTGCTGTTGAATAAACTGAAAGCGATTAAGTAATTCTTCGTGAATCCAATTGAATTGATCACGATGTGCTAAGCCTTCAATTTGCTCTAACCATTGCCATTGCACCACAGCCGCTTCAAGCAGGGAAGTAGGGGTGTCGGCATTGTATTCAAACATTTTCAGGTTTTCACCGTCATAACCAAAATCAAAACGGCCATATAAGTGTGGTACGTTTTTAGCCCATGTTTGTTCAATCAGATTTTTCTGTAAATCGGTGAAGCGATAATGGGCATAATCACCTTGTTTAATTTCATCGGCAACAAAGTCCATACACATCGCGTGCAATTCGTTGGTGGCGTCTTCAATACGATCGATTTCCGCTAGGGTAAATTCATATGCTACATTGTCCGACCAATAATGGGAGCCATCAGAGGAAGGCAGATTATAGTAATCAAAGCCTACATTTAATAATTGTTGCACCATATCGGGGCGAGTAGGAAAGCCTGTGATTCGTTTCATATTTAACCGCCTGAACTACGGCTGCTGCTTGAATTTGAGCTTTTAAAGCCACCGCGTGAAACCGGTTTGCTGTAAGTGCTGCCTGCATTACCTTTCACTAATACAGGTTTACCGACAGAACGATTAGTTTGCGGTTGGATAACTTGACCTGTTGGTGTTGAAACGGCACGGTTACTTGGATTGTAGCTAGGGCCTAAAAATGAGCCCATCGTACGCGCGATCATATAACCCATCGCGGCACCAGCAATCGCACTGCCCATACTACCGTGTCCTTCTCCTGTTGCAGAACTCGTGTGGCTTGTTCCCTCAGAACCACTTGAGTTGCCAGAATGAGTTGCGCCATCTGGATTTAAGGTTTGTTTGACGGTCTGATTGCCTTCTGACCATTCGCTATTATTGCTTGGACGTGTATTTAAATTGCCTGAGAGAGAGGAGTCAGCTTCGCATAATTCAATTTTTTGCCAATCGGCTAAACAATCCTCAAGGCTGTTATAAACATCACGTTGAACTTGCTCTTCTGAGCAGCCGCCCAATAAAGCCACAATGGAAAGGCTGACGAGAACTTGATTTTTCTTTTTCATCATAGGGTTAAAGTGTTAATAATTCAGTTAAATGATTGATTTCTAATGTAGGCAAAACACTTGCTTCAGTAAATGAATTGAGGTTTTTGCCTGATAAATTAATCCATACAGCTTGGCAGCCGGCTTGAATGGCGCCTTGAATATCCGTGGTTAAGTTATCACCAATATGTAAAATTTCACTTGGTTTTACGCCAAAATAATGGGCGGTTTGGTGGAACAAATCTTGATGAGGTTTCGCTCTGCCTTGCTCTCCACCACGTAAACTCAGCTGAAAGTGTTCAAACCCAATACGTGTTGCAATCACATTACCATTGGTAATCACGCTAAGCGGGTAGCGATCTTTAAGTTGGTTTAATACTTTAATGCTTTCAGCTGGCACATCAATTTTGTGTCGCCATTCAATAAATTCTTCCATAGCGATGGCCAAAGTGCGGTCAATTTCAACCGCACTTTTACCATGATGCATCAGTAAGTGCCGTAACGTTTCGACCCGCCAGGCGATCACATCTTCAGCAATCAAGGGATCTTTCTCCGCCAATTGCCATTTCCATTCTCGCCAATATTCTGAGGTAAGATCGGTTAGTTGTGCGTGTTCTTGTACACATTGAAGAAAGCGTTCTTCGGCCAAACGAATGACATCACTATTATCGTAAAGGGTGTCATCAAGATCAAAACTCATAACCTTGAAAGGCTGAAGACCGCGGTAAAATCGCATAGTTAATCCTATTTAATGGTATTGACACCAAGCCATGCTGTTGCACGTTCATTGGTGATTTCTTCGTGTGTCCACATACTCATTAAGTCAGGCTGAGGATGCTTGTTGGTGTTATAGCCGATCAAATGGGCAAAATCAAATACAGCATGCGGATAGCCGTTAATAAGCAATAAGGCTAAATAACCACTTTCATCCCAGCAGATTTCTAATTTACGTGCTTCGTGGTGATTGCGTGTGTTATCGACGTTATAAACATGTAAGCAATCGACAACAGGCTGCGCATTTTGACGCATATCTAACGCATAAAAATAGCCGGTTTCACCGTCATCTTCAAACATTACCGCTAGATGATCATGCACAGTTGAGTGTGTGCCGACTTGTTTTGGTTGACCGAGAAAGAGTTGATCTTCGAGGGTTAAATGTAACATTTTCTTTCCTTTAAATATTAGATAGAAAAACACCGCACTTTTATGCAAAGTGCGGTGCTATTTTACATTAAATTAAGCAAAAATTATGCTTGACCTTTAACCGCTTTTAAACCTAAGAACGGAGCTGGTGTACCAGCACGCTCTAATGCTTCTTCGATACGGATTAATTGGTTGTATTTCGCAATACGGTCAGAACGGCTCATAGAACCAGTTTTGATTTGACCTGCTGCTGTACCAACCGCTAAATCAGCGATAGTCGCATCTTCAGTTTCACCTGAACGGTGAGAGATAACTGCGGTGTAACCTGCATCTTTAGCCATTTTGATTGCTGCTAAAGTTTCAGTTAAAGAACCGATTTGGTTGAATTTGATTAAGATAGAGTTTGCGATACCTTTTTCGATACCTTCTTTTAAGATTTTGGTGTTAGTTACGAATAAGTCGTCGCCCACTAATTGAACGCGGTCGCCTAACACTTTAGTTTGGTATGCAAAACCATCCCAGTCAGATTCATCTTGACCATCTTCGATAGACACGATTGGGTATTGTTTAGTTAATTCTTCAAGATAGTGTGTGAACTCTTGAGAAGTGAATGAACGGCCTTCGCCTTTCATTTCGTATTTGCCAGTTTCTTTGTTGTAGAACTCAGAAGATGCACAGTCCATTGCTAAAGTCACGTCTTTACCTAATACATAACCTGCTTTTTCTACAGCTTCTTTGATACATGCTAAAGCGTCAGCGTTAGAGGCTAAGTTAGGTGCGAAACCACCTTCATCACCTACAGCAGTGCTCATGCCTTTAGATTTTAATACTTTCGCAAGGTTGTGGAATACTTCAGCACCGATACGAAGTGCTTCGCGTAATGTTTTCGCACCAACTGGTTGAATCATGAATTCTTGGATATCAACGTTGTTATCTGCGTGCTCACCACCGTTGATGATGTTCATCATTGGTAATGGCATGGAGTAAACGCCTGGCGTGCCGTTAAGTTCTGCGATGTAAGCGTAAAGAGGTAAACCTTTAGACGCTGCAGCGGCTTTTGCGTTTGCTAAAGATACCGCTAAGATTGCGTTTGCACCGAAGTTAGATTTGTTTTCAGTACCGTCTAAATCGATCATGATTTGGTCGATTTCAGCTTGGTTAGACGCTTCTTTACCTACTAATGCATCCGCGATAGGACCGTTTACTGCAGCAACCGCTTTTAATACACCTTTACCTAAGAAACGAGATTTGTCGCCGTCACGTAATTCTAATGCTTCACGAGAACCGGTAGATGCACCTGATGGAGCAGCTGCTAAACCAACGAAACCACCTTCAAGATGAACTTCAGCTTCTACAGTTGGGTTACCACGAGAGTCGATGATTTCACGACCAATGACTTTAACGATTTTTGCCATTTTGTTTTCCTCTGTTTAAAGTTAATTAAAATTAGTTAGGCGAACCTAAAACGGAGATATAATAAAGCAAATTTAGAAATTTGTCTTGGAAAAATGACCGCACTTTGATCTGCATCTTGTTTTTCAATAAAGTGCGGTAAGTTTTTATCTCTTTTTCGCCAATTATTTCTTTTATTTCAGTGGAATTGCCTTCAAAAGTTGGTTAAAGTTGCGCGAAATTTCGTATTATTTTACGACGCATTATTTATTCTTAATTGAGACTTTGTTGCATTGAAAAAGGAATCATTATGTCTCTTTCGACTTTTTTTCAGCAAACTAAAATACAAATAAAATCAGCGATATCTACCCATCCGATTGAAATCTTCATGATTGCTGCGTTTGCTCTTGGAATTTGGTTTGTGGATATGAACTCAGAAAAAGATCATTTAGCTTATTGGCTATTTGAGCCGATGCTACTTGCCTTTATTTATTTGTCTCGTCCTTACTCATGGTATCGTTTTTCGTGGATTGTGCCTCTCATTACTGTTTTCATCATTTGGCAAGTGAATGATAATGCTGATTTTTATGGCTATAGCCCTAAGTTTTGGGGCACTCAATTTATTGTGTTATTGATATTATTCGGCTTTCCATTTGAAAAAAATAATCAAGGGTTTACCTACCGTAATTTTATCAATCTATTCCATCTTGGCTTAGCAACGGCGGTATGGTTATTGGTATTTGGATTAGTAGCGGCTATTTTATTTACGATTACAACACTCTTTAATATAGAGTTTTCTGATAGTTTCTATAGTCACGTTTATATGTCTTTAGGCATTTTTACTCAGCCACTGTTTTTCTTAGTATTCCAACAGCGCCAAGTTAAATCGGAAATGACGTTAAATCGCATTTTTGACATTTTAGTTAATTTCGTATTAGCACCAGCATTGATTATTTTCACTATGTTGCTTTATGCTTATGTTGTTCAAATTATTTTTGAAGGCGTATTACCAAAAGGCATGCTGGCTAATATTACCTTGCCTTACCTGCTTGGTGGTTTAGGCGTATATGCATTACGTTCTATTTGTGCTAAAGCCCGCTGGGAAACTTTCTTTAAGTTCTATCCATTTCTTGCTATTGTGTCAATCGTGTTGCTATGGCTGGCGATTGATCGCCGTATTAGTGCCTATGCTTGGACTGAACCACGAATTTATTTAGTTGCCTTAGCTACGGCGATTACGATTGCTTATACCATTTTAATCATCTCTAAAATTCGTCAATATCGTTTGATTTCTGTTGTTGTAATGATAGCTATTTTTGTCATGACTTGGGTGGTGAATCCGAAAGAAATTGCTTATCAAAGCCAAACGGAACGTTTTGAACAGTTATTAACAAAACTAAATTTATCCGATAATTCAGGCAAAATTCGTGATGATGTAGATTTTGTAGAGCGTTTAGAAAATATGCCGAAGAGCGAGCTTAAAGATTGGGAAGAATTAGATAGTGTATCAGACTATTTGCTTTACAGTATAGAGCTAGACTCTTCTGTGGAAGATGCTTATCAAGAAAGACGAGAGGTATTTAATAAGCAATATGGTGAAAAATCGAAAGAACTTTTGGCATTCAATATTTATCGTGATGAGATCCGCATCAATGAGCGAATAATTAGCGACCGAAAAACAACAGTGGGATTTGAATGGAAATCAATTGATGTCACGCCGTATAAAAAATGGATTCGTGTACCGATGCCTGGATTTGCTCGTACAGAGGTTCAGACTTATATGAAATCTGATGAAAAAGCGGATAAGCACAAAGAGAAGCCTGAGGTTTGCTTTGTTGAAGATCATGACAGATATTGTACGAATATGGATGAACATATTCACAAAGTATTCAAAGAACATCAGCTAGACCCGATGAAAAAAATCTTTCAAGCTGAACTTAAATCGCTTAGCCAAGATTTATTAAAAATTGATAGACCAAGCTTTACGATTTATTTGAGTGAGCTTGATATGGAATTTAGTCAAGAAAAAGGCTATTACTACAAGGAATTAACCGTCGAAGCTATTTTCGATAAATAGACAATATATAAAAAGTGATCTGGACCCAAAGTAGGTGTCCCGATTTTGGGGTACAGATCACTTGTTTATGGAATTATCAGCAAATTACTTTTCAGTTTTTAACTGATTTTCTCTGGCTGCTTTGACAAAGCCTTCAAATAATGGGTGGCCATCACGTGGCGTTGACGTAAATTCTGGGTGGAATTGACATGCCACAAACCATGGGTGGTTTGGTACTTCAATGATTTCCACTAATTTACGATCAGCCGATAAACCAGTTACTTTAAGGCCCGCTTTTTCAATTTGTGGAAGCAGGTTATTGTTCACTTCATAGCGGTGACGATGACGCTCTTCAATCGTTTCTTTACCATACAATGCACGCGCTTTTGAGCCTTCAATTAAATGGCATTGCTGTGCCCCTAAACGCATCGTGCCACCGAGATCTGAATTGTCGTCACGGGTTTCAATGTGGCCTTCCGCATCTTGCCATTCTGTAATCAAACCAACAACAGGTTGCTCACAGTTACGATCAAATTCAGATGAGTTGGCTTTTTCAAGACCTGCAACGTTGCGCGCGTATTCGATTAACGCAATTTGCATCCCTAAACAAATACCGAGGTAAGGAATATTGTTTTCACGCGCATATTTTGCTGTCAAAATTTTACCTTCTACACCGCGATAGCCAAAGCCGCCAGGTACTAAAATACCATCTACGCCTTTTAATACGTCAGTGCCTTTGGTTTCAACATCTTGAGAATCAATGTATTTGATATGCACGCTTAAACGGTTTTTCAAGCCTGCATGTTTTAAGGCTTCATTCACTGATTTATACGCGTCTGGTAATTCAGTATATTTACCAACCATACCGATGGTCACATCGCCCACTGGGTTTGCTTCTTGATAAAGCACTTGTTCCCATTCAGAAAGATCTGCTTCAGGGCAGTTTAAGTGGAAACGTTGGCAGATAAATTCATCTAAACCTTGTGATTTCAATAATGCAGGAATTTGGTAGATTGAATTTACATCTTTTAATGAAATTACTGCACGTTCTGGTACGTTACAGAATAAGGCGATTTTTGCACGCTCGTTTGGTGGAATCATGCGATCTGAACGGCAGATAAGCACATCTGGTTGAATACCAATTGAAAGTAATTCTTTTACAGAATGTTGTGTTGGTTTGGTTTTCACTTCGCCTGCTGTTGGGATATATGGCACTAACGTTAAGTGCATAAAGAGAGTATGCTCACGTCCGACTTGTACGGCAAGTTGACGAAGTGCTTCTAAGAATGGAAGTGATTCAATATCGCCCACGGTTCCGCCCACTTCAACAATTACCACATCATGGCCTTGTGCACCGGCAATCACGCGATCTTTGATTTCATTGGTGATGTGTGGAATAACTTGAATTGTCGCACCTAAATAATCACCACGACGCTCTTTGCGTAATACTTCAGAATAAATTTTACCTGTGGTGAAGTTGTTGCGTTTGGTCATTTTGGTACGAATAAAACGCTCGTAGTGACCTAAGTCTAAATCGGTTTCCGCCCCGTCTTGTGTCACGAACACTTCGCCGTGTTGGGTTGGGCTCATTGTACCCGGATCCACGTTGATGTAAGGGTCTAATTTCATAATAGTCACGTTTAAGCCACGTGCTTCTAAAATTGCTGCCAATGATGCTGCAGCAATACCTTTACCTAACGATGAAACTACACCGCCTGTGACGAAAATATAATTTGTAGCCATAGTGAGAGACCTAAAATGTTGGGATAAAAATGATTATAGCCAATCATCTTTTATGCAAATTTGTGCAGAATGCTGAAAAGTGCGGTCAAAAATAAAAGAAAAAGATGATTAGCTATCAAGACGGGAGGATAGTTTACAGGATTTGAGATTTTTATACAATCTTGTCTTGTCAGGAATGTATGAAAATTAAATGGCTTATCATATTCTCTATTCTACGATAGAATAAGCCCAAATTTTTTATAAAGAAGAGAAGAATTTATGACAAATAAAGCATTAAGCGTGGTGATTTTAGCGGCCGGTAAAGGCACTCGTATGTATTCTGATTTACCAAAAGTCTTGCATAAAGTGGCAGGAAAACCGATGGTAAAACATGTGATCGATACGGCGAATCAATTAGGTGCAGAAAACGTGCATTTAATTTATGGTCACGGTGGCGAATTAATGCGTGAACGTTTGGCAAATGAAAGCGTGAACTGGGTGTTCCAAGCTGAACAGTTGGGTACTGCCCATGCTGTTCAACAAGCCGCACCATTCTTCAAAGATGATGAAAATATTGTGATTTTATATGGTGATGCGCCATTAGTGACCAAAGAAACATTGGAAAAACTCATTGTAGCGAAACCAGAAAATGGGATTGCATTGCTCACTGTGAATTTAGATAACCCTACGGGTTACGGCCGTATTATTCGTGAAAATGGTAATGTAGTGGCGATCGTAGAACAAAAAGATGCCAACGCAGAACAATTAAAAATCCAAGAAGTGAATACAGGCGTGTTAGTAGCTGATGGTGCGCATTTCAAAAACTGGCTTTCTCGTGTGAAAAATAACAATGCACAAGGCGAGTTTTATTTAACGGATGTGATTGGTTTAGCCAACCAAGATGGTTGCCAGGTTACTGCCGTTCAAGCCTCTGAATTTATGGAAGTAGAAGGTGCCAATAATCGTTTACAGCTTGCTGCATTAGAGCGTTTTTATCAACGTAAACAAGCAGAAAAACTTTTACTTGCAGGCGTGATGTTAATTGACCCAGAGCGTTTTGATTTACGCGGCACATTAGAACATGGTAAAGATGTTGAAATTGATGTGAACGTGATTGTGGAAGGCAATGTGCGTTTAGGTGATCGTGTAAAAATCGGTGCAGGTTGTGTATTGAAAAACGTGACTATTGGTGATGATGTTGAGATCAAGCCTTATTCTGTTTTAGAAGATGCCACAATTGGTGAGAAAGCAGCGATTGGTCCATTCTCTCGTTTACGTCCAGGTGCTGAATTAGCCGCTGAAACCCATGTGGGTAACTTTGTGGAAATTAAAAAATCCACAGTAGGTAAAGGCTCTAAAGTAAACCACCTTACTTATGTCGGTGATACTGAAATCGGTGAAAACTGTAATATCGGTGCAGGTGTTATTACTTGTAACTATGACGGTGCGAATAAATTTAAAACAATCATTGGTAACAATGTATTTGTTGGATCGGATACGCAGTTAGTCGCGCCAGTTGCCGTCGCAGATGGAGCAACCATTGGGGCTGGTTCAACGATCACTCAAAATATTGAGAAAGATGAGCTTGTAATTACTCGTGTGCCACAACGTCATATTCAAGGTTGGCAAAGACCAGTGAAGAAAAAGTAATTAACATTGAAAGGCGAACCAATGTGTTCGCCTTTTATGATTTGATGCCTTTTACTTTATAAAGGCTATTCGAGTTGCTAAAATCATCGTCTATTTATAAAGACAGATAATTTCCTATGACAAAAAATAAAACAGGGCTTTCGTTCCTTTGGGTAAGTGCGATCGCATTTATCCTTGATTTACTAACTAAATATATTGTAGTGCAACGCTTTGATCTCTATGAAAGCGTGAACCTATTACCCGTTTTTAATTTAACCTATGTGCGTAACTATGGCGCAGCGTTTAGCTTTTTAGCTGAGCATGATGGTTGGCAGAAATATTTCTTTATCGTGCTAGCAATCGGAATTTCTTTGATTCTGGCTTACTTTATGAAAAAGAATTCTTCGGAAAAAAAATTACAAAACTCAGCTTATGCACTGATTATTGGTGGTGCGTTAGCCAATATGGTGGACCGTGCGTATAACGGATTTGTGGTGGATTTCTTAGATTTTTATTGGGATATTTATCATTATCCGGTATTCAATGTGGCAGATATTGCGATTTGTATTGGTGCGGGTTTATTAGTATTAGATGCCTTTAAAGGTGATAAAAGAGCGGTCAAAAATGAAGATAATTTTAGCTAATCCTCGCGGATTTTGTGCGGGTGTCGATCGAGCCATTAGCATTGTTGAATTAGCGCTTGAAATTCATGGTGCCCCAATTTATGTCCGTCATGAAGTGGTGCATAACCGTTTCGTGGTGAATGGTTTGCGTGATCGTGGTGCGATTTTTGTGGAAGAATTAAGTGAAGTGCCAGATGGTGCCATTGTGATTTTCTCTGCTCATGGTGTGTCACAAGCCGTTCGTCAGGAAGCGAAAGATCGTCAGTTAAAAGTATTTGATGCAACTTGTCCGTTGGTAACCAAAGTGCATATGCAAGTGGCTCGTGCAAGCCGTAAAGGGACGAAAGCGATTTTGATCGGACACAAAGGCCATCCCGAAGTGGAAGGCACAATGGGGCAGTATAATAATGCTGAAGGTGGTATTTTCTTAATTGAAAGCGTGGAAGATATTGCTCGTTTGCCAGTTCAAGAAAGTGATGATTTAACCTTTATGACGCAAACCACACTTTCTCTTGATGATACGGCGGAAACTATCAGTGCATTGAAAGACAAATATCCTGCTATTCAAGGCCCGCATAAAAATGATATTTGCTATGCTACAACGAATCGTCAAGAAGCAGTGCGTGAATTAGCGAAACAATGTGATTTAGTGGTGGTTGTAGGCTCTAAAAACTCATCAAATTCTAATCGTTTAGCTGAGTTGGCATCGCGTATGGGTGTGAAATCAAAATTGATTGATGATCCAAATGATGTGGCAGCAGATTGGTTTGAAGGCGTTGAAACAATTGGCGTAACAGCAGGCGCTTCAGCACCTGAAGAGTTGGTGCAATCCGTGATTGGTCGATTAAAAGAATTTGGTGCGGATAGTATTGAAGAGCTTCAAGGCTTAGAAGAAAATATGTTCTTTGAAGTGCCAAAAGAGTTAAGAATAAAAGAAGTGTCCTAATTTTATTAAAAAAGTGCGGTTAATTTACCGCACTTTTTTTGCGTTATTTTATTTTTTATTGTGCACTTTAAGCCATTTTTGCATTTGTTCAATTTCTGCTTTTTGAGCGTTAATAATATTCTCAGCAAGCTTACGCATCTCAGGATCTTTTCCGTATTTTAATTCAACTTCCGCCATTTTTACTGCGCCAATATGGTGTGGCAACATACCTGCTGCAAAAGCGACATCGGGATCTTGATATTGCATAGCTGCCATCATGTCTTGATGCATCTGATTCATACCTTGCATTAATTCTTGTTGCATTGAAGAACCTGTCGATATTGGCATATTCATATGTGCTTGATGTTGTTGTTCATTAGCTTGTGCATAAATTGAAACTGCAGCAGTGCTAAGTGCGATAAAAGTCATAAGTTTTTTCATGTTTTGCTCCTATGTGATAACTGAATAGGCGCAAATCATAAACATTAACCTAAGGTTAAGGTCAATATTTATTCCGAAATTTTTTGGTGAGATGTTAAAATGAGACAACGTTTGATATGAAGGACAAAATCATGAAACAAAAAATTGTGCTTGCCACAGGTAATAAAGGCAAAGTAAAAGAAATGGCAGACGTATTAGCAGATTTCGGTTTTGAAGTTATTGCTCAGACAGATTTAGGCATTGAAAGCCCAGAGGAAACTGGCTTAACGTTTGTCGAAAATGCAATTTTGAAAGCACGTTATGCATCTGAAAAATCAGGCTTACCGGCCATTGCAGATGATTCCGGCCTTGTGGTGGATGCGTTAAATGGTGCGCCAGGATTGTATTCTGCTCGTTATGCTGGAGTTGATGGTGAGGAAGCTGAAGCGAAAAACCGAGAAAAATTACTGGCAGAATTAGTCGATGTACCAACTGAACATCGCCAAGCAAAATTTGTGAGTACGATTGTGTTATTACAACACCCAAGTGATCCTTCTCCGATCATTGCTCAAGGCGAATGTGACGGACACATTATTTATGAAGAAAAAGGTGAAAATGGCTTCGGTTACGACTCGCTCTTTTTTAGCCCCGAAAAAGGCTGTACCTTTGCCGAACTAGAAACCGTAGAGAAAAAGAAAATCTCTCATCGTGCGAAGGCATTGGCCGTTTTAAAATCAAAATTAACTGCCTAAAGTGCGGTTGATTTTCAACGAGAATTAAAGGATACAAAATGATTGTGACAACCACCCCTAATGTTGAAGGGAAGCAAATCGTAGAATATAAACAAGTCGTCTTTGGAGAAGTGATTGCAGGGGCAAACTTTATACGTGATTTTTTTGCGGCCATTACCGATGTGATTGGTGGGCGTTCTAGTGTTTATGAACGTCGTATTGGTCGTGCACGCCAAGATGCCTTGAAAGAGTTGGAAGAAAAAGCGATTGCTTTAGGCGCAAATGCCGTGGTTGGCGTAGAGATTAATTACACAACAGTAAGCAATAAAAGTATGTTTATGGTGATTGCAAGTGGCACAGCTGTAGTGGTGCGCTAAGGTCGTTTTTTTATTTGCTTAAATGTAATTTTTGCGATCAAGATCGCAAAAGTGCGGTCGATTTCTTGCGTGTTTTCTATGTTTCTTAAAAATGTCACTGTTGATATGAATCAACGGTACTTATTTGTTAATAAAGGGCATTTTTATGAAATTGATGAAACATTTATTTAGTTCATTATTTATTGCGGGCGCGATGTTGAGTACACAAGCAATTGCAGAAGAAAAGACAGCAGAGCAGGCTCAACCGCAAACGGAAGTGCAGCAACAAACTGCTGTGCAAGCACCATCACAAACTGTACAACAAACAGTGAGTGATAAATTAAATATCAATACCGCTAGTGCATCAGAAATTCAAAAAGCATTGATTGGTATTGGGGCGAAAAAAGCAGAAGCCATTGTGCAATATCGTGAAAAACATGGTAATTTCACCGTGGCAGAACAACTACTTGAAGTACAAGGCATTGGCAAAGCTACGCTAGAGAAAAACCGAGATCGTATCGTGTTTTAATGTTGTTATTTTTATATGAAAAGCGGAATAGTGATATTCCGCTTTTTTATTTTTGAACAGAAAATTTACCAAAACTTGCAAAATATCAAATTTTTTTAGAATAAATTGGGGATTTCTTGCAATGGTTTGATAAGAGAGTAGAATACCAAATGGGTATAGGAATACCTATGTTGTAGTATAAGAAATAATAAACCAACTATTTGGAGTTAGATATGGCATCAGAAAATTTAAATCAATCTTCTGTTGCTCTCACACCAGTTGAAGCAACGGATTATGCTGAAAGCGTTGCTGCGTATAAAGCGCAAAAACGCCCATTTTTATCATTTCTGTCTGGTATTAGTGCTGGGGCTTGTATTGCTTTAGCCTTTGTATTCTATACGACGACACAAACAGCAAGCGCAGGAGCGTCTTGGGGATTAACCAAGTTAGTCGGTGGGTTAGTTTTCTCTTTAGGCGTAATTATGGTAGTAATTTTAGGATCTGAATTATTCACCTCTTCTACTTTAACCTTAGTTGCTCGCGTAGGCGGTAAGATAACCACAACGCAAATGATCCGAAATTGGATTGTGGTATATTTGGGCAACTTTGTGGGCGGTTTATTTATTGCAGCAGTGATTTGGTTTGGGGGACAAACCATGGCAGCAAATAGTCAATGGGGTTTAACCATTTTGGCTACCGCTCAACATAAGATTCATCATACTTGGTTTGAAGCATTTAACCTTGGTATTTTATGTAACATTATGGTGTGTGTAGCGGTATGGATGTCTTATTCCGGTAAAACTGTTACAGACAAAGCATTTATTATGATCATGCCGATTGGTTTATTTGTCGCATCTGGTTTTGAACACTGTGTGGCAAATATGTTTATGATTCCACTAGGCATTATCACCGCTCATTCTAGTACGCCAGAATTTTGGCAACAAATTGGGGTGGATCCAATGAAATATGCAGATTTAGATCTCTATCATTTCATTGTGAAGAATTTGATTCCAGTAACGTTAGGAAACATTGTGGGTGGTGCGGTTTGTATCGGCTTATTCCAACGTTATTTAACTAAAGCTCACTAATGTACTAACGAACGAAGCAAGACTTATTTTTTATCAATTAAAAAAGGAAATGACTATGTCAGAACTTAATGAAGCACAAGAAGCACAAAAAGTTGCGTGGGCAGGATTCGTTGCCGGTGATTGGCAAGAAAACGTCAACGTGCGTGATTTTATTCAAAAGAACTACACCCCGTATGAAGGTGATGATTCTTTCTTAGCAGGTCCAACCGAAGCGACAACAAAACTTTGGGAAACCGTAATGGAAGGAATTAAAGTTGAAAACCGCACACATGCGCCATTAGACTTTGACGAACATACGCCTTCAACGATTACTTCTCATGCACCAGGTTATATCAATAAAGACTTAGAGAAAATCGTAGGTCTTCAAACCGATGCCCCATTAAAACGTGCTATTATGCCATTTGGTGGTATTAAAATGGTGGAAGGCTCATGCAAAATTTACGGTCGTGAATTAGATCCTGAAGTGAAAAAAATCTTCACTGAATATCGTAAAACCCACAACCAAGGTGTATTCGATGTTTATACGCCAGATATTTTACGTTGTCGTAAATCGGGTGTATTAACTGGTCTTCCTGATGCTTACGGCCGTGGTCGTATCATTGGTGACTACCGTCGTGTCGCACTTTATGGTGTTGACTTCTTAATGAAAGATAAATACGCACAATTCACTTCTTTACAAAAAGACTTAGAAGATGGCGTAAATCTAGAAGCAACTATCCGTTTACGTGAAGAAATCGCAGAACAACACCGTGCATTAGGCCAAATGAAACAAATGGCAGCAAGCTACGGTTACGATATTTCTAACCCTGCAACGAATGCTAAAGAAGCTATTCAATGGATGTACTTTGCTTATCTTGCTGCAATCAAATCACAAAACGGTGCAGCGATGTCATTCGGTCGTACAGCAACTTTCATCGATGTCTATATCGAACGTGATTTAAAAGCAGGTAAACTTACTGAAACTGAAGCGCAAGAATTAGTTGACCACTTAGTCATGAAGCTTCGTATGGTTCGTTTCTTACGTACACCTGAATACGATCAATTATTCTCTGGTGACCCAATGTGGGCAACTGAAACCATCGCAGGTATGGGTTTAGATGGCCGTACATTAGTAACCAAAAATACATTCCGTATTTTACACACCCTTTACAACATGGGTACTTCTCCAGAACCAAACTTAACCATTCTTTGGTCTGAACAATTACCTGAAAACTTCAAACGTTTCTGTGCGAAAGTATCGATTGATACCTCATCTGTTCAATACGAAAACGATGATTTAATGCGTCCAGACTTCAACAATGATGACTATGCAATCGCATGTTGTGTATCACCAATGGTTGTTGGTAAACAAATGCAATTCTTCGGTGCGCGTGCAAACTTAGCGAAAACATTGTTATACGCAATCAACGGCGGTATCGATGAAAAGTTAGGTATGCAAGTAGGTCCGAAAACTGCACCAATTACTGATGAAGTGTTAGATTTCGACACCGTCATGACTCGTATGGACAGCTTTATGGATTGGTTGGCAAAACAATATGTGACAGCCTTAAACATCATCCACTACATGCACGATAAATATTCATACGAAGCCGCATTAATGGCGTTACATGACCGTGATGTATTCCGTACCATGGCTTGTGGTATCGCGGGTCTTTCTGTTGCAGCAGACTCACTTTCAGCAATTAAATATGCGAAAGTTAAACCAGTCCGTGGTGACATCAAAGATAAAGATGGCAATGTTGTTGCAACTAACGTAGCAATCGACTTTGAAATCGAAGGTGAATATCCACAATATGGTAACAACGATAACCGTGTTGATGACATCGCTTGTGACTTAGTTGAACGTTTCATGAAGAAAATTCAAAAACTTAAAACTTACCGCAACGCAGTGCCTACACAATCTGTATTAACCATTACTTCTAACGTAGTTTATGGTAAGAAAACAGGTAACACCCCAGATGGTCGTCGTGCTGGTGCACCATTCGGACCAGGTGCAAACCCAATGCACGGTCGTGACCAAAAAGGTGCGGTAGCGTCATTAACTTCTGTTGCTAAACTTCCATTTGCTTACGCGAAAGATGGTATTTCTTATACCTTCTCAATCGTACCAAATGCGTTAGGTAAAGATACCGAAGCACAACGCCGTAATCTTGCTGGCTTAATGGATGGTTACTTCCACCACGAGGCAACAGTTGAAGGTGGCCAACACTTAAATGTGAATGTGTTAAACCGTGAAATGTTGTTAGATGCAATGGAAAATCCGGATAAATATCCACAATTGACTATCCGTGTATCTGGTTACGCAGTACGTTTCAACTCTTTAACTAAAGAGCAACAACAAGACGTCGTAACCCGTACATTTACTGAGTCTTTCTAAATAAATAGAATTATGCTTTAATATAAACCACTCACAGAATAATTTTGTGAGTGGTTTATTTTTATATAGGAGAGCAAATTATGCTAACAGTTATTGCCCAATTTTCAGTAAAAGCGGACAAAATTAATGATTTTCTAGCCCAATGTCAAGAATTAATTAAGCATACTCGTCAAGAAACAGGATGCGTATCTTATGAATTACAACAAAATAGCGAACAAGATAATCATTATGTTTTTATTGAGCAATGGAAAAGCAAAGCTGATTTAGAACAACATTTTGCAACGCCACACTTTACCTCAATTGTACCTGTATTGGTTGAGTATTGTGAGCAAGCACCAGTGGTGCAAACCTTTCAAAAAGTTAGTGAATAATGACCGCACTTTAATAAATATATTTTAATTATGAGCCTGATTTTAAGTCAGGCTCATTTTTTATAGATGATATTTTTGGTAAAATTTAGCTATATTCGTTTTTGGGAAATTTCAGTATGTCTGTTCTAGGAAGAATTCACTCCTTTGAATCCTGTGGAACCGTGGATGGTCCAGGCATTCGTTTTATTTTATTTATGCAAGGCTGCTTGATGCGCTGTAAATATTGCCACAACCGTGATACTTGGGATCTTGAAGGTGGTAAAGAAATCAGTGTCGAAGATTTAATGAAAGAAGTCGTGACTTATCGCCATTTTATGAATGCTACTGGCGGTGGTGTTACGGCATCTGGCGGTGAGGCTGTGTTACAAGCAGAGTTTGTACGCGATTGGTTCCGTGCTTGTAAAGCAGAAGGGATTAATACTTGCTTAGATACAAATGGTTTTGTACGTCATTATGATCATATTATTGATGAATTATTAGATGTAACAGATCTTGTTTTACTCGATTTAAAAGAGCTTAATGATCAAGTTCATCAAAATCTTATTGGTGTACCAAATAAACGGACGCTGGAATTTGCGAAATATCTGCAAAAACGTAATCAGCGTACCTGGATTCGTTATGTGGTGGTTCCAGGCTATACCGATAACGATCATGATGTTCATCTGCTCGGACAGTTTATTGAAGGTATGACCAATATTGAAAAAGTTGAACTTCTTCCTTATCATCGATTAGGTGCGCATAAATGGAAAACCCTTGGGTTAGATTATGAGCTTGAAGATGTATTGCCACCGACAAAAGAGTCGCTTGAGCATATTAAAAATATCTTAGAGGGATACGGACATACCGTAAAATACTAAGCGATAGTGCTAAACGGTAAACAGCAAGCTTCAGTAAGCTTTAAGGAGAGAAAAATGAAAAAATTAGTATTAACGTTTTTAGGTGTAGCCCTTTTAGCAGGCTGTTCAGCTGTTCAATCACCAGGTACACAAGAAGAGGTGACATTAACACCTCCTTCAAAAGATAGAGGGGGGTATATTCGATTAGTAAAAGATAAAAACTACTATATTGATACCGATTCAATTTGGGTAGATAACCAAGATTTAAATCAGGTGCACTTTGATGCCGTGGTGAATTTGGATAAAGGTTTATATGTGTATCCAAATGAGAAAAGACGCTATGCGCGTTCTGTTCGCCAATATAAAATTTTAAACTGTAAGAACTACCATTTAACTCAAGTTCGTACTGATTTTTATGATGATTTCTGGGGTGAAGGTTTACGCGCCGCACCGAAAAAACAAGAGAAATACACCATTAGCTTAAAACCTAACACAACGCTCTATGCGGCTGCGCAAGTTATTTGTGTGAACTCAGATAGAAAACCTTCTTTAGAGTTAGAAGGCTCAAAAGCAAAATAATCAATTAAAGTGCGGTTAGAAATAACCGCATTTTTTATCTCTCAGACATTAATGAACAGGCAATAAAAAACGGTCAATATTCATTAAATATTGACCGCTCTTTTTATCTCTCAATGAAAGATTATTTCACACGAGAGACGTATTCGCCTGAACGAGTATCAACTTTGATTACTTCGCCGATTTGAACGAAAAGAGGTACTTTCACCACTGCACCAGTACTTAATGTTGCTGGTTTACCGCCAGTACCTGCAGTATCACCTTTAAGACCTGGGTCTGTATCGACGATTTCTAATTCAACAAAGTTTGGTGGAGTAACAGTAATTGGCGCACCATTCCATAAAGTCACGATACAATCTGCTTGGTCTAATAACCATTTTTCTGCATCACCTACAGCTTTTGCATCAGCAGAGTATTGTTCAAATGTTTCTGGGTGCATGAAGTACCAGAACGCATCATCTTTGTATGAATAAGTCAGGTTAAGATCCATAACATCAGCAGCTTCAACCGAAGTACCAGATTTGAAGTTTACATCTAATACTTTGCCTGAAATTAATTTACGAATACGAGTACGAGTAAAAGCTTGACCTTTACCTGGTTTAACGAATTCGTTTTCAACGATCACACAAGGCTCACCGTCTTGCATAAATTTTAGACCTGGTTTGAAATCACTGGTAGTATATGTAGCCATATTAAAAATATCCTAAAAAATAGAGATTGTTTGAAAGTGCGTATTTTAACCCGAAATATTGCGATTAGAGAAGAACAAAATTGGTTAGAAACCCTAAAAAATGCGATTTCTGATCCGAAAATCTTATTAAAAACCTTAAATTTGCCCGTTGAAGATTTTGCCGAGGATATCGCTGCTCGTAAACTTTTTGCTATGCGAGTGCCTTTGCCTTTTGTTGAAAAAATGGAAAAAGGGAACCCTAAAGACCCACTTTTTTTGCAAGTGATGACGGCTCAACAAGAATTTATCGAAGCGGAGGGGTTTGGCCAAGATCCTTTAGATGAGCAGCAAAAAAATGCCGTGCCTAATATTCTGCACAAATACCAAAATCGCTTGCTGTTTATGGCAAAAGGGGGCTGTGCAGTCAATTGCCGCTATTGTTTCCGTCGTCATTTTCCTTATGATCAAAACCCAGGCAATAAAACCAGTTGGCAACAAGCAATAGACTATATTG
Source organism: Haemophilus parainfluenzae (assembly GCF_003253005.1). Classification (GTDB taxonomy): domain Bacteria; phylum Pseudomonadota; class Gammaproteobacteria; order Enterobacterales; family Pasteurellaceae; genus Haemophilus_D; species Haemophilus_D parainfluenzae_M. Next base: position 89,175 of record NZ_QEPZ01000003.1, on the reverse strand, counting down.
CCGCACATTCTGAAATCGAAGAAGTGATTTTTTCAGGCGGCGATCCGATGATGGCGAAGGATAGTGAATGGGCGTGGCTATTAGAACGCCTTGAAAAAATACCGCACTTACAACGTTTGCGTATTCATTCTCGTTTGCCGGTCGTGATTCCAGAGCGAATTACGGATGAATTTTGTGATTTATTGCTAAAAAGTCCACTACAAACAGTGTTTGTGACGCATATCAATCATCCGAGTGAAATTGATGAGGAACTCGCTTTCGCTATGCAAAAATTGGTAGCGGCTAAAGTCATTTTACTCAATCAATCAGTCCTTTTAAAGGATGTGAATGATAACCCACATACATTAAAAGTATTAAGCGATAAGCTGTTTCAAGCAGGAATTTTGCCTTATTACTTGCATTTGTTGGATAAAGTGCAAGGTGCGAGCCATTTCTATATTTCAGATGAGAAAGCGTTACAAATTTATAAAGAATTACAGGCACTCACTTCTGGCTATTTAGTACCCAAATTAGCTCGAGAAATCGGTGGAGAGCCAAATAAGACTTTATACACAGCGTAAGATCCGATAAAATACGATTCAATTTTTCACCGCACTTTTTGTGCGATCTTTAGTTTAGCAAATCGAGGTAATCCCGTGGATAATAAAAATCAACCTAACGACAATTCATCTCAAAATGAATTAGATTTAGGATTTAATCATTCAGACTCTGTGACACCAAGAAAACCAGTTAAACAAAGTGGCTCAATTTTTGATAAAGCCAAAGGTTTATTTGGTAAAAAAGAACAGGCAGATACACAATTCCATGTTCGTCGCGAACCAACTTTTGGTGCGGCAGCAAGCCAACCTTTTTCACCTTCTCAAGCATTCCAAAGTGAAACTACTGAACAGTCAGTGCAATCAAATGCTTTAGGCTCTCAAGAGTTTGTTGAAAATGTTCAAGTAGAAAACGTAGCGGAAGAAAAAGTGATTTTTGAAAACTCACCAGCAGAAGAGATTGTGGAAGAAGTGACGACTCAAGCAGAAACAGTTGCACCAACAGCCGCCACAGCAGCAAGTTTGAAATCACCTGAAAAATGGAAGGTTCTACAAATGTTACCAGAAAAACATCGCCGTTTATTTATTGCTATTTTGGGGTTAGTGGTATTACTGATCATTTTCTTCACTCTAAAACCAAATTCAGATACGGTAGAGTCTTTTGAACAACAAAACAGTAATGAAATTCCAGTTCAATTCCAATCATTGGATCAGTCTCAACCAGTTGAAACTACAGTATTAGATAACAATAATACTACGGCTCCTGCAACAACAGAACCATCAGCAAATGACGCTAAATCAAATACACCTCCAGCAATGGAATATGTAGGTGATAAAGCAGAGGTTGCTAAATCACAAACTGCAGAGCCAGCACAACAAACTGTTGCTCAACAACCTGCAACACAAGCTCCAGCTCAACCAACTGTTGCTCCGACAGCAGCTAAAGAGCCAGTGAAAACAGCACAACCAGCTGTAGAAAAACATACCGCAACAGTTGAGCATAAAGCAGAACCTCGTCGTGAACAAACACCTGTGGTTCAAGAGAAAAAACAACCTAAACCTGTAGCTGAAAAAGTGACAGCTCAACCGACTCAAACCGTGAAAAAAGAGTCAAGCAAAATTCAAGAAGCGAAACCAGTTGCTACTAAAGACAGTAAGGTTCAAATTGTGGAAGCGAAATCCGCAACCAACAAGACTGTGAAAGCTGCAGAACCAGTAGCTCAAACAGCTTCAACCGGTACAACAAAAACATTAACTGTGCCTCAAGGTGTTTCACTGATGCAAGTATTCCGTGATAATAAATTGAATATTTCAGATGTGAATGCGATGACAAAAGCAAGCGGTGCTGGTAGTGCATTAAGCAGCTTCAAGCCTGGTGACAAAGTACAGGTTTCAGTGAATAGTCAAGGTCGAGTGAGTGAGCTTCGTTTATCAAATGGTGGCAAGTTCATTCGTCAAGCTGATGGTTCATACCAATATATAAAATAATCTTTAGTGGGCGAGCAATCGCCCATTTTTCTAGCTGAGATTGTTTATCCTTGCTCATTTTATAAAGTGAGCAATCATAAATAAACCTTGATGGAAATAGGATTCATGTTAAAAAAAATAGGCGTAATTTTGACCGCACTTTGGCTTTCCGCATGCTCGCAGAGTGTTGAGTTAAATAAAGCCACACCACAGAAAATGAAAGTGCAAACCGTTGATAAAAAATCCCAAAAGGGTTTAACAACCGTTTATTTGTGCAAAGACAATAAAGAAGTGAGTGTGGTTCATACCAAGCAAAAACAGAAAAGTAAAAAAACACTTAGTCAGGTCACGGTAACCTATAATGATGTGACAGAAAAACTGACGCGAGTAATTTCTGAACGTGGTAGAAATTATGCCAATATTCGTTGGTACTGGCAGGAGCGTGATGACTTTAGTCGATTACAAACTAGCGTAGGTGAAGTGCTCGCAGAACGCTGTGTTAAACAATCAAGTGAATTAAAATCAGGAAAATAATTCTTATATGGATCTCCAACGAGGCTTTGTATTGCATCGTCGTCCTTATAGTGAAACCAGCCTTTTGGTGGATTTATTCACTGAAGAAACAGGCCGTTTAACGGTTATTGCAAAAGGTGCACGCGCGAAGCGTTCTGCGTGGAAATCTGTCTTACAGCCTTTTACCCCATTACTTCTGCGTTGGTCAGGGAAAGGCGCATTAAAAACACTCACTAAAGCTGAACCGGCTGCGATTACATTACCTTTACAACAGACGGCTCTATACAGCGGATTTTATGTAAATGAGCTGATTATTCGAGTGATCGAGCTAGAAACTGCCAATCCACAACTTTTTCAGCATTATCTGCAATGCTTAACAGGCTTAGCCACTCAACCACAGGTTGAGCCTACATTACGTCTATTTGAATTTCATCTACTTAAAATTTTAGGTTATGGCATTGATTTTCTGCATTGTGCCGGATCAGGTTTGCCAGTGGATGAATCAATGACTTACCAATACCGCGCGGAAAAGGGTTTTATCGCTTCGTTGGTGAAAGATAACTTGACCTTTTATGGTCGAGATTTACTCGCCTTTGACCGTTTGGAATTCACCGATGAGGCGGTCTTACAAGCGGCAAAACGTTTCACTCGCATCGCACTTAAACCTTATTTAGGCGATAAGCCACTGAAAAGTCGAGAATTATTTACGCAAAACGTACTTTATTTAAAATAATCCCTTTCTTTGATACAAATAGATTAAAACACCATCATGGCTTTACTTTACGCTCCTCAAAAAAAACAGAAAATCACACAAAGAATCGTCGCTGAAATTCAGGATTTAGATTATCAAGGGCTAGGTGTCGCCAAAATTCAAGGTAAAACCTGGTTCATTGAAAACGCCTTGCCAACGGAAAAAGTGGAGGCAGTAGTGACCGATGAAAAACGTCAATATGGATTAGCGACTGCACAAAAATGGCTACAAGAGAGTAATCAGCGTGTTGAGCCACAATGTCATTATTATGAGCGTTGTGGTGGATGCCAAGGCCAGCATATTCCGGTGGAAATGCAACGTAAAGCGAAAGAGAAAGCCCTTTTTTCTCGTTTAAGTAAACTGCAAGCTGAGCCCATTCAATCAATGCCCATGATTTTTGGCGAACAATGGACTTATCGTCGTCGAGTACGATTAAGTTTACTGTGGAATGTGAAAAACAAAACCGTTGAGATGGGATTTCGTCAGAAAAACTCCAATCAGTTAGTCAGCATTCAGCAATGCTTAGTCGCAGAGCAAGTAATCAATGATCTTATCCCCAAATTGACCGCACTTTGGGCGCAATATTCAACCCCGAAACAATTAGGGCATATTGAATTGGTTTCATCGGATAATGGCGTCGCTATGTTGTTACGCTATAAAGGAAATCTAGCCGAAACTGACCGCACTTTGTTGCTTGAGTTTGCTCGTGTAAATGCCGTCAATTTGTTCCTGCAAGATGATCAAGGTATCCAACTTGTGCATGGCGAAATGCCTTATTATATGTTAGGCGATATTCGTTTATCTTTTGATATCCGCGATTTTATTCAAGTGAATACCCACTTAAATCAGCAAATGATTGAGACGGCTTTAGATTGGCTTGATTTGAATCAGGACGATCACGTTTTAGATTTATTCTGTGGTATGGGCAATTTCACGTTGCCTTTAGCTAGATGTGTGAAAAGTGCGGTTGGAATTGAAGGTGTTTTTGATATGGTGAAAAAAGCCCAATTGAATGCACAGTTTAATCACATCGATAATGTTGAATTTTATCAAGCTGATTTAGACCAGAGTTTTTCAGAACAGCCTTGGGCAAAACAACATTTCAATAAAATTCTTCTCGACCCGCCTCGCAGTGGCGCCGCTTTTGCATTGAATGCGTTGTGTGAGCTAGGTGCAGAAAGCATTCTTTATGTATCTTGCAACCCTGCAACCTTAGTACGAGATGCTGAAATTCTTCGCTCTTTCGGTTATCGCATCATCAAAACGGCCATGATTGATATGTTCCCGCATACCAGCCATTTGGAGTCGGTGACATTATTTGAAAAATAATATCAGCTCGCTAATAGTTCCTTACAATATTATTACATTGGGAAGTGATTAAATTATCAACCTTTTATTTTATTGTTTATTCTTTTCAGGCATAATTCTAATTACAACAACTTATAGAAAGGTTCTAGGTTTATGTCGTTTAGTAAAGCAGAAAAATTACAAATGTCAGAGGCGGATATTCGTTCCAAGTTTATTACTCCTGCTATTCGTAATGCAGGTTGGAATGAGCGTCAGATTCGAGAAGAGCACTCATTTAAAGCGGATAAAGAATTTACTGATGGGCAAATGGTCGTTGACCCTAAAACCAAAAAAGCGTCTAGAAAACAAGCTAAACGAGTAGATTATTTACTTTACCAATCAGCCAACCAAAAAATTGCAGTAGTTGAAGCCAAAGACAATAAACATACACCTCGTGATGGATTACAACAGGCTATGGATTATGCGCTTTTACTAAACACCCCCTTTGCTTATAGCTCAAATGGCGATGAATTTGTTGAACACGATTTTTTAACAGGAGCACAGCGTACTTTGCCGATGAGCCAATTTCCTACTCCTCAAGAACTAGAGGCTCGTTGGGCCAAGCAATATACAGCCGAAGAGCTCAAAATTATTCAACAACCGTACTATACGAGTGTAAGTGATAACTTTAAAGAACCTCGATATTATCAAGAAGTTGCAATTAATCGTACTATAGAGGCTGTAGCTAAAGGACAACAACGCATTCTTCTCGTTATGGCAACCGGTACAGGTAAGACGTACACAGCCTTTCAAATTATCCATCGTTTAAAAGCCAGTGGAACGAAGAAGAAAATTTTATTTCTTGCAGATAGAAATGTACTTGTTGATCAACCAATGACGCAAGATTTTAAGCCATTTAAAGAAACAATGGTAAAAGTGAGTAATAAGACTCTAGATAGCGCATTTGAAGTCTATCTAGCTCTTTATCAACAACTTGATGGTTCAGCTGATAATTCTCTTTTTAAACAGTTTAAACCCTCTTTTTTCGATCTAATTATCATTGATGAGTGTCATAGAGGGAGTGCTAAAGAGGATTCAAACTGGCGCTCAATTTTAGAATATTTTTCCTCTGCAACCCATATTGGTATGACGGCAACACCAAAAGAAACGGCAGATGCAAGTAATATCAGCTATTTTGGTGAGCCGATTTATACTTACAGTTTAAAACAAGGTATTGAAGACGGTTTTCTTGCACCTTACCGTGTAATTCGTGTCGATTTGGATTGTGATTTGAAAGGTTGGCGACCAACTAAAGGATTGAAGGATAAAGAAGGGCATGAAATCGAAGATCGTATTTACACGGTAAAAGATTTTGACTACAACATTATATTAGACGATAGAACCCGATTAGTCGCAGAACGTATTACTGAATTTTTAAAGAAAACAGATCGCTTAAGTAAAACTATAGTATTCTGTGCCAATATCAATCATGCGCAACGAATGGTAGCAGCTCTCTCTCACCTCAATGCTGATATGATGCATAAAAATTCAAAATATGTTTGCCAAATTACAGGTGATCAATCAGGCAAAAGTGCTGATCTTGAAGCGTTTTGTGATGTTAGTAATGAAAGTAAAGATTACCCCGTGATTGCTGTAACATCAAAGCTGATGACAACAGGCGTGGATAGTAAAACTTGCAAATTGGTAGTGCTTGATGCGAACATCAATTCAATGACTGAATTTAAACAAATTATTGGGCGCGGTACACGCTTGCGTGTCGATGCTGGTAAGGAGTTTTTCACAATTCTTGATTTTCGTGGTGTCACCCGTCTCTTTGCAGATCCTGCTTTCGATGGTGAGCCAGTGGTTATTCTTGATATCCCAGAAAACGCGCCAATCGTTGATATACCAGAGGATGATATAAATCCAAGAAACCCGAAACAACCTTCCGATGATAAAGTAGAGGAACCACCTCCTGTTTACAAACCAACTGTAGTTGTTAAAGCAGGGACGCTGAATCTCACGATCTTAGATGAAAAAGTGCAATACCTAAATGAACAGGGAAAACTTGTTCTAGAAGATATTGCAGAATTCTCTCAACGTGAAATCAAGAAAGATTTTACCAATTACGAACAGTTCCATTCAAACTGGCTAGAAAGTGGTGATGTTTTCACAAAATTTTATACTCATGATGAATGGATAAATGCTTTACGGAGAAAGGGCAATATTGGTGTTGATGTTGATACTTTTGATGTGTTAAGAGCAGTTAGTTATGGTAAAAAACCATTAACTAAAACAGAACGGGCAGACAAAGTTAAACAGAGTGGCTATTTATCTCAATACTCAAGTGAAAACCAAGAGGTTTTAGGTTTATTACTTGATGAATATGTGAAATCAGGCTCACAGGATTTAAGCAAAGCTGAGCTTCTTCAAACACCTAAATTTAGTCCATTCGGCGGTTTGGTTTCTATTATAAATAGTTTCGGCGGCAAAGCACTCTATCAGAAAGCGGTTAAAGGCCTAGAAAAAATCATTTACTCAGAATAATTAATCACTAAGGAACAACATGAGTTTAAATAATCTCGTAAAACGCTTGCAAGATGTTATGCGTAATGATGCAGGTATTAATGGTGACGCACAACGTATTGAACAAATTGTTTGGATTCTCTTTTTAAAAATTTATGATGCCAAAGAGCAGGAATGGAAATTACTTAATGATGGGTATCAATCTATCCTTCCAGATAGATTGAGCTGGGAGAATTGGGCGAAAGATAATAAAGATGGCAAAGCAATGACAGGCGAAGCGTTATTGAACTTCGTCAACAATGATCTTTTTCCTGTGCTGAAAAATCTTCCTGTTTCCCCACAAACACCAATGAACCAACGTATTGTCCGTGCTGCTTTTGAAGATAATAACAACTATATGAAAAATGGCGTATTATTACGTCAAGTGATTAATATCATTGATGAAATCAACTTCGAGCAATACCAAGAACGCCATGCTTTTGGGGATATTTATGAAAATATCCTAAAAAGTTTGCAAAGCGCGGGCAATGCAGGGGAGTTTTATACCCCGCGAGCAGTGACTGACTTTATGGTCAAAATGATTTCGCCAAAATTAGGCGAGCGTATTGCCGATTTCGCATGCGGGACTGGGGGATTTTTAACCTCAGCTTTAAAAGTATTAGAGCCACAAATTCAATCAGTAAATGACCGCACTTTGTTTAATAATGCCGTGTATGGTATTGAGAAAAAAGCCTTACCACATCTGCTTTGTATTACTAATCTCTTATTGCATGATATTGATACACCAAATGTGCATCATGATAACGCCCTTGAAAAAAACGTTAAAGATTATACAGAAAACGATAAGTTTGATGTCATTTTAATGAATCCTCCTTATGGTGGCTCCGAAATTGAGCAAATCAAGACAAACTTTCCTATTGAATTAAGAAGCAGTGAAACTGCCGATTTATTTATGTCAGTAATCATGTATCGCTTAAAGAAAAATGGGCGAGTAGCAATTGTGTTACCAGATGGTTTCTTATTTGGTGCAGACAATGCCAAAGTGGCAATCAAGAAAAAGTTAATCGAAACGATGAATTTACACACTATTATTCGCTTGCCACATAGTGTCTTTGCACCTTACACCTCGATTACGACCAATATTTTATTTTTCGATAACACGCAACCAACCAAAGAAACGTGGTTTTATCGCCTTGATATGCCTGAAGGTTACAAAAATTTCTCAAAAACGAAACCAATGAAGTTAGAGCATTTTAATGAAGTCATTGATTGGTGGCATAACCGTCAAGCTATTGAAGTTGAAGGTTTTGATAAGGCACGTTGCTATACGGCTCAAGAAATTATCGAACGACAATATAACTTGGATTTATGTGGCTTTCCTCATGAGGAAGAAGAGATTTTGCCGCCTGATGAACTTATTGCAAATTATCAGCAAAAGCGTACAGCTTTAAATGCTGATATTGATCGCATTTTGGCTAACATTACAGGGATTTTAGGAATCAAGTTATAAATCGAGCAGAAGAATCAATATGAAAGCACAGCAGTTAAAAAACGCCATTTTACAATTAGCCATTCAAGGAAAATTGGTTCCCCAAGATCCAAATGATGAGCCTGCAAGTGAATTAATAAAATGTATTCAATCTGAAAAAGAGCGGTTGATTTCCGAGAAGAAAATTAAAAAGCCGAAAGTAAAATCAGAAATTGTGGTTCGGGATGGTTTATCTTACGAGATCGTTAATGGTGTAGAACGCTGTATTACAGATGAATTACCTTTTGAGATCCCTGAGAGTTGGTGTTGGGTGAGGTTAAATGATTATTTAGATGTAAGAGACGGAACTCATGATACACCTAAATATGTAGTGTCAGGTATACCGTTAGTAACGAGCAAAAACTTAAATAATGGGAAATTAGATTTTTCTAACATTAAATATATTTCAGAAGAAGATCATAAACAAATATCTCTACGCTCAGGAGTTAATGTGGGTGATATTTTATTTGCTATGATAGGGAGCATTGGTAATCCAGTTTTGATTAAAGAAAATTCTAATTTTAGCATTAAAAATATTGGGTTATTTAAAAAATATATATCAGATATAAGTATGGAATATGTTTATTACATGCTTTTGAAATTGCAAGGTGATATGAGGAAAAAGTCATCAGGAGGTGTTCAATCTTTTGTTTCATTATCTTTTTTAAGAGATTATTTAATTCCTCTTCCCCCACTAAACGAACAAAAACGCATCGTAGCTAAGATTGAGGAACTGTTACCTTTTATTGAAGAATACGATAAGAAAGAGCAAAAACTGACTACTTTAAATCAGCAATTCCCTGATCAGTTGAAGAAATCAATTTTGCAAGCGGCAATTCAAGGTCAGTTAGTCGCGCAGGATCCGAATGATGAACCCGCAAGTGAATTGATAAAACGTATTCAAGCTGAAAAAGAGCGGTTGATTTCCGAGAAGAAAATTAAAAAGCCGAAAGTAAAATCAGGAATTGTGGTTCGGGATGGTTTGCCTTACGAGATCATTAATGGCGTAGAACGTTGTATTGCAGATGAATTACCTTTTGAGATTCCTGAGAGTTGGTGTTGGATGAGGTTATCAGAAATTTGTTCTAATATTCATTATGGATATACGGCATCTGCTAGTTCGAAAGGTACACATAAATTATTAAGAATAACTGATATACAAAATAATAAAGTAAGTTGGAATGATGTTCCATTTTGTTCTTTATCAGAGAAAGAAGCTGAAAACTATACTCTTAAGAAAGGTAACATTGTTATAGCAAGAACAGGTGGCACAATAGGAAAATCTTTTTTAATTAATAATATCCAAGAACAATCTGTGTTTGCATCTTATCTCATTAGAATCGTTTTACTTTCACATGTATATGAAAAATATATAAGTTACTATCTTAATAGCCCATTTTATTGGGAGCAATTAAGATCCTATTCTATGGGGACTGGGCAACCTAACGTCAATAGTGTTTCTTTAGGTTGCTTGTTCATTCCTCTCCCTCCATTAAGTGAACAAAAACGCATTGTTCAAAAAATAGAAGAAGTATTTTCTCATATTGAATCTCTATAAAAGGGTGGGCTGAATGCCCCTCTTTTTTATTTGATGAGAGATTTGCACAAACACCAATTTATTATTGTTCCTACTCCGCGTAAAGATACACGAGTCGTAATACAACCCCACCTTAATTCGACAGTTATTAAATCCCATTTTCACAATCCAAGAGGGGATAAAGTGCGGTCAGAAAATCGAATGATTTTGCGAGCCTAGCTCTCGTTTGATGAGTTTTAATCACAAAAATGTTTCATATTCTGATAGAATAGTCAGACTTTTTTGTTGTCTTAAAAAGACAACTCGGTTGACAGGATGTCACCGAGCCATATTCATCAACAAGGGGGTATTATGGTTGCAGTTCGTGGTTCTCACTTATTAAATCCGCAAGATTTTGTGATCGAGCAATGGTGTTCGAGCCTTAAACTTCCTACCGCCACTGAAAAATCCCTGATTGATGCCTGGTATTACGCTCAAGCTAAAATAGCTGAACATGTCGATAAAATGGAAAATGCAGTGCTCACATTGCAATCCGGTGTGGAAATGGTGGAAATCCTGCATGAAATGAATATGGACAGTGAGAGTTTGCTCACTGCGATGCTATTCCCATTAGTAGCCAACCAACTCGTAGATTGGGAACAAATTCAAGAAGATTTTGGTCCTAAAATCACCAAATTACTCAAAGGCGTGGAAGAGATGGATAACATCCGTCAGCTCAACGCCAGTCATTCTGCTAATGCCTCTCAAGTGGATAATGTACGCCGTATGCTCCTCGCTATGGTGGACGATTTCCGCTGTGTGATCATCAAACTCGCCGAACGCATTACCTTTCTTCGTGATGCGGAAAATCATTTTTGCGAAGAAGAAAAAGTGTTGGCTGCCAAAGAATGTTCCAATATTTATGCCCCGTTGGCAAACCGTTTAGGTATCGGTCAATTGAAATGGGAGCTTGAAGATTACTGTTTCCGATATTTGCACCCAGAACAATATCGAAATATTGCCAAATTATTACATGAGCGCCGCTTAGATCGTGAGCGGTATATTGCGAATTTTGTCACAGAATTAACTGGTTATTTAAAAGAAAATATTGATCAGGTTGAGGTTTATGGTCGCCCAAAACACATCTATAGTATTTGGCGAAAAATGCAAAAGAAACATTTGGAATTCAGTGGTTTATATGATGTAAGAGCGGTTAGAATTATTGTGCAAAAATTGCAGGATTGTTATACCGCGCTTGGTATCGTACATACACATTTCAAACATTTACCAAAAGAATTTGATGACTATGTTGCCAATCCAAAACCGAATGGCTATCAATCCATTCATACTGTGGTATTGGGCAAAGGTGGTAAGCCAATTGAAGTGCAAATTCGTACCCAGCAAATGCATGATGATGCCGAACTTGGTGTAGCCGCACACTGGAAATACAAAGAAGGGACGACCGGTAGCCTTTCTGCTTACGAAGAAAAAATAACCTGGTTGCGTAAATTACTTGCATGGCAAGATGATATTACGGATTCTGGCGAAGTGATGGCTGAATTGCGTAGCCAAGTCTTTGATGACCGAGTATATGTGTTTACGCCGAAAGGTGAGGTAGTAGACTTACCAGCTGGTTCTACACCGCTTGATTTTGCTTATGCGATCCACAGTGAAATTGGTCACCGTTGTATTGGGGCGAAAGTTGGTGGACGTATCGTACCATTCACTTATCACCTACAAATGGGTGAGCAAGTGGATATTATCACGCAGAAAAATCCAAACCCAAGCCGAGATTGGGTCAACCCTAACTTAGGCTTTACCCATACCTCAAAAGCGCGCGCCAAAATCCAAGCGTGGTTTAAGAAACAAGATCGTGATAAAAATGTTCCAGCGGGTAAAGAGCAGTTAGATAATGAACTTGCTCGTTTGAATATCAGTTTGAAACAGGTTGAGCAGCTTGCCTTGCCGCGTTATAACTTAAGAAACCTCGAAGATTTATACGCCGGTATTGGTAGTGGGGATATCCGTTTAAATCAGTTGATGAATTTCTTGCAAAGCCGATTGATTAAAGTAACGGCAGAAGAAGCGGATCAAGAAATTCTCCGTCATGTGGCGAGTAAAAGTGCAAATACTGCACAGCAAAAGGCGCAGCAGAAAGCCGAACAACAACAGAATAACGGTTATGTTATTGTTGAAGGGGTCGGTAATTTAATGCACCATATGGCGCGTTGTTGTCAGCCTATTCCTGGTGATGCCATTGCAGGCTACATTACGATGGGACGAGGTATCTCAATTCATCGTTGCGATTGTGAACAGTTCATTGAATTGCAAGCGGCACATCCTGAACGCGTGGTGGAAGCCCTTTGGGGAGATAATTACGCAGCAGGCTTCCATATTTATATTCGCATTGTGGCGAGTGATCGTAATGGTTTATTACGCGATATTACGACTGTGCTGGCGAATGAAAAAGTCAGTGTACTAGGTGTTTCAAGCCGTGCGGACACCAAAAAACAAGTGGCAACGATGGATATGGAAATTGAACTGAAAAATGTCGAAAGTTTAAGTAAAATACTGGCCAGATTAGCGAAGTTAGACGACGTTATCGAAGCAAAACGTTTATAGATTACAACATAGGAACTTTTATGTATAAAACCACGGGATTAACCCATTTAATTAACTCCACAAAATATTCTTTACAAGGTTTAAAGAGTGCATTCAAAAATGAAACTGCATTTCGCCACGAATGTTTTCTTGCGTGCATTCTGATTCCGCTCGCATTTTTGTTAGGTGACACTAAAATTGAAATTGCCTTGATGATTTCATCGGTTTTACTCGTGATGGCAGTGGAGCTGTTAAATAGTGCAGTTGAAGCGGTGGTGGATCGTATCGGTACAGAACGCCACGAGCTTTCAGGAAGAGCGAAAGACCAAGGCTCAGCAGCGGTATTCATCGCCCTTTGCATTGTTGTCGTGGTTTGGGGAAGTATTTTATTTTTCTAAAGTGCGGTCAATTTTCAGTAACAATTTCGGCTTATGTGTTTTACATAAGCCCTTTTTGTAGGTGAGAGCGGGCAAAATTTTATTCCTCTGTTTTTGTGTATCTGATATAAATAAGAAAGATCATTTAAACAGGAGGACTCTATCATGATAACAGTCTCAGCTTTAGGTGCGTTAATGGCGCTACTTGTTGCTATTTTCCTTATTTTGAAAAAAGTTAGGTGAAACCAGAGCATTATTGGCTTTAGCGTTGGCCACATTAATTTTAACCGCTGTTGGTGTATTTATTGATGTTGCCGTGATTACGGTCTCTCCAATTGCTTTAGCACTTGCTCGTCGTACTGACTTATCAAAACCCGCTATTCTCTTAGCAATGATTGGTGGAGGAAAAGCCGGAAACTTAATGTCACCCAATCCTAATGCAATCGCGGCAGCAGATACGTTCCATTTTCCTTTAACGTCAGTGATGATGGCAGGAATTGTTCCTGCTATTTGGGGCTTAATATTGACATATTTCTTAGCAAAACGTTTAAAAAATAAAGGTTCGCGTGTTTCAGCCCAAGAAGTTGTCGTAGTCGAAACACAGAATTTACCCTCATTTTTGACCGCACTTTTTTATTTTATCCCCTCGGATGAAATCTTTCGTGAAGGTGTTTCAAGCGTTCTTTAGCTACGTGAGTATAGATTTGCGTGGTGGAGAGATCGCTGTGTCCGAGGAGCATTTGCACAACACGGAGATCCGCACCGTGGTTCACTAAATGCGTCGCAAAAGCATGACGGAGAACATGTGGTGAAAGGGCATCCGTATCGATTCCCGCTAACACAGCATAATGCTTTATACGATGCCAAAAAGTTTGGCGAGTCATTTGCTGAGCTCGTTGACTCGGAAAAACTACATCTGAACTTTGTCCATTAAGCAAAATAGGACGACCATAAAGTACAAATTGTCGCACCCAAAAAGCGGCTTCTTCTCCCATTGGCACAATGCGTTCTTTGTTACCTTTACCAATCACACGCACGACACCTTGTTGTAAATTCATATTTTCAATGGTGAGGGTGACCAACTCTGTCACACGCAATCCAGTGGCGTAAAGTAATTCCAACATGGCTTTATCGCGTAACTCGAGCGGAATTTCTACATCTGGCGTATTTAATAAATCTGTGACTTGTTGCTCGGTTAAATACTTAGGCAAACGGCTTGGTAGTTTAGGCGAACTCAGTACGGCACTTGGATCATCCGTACGATATTTCTCACGATATAAATATTGAAACAATTTTCGCATCGCACTTAGCATTCGTGCGGTGCTGGTGGCTTTATAACCTTGCTCTAAACGGCTGCCTAAAAATTGTTGCAGATCTAATGGCTCGAGCGTTTCGAGAGATAAATTTTGTTTATCCAACCAATCACACAGTGCGGTCAAATCGAGACGATAAGACTGCACGGTGTTTTCAGACAATCCTTTTTCTATCCAATATTCATTCAAGAACAAATCGACTAGTGTGAGGTTATTCATGTTTACACTCTATGGGGTAAAAAGGCTTTTACACCACGTGGGGTGATAAATAAACCAATGAATGCAAAGGCGGCCATTAAGCTGAAAGCATAAACTGGTGAAATTGGATAAAGCACGCCAGAAAGTGCGGTGAAAATGGCAATGGCTGCACATCCTGCTAAGGCATTGTATAAACCTTGTAATTTCGCAATATGGTTTTGTGGTTGAGTCGTGATATAACGCACAGTCGCGTAATGCCCTGCCACATAAGTGAGGCTGTGAAAACATTGCAATAGAACGATTTCAACAAAGGTATCGGCATAACCAAAAGCAAGCCAACGTACGATAGCCGCGATGCCTGTGAGATAGAAAAGGGCCGTAATACTCCAATTTTTGAATAATCGGGTGGAGAAGAAAAAGACGACAATTTCTATTAATACGCTGATTCCCCAAAATAAGCCCGCATCGGAAACAGAATGACCGTGGTTTGTCCAGAAGATAGTACTGTATGAGTAATAAGCCGCGTGCGATCCTTGAATCAGTGCAATAGCAATAAATAAACGAAGTGTCGTTTTATTTTTGAGTAAGCCTAAAAATCCAACAGAATTTTCGACCGCACTTTGTGGCTCATCTTGTGGCATTGGATTAGGATGAAGTAATTGCACAATACTATAGAAAATAAGGATGCCCGTCATCATCCATGTGATGTATTGTTCACCAATTATCCCCGCTAAATACCCAAACACCATCACGCCGACAACAAATGCAAAGGAGCCAATCAAGCGTACTTTGCCGTAATCTAAATGAATTTGTTGTTGCCACGTACTCGCTAGGCTATCACCAATCGGCATCCCCGCGGCATTTACCATGGAATACAAGGCAAGTCCAATAAATAATAACCAGAAATTATGCGACATGAGCCCAATTAACGCCATGGTGGCAGCACTGGCAACAGCTAAGTAGCGTAAGCCATTCACTAAAAGGGAAACGCGTTTTATCAAGCCAGAAAATAAAATACTGCCGCTAAAACGGAAAATATAACCACAGGCCAGCAATAAACCGATGCTTTCTTCACTATAAGATTGCGTTTTCAACCACGCAGGGAAAAGAGGAAGAAATACACCGTAGGCACAATAGTAACCAAAAAAGCTCAGGGTGAGCCAGGTAAAAGGACGAACTTGCATTAGAATAATTTTTCCATTTCTTGTGAGCGTGCCACACAGGCCTGCATCGCTTGTTTAATGATGTTGTTAAATTGATGTTGATTAAACACATTTAATGCGGCTGCGGTGGTACCGCCTTTTGAGGTGACATTTTCTCGTAAAGTCGAAAGGGCTGTCTGTGGATTTTCAATCACCAACTTCGCTGAGCCTAACATGGCTTGTTGTACCAACTCACGAGATTGCTTTTCATCTAAGCCCATTTCTATTAAGCCTTGTTGCATAGCCTCTAAAAATTGGAAGAAGTAAGCAGGGCTACTGCCAGATGCGGCAGTGACTGCATGCATTTGATCTTCATCCGTCACCCAAGTGGTTTTCCCGACTGCAGAAAGTAAATCTTCCGCAAAAGTGCGGTCAATTTCAGGCGTGTTTTTGTCCGCAAATAAGCCTGCCATACCTTCACCCACTAATGCAGGCGTGTTTGGCATCACGCGAACAATGGATTTTGCTGTTGGGATGAGTTCGGCTAATCGGGCAGTAGAAATACCCGCAGCAATAGAAATGATTAATTTATCAGAAAAATCAACCGCACTTAATGGCTTGCAAACATCAGCGAGGACTTGCGGTTTAACCGCAAATAAGACTACTTGAGATTGTGTGATGGATTGCTCGTTATCCATAGAAACCGCGACGCCATATTGAGCAAAAAAAGCACGTTTCTCTTCATTAGGATCATTAACGATAATTTTGTCGGCTGGATAACCTTGTTTTAATAGGCCTAACACAATGGCTTGTGCCATATTGCCACCACCGATGAAGGCAATTAATTTCTGTTGCATCATTTTTTCCCGTGAGTTTATGGGCTACAATGTCGCGTATTTTACCCTATTATGAAGGAAGTGTACGATGTGGTTTAAAAATTTAATGTCATATAGGCTGACTAAGCCCCTAGATTGGGATCTTAATGAATTGCAACGCCAGTTGTCAGATTGTGAATTTCATCCTTGTGGCTCACAAGATCAAAGTAAATTCGGTTGGACGAATCCGTTGAAAGGCAGCGAATTATTGCATTTTTCAGTCGGTAAACACATTTTGTTGGTCGAGAAAAAAGAAGAGAAAATGTTGCCGGCTAATGCGGTGAAACGTGAATTAGATGAACGTATTGAAAGCCTTGAGCAAAAAGAAAACCGTAAATTGAAAAAAACGGAAAAACAAACGTTAAAAGATGATGTGGTGATGAATTTATTGCCGCGTGCGTTCACTAAAAATCAGCAAACTGCCGTGTGGATTGATACCGAAAATAATCTTGTTCATGTTGATGCAGCATCCAGTAAACGTGCAGAAGATGCCTTAGCATTATTGCGTAAATCACTTGGTTCGTTACCCGTTGTGCCGTTAGTTTTTGCGAATGAGCCTTCTACGATTTTAACGGATTGGATTGTGCAGGAAAAAATCCCGCATTGGTTGGTGGCGTTAGAAGAGGCCGAACTGCGTGGAAGCCAAGAAGACAGCGTGATCCGTTGCAAAAAACAGCCTTTAGAAAATGAAGAGATCCTCGCGCTTTTACAAGATGGCAAAAAAGTGGTGAGCAAACTCGCATTAGAATGGGAAGATACGCTGACTTTTGTGTTTAATGAAGATTGCACGCTCAAACGTTTAAAATTTGCCGATGCAGTGCGTGAGAAAAATGCGGATATTTTAAAAGAAGATTATGCGCAACGCTTTGATGCTGATTTTGTATTAATGACGGGCATTTTATCTAAGCTGACAGAAAATTTACTCGATGAATTCGGTGGCGAGAAAGTCAGATTAGGCTAGTTTTAATCATGAAATAAAAAGGCGAACATGATGTTCGCCTTTTGTTGATCTAAAAGTGCGGTCAAATTTCCGCACGTTTTTAATTAGTGAGTACTCGTACTGGTTGTCGTACGGTTTGCACGTTTACGATCGTTTTCCGTTAAGAGTTTTTTACGGATACGGATCGACTCTGGTGTCACTTCCACTAACTCGTCATCATCGATAAACTCGATGGCTTGTTCAAGTGTAAATTTCACCGGTGTGGTTAATACGATGGCATCATCTTTACCTGATGCACGCATATTGGTGAGTTTTTTACCTTGTAAACAGTTTACCGTTAAGTCATTTGTACGGCTGTGAATACCGATGATTTGACCTTCGTAAACTTCTACGTTGGCTTCAATCATTAATTTACCACGCTCTTGTAAACCGAACAGTGCATAAGCCAATGCTTTACCTGTTGCGTTAGAAATTAATACACCGTTTTTACGTTGGCCGATTTCACCTGGTTTGATGTCATCGTAGTGATCGAAACTGGAGTAAAGTAAACCGGTACCTGACGTCATCGTCATGAATTCACCACGGAAACCGATTAAGCCACGGCTTGGGATGATGTATTCTAAACGTACACGACCTTTGCCATCTGGCATCATGTCACGAACTTCACCTTTACGGATACCTAATGCTTCCATCACAGAACCTTGATGTTGTTCTTCTACATCGATAGTCACTTGTTCGTACGGCTCTTGTTTTTTGCCGTCAATATCACGATAGATTACTTTAGGGCGAGAAACCGCGAGTTCATAACCTTCACGA
The DNA here is from genome assembly GCF_003253005.1 of Haemophilus parainfluenzae. GTDB lineage: Bacteria > Pseudomonadota > Gammaproteobacteria > Enterobacterales > Pasteurellaceae > Haemophilus_D > Haemophilus_D parainfluenzae_M. The sequence continues at coordinate 70,789 of NZ_QEPZ01000003.1, read as the reverse complement.
CGCATATTTTCAATTAATACAGAAAGGTGTAATTCACCACGGCCAGAAACACGGAATTCATCTGGGTTTGGTGTTTCTTCTACGCGTAATGCCACGTTGTGAACTAACTCTTTGTTTAAACGTTCAAGAATTTGACGAGAAGTCACATATTTACCTTCTTGACCTGCAAACGGAGAGGTGTTTACACAGAAGAACATGGTTACGGTTGGCTCATCAACGGTTAATGAAGGTAAGGCTTCAACGGCGTTGATATCGCAAATAGTATCCGAGATATTTAATTCACCTAAACCAGTAATCGCGATAATATCACCTGCGTAAGCAATATCTTCTTCATAACGTTGTAAACCAAGATGACCTAATACTTGACCCACACGACCTTGGCGAGTTTTACCTTCGCCATCAATAATCGTTACAGGTTGATTTGGTTTAATTGCACCACGTTTGATACGACCGATACCGATAACACCCACATAGCTGTTATAGTCTAATTGTGAGATTTGCATTTGGAATGGTGCATCAAGTTCCACTTTTGGCGGTTCAACGTGTTGAACGATCGCTTCAAATAATGGGGTCATATCTTCCGCTAAATCTTCGTGTTCAAGCCCTGCGACACCATTTAATGCTGAAGCATAGATAATAGGGAAGTCTAATTGCTCATCAGTTGCGCCAAGGTTAACGAATAAATCGAATACTTGATCCACCACCCAATCAGGACGTGCGCCTGGACGGTCAACTTTGTTAATCACTACAATTGGTTTTAAACCATGAGCGAAGGCTTTTTGTGTCACGAAACGCGTTTGTGGCATTGGGCCATCAAAGGCATCTACGACTAAAAGTACAGAATCCACCATAGAAAGTACACGTTCTACTTCACCACCGAAGTCGGCGTGTCCTGGGGTATCTACGATGTTAATGCGATAACCATTCCAGTTAATTGCGGTATTTTTTGCAAGAATGGTAATGCCACGTTCTTTTTCAAGATCGTTTGAGTCCATTACGCGTTCATCAACATCGCCGCGAGTTGATTCAAATGTACCGGATTGTTGAAGGAGTTTGTCAACGAGGGTAGTTTTACCATGGTCAACGTGAGCGATAATTGCGATATTGCGCAATTTATTAATATCAATGTCGTTTTTCATTTATTACGTTCTTAATGTTTAAGTTTTGTAGGGTGGAATTTTTATGCCACCAAATAGTCCAAGTAGTTTAAATTGGTGAGTCAAACTCACCCTACGAGAATCTCGAAAGGGCAAAAATTATACACGATATTTCGTTGCTCTGCTATGCCATGGAATAAAATAAATCTTATGAAAAAGGCAAGCAATTGCGTTATAATGCTCTTTTAATTTTATAAAGATTATACACATAGCAAAATAGAGGACTCCTTATGCCAAATGCAAATGCAATTGCCAACGTATTCAAACTGATCGAAGAGAACGATATTAAGTTCGTGCTACTTCGTTTCACCGACATTAAAGGTAAAGAACATGGTGTTTCCATTCCAGTTAGCCTTGTCGATGAAGATATGTTTGAAGATGGCAAAATGTTCGATGGCTCTTCTGTTGAAGGTTGGAAAACCATTAACAAAGCCGATATGCTTTTAATGCCAATTGCTGAAACTGCAGTAGTCGATCCATTTGCGCAGATCCCAACACTTTCAATTCGTTGTAGCGTTTATGAGCCAACAACCATGCAAAGCTATGATCGTGACCCGCGTTCAATTGCTATTCGTGCTGAAAACTATATGCGTTCAACCGGTATTGCGGATCAAGCATTCTTTGGTCCTGAGCCAGAGTTCTTCTTATTTGATGATGTACGTTTTGATGTATCAATGAACCGCGCTTCTTTCGCCATTGATGATATTGAAGCTGCTTGGAATACCAACAAAAAATACGAAGGTGGTAACAACGCTTATCGTCCATTGAAAAAAGCTGGTTACTGTGCGGTTGCTCCAATTGATACGGCTCATGATATTCGCTCTGAAATGTGTTTAATTTTAGAAGAAATGGGCTTAGTCATCGAAGCTCATCACCATGAAGTGGCAACCGCAGGTCAAAACGAAATTGCAACGAAATTCAACAGCTTAACCTTGAAAGCGGATGAAACACAAATCTATAAATATGTGGTACAAAACGTTGCATTAGAACACGGTAAAACCGCTTGCTTTATGCCTAAACCAATCACGGGTGACAATGGTTCAGGCATGCACTGCAATATGTCATTAAGCAAAGACGGTAAAAATATTTTCCAAGGTGATAAATATGCAGGCCTTTCAGAAACCGCACTTTACTACATCGGCGGTATCATTAAGCACGCTAAAGCATTAAATGCATTCACTAACCCAAGTACTAACTCATACAAACGTTTAGTGCCGGGTTTTGAAGCGCCAGTATTGTTGGCTTACTCTGCAAGCAACCGTTCTGCTTCAATCCGTATCCCCGCAGTAACCAATCCGAAAGCAATTCGTATTGAAGCGCGTTTCCCAGATCCATTGGCAAACCCATATCTTGCATTCGCAGCATTATTAATGGCAGGTCTTGATGGTGTAGTAAACAAAATCCACCCAGGTGATGCAATGGATAAAAATCTCTACGATCTTCCACCGGAAGAATTAAAAGATATTCCAGCGGTAGCTAGCTCATTAGAAGAAGCGTTGAATTCATTAGAAAAAGACTATGAATTCTTAACGCAAGGTGGTGTCTTTGCTAAAGACTTTATCGAAGCATTTATTAATATTAAACGTAAAGAAGTAGAACGTTTAAATATGACACCACATCCTGTTGAGTTTGAGATGTATTATGCTTAATGAAAGTTTCGATAAGGATTAAATTAACATGGAAAGTGCGGCGAATATTAGCCGCATTTTTCTTATAAATGTATTAGAACTTTACAATATCTTTGCATAACTTTTATTGTTAATAAGAGCTATATTCTGTAAAATTATGAAAAGTAAAATATTTTAAATAAGGTATAAGTATGAATGATATTAATTATCAAAATAATAACGAAATAGATTTAATCGAGCTAATAAAAGCATTATGGAATAAAAAGATTTGGATTTTACTATCGGCTTTTTTTTGTACCGCTATTGCGGGTGTTTACGCATTTACAGCAAAAGAGCAGTGGACCTCAACAGCTATTATTGTTACACCACGTTCAACTGATTTAGGTACATTATTGCCAGTTCGTGCAGAATATGCTCGTATTATTGGTGATGGTGATTTTTCAGATGGGAAATTATCAGGTTCTCTTTATGGGCAATTTAAACATTTCTTACTTTCTAACGATTTAAAACGTCAATTCTTAGAGCAATCTGAATGGGTTAAAAACTATACCAAAGATATGACGGAAGAACAAAAAAGAAAATATATTGAAGAAACTGTTTCAAAATATCTTATTGTTCACGAAGTTGACCCTAAGAAAAAAGATTTAACTGAATTAGATAAAATTGGTTTAAAACTCACTTTCTCAGCAGAAACTCCAAAAGATGCACAACTTGTATTAGATCAATATGTTGAGTTTGTTAACCAATATATTTTAAATCAAACAAATCAAGAATTTAAACTCGGTTTCAACTTGCGTTTAGATGCTTTAAAATTTGCTAAAGAGCAAATGGAAGAAAGTTTAACCGAAACTAAAACGATTCAAGTAGAAAACTTAACTAACGCATTAAATATTGCGAAAAAAGCAGGGATCAGTGATTTCTCGAAAGGTAGTAACAATACAATTTCAGTACCTGAATATATGTTAGGTGAAGGGCGTTTAAACATCTCAGATTCTAAACTTGCAGACGGCACATACCTCTTTATGCTAGGTGAAAAATATTTACAAGCTCAATTAGATATTGCCAAAAACAGCCCGGTTGTTTACCCAACAAACTATTACAGTACAGAAAGACAGCTTGCTAAATTAACAAAATTAGCACCGCAATTGGAATCAATTGAGAATGTAAAAGCGTATTATTATTTAAGTTCACCAGATTACCCGGTTCAACGTGATTGGCCTAAACGATTGATTTTACTTATTGTAGGATTTGTTTTTGGAGTAGTACTTTCATCATTAATCATTTTAGCTAGAGAAGTATTTTCAAATAAGGCATAAATATGAAAGATATTAAAATTATTATTGCTACACATAAACAACATTTTATGCCCTCAGATGATATGTATCTGCCATTACATGTAGGTAAATCAGGGAAAGAGGAACTTGATTATCGAGGCGATAATACTGGTGATAATATTTCAGATAAAAATCTTAATTTTTGTGAGCTAACAGGACTTTATTGGGCGTGGAGAAATTTACCTAATGATTATTTAGGTTTAATTCATTATCGCCGTTTTTTTAGTGTAAAAAGCCGAATGGAGCGTAAAAAGAACCCGTTAGAAACACTCTATTTAACATGCGAAGAAGCGAGTCAATTATTAAGCCAATATGATGTAATCGTACCAAGTAAACGCAATTATTACATTGAAACGCTTTATTCACATTATGCGAATACCTTACATGCCGAGCATTTAGATGTAACTCGTGAAATTATTGCTGAAAAGTGCGGTGAATTTTTAGGAAGTTTTGATGCGGTAATGAAACAGCGTGGTGGCTATATGTTTAACATGTTCATTATGTCTAAAGAATTAGTGAATGATTATTGCAGTTGGCTATTCCCCATTTTATTTGAATTAGAAAAACGTATTCCTGCGGAACAATATTCTGTTTTCCATGCACGTTTTTATGGACGTGTCAGTGAGTTGTTATTTAACGTTTGGTTAAAACAATATTCTCAATCTAAACTATTAAAAGTGAAAGCAATTCCATTTGTTTATGGTGAGAAAATAAATTGGTTGAGGAAAGGAACTGCATTTTTAATGGCTAAGTTCTTTGGTAAGAAATACGAAAAAAGTTTTTAATAGAGGAATATAGAATGAAATTATTCACAATTGGTCCAGTAGAAATGTTGCCTGAAATCAAGAAAGTTAGAGGTGAACAAATACCTTATTTTAGAACCGATGAATTTTCAAATATTATGTTGGAGTCTGATAGGCTCATAAAAAAATTGATGAATTCGGGAGAAAATTCTAAATCTATTTATTTAACCGCTTCAGGTACAGCTGCAATGGAAGCAGCGTTAATGAATTGTATATTACCGACAGATAAATTATTGGTTATTAATGGAGGTACATTTGGAGCTAGATTTAGTCAGATTTGTGATATTCATGAGTATGATTATTGTGAGATAAAACTCGGAGGTAATGAGGAATTAACATATAAACATCTAGAAGAATATGAAAATATAGAGTTCAATGCTTTAGTTGTAAATATTGATGAAACTTCTACTGGTCAATTATATGACATAGAGTTACTTTCGCAATTTTGTAAAAGAAAAGGAATGTATTTAATTGTTGATGCGATTAGCTCTTTCTTATGTGATCGATATGATATGAGTAAATATGATATTGATATAACAATTATTAGCTCTCAAAAAGGCTTATGTATTGCTCCAGGACTATCTATTGTAGTACTTAGTGATAGAATTGTTACTGATAGAATATTAGTTAATAATGTTAAATCTCTTTATTTTAATTTTAAGGAATACATTGCTGATTTTGAAAGAGGACAAACTCCGTTTACTCCTTGTGTGGGTATTTGTTTGGAGATGCATAAGGCATTAGCTATAGTTGATTCTATTGGTATTGATAAGTATTTGAATAATATTAAAACGGTTGCTCTGGATTTTAGAAATAGAATAAAGGATTTGCCAGTTTCAATTCCTAGATTTCCATTAAGTAATGCTATTACTCCGGTAATTTTTGAGAAGCCAATTGCAACTAAAGTATTTACTACATTAAAAAATGAATATCAAATGATGGTAAACCCAACAGGAGGGGAAAATAAAGAATATTCTATTAGAGTTGCTCATATAGGAAATACGACAGTAAATGATAATGAGAAATTAGTTTTAGCTATAAAAGAAATTCTTAAAAATATATCTTAGGGAATAAGATGAAATGAAAAAAGTTATAACCTATGGAACATTTGATTTATTTCATGAAGGGCATTTAAATTTACTTAAGCAAGCAAAATTGTTGGGTGATTATTTAATTGTTGGTATCACGTCTGATTATTTTGATAAATGCCGCGGTAAGTATAATGTTCATGATTCACTAATGACTAGGATCTCTAATGTTCAGGAAACAGGACTTGCGGACGAGATTGTTATTGAAGAATATTTTGGACAGAAAATAGATGATATTAAGAAGTATGGTATTGATATTTTTACTGTCGGTTCTGATTGGGTAGGTTATTTTGATTATTTACGAGAATACTGTGAGGTTATTTATTCTAAAAGAACTAAAGGCATCTCAAGTACCCAAATTAGAAATACTCATTCGCTAAAATTGGGTATTATAGGTGGGGAGAAAATTGTTGATAGATTTTTATCTGAAGTTAGTTTTATCAGTGGTGTTAGCATAACAGGTGTTTATTACGCCGGTCCAGTTTCTTCTGAAAAATGTAAAGAGTTATATGAATATAATAGCCTAAATGAGTTTTTCTCTCAGAGTGATGCCGTTTATGTTAATGTACCTTTAAAATATAGATATAAACATATAAAAGAATCGTTACTCAATGGTAAACATGTTCTTACAGAATTTCCTTTTTCAAATAACTATGATAATGCAAAAGAGCTAATTGAACTTGCTAATGCACGTAATTTAGTGTTGATGGAGGGCTTAAAAACGGCATATTGCCCAGCATTTACGAAAATGATTTCATTGGTTAAAAGTGGAGTTATTGGAAATATATTAAATATTGAAGCTAGGTTTACACAAGTTCTTGAAGATGATCTATTTAATGAACAAACTCGTATTTCTGGTGGGAGTATTGAATCGCTAGTTTCTTATCCTTTGCTTATTGTATTTAAATTACTAGGAATAAATTATGAAGATATTTCATTTACATCTCATTTTGAAAATAATATTGATATCTTTACTAAAATAGATTTACGTTATTCTAACTCTATAGCTAGTGCAACAGTTGCGATTAAAGCTAAAGCGGAAAGTAATTTAATTATTGCTGGGACTAAGGGATATATATATGTCCCTGCGCCATGGTGGAAAACAGAATTTTTTGAAGTATGCTATGAGAATATAAATAATAATAATAAGTACTTTTATAAGTTTGAAGGTGAGGGGTTAAGATATGAATTAGTTGAATTTATTAGAACTATTCAAACTAATTCGGTACAGAACAATTTATTGAATTATAATGAAATGTTAGCTGAGACTAAAGTGATCGATTTATTTTTATCTAACTATAATGTGAAAAAATTTTAACGAGAATAATATATGGTAATAGAATCTCTACACGCAGAAGAAATCTGTGGATTTTATGTTGACGAAAAAATGAAATTAGTTTGGAAAACTGAATTAGAATTACTTAAGAAGTTTATTTCGGTATGTGAAAAATATAATCTGAAATATTATATGGCTGGAGGGTCATTATTAGGTGCAATTAGACATAGTGGATTTATTCCATGGGATGATGACATTGATATTGATATGCCTAGGGATGATTATAATAAATTGCTTGAAATTGCAAAATATGAATTTACGGATCCTATTTTCTTTCAAACTACATATACAGAACAAAATTATGTTAGACCTCATGCACAAATTAGAAATTCAAATACAACAGCTATTGTTAGTCATGAAAAAGGACTATATTTTAACCAAGGAATTTTTATTGATATCTTTCCCTTGGATTCAGTACCAACAAATAAGATAAAAAGATATTTTCATTCAAATATATTAAAGCTTCTAAGCATTATTTTGAAAGCAGGCATTATGATTAATCCTGTAAAAAACCCTAGTAGATTGAAATGTTTAGCTCATTATCTTGTGATGCCTATCTTCAAGTTATTTGATTATAAGAAATTGTTTCATTTATTTGAAGATATTTGCTCTAGATATAATAATAACAAGAATTTACCTATAGGAGAAATTTCCTTTGATTATAGAGATAAATGTATTTGGCCAAGAGAATGTTTTAATGATATTACTATAAAGGATTTTATGGGACTTAAAGTAGCTTGCCCTATCGGATACGATACTATACTAAAAATTACTTTTGGAGATTATATGACCCCTCAGCAGGAAGCATCTTATCATGGTAATATTATTTTTGATACAGAAATTAGCTATAAAGAATATTTAGAGAAATAATTATGTTAAGTTTAATAAAATCTTTTTTGAAAAACTCATCTTTTATTTACTATGCTTGTAAAGCAGTTGTTGTTTATAGTTTATTAATGCTAAGGGGTATTATTTATTTCTTATCTTTTTTGATTCCATTAAAATCGAACAGAATATTGTTTAGAGCATATGAGGGGAGAGGGTATACTTGCAACCCTAAAGCTATTTCAGAATATATATTAAACAAAACTAACAAATATGAAATTATTTGGGCATTTAAGGAGCCTGAAAAGTTTCTTCATTTGCAAGAGAAAAATATAAAACTAGTTAGAGTATATAGCATTAGATATTATTATTATTATATTTCTTCATCAATCCTAATATTTAATGATTTTTGGTCATCATTTATTAACCCTAGAAAGAAACAAATATTTATTAATACATGGCACGGCAGCGGCGCATTAAAATGTGTTGGATTATGTACTATGCCACATCCAGTAGATAAACGGCTTTATAAAATGCGGCATTCATTTGGATATTTAATCTGTGGCTGTCAAAAATTTAAAGATATTAGGGAGATATCATTTGGAGATAATATAATAGATCTAGAAATAGGTTTGCCTAGAAATGATATTTTTTTTGAAAATGAATTGTTAAAAAGTCAGATTATTTCTAAAGTAAGAAAAGAGCTTGATATTGATTCTTCGTTAAAAATTGCTTTATATGCTCCTACTTATCGTGAAAATTTTGCAAAAGAATTATACGGATTAGATATTTCTAGTACTTTGAGTTCATTAGAAAAGAAATTTGGTGGTAAATGGGTATTGTTAGTGAGAAGTCATTATTTTAATACTAACGATAGTGAAATAGATGGTTCTGTTATTGATGCCTCTTCATACTCTGATATGCAAGACCTATTATTAGCTTCGGATGTGCTCATAACTGATTATTCTTCATCTTCTTGGGATTTCTCATTACAATATAAACCATGTTTCTTATATATGCCTGACTTAGATACATATAAAAAGGATTTTAGTTTTTATAACTCTATCGAAAGCTTGCCTTACCCTAAAGCTAGTACGAATGAAGAATTAATGAATAATATTACAGAATTCAATTATGAAGAGTTTAAAATAAAATTGATTGAGTTTTATACTGAGTTTGGTAATTTTGATAATGGAAAGGCTTCAGAAAAACTATATAATAGTATATTAAACGGTGCATATGATAAATATTAAGAATATAGTTCTAACATTTATATTTTTATTTTTTTATACAGCTAATGTATTTTTTTCTAATATATCTAATTCACAGTATTTTATTAGTCTAGATAATCATGAAATGATTTTGAGTAAAATCAAGATTGTTTTATATGGAATAGGTTTTTTATTAATATTTTTTTACAAGTTTAATAAGTACTCATTGTTAGATTATCTACTTATTCCAATTTTTATTTTTTCATATTATTATTCTGGAATAGGCTTGACATTATTTTTCCTTTTTATTTTTTCTAAGTATGTTAAATTTGACTTAATTCTAAAATGTTTTCTTATATCTATTTTTTGTGGTGCTTTATTTGTATATATTACATATTTATTTGATATGTATGAATACTCAGATGTTAATTTTTATAGAGAAAATAGTGATGGGGAGACTGTTTTCAGACATCCATTAGGATACGTTTTTTCTACATATTTACCTAATGTGTTTTTATATGTTTCTCTATCTTGGATTGTTCTTAGAAATCATAAGCTTTCTGTTTTTGAATCTATATTTTTATTATTTCTAAATTATGTATTATATGATTTTACAGATACGAGAACTGTGTTTTATCTGGTTAACTTATTAATATTTTCTCTGATTTTTATAAGAATATTTAATATAGATTATAAAACAAGAGTTTTGGGTAGGATTTTGAAATTTTTAACAATATATTCATTTTTATTATTTTCTTTGTTATCAATATTAATACAAGTTTTTTATGATCCAGGCAGTAGCTGGATGTTTGCATTAAATAAAGCGTTAAGTGGTAGATTAGCATATGGATATTACGCTTATGATACATATGGCCTTTCTATTCTTGGTCAACATATAGAGTATGTAGATTTACTGGATGTAAATCAATACAATAAGTTATTTGTAGTTGATTCTGGTTATTTGAAAGTATTATTGGATCAGGGGATTGTTTTATTTATTTTTATCTTTCTTGGTTTTTTTAGATTGGGAAAGAGAATTGTGCTTAAAAATAATATTTATCTTGGGTTGGCTATTATATTTTCATTGATTAACATAATGATAAATCCTCATTTATTACTTATAACATTTAATCCATTTATATTCTTGTTGGCGTATGATAATAAGAATAAAAATTCAGTATATATATAATTAAATATGAAAATAAGAACGCTTAAATTTAATTTTTTAATGAATATGTTATTAACGGTATCTAATTTCTTATTTCCATTATTAACATTTCCTTATGTTTCTAGGGTGCTAAGCCCAATTGGAACGGGGAAAGTTGCATTTGCTTATTCTATTGTTTCTTATTTTAGTATTTTTGCCGCCTTTGGTGTCGCTAATTATGGTATCCGAGCTTGTGCGCAAGTAAGGGATAATAAAGAAAAATTATCAAAAATAGTGCAGGAAATATTACTCATCAATATGGTATTGATGAGTTTTGTCTATATCGTCTATTTTTTAGGTATCGTTTTTATTCCTGAATTAAAGGCTGAGAAAACACTTTTTTTAATTTCTGGTTTAAATATTCTATTCACAATTGTGGGGGTGGAATGGCTATATAAAGGAATTGAGCAGTATTTTTATATTACTATCCGTTCCATTATTTTTAAATTAATTGCTTTTTTACTTGTTTTTACATGTGTTAAAACTGAGGCGGATTATAGTGCTTATGCCTTTATCATTATTTTGGCTACCGTTGGTTCAGGTGTCGTAAATTTATATAATTTGCGGAAAATAATAACAATTAAATATTTTTCAAATTATGACTTTAAACGCCATCTTAAACCAATGATGACTTTTTTTATTACTACGATTGCAGTCTCTTTTTATGTAAATGTGAGTGTGGCATTGCTTGGTTTTATGCAAGGGGATGAAGAAGTTGGTTATTATAATGCAGCATATCGCATAAAAGATGTGATGGTAAGTATTGTTACTTCGTTAGGTGCCGTTTTATTACCAAGATTAAGTTATTATATTGAAAATAATATGTGGGATAAGTTTAATGATATTTTGTCAAAATCAACACAATTTATTTTTATCTTATCTCTTCCTTTGGTTGTCTTCTGTATTTTATTTGCAAAACCATCAGTTTTGATTTTGGCTGGTTCTGCTTATTCAGGCTCGATTGTTCCGCTGCAAGTATTAGCGTTAATTATTTTTATTGTGGGGTTATCTAATTTAACAGGGATTCAGATGCTTATTCCACTGAAGAAGGAAAAATATCTATGCTATTCTGTGGTGATTGCTGCTGTAATCAATATGGTGCTTAATTTAATCTTAATTCCAGAATACGGAGCAATCGGTGCGGCAGTTTCTGTAATGGTGGCTGAGTCGAGTATTTTAATCTATCAGATTTATATATTAAGAGCTTATTCTCAAGTACTATTTGGTGGAATCAGTTATATGCGAATTATTATGGCATTATCTTTAGCTATTAGTGTATCAATATGGCTGAATATAAATCTGAATTATAATGAGGTTATTGTATTTTTAGTAAGCGCGAGCCTGTTTTTTATTTGTTATTTAGGTATTTTATTGCTGTCTAAAGAACCTTTTATTTTTACTATTCTAAATCAAATTAGATCAAAATTAACTAAGAACTAGGAGATGGATATGAATTCGGCAGTGATTTTTGCAGGTGGAACAGGTTCTCGTATGAATTCTAAGGTATTGCCAAAGCAGTTTTTAAAAGTTTATGGTAAACCAGTGATTATTCATACCCTAGAAGTTTTTGAAAATTGCGATGAAATTGATGAAATCATTGTAGTGATTTTGCAAGGATGGGAACGATATTTGCAATGTTTATTAGAACAATATCGTATTACTAAAGTTAAGAAAGTGGTTACAGGCGGTGAAACTGGGCAGCAATCTATTTATAATGGATTAAAAGAAATTCGTGATGGTGTTGTCTTGATTCATGATGGTGTCCGCCCATTTATTTCTAGTCAGCTTATCAAAGAAAATATTGAAACTGCAAAGGTCAATAAAATTGCTATTACATGTGTAAAAGCAAAAGAAACTTTAGTCTCTGTTGAGGATAATAAAATTAACGGCGTGCTTAAACGTGATATTTCTTATATAGCACGTGCACCGCAAACTTTTGATGTGTCTTTGTTAAAATTAGCACACAAAAAAGCGATAGAAGACAATAATTTTTCTTTTGTAGATTCTTGTGCAATTGTAAAACATTATTTCCCTGAATCGGACTTTAATATTGTGGAATGTGGTTCTGAAAATATTAAGATCACAACGCAAGAGGACTTTTATTTAGCTAAGGCTATGTTCTCTTTAGAGGAAGATGAGCAGCTTTATGGTTTTAAACGTGGTGATGAGAAAAAATAATGAAAGATCTAGTTTTAAAAGAAGATTTAGAATTTCTTTCAGATAAGGTTTTTAAAGAAGGAAAATTTAATCGTTCAACAGTATTAGTCACTGGCGCTACAGGTCTTGTTGGCTCCTTAATCGTAAAAAGTATGCTGTATGCTAACCAGGTATTAAATGCTCAGATTACAGTTTTAGCTAGTGTCCGAAATTTAGAAAAAGCAACAGATACTTTTGCTGATTTTTCAAATGAAAGTTTAATATTTGTGACAGATAGTTTGTTATCTCCCTTGTATTTTGATCAAAGTATTGACTTTATTGTACATGCTGCAAGTATTACTGCTTCAAAAGAAATGGTAGAAAATCCAACAGGCGTACTATTAACAGCATTTGAAAGTACAAGGAATTTACTGGAATATGTGAAGTCACATCCAAGTTGTAAGATGGTTTATATTTCTTCAATGGAATATTATGGTCAGGTTAAGGATGATTATACTAATGTTACTGAAGATAAATTAGGTTATATTGATCTTAGTAAACCACGTAGTTGCTACCCTGAAAGTAAGCGAGTTTGCGAGACACTATGCAATGCTTATGTAGTGCAATATAATCTGAATGTGTGTAGTGCAAGGCTTGCTCAAACATTTGGAGCGGGTGTACCTCTTTCTGATAACCGTGTATTTGCACAATTCGCGAAAAGTGCACTCAATAAAACGGATATTATTTTACATACTATGGGGCAATCTGAAGGTAATTATTGTTATACGGCAGATACGGTGTACGGTATTTTTGTTCTTTTGCAAAAAGGCGAGAAAGGGCAAAGTTATAATGTCGCTCGCAATCATAGCACCATTTTAAATATGGCAAAAATGGTTGCAGATAAAATTGGTAACAATCAAATTAAAGCAGAAGTTCGTATTCCTGAAAATTTAGGTGGTTTGGGATATGCTCCAGATGTTAAATTAAAACTAAATTCAGATAAACTTAAATCATTAGGTTGGCAACCTGAAATGGATCTTGAGAATATGTTTAAACGTATGATTAGAAGCTGGGAATTACAGGAATAATAAAATGAAGAAATATGATTATCTTATTGTTGGAGCAGGTCTTTTCGGCTCAATTTTTGCTTATGAGGCGACTAAGCGTGGTAAAAAATGCTTAGTAATTGAAAAACGTGATCACATTGGGGGAAACTGCTATACCCAAAAGATTGAAGGTATCAATGTGCATAAATATGGTGCTCATATATTTCATACAAGCAATAAAGTTGTTTGGGACTATATTCAGCAATTTGCTGAATTTAACCGTTTTACTAACTCTCCTGTAGCTCGCTACAAAGATGAATTGTATAGTTTACCTTTCAATATGCTTACATTTAATAAAATGTGGGGCGTTATCACACCAGAAGAAGCTGAAGCTAAAATTAAAGAGCAGATATCAAAAGAGAATATTACAGATCCTAAAAATCTAGAAGAGCAAGCTATCTCATTAGTTGGCCGCGATATCTATGAAAAATTAATTAAAGGTTATACTGAAAAGCAATGGGGACGGGAATGCACAGAACTTCCAGCATTTATCATTAAACGTTTACCTGTTCGTTATACCTATGATAACAACTATTTCTATGATACTTATCAAGGTATTCCAATTGGTGGTTATACAGGTATTTTTGAAAGAATGTTAGAAGGTATTGAAGTAAAATTGAATATCGATTTCTTTGCCGAACGTGAATATTACGAAAGCGTAGCTGATAAAATCGTATTTACAGGAATGATTGATGAGTATTTTGAGTATCAATTTGGCAAATTAGAATATCGTAGTTTGAGTTTTGGTAATGAAGTATTAGACATGCCAAATTATCAAGGTAATGCAGTTGTGAACTATACTGAAAGTGAAGTCCCTTATACACGTATAATTGAACATAAGCACTTTGAATATGGTACGCAAGATAAGACGGTGATCACTCGTGAGTATTCAAAAGAATATCAAGAGGGGGATGAACCTTATTATCCAATTAACGATCAGCGTAATAATGAATTATATTCAAAATATAAAACATTAGCAGATAATGTATCAAATGTTATTTTTGGAGGTCGTTTAGCTCAATATAAATATTTTGATATGCATAATATTATTGCTGAAGCTTTGGCATGTTCAGCTAAAGAGCTAAATTAAATAAGGACTGATATGCACAGAATAACATTATCAAAAATATTGCTTTGGCTTGGTGATTTTGGTGCTTTTTTTTCCTCTTTTTTTATTTCATTGATGCTATTGCCTTTACTCAATGATAGTCAAGTCGTTTTTCCAAAAGAGGAGCTAGATGAATATATTCTTATTCACCTCGTGATTTCTCTCAGTTGTGTATGCTGGTTTTGGATTCATTTACGTCACTATACATATAGAAAACCTTTTTGGTTTGAGCTTAAAGAAATACTTCGAACCTTAGTTATATTTTTTATTATAGAACTGGCAATTATAGCTTTCTCTAAACTTTATGTATCTAGAACATTATGGGGCGGGACTTGGTTTTGGATTGTAGTTTTAGTGCCTGTAGTTAGAATTAGTTTAAAAAAATTACTTTTGAAACTAAATTTATACCAAAAAGATACAGTTATTATTGGTAGTGGTCGAAATGCTAAAAATATATATAAAGCACTATCTGATGAGTCTTATTTAGGTTTTAGTTTTTGCTATTTTGTTGTATCTGATGCTATTCCCGAAGTCGGTATAGATAAAATTAAAGTAATCGATGCAAAGAATAAGGATATCATTTCACTTTTGCAACTAGATACTAAGACGGTTCAGTTCATATTAGCTGTAGATGACGAAATATTGTTAGATTCTTGGTTGAGATATTTAGCTTTGAACAAATGCCGTTCAGTTTCTGTTATTCCTAATATTAGAGGAATACCATTGTATGGTACAGATATGTCTTTCTTATTCAGCCATGAAATGTTGCTGTTGAGAGTTAATAATAATCTTGCAAAGCGTTCCTCTCGTATTTTAAAAAGAATAATGGATATTGTAGGTTCTTTAGTTATTATTATTCTACTTTCTCCAGTATTGCTTTATCTTTATTTCTCAGTAAAAAAAGATGGAGGTAATGCGATTTATGGACATCCTCGAATTGGTCATAATGGAAAAACGTTTAACTGCCTGAAATTTAGATCCATGGTTGTGAATTCTAAAGAAGTGCTAGATGAATTGCTAAGAACCGATCCCGAAGCAAGAGCTGAATGGGAAAAAGATTTTAAATTAAAGAATGACCCTCGCATTACTAAAATCGGTGCTTTTATTCGTAAGACAAGTTTAGATGAATTACCTCAACTCTTTAATGTTTTAAAAGGTGAAATGAGTTTAGTTGGTCCTCGCCCTATTGTAGCTGAGGAGTTAGAGCGCTATCAGGATGATGTTGAATATTACCTTATGGCAAAACCAGGAATGACGGGGCTATGGCAAGTAAGTGGTCGTAATGATGTAGATTATAGCACTCGCGTTTATTTTGATTCTTGGTATGTGAAAAATTGGTCACTTTGGAATGATATTGCCATTTTGTTTAAAACAGTTGATGTAGTTTTGAAACGAGATGGCGCTTATTAATAACAATAGCTTGCTAAACAACAAAATGAAATCATTAAATCTTAATTATATGACGCGGCTAGATCATTTACGATTTTGGGCTGCCTTGTTAGTCATTTTTTTTCATTTCAAGGGGAAGATAACTTTGTCTGTAGATGATGTTGGAATACAGGGTGCTTTTTCATCATTGAGTAATTTTATTAAAAACTGGATTTTTGCAGGCTCTACTGGAGTAAGTTTATTCCTTGTTTTAACTGGATTTCTTTTTTGTTTAATTAGTGATCTGGGACATAAAAAAATTAAATATTCTGGATTTATCTATAACAGAGTTTTAAGAATATTCCCAATGATGGTCTTGTTAGCTTTTATAGTCATTACAGCAAGCAGACAAACATCAACTCCAATGGATATTTTTAGGATATTAACTTTACAGCTGAATACTGGTCATTCATATACTGGTTGGGGACATCAATTTTACCCTAGCGGACCAATTTGGACGATCGGTGTTGAATTTCAGTTTTATTTATTATTTCCTTTTCTTGCACTATTTTTAGCACGGTTTGGAGTTAAGTATTTATTAGGTTTAATTTTACTAATTGTGTTAGTCAAATTTAACCTATTTGTTCTAAAGGGAGATAGTATTTACTATAATTTATATCATTCAATTGTTGGTAGATTAGACCAGTTTCTAATTGGAATGTTATTTGCTGTATTATATAAAACTGGGTTTTTTCAAAGAATAAATGGTAATAATATTGCGGCTTTATGTATTCTAATATTTTCATTATTAGTGTTAATGGGGCAATTTGGTAATAAAAATTTCCTATCCTTTACAATTGAAGCAGTATGTTGGGGAGGAGTGGTTGTTTCTTATTTATCTATGAATTTATTTCACTCCGTAATTCTAGATAAATTTTTAGCAAAACTAGGAGAATTAAGTTTTTCAATATATTTGTTACATCTACCAATTATTGATATGTTAAATAAAACTTTCTCATATTCATCACCAACAACTTTGACAGAATTATTTTTGGCATTTGTCTGGAAAGTGCCAGTTGTAATCACGATTGCTTTCCTTACCTTTAATGTTGTCGAAAAACCTTTTATGTCATTGCGAGTTAAATATACCTCATAGATTTAGAAAATGTTATGATAAAAGAAGTCCAATCCCTTCGTTTTTTTGCTATTTTAATGGTTATTTTCGTTCATTCTCCAATTATTTTTCCTGAAGAGTGGGGCTCAATGAAAAATGCTATTTGGAAAGTATTTCATACCTCTACAGGAGTTGAGTTATTTTTTTGTGTTAGCTGGTTATTTTATGATGGCTAGTTTAGAAAAATTGGAAATATCTAATCATTCTAAAGCTAATGGAGCAAAACTCGTAGTTGAGTTCATGATAAAGAAATTTAAGAGATTAGCTCCTTCTGCCTATTTTTGGGTGTTTGTAGCTTTGTTTTTTTCTGTATTTTTACCAAATAAACAACTTTTTCTAGAACCATATCAAATGGCTCAAAAAGTTTTTTCTACAATATTATGGGTTAGAAATTTTAATGAGGCTGCTGAACCAACACATTTAGGTTACTTCTGGGCTATATCCTTGGAGTTCCAATTTTTTGTTATATTTAGCATTATTTACTTATTTTTAGGAAAGAAGTACGTAATATATATATCGGTATTATTTTGTTTGATAATGATGATTTACCGTCCTGGTGAAAAAATGGGATGGCTCTTTAGATTTGATCCTATGCTTTATGGGGTTCTTATATATTATTTTATAAGGTATATCGGGCAAGATTTTATAGAAAATATTTTTAAGGCTGGAAGAAAATCAAAAATTTTCATATCACTATTACTAGTTGCTTCCTTATCTGCTGTCCTGCCGATGTTAGCTATATACTCTAATTTTAAATTTTCAGTAAGTTCAATAACAGCCGCTTTTATGTTATTATTGGCATTAAGTAATAATGGTTATTTTTATCCCAAGAATAAGATTTTATCCACAATTGTTGATTATATTGCTAGTCGTAGTTATGCTCTATTTTGTACTCATATTTTGGTTTGGTGTATAGTGAAAAGAGTTTATATATTACTTGGCATAGATAACCAGCTATCATTATTTTTATTTGCGATTGTTGCTATGTTCATAGCTTCCGAATTTAGCTATAGGTATATAGAAAACCTTTTAGTTGTTAAAAAATAATGAAAAAATTCCTCATCACCGGCGGTTCTGGCTTCATCGGTTCCGCCCTTATTCGATATATCATTAACCATACTCAATATTCTGTTATCAATATTGATAAACTGACCTATGCGGCAAATCAATCCGCTTTGAAAGAGGTAGAAAATAATCCTCGCTATGCTTTTGAGCAAATTGATATTTGTGATCTTAAGGCGATAGAAAGCGTTTTCGAGAAATATCAGCCAGATGCAGTGATGCATTTGGCGGCAGAAAGTCATGTCGATCGTTCTATTTCGGGAGCGGCTGATTTTATTCAAACCAATATTGTTGGTACTTATACGTTGTTAGAGGTTGCTAAGAATTATTGGCATACCTTAGACGAGGTTAAAAAATCTGCCTTTCGATTCCACCATATTTCTACAGATGAAGTGTATGGGGATTTATCCCTTTCTGAGCCAGCCTTTACCGAACAGTCTCCTTATCATCCGAGTAGTCCTTATTCAGCATCAAAAGCGGCGAGTGACCATTTGGTTCACGCTTGGCATCGTACTTATGGTTTGCCAGTGATTATCACAAACAGTTCCAATAACTATGGGGCTTATCAGCATGCTGAAAAGCTCATTCCTTTAATGATTTCAAATGCGCTGATGGGGAAGCCTTTGCCAATTTATGGTGATGGACAGCAGATTCGTGATTGGTTATTTGTGGAAGATCATGTTCAAGCTTTATATTTAGTTTTGACAAAAGGTCGAGTCGGGGGAAACTATAATATCGGTGGAAATTGTGAAAAAACAAACCTTGAAGTGGTTAAAACCATTTGCCAATTACTCGAAGAACTTGCACCTAATAAGCCTAATCACATTAAGTATTATGAAGATTTAATGACTTTTGTAAAAGACCGACCTGGTCACGATGTGCGATATTCATTGGATTGTTCTAAAATTCATGCAGAATTAGGTTGGCAACCGCAAATAACCTTTGAACAAGGGCTTCGTCAAACGGTAAAATGGTACCTAGAGAATAATAGATAAATAAAGGAGAAGAACCACATGCAAATTACATTATCAACGGCTCCCGCTTCGGAGAGTTGGGGCAAAAATGCCATTTTAAGTTTTAATCAAGATCAAGCCGTTATTCATCTTAAAGATGATGAAAAATCGAACCTTGTTTTAGTTCAAAAAGCCGCACGTAAGTTACGTGGGCAAGGTATTAAAGATGTTGAACTTGTGGGGGATGCATGGGAGTTAGAAAATTGTTGGGCATTTTATCAAGGTTTTTACTCGGCGAAGCAAGATTATTCGATTGAATTTCCTCATTTAGATGATGAGCCACAAGATGAATTATTGGCCCGTATTGAATGTGGCGATTTTGTGCGTGAAATTATTAATGAACCGGCACAAACCCTTACTCCGGTTAAATTAGCAGAACGCGCGGCTGAGTTTATTTCTAAACAAGCCGAAAATTATGCCGATAAAAGTGCGGTCAGTTTTCAAATCATTTCTGGCGAAGCGTTAAAAGAGCAAGGTTACCATGGGATCTTTACTGTAGGTCGAGGTTCTATTAATAAACCAGCTATGCTGCAATTAGATTTTAACCCGACTAATGATCCAAATGCGCCGGTATTAGCTTGTTTAGTCGGTAAAGGTATTACTTTTGATAGTGGCGGTTATAGCATCAAACCAAGTGATGGTATGAGTACTATGCGTACCGATATGGGCGGCGCAGCGTTATTAACGGGCGCATTAGGATTTGCGATTGCGCACGGTTTAAATCAACGTGTAAAACTCTATCTGTGCTGTGCAGAAAACTTGGTGAGTGGTAATGCGTTTAAATTGGGTGATATCATCACGTATAAAAATGGTGTAACCGCTGAGATTTTAAATACTGATGCGGAAGGTCGTTTAGTATTGGCGGATGGCTTAATTGAAGCCGATAGTCAAAATCCACAATTTATTGTGGATTGTGCAACCTTAACTGGTGCGGCGAAAGTCGCAGTGGGTAATGATTACCACAGTGCACTTTCTATGGATGATGCGTTGGTAAATAGCCTATTCCAAGCTGCGAAAGAAGAAAATGAACCGTTCTGGCGTTTGCCTTTTGAAGAATTCCATCGTAGCCAAATCACATCTTCTTTTGCTGATATTGCAAATACAGGTACAGCACCGGTTGTCGCGGGCGCAAGTACTGCAACGGCATTTTTATCGTATTTTGTGAAAAACTATCAACAACGTTGGTTGCATATTGATTGTTCGGCCACTTATCGTAAATCAGGTAGTGATTTATGGGCGGTTGGCGCAACTGGAATCGGTGTGAAAACATTAGCAAATTTATTAGTAACGAAAGCAAGTTAAGTAGGATTTTATGACAGAACGTACTTTTTCAATTATCAAACCCGATGCAGTAAAGCGTCATTTAATTGGTGCTATTTTAGGGCGTTTTGAAGCACAGGGATTCCGTGTCGTTGCGCTTAAAATGGTGCAATTAACCAAAGACCAAGCGGAAGGTTTCTATGCGGAACACCAAGGTAAACCATTTTTTGAACCGTTGGTGGAGTATATGATGTCTGGACCGATGGTGGTTTCTGTATTGGAAAAAGAAAATGCCGTGAAAGATTACCGCACTTTAATCGGGGCAACGAATCCGGCTGAGGCGGCAGAAGGCACTATCCGCAAAGACTTCGCGTTAAGCCAGCGTGAAAACTCTGTCCATGGTTCTGATAGCGTTGAAAGTGCAAAACGAGAAATTGCTTATTTCTTTGTAGATTCAGAAATCCAACCGTAATTCATTTCTATAAAAAAGCACTTAGTGAATCGCTAAGTGCTTTTATTTTTATTGCTTTTCAATTTTTGAGATAGTCTTTTTCATTGGATCAATTTCAGCCCGAATATGAAAGGCTTTTGCCAAATTCTCCGCATTTAACACGGCTTGCGTTTCACCTACAGCTAACAATTTTCCTTTATCTAATAGAACAATTTCATCACAAAATTGATAAGCCAATGAAAGATGATGAATCGCGACAACACATGTGTGTTGTGGTGTGAGTGATTGAAGCTGTTCCATCATATCAATTTGATAATAAGGGTCGAGTGGCGCAATCGGTTCATCGACCAATAAAACAGGGGATTCCTTAATGCAACAACGAGCAAGTTGCACACGCGCTTTCTCACCGCCAGAAAGTTGTTGAAATGGCTTATTAAGCAAATGCATTATCGCAAATTTTTCTGAAAACGCTTGAATTTTTGACCGCTCTTTTTCTTTTGGTAACGGAGTTGCTAAACCTAACGCTATCACATCATAAACGGATAAATCCCAATGAATTTGCGTATTTTGAGCGAGGTAAGCAATGTGTTGGCTTTTTTCAGTTGCATTCATTTTGCTTAATGGTTGGCTATCGAACCAAACCTCCCCTTGTTTGAGGGGCAAGATACCCGCAATGGTTTTCAATAAGGTAGATTTTCCCGCACCATTGGCGCCCATAATGCCGATCAATTTACCTGATGGAAGCGTACAGTTGATGTCATTTAAGCAATAGGATTGGGTGAGTTTTTCAATTCTAATCATAGATTTTTCTCTGTTGCGTTAATAACATCCAAATCAAGCAAGGCGCGCCGATAAGTGCCGTCAATGTGCCGATGTAAATATGTGAGAACAGCGGGATATATAAAATGGCTAAATCGGCCAGTAACAGCAATAATGCCCCGATTAACGCACAGCTGAGGTAAAGCTGTGATGGGCGAGTTTTCAATAAAATACGGGCAAAGTGTGGTGCGATTAAGCCGATAAAACCAATGGTGCCGGTTTGTGGAATGGTTGCCCCCACTAATAAAGCCACACCGAAGGTGCTGATGAAAAAGCTACGTTTCGGATCCACGCCCATGGTGCTCGCTGTTTCCTCACCAAAGGTGAGTAAATCTAAGTATCGGCGAGTGTGGTATAAACAGAAAATCCCCACCAGAACAATGGGGAGTGAAATAAGTAAAGTATCTAATTTTGCCCACATCAACGAGCCTTGTAACCAGCGGTAAAGTTCGGCTAATGCCCACGGACTTTCCGCGTTGGAAAGCAGTAATGCAATTGCTGAACCAAGCAACATATTAACCGCTAAACCGCTTAGAATCATCATCGTGGTGCCGTAGTTTTTGGCGATCAAATACACGATGAAAAAACTTAAAAGCGCCCCAATTACACCACCCGCTAAAAGCAGTGAAAATGGCACAGCAAAATAATAAAGAATAAATACGCTAGCAGCCGTTGCACCAGCGCTACTGCCGAGTAAGCCTGGACTCGCTAATGGATTTTGGAAAATACCTTGCATCGCATTGCCGGCAATCGCTAGGCTGGCACCCGTCAATAAAGCTAAACCAATGCGTGGGAAACGAATATTCCACAGCACCATCGAACGCATATCGGTGAGCACGCCATCCGCATTTTTGAGATGCGCGAAATCACCGAGCTGATGATAAACAGCAAAGCCGCTAATCAATAGCAACGCGAAGAAAAGTGCGGTATTTAATTTAAGTGTTTTGGTCAATGATCAATTTCCTATGTAATCCAAATATTATTTGTTAATTTTAGTTTGTCAAATCTCCCCTAACCCCTCTTTAGCAAAGAGGGGTTAGGAGAGATTTGCAACTACATTATTTTAACTGTTGATAAATCTTCTCCGCTCCTTGCCATACGCCGTGATCGAAGCAATAGGTATATTTCATCGGGATGCTGACAAGCGGTTGGTTTTTGAAAAAATCTTGCAACATAGGGTGGTGTAGTAATTCGGCTTGTGCATTGTAACCTTGTTTGTCAGTCAGAGAAATTAGCACATTTGGTTGACTTAAAATTACTTTTTCTAGTGAGAAATTTTGTGCAGTAAGTGGTGTTTTTAACGGTGTTAATCCGAGCAAATTTAACAGCACGGGATATTGCGGATAGTAACTCTCTACTACGCCTGTTTCCGACAAAATTAGTGTGTCAGTAAGCGGTCGATTTAAGTGAAAGTTTTGCGATTTGAGTTTTGTTACTAAATCTGCCGCCTTTTGCTCATCCCCCAGTTGCTTGCCTAAGTCTAGAATCAGCGCAAATAATTCATCAGGCGTTTGTGGGCTGTCGTTAATAGGAATAATCTTCGCATTGAGTTTTTTCAGCTCTGCGACTAATTGTGGATAAAAGGTTTCGTTAATCAGAATAGTTTTATCCAAATAGGGCAATAATTCCGTTAATTGTGGTTCCAGCACAGGTTTGTCGGTATTGATTTTGTCTAACATCATCAACGGATTTTTCGAATAAGGTGACTGTGCGGCAATTTGCTCAGGACGTGCAATTTCCGACAAAAGACGATCGCCACAAAGCGTGAGCGAGACAAATTGCTCCGACGCATGCGAAGTCAATGGCAAGAAAAGTGCGGTTAAAATCAAACGAGTTTTTTGCATATAGATAATAATACGCTACGCCGTTAATAATGTAAAAAAGGCGTGCTAAGCACGCCCTTATATCTGGATAATAATTAGAACGATCCTTTCAACCCAACGTAAACGTTGCGACCGTCTTGGCCGTAGCCAAGTACGTTTTCGTATTTTTTGTTGAATAGGTTGTTGAGGTTCGCATAAATTGTCAAGTAATCTACCACTTTGTAGTTCAAGCCTAAGTTTGCCAAGGTGTAAGATGGCATTTTGAAATCGCCGGAATCAAGGCGTTTACCTACATAAGAAACATTCACATCAGAACCTAGTTTTTCCGTGATTTGATAAGCTAAACCAAGGTTTCCTGTGTGTTTTGGACGGCGAACGTAGTTTGAACCATATTGATCATTTTCAGATTTAATATAGGTGTAAGTATAGTTCGCGTAACCTGACAGCTGCTCGGTAAATTTACCGTTATACGCCACTTCTACGCCTTTGATTTTGGTTTTACCGTCACGATTGATTGTGCGATAAGCTGTAGAACCTCTAACTGGGACTGCAGAAAGGAAATTATCTACATTACGGGCAAAGAGTGTGGTATCTAAGCTATGACGTTTGTCATTGCTTTCAACTAATAAACCTAATTCACCACCTAAGCTTTTTTCTGGTTTTAAATTTGGGTTTGCAGCCCAACTGGTATAATTTCCCCATCCATAAACATCAATAAATGTTGGATTGTGGATTGCTTTACCAATACTTGCGTGTGCTTTTAAATTTTGTGATAAACGATAAGCTCCAGCAAGGCGAGCCGTGAATGCATTTTCAAATAAGCTGTTATCTGTATAACGACCGCTTACAGAGAGACTATGGTCAGATTCAGTAAATAAACGGTATTCAGCAGCGATACTTTTCTCGGTTAATTTTTTCTCAGCAAAGTTGTAAGCGGAAGCAATATATTTCGTATTTTGATAATCCGCTAATACGCTGACGGCTTGTTTGACTTCACCTTCACGGTCGAAGTTAATATCAAGTTGATAGTTCGTATTCAACTTTTTGCTGTCGTATTCTGTTTTACCAACAGCGGAAGCCCAACTTTTATATTGTGCAGTATCAGTATCCATTTTAACGTGACTTACCGCCGCTTTATGCACAAATAAATCTTCTGCATTACCAAAATAACCGCTTAATTTATAGCGAGTTTCGCGTGTACGGGTATTATCATCAAATTTTAATTCATCTGCTGCACTATTATCAAAATGCAAGGTTTGAGAAGAGTGAGAAGCAAGGAAATCCACTCCTTTTTTACTATCATCAAAACCTAAACGCATAGACACGTTATCACGGTGGAAGCCGTCTTTTTCAGTTGCCGGCACGTTTGTGCTTTTCATGCCGGATACGCTCGTATAATTAAATACGTGTTCGCTACGCGCAGAAATCCCTTGTGTACGATGGCTATCGCCATGAAGCGCATAATAAAGGCCATGATGCTGACCGGAAAGTGTAACAGAACCATCTCGTGTACGGTGCGACCCTGTGCCAAAGTCAAAATCTGCATTAAATGGCTTGTCTTTATATAATCCACTTTTTGTGGTGATATAAACTACACCACCCATAGCATCACTGCCCCAGAGTGCAGATTGCTCACCACGTAATATTTCGATATGTTCAATATTACTTAATGCTAATCCACCAAAATCAAAGTTAGTATCAGCCGGATTAACGCGAATGCCGTCAATAATGACCGCAGTATGTTTTGAATTTGCACCACGTAAAAATAAACTAGTTACAGCACCACGACCTCCAGTTGCTCCCATTGCCACACCTGGCACAGTCTTCAATACATCACTTACATAAGTCGCATTACGCTCAGCAAAATCTTTTTCTGTTAATACGGTGACTGATGATGCAGTTTGATCTTGGTTTACAGGTGTTGCGTAAGCTGAATACACATTGATCGGTTCAAGCTCGGTTTTGGTTTCAGCTTGTACAAAAGCTGACGCACTCAATAAAAGTGCGGTAGTAATTAAGTTAGTTTTCATTAAGTTGGTTCCTCTTTTAGAAAAGTGCACTATTTTGGCACAATAGAAATTCATTTCCTAGTTGAGAATTTTCATTTACTTTACAAATTCTGTTCATTTTGTAAAAAAATTCGGTTTTTGACCGCACTTTTTCGCCTTTATCCGCCTTATAGTTTCAAGTATAATGCCTGTATTTTTCATCACATTGTTATTAAAAAATTATGAGTACAAAATTCAACGTAAAAACATTCCAAGGCATGATTTTAGCCTTGCAAGAATATTGGGCAAATCAAGGTTGTACCGTTGTTCAACCTTTTGATATGGAAGTGGGCGCTGGAACTTCTCACCCAATGACTGCATTACGCGCGTTAGGCCCAGAGCCGATGGCATTTGCTTATGTGCAACCTTCACGTCGTCCTACCGATGGTCGTTATGGCGAAAACCCAAACCGTTTACAACATTACTATCAATTCCAAGTGGTGATTAAACCGTCTCCAGATAACATTCAAGAACTCTATTTAGGTTCACTTGAAATGCTCGGTTTCGATCCGACACAAAACGACATTCGTTTCGTAGAAGATAACTGGGAAAACCCAACCTTAGGTGCTTGGGGCTTGGGCTGGGAAGTGTGGTTAAACGGCATGGAAGTGACCCAATTTACCTATTTCCAACAAGTGGGTGGCTTAGAATGTAAACCAGTAACAGGTGAAGTGACCTACGGTTTAGAGCGTTTAGCCATGTACATTCAAGGCGTAGATTCTGTGTATGACTTAGTTTGGTCTGACGGTCCGCTTGGCAAAACTACTTACGGTGATGTGTTCCATCAAAACGAAGTTGAGCAATCAACCTATAACTTTGAACACGCAAACACAGATTTCTTATTCTACTGCTTCGATCAATACGAAAAAGAAGCACAAGAGTTATTAGCCTTAGAAAAACCATTACCATTGCCGGCTTATGAGCGTATTTTGAAAGCAGCACACAGCTTTAACTTGTTAGATGCACGTAAAGCGATTTCGGTAACCGAGCGTCAACGCTACATTTTACGTATTCGTGCATTAACTAAAGGCGTGGCTGAAGCTTATTATGCAAGCCGTGAAGCCTTAGGTTTCCCTGGCTGTAAAAAATAGGCAAAAAACAACCGCACTTTAAGCATTAACACAACGATATAAGGAGAAAATAATGAAAGATTTTCAATACCCAGATGATATCTACACGGAAGCAGAAACTGATCCTAATACACTTGCGAATTTAGGCCCATTGGCAAAATTAGCAGGGGTTTGGGAAGGTAAGCGTGGTGTGGATATCAACCCGAAAGCAGAAGGGCCAGAAAAAGATCCTTATATCGAGCGTTACGAAGCCCATCCAACTGATGGTCAAACCAACGGTCCGCAACTCTATTATGGATTACGTTATCACACCCATATTGTTGAGCCAGGTGAAGTGGAAACATTCCACGACCAAGTGGGTTATTGGTTATGGGAACCTGAAACAGGCAATATTTTATTAACAGGTAGCATTCCACGTGGGCAAACCTTTATTGCTGTCGGTAATGCCCCAGCTGATGCGAAAGAGTTTACGGTAAAAGCAGTACGTGGTTCACTAACAAACGGTATCATTTCGAATCCGTTCTTAGAGCGTTCATTTACAACGGAAAGTTTTGAAATGACGGTAAAATTCCATGATGATGGCACTTGGTCATACGATCAAACAACAACCATGATTATCCCGAATTATGATGCGCCGTTTGAACATCGTGATCGTAACCGCTTAACCAAAATTGCTGAGCCGAAATTAAATCCAACTGCGGCAGCAGAACAAGGAGGTGAATAATGAAACCCATTCTTTATTATGCGGCAGATTGCCCTGATACTGCGCCATTTGTGGCAGAGTTAAAGCGCTTGGGCGTGGATTATGAGTCAGTGGAAGTATTATCTTCCATTCCAAACTTGAAACAATGGTTACGCTTACGTGATCGTCACGCCGCATTTGATGATGCCAAAGCACAAGGCTATGCGGGCTTTCCAGCGTTATTGTTAGATGATGATCGTGTTATTTTAGATGAATCTAAATTAAAAGAGATTTTCTAAAGTGATGAAAAAAACGTTAGCTCTTGCAACCTCTGCCATGATTTTGATCGCTTGTAATGAAAACCAAGACAAGTTGGAAGATTCGTAAGTAGTTTCATTTCATAATAGAAGTAACAAGTAATCCTAAGGATCTTACTATGACAATTGAATTTAAAAATGGCGTTCCTACTTTCTTTGAGCAAGGACCGACGATTTGTTTGCGTGATCCCTTAGCTGCATTT
This sequence comes from Haemophilus parainfluenzae, assembly GCF_003253005.1. GTDB lineage: Bacteria > Pseudomonadota > Gammaproteobacteria > Enterobacterales > Pasteurellaceae > Haemophilus_D > Haemophilus_D parainfluenzae_M. The sequence continues at coordinate 42,560 of NZ_QEPZ01000003.1, read as the reverse complement.
TTAGGTGCAGCAGAAGGTGGTTTAATGACCTATTCTTATCAAGATGCAGTGAAACTGGCTGGTCATTCTTGCCCGACTGTTGCAGGAAGCTTTGTTGCGGTTATTCGAGGTTTAAAAGCGCTTTATGGTAATGACATGCCAGAGCGTGGCAATATTGAAGTATTGATGACAAAAGGTAGAGAAGAAGGCACAACAGGTGTGGTTGCCTCTATCGCAACATTACTTACGGGCGCAACAACGGAAGTGGGTTTTGCTGGCATGGGTGTGGCTAAACGTTTTTCTCGCCGAAATTTATTGAGCTTCAATAATGAAACTGATGCGACCTTCATCTTAAAACGTAAAGATAATCAAAGTGCGGTTAAATTAACCCTTAATTTAGATGAAGTAGCCCCATGGTCAGATGAAATCCGTGAGTTGCTGCCAAGAGCATTTAACAATCAATTAAAAGCAGATGAAATCACGCATTTCCAAAGCCTCTGGCAAGAACGGGTAAAACGCATTTTAGTGGATTGCGTGAATGAAGAAAGATTGGTACTAGTAGAAAAATTAGATTAGGTCTCGAATATGAAAAAAATAACCCTAAAATTCACCGCACTTTTGCTTGGCTCAGCTTTAGCAAGTAGTGCGTTTGCAACAGAAAATGCTCAAACTTCCTCAAGTTCTGATTATGAATTAGAGAAAGTATTGATTTTCAGCCGACACGGATTGCGTTCACCAGTGGAAAAAGATCCGCAAGAAATGGCGAAATATTCCCCGTATGAATGGGCAAAATGGAATGTACCATCTGGCTATCTCACTGCAAAAGGGACGGTGCTAGAAACCTATTTCGGACAGTATTTAGGTCAATGGCTTGCAGATAAAGGGTTACTAACAACAGAACGTTGTGCATCGGGCGAAGGCATTTTTGCTTATGCAAATGGTGTGCAACGCACCATTGCAACAGGGCAAGCGATTGTTTCTGGTGCATTTGCGGGTTGTAATGTTCAACTGCAACATCACGGTAAAATTGGTTCAGAAAAAGATCCCATTTTCAACACGCAGGCGCATAATCCAAGCCAAGACTTGATTGAATCTGCAAAAAATAACGTTGATTTAACCGCTTTACAGCAAAAATTAGCGCCAAATTATGCGCTATTGAGTGAAATCATCGATTATAAACATTCACCAAACTGCTTACAAAAAGGCGAGTGTGATTTAGGTGGAAAAGTCGGTGAATACAGTATTAAAGACGGCAAGTCAGTCAAAATTACTGGCTCTATCAGCAAAGGAAAGAAAATTGTCAGTGCATTATTGCTCGCGCATTATGTGGGCAAGCCTGCTTCAGAAATCGCAAACGGTCGCGTGGATAGCCAAGAAAAATGGCGTGCAATTAACGAAATTAAAAACGAATATTACCGTACTTTATTTAAAAATAACGAAGCGTTAGCACAAAATGCATCATATCCGTTATTGGCATTTATTCAGCAACAGCTAAATAGTGAAAACAAAATTAACTTATTGGTTGGACATGATTCTAATATCGTCGCTCTGCTTGCAGCACTAGGTGTTGAGCCTTATGAGTTGGATGATTCATTAGAAAATATCCCAATCGGTGGCAAGTTGCTATTTGAAGTATGGAAACACAAACCAAGTGGCAAACTTAAATTTAAGTTGGATTATGTGTATCAAACCACCGAACAGCTGATTAACATCACGCCATTAAGTTTAGCGACTCCACCAAACCAAATAGCATTAACCCTCAAAGGTTGTGAAAGAGATGAAAAGGGCTTTTGTGATTATGAGCAATTTCAACGGGTGTTGAGGGAGAGTATTAAGAACGGTAAGCTATCAGGAAGTAAATAATTCTGATATTCACATCGCGGAATATATGACGGTGTTGCCAAGTAAAGAAGTGTTAGAACAGCGATTGCATTGGTGGTGGAACGGGCGAGAGAAGGATTTCTTATAAAGGAATAATTATGTCTAATAATTTATATTGGTCTGTCTATCAGAATTTAGAAAAAGAACTGATTGAATTAACTAATCATATTCATGTTGATGATAAACAAATAAATGTTTATTCCATGAAGATTTCCGAACTCTTGATAAGAGCTTCTATTGAGTTTGAGTCATTAGCGAAAGAGTTATATATAAATAATGGTGGACCAAAAGCAGATGATAATAACCTGTTTTTTGATACTGATTGTATGAACTACTTGAATTCTTTATGGAAATTGGAATCAAAAAAAGTACAAGTTGTTTCCAATAATTTTTATTTTAATAATGATGAAAATAAACTCCTTTCTCCTCTCAAGAAAGCTCATAAACGAGGTTCTAGTTCTGAAAAGTGGTTGCAAGCGTATCAAGCGATAAAACACAACAGAAGAACCTCTCTAGAAAGAGCAAATATAAAACATCTTATTTCATCAATGGCTGGGCTTTATATTCTAAATTTATATTATAAGGCTGAATTCTTTGAACTTGGTAAAGATTGTGATGGCTTAAATTTCCAAACCAATTGTGGTTCTAGTATTTTTTCAGTATTTATTCATCCTAGCAAAGGAATTCAACTTAGAAGTGATTCAGATTATCCTAAAAATAATAATTTTGATGAGTGTATATATTTAGTTGTTCCTTCTACTGAAACTATAGCGCCTATAAAGAATATTTTGTCTGAGATAGAGAAAAATGTAAAAGAAGAGCTAACTATAGATAAAATATGTACTAAGTTTAGTGATATTATTGGTGAAAGTATTAGTGTTCGAGATCCTGAAAATCCTGTTGAACTTAATGAGCTACTAGTAAAAGCTGCAGAGTTACAAAGGAAAGAACTATTTGAAAAGAATTTAAATGACCAAATTGATAGTTTAAGAAATGCTTATGAAGAAGTTCAATTTCAAGGAGTTCTAAATAAAAATCAATTCTAACTAACAAATGTTTAGTATATTAAATTTGCCTTATTTAAGAGAAACAAAATGACAACCCAAAACTTCCTAGTAGAAATCGGCACTGAAGAGCTGCCACCAAAAGCTCTCAAAACATTAGCGACCTCTTTTGCGGATAACGTTGAGGCGGAATTAAACCAAGCGGGTTTAACCTTCGATAAAATCGAATGGTTTGCGGCACCGCGCCGTTTAGCGGTGAAAGTGTTGAACTTAGCCACACAGAAACCGAGCAAAGAAATCGAAAAACGCGGGCCAGCAGTATCTGCAGCCTTTGATGCAGAAGGCAAACCAACTAAAGCGGCAGAAGGCTGGGCGCGCGGTTGTGGTATTACCGTTGAGCAAGCAGAACGCATTGCGACCGATAAAGGCGAATGGTTAGTTCATCGTGCAAAAATTGAGGGTCAGCCAACTAAAAACTTGCTGAACGACATTGTGGCAAATGCGCTAGCAAAATTGCCAATTCCAAAACCAATGCGTTGGGCTGATAAAACCGTGCAATTTATTCGTCCAGTTCATACTGTGACCATGCTGTTAGGTGATGAGTTAATCAAAGGCGAAATTTTAGGTGTGGCAAGTGCTCGCACTATTCGCGGTCACCGTTTCTTAGGCGAGAAAGAATTTGAAATTCAACATGCAGATCAATATCCGCAATTATTGCGTGAAAAAGGTTCTGTAGTGGCTGATTTCAACGAGCGTAAAGCAGAAATTTTGGCAAAATCTCAATCAAAAGCGGCCGCACTTGGCGGCGTGGCTGATATTGAAGAAAGCTTGCTTGAAGAAGTCACTTCCTTGGTGGAATATCCAAACGTTTTAGCGGCTAAATTTGAAGAACGTTTCTTAGCGGTGCCTGCAGAAGCTTTGGTTTACACCATGAAAGGCGACCAAAAATATTTCCCAATTTATGACAAAGACGGAAAATTATTACCGCACTTTATTTTTGTCTCAAACATCAATCCTGAAGATCCAACCGCAATCATTGAAGGAAACGAAAAAGTGGTTCGTCCACGTTTAACCGATGCAGAATTCTTCTTCAAAACCGACTTAAAACAAAAACTGGTTGATCGTTTACCACGTTTAGAAACCGTGTTGTTCCAACAGCAACTCGGTACATTGAAAGACAAAACTGACCGCATTGAACAACTTGCAGGCGAAATTGCGAAACAAATCGGTGCAGACGAAGCGAAAGCAAAACGTGCGGGTTTACTCTCAAAATGTGATTTGATGACCAACATGGTGTTTGAATTCACCGATACACAAGGTGTAATGGGTATGCATTACGCTCGTCATGACGGTGAAGATGAAGAAGTCGCAGTGGCGTTAAACGAACAATATATGCCACGCTTTGCGGGTGATGAATTACCTAAATCTTTGGTGGCAAGTGCGGTTGCTTTAGCGGATAAATTTGACACCCTAACGGGTATCTTCGGTATCGGCCAAGCACCAAAAGGTAGCGCAGACCCATTTGCATTGCGTCGTGCGGCATTAGGAGCGTTACGTATTATCGTAGAGAAAAACTTACCACTAGATTTAGAAGATTTAGTGAAAAAATCAGCCGCACTTTTTGGTGATAAACTTACGAATAAAAACGTGGTTGCCGATGTGGTGGACTTCATGCTCGGCCGTTTCCGTGCATGGTATCAAGATGAAGGCATTGCAGTGGATGTGATTCAAGCAGTATTGGCGCGTCGTCCAACTCGCCCTGCTGATTTTGATGCACGTGTACGTGCGGTTTCTCACTTCCGTACGTTAGATTCAGCGGAAGCGTTAGCAGCAGCAAATAAACGTGTAAGCAACATCTTAGCCAAAGCGGATGCTACAATTGGCGAGATCAATTTGACCGCGTGCGTAGAGCCAGCAGAAAAAGCCCTTGCTGAAGCGGTACTTGCATTACGCACTGAAGTACAACCGCTTATCGCACAAGGCGATTACACCGCTGTGTTAGATAAATTAGCGAATTTACGCGCACCAGTGGACAGTTTTTTTGATAATGTGATGGTGAATGCCGAAGATCCTGCATTACGTCAAAACCGCTTAGCGATTTTAAATACGTTGCAAGACTTGTTCTTACAAGTAGCTGATATTTCAGTGCTTCAATAATGATAAAAAAGGATGATTGATTTTTCATCAATCATCCCTTCTTTTATAGACTTCAAGTGATTATTTCTCTATAATCACCGCACTTTCCCCCCTTAGCTCAGTCGGTTAGAGCAGGCGACTCATAATCGCTTGGTCGCTGGTTCAAGTCCGGCAGGGGGGACCATTTATTGAGATCGCATTAGGCGGTCTTTTTTATTGTCTTTTTCTAACGCGTTTTAGGTGTTATACCCTTTCAACAATTCAGTCCAATTTTCTTCATTGAACTGAATATTCATTCTGCTGGCTTCTTTGACAAAAGAGCGGTGTAATCTTTCCAAGTTGCCTTGCTTCCAAAAATCACCCGATTTTTGACCGCACTTATCGAAATCAATGAGCCAACATTTTTGTTCATTTCCGAGTTGTTGAACGAGAATATTGTGAGCGTTGAGATCCGTATGGCAAATTTGCAAATTATGCAACTGACGAATTAATTTACCAATGGCTTGCCAGATGTCATTCGGCAGTTGCTGGGTTTGCAAAAGTGCGGTCAGATCTTGAGCATTTTCGATCTTTTCAATCAAGATATCCGCTTGATAACAAATCCCTAGTTTGCCTTTTTTAACACGTGCAGCAATTGGTTTGGGTACGGCTAAACCTGCTTGATGGAGTTGATTTAAAAGCTGAAATTCTGCCACGCTACGAGTTTCACTAAATGATTGAAAACGATAGCGATCTTTGTTGAATTTTCCCCATAAACCACCGCGATAATAATGACGAAGGGCAGTGTTTACACCAAACAGATCTTTTGTATTCAGGAAATAGGTTGTGCCGCGTCCTTTGGCTGAACCAGTAATACGTTGTTGTTTTTCCCAAAAAGCCGATTCAAAAAATGAAGCGGGTTCAGTTGGTTTTTCCGTGAGATTAAAAAGAAAGAATTGATTATCTTGTTGGAATTCAAGCATTTTAGTTGAACCGAATAATAGAAAATGCCCTCATTCTACTTTAAAATAGACGGAAATTAAATGCGCGAGGAACTCAAATGTCCCATTCTCCACTTTTTACCTCTTCCCCTAAATCACTTTGCATTTTGCGTTTGTCTGCGGTGGGTGATGTTTGCCATGCACTTGCGGTGGTACAACATATTCAACGTTATTGGCCGCAAACAAAATTAACGTGGATTGTGGGTAAAACAGAAATGGGTCTGCTTTCTGGTATTGAAGGCGTGGAATTGATTCCTTACGATAAAAAGAGCGGTTGGAAAGGTGTGTGGAATTTATGGATGTTTTTGAAAAATAATCAATTTGATGCACTTTTGAATATGCAGACGGCATTTCGTGCTTCTATTATCTCTCTTGGTCTTCAAGCGAAATATAAAATTGGGTTTGGCAAAAAACGTTCTCGAGAAGGGCAGTGGTTGTTTGTGAATCGTCGAGTTCAAGATCCTGAAACGCCTCATGTACTAGATGGTTTTATGGCTTTTGCCGATTATCTAGGAGTGCCACCAGCAGAAATGCTTTCTTGGCAATTGGCAATTTCTGATTCAGATCGAGAATATGCCAAACAGTTTATTGATCCTACACGTAAAAATCTGATTATTTCCCCTTGTTCTAGTAAAGCCGAGAAAGATTGGTTGATTGAACGTTATGCGGAAGTGGCAAATATTGCTCATCAACATAATGTGAATGTGATTTTTTGTAGCTCGCCGGCAAAACACGAATTAGAAATGGTGAAAAAAATTACCACACTTTGTGACTTTCAACCGGTTGATGCTTCAGGCAAAACCAGTTTGAAACAACTTGCCGCATTAATTCATCAAGCAAATTTAGTCATCTCGCCCGATTCAGGTCCGGCCCATATTGCTACTACTCAAGGTACGCCAGTGATTGGATTGTATGCCTATCACAATCCATTGCGCACCGCACCTTATCATAATCTGGATAATGTGGTGTCGGTATATGAAGAAAATGTGCAAAAAGAACAAGGAAAACCTTCAAGTGAATTGCCTTGGGCGACAAAATTAAAAGGCAAAAATTTAATGGCTGAAATTCAGGTAGAACAAGTGGTAGCCCAGATGAGAGCCTTGAATTTATTTTAAAGTGCGGTCAATTTTAGAGATAAAAAAAGCCCTCAAATGAGGGCTAAAAGAATCATAAAGTTTCTTGCGAATTATTCGCCTTTTTGTGCGTTGTAAGCTTCTAATGCACGAAGAGAATAGGTGTAAGCTGCACCTGCATTTAATGCGATAGACATCGCTAATGCTGCTGCCACTTCTTCTTCAGTTGCACCTGCTTTCACCGCTTCATCAGCATGCACGCCAATGCAGCTTTCACAACGTGTTGTTACTGCAACGGCTAATGCAATTAATTCACGGGTTTTGGCATCTAATACGTTACCTTCTGCTGCAGCCGCACCTAATGCGCCGTAAGCTTGTAACATTTTAGGGTATTTTTTACCTAATGCACCGAATGATTTTTTAACGTGTGCTACATCATTTTTCCAATCTGCAAACATAGTTTTTCTCCTTAAATTTAGTACAAATTTCGGGAGGAATTATAAGCAGATTAGCGTATGATACTTGTCAAATTGTCTTAACTTTTAGACGGAAAATCTCACAATGGATTATTTAGATAAATTAACGCAACTGGCGCAAGTGCGTGGGGAAATTAATATTCGCTGCTTGTTTCAAGGGGATTGGCAAGTTGAACATCAGCCAGATGCGGCGGAATATCAAGGTTTATTTCATTTAATTGAGCAAGGTGAGTGCTGGGTAACCTTTGCAGAAAAACAGTTTCATTTGAAAAAAGGCGATCTCTTTTTTCTCCCTCAAAATAGACCGCACTTTTTGGGCAGTTCTCAACAAAAAAGAGAGAATAGTCTACAGAGAGAGAAATCAAACGCACTTTTTAATGTCCATCAAATAGGTGCAGGTACGCCCGATCTGAAGATGTTTTGTGGGACGTTTTATTATCAAAAACCGTCATTATTAATTGAGTCGTTACCAGATTACTTACATCTTTCGCTACAAAATACGCCAGTGCAGCCTTTGGTTTCACTTTTTTTACAAGAAACCGAGAAACCGGAGCAAGGCACAAAATCCGTGATAGACGCGCTATCAAATGTGTTGTTTATTTATATTTTGCGTCATGCTCAACAAATAGGTTTGCTCAATCAAGGCTTATTAGCCTCGTTGCAGGATAAAAGACTGAATCAAGTCCTTGAAAAAATCCTGTTTTCACCTCAATTAGATTGGAATATTGAGCAATTAGCCGAGTTGGCATCCATGTCTCGTGCGACCTTTATGCGGATCTTTCAACAGCAACTCGGGATGCCACCAGGAAAATTTCTCACACAAGTGCGGTTAGAAATGGCGGCTGTTTTATTGAAAAATACGCAAAAGACCATTTTGGCAATCGCCCTTGAGGTAGGGTATCAATCAGAAGCACATTTTAGTAAGGCGTTTAAAGCAATTTATGGGCTTTCACCGAGCCAATTTCGCAAAACCTAGCCCATCGTTTGAAACTTACGTTATAATGACCGCACTTTAGGCGGCTCTGTCGCCTTTAATTTTTTAAGGTATTATTATGTTTAATAAAATATTTTCATGGTTTGAAAACCGTTTAAATCCTTATCCGGAAAGCAATCCAACGACGCCTGAAAAAGGTTTGTTTCGTTTTATTTGGTCAAGCATTGATGGCATGAAAGGCTGGATCTTTTTACTCGCGGTATTGACGGTCGGTACCGGTGTGATGGAAGCCTTACTTTTCCAATTTATGGGATTATTGGTGGATTGGCTGGGTGCTTATTCACCAACCACACTTTGGCAAGAAAAAGGGCATTTGCTTGCCGGCATGACAGCCTTGCTTATTTTCAGTATTGTATGGTCATTTGTGGGCGTGAATGTGCGCTTACAAACACTACAAGGGGTGTTTCCAATGCGTTTGCGTTGGAATTTCCACCGTTTGATGCTAGGCCAAAGTTTAAGCTTCTACCAAGATGAATTTGCAGGTCGCGTATCGGCGAAAGTGATGCAAACTGCGCTTGCGGTGCGTGATACAGTCATGACCATTGCGGATATGCTGGTGTATGTTGCCGTCTATTTTATTACTTCAGGTTTGGTGCTTGCGGCTTTAGATACTTGGTTTTTAGTGCCGTTTTTCTTGTGGATTGTGGCATTTGTGACTATTTTACGTTTGCTTATTCCTCGTTTAGCGAAAACAGCACAACGACAAGCTGATGCGCGTTCTCTAATGACAGGACGTATTACGGATGCTTACTCAAATATTGCAACGGTGAAACTATTTTCACATGATGCGAGAGAAGCGAATTATGCAAAACGCTCCATGGAAGAATTCATGGTCACCGTGCATGTACAAATGCGGTTGGCGAGCTCATTAGATACCTTAACTTACGCAACCAATATTTTCTTAACGTTAAGCACTGCGATTTTAGGTGTGGTGTTATGGCAAAACGGCCAAGTTGGCGTGGGAGCAGTGGCTACAGCAACCGCGATGGCATTACGTGTAAATGGTCTTTCTCGTTGGATTATGTGGGAATCAGCTCGTTTATTTGAAAATATCGGGACAGTGAATGATGGTATGGCAACGCTAACCAAACCGCATACCATTGTTGATAAGCCAAATTGTGTTGCATTAGAAGTAAAACAAGGTGAGATAAAATTTAACAATGTTTCGTTTGCCTATGATTCGAATAAACCGTTACTTAACCATTTTACTCTCACCATCAAACCAGGTGAAAAAGTGGGCTTAATTGGTCGTTCTGGTGCAGGTAAATCAACCATTGTGAATTTACTTCTACGTTTCTACGAAGCACAAGAAGGTTCAATTACCATTGATGGTCAAAATGTTTTAGATGTAAGCCAAGAAAGCCTTCGTAGTCAGATTGGTCTTGTAACACAAGATACCTCGCTTTTACACCGTTCTGTTCGCGATAACATCATTTATGGTCGCCCAACAGCGACAGATGAAGAAATGATCAATGCGGCTAAACGTGCGGAAGCAGCCGATTTCATCCCTTATCTCAGCGATGCGCAAGGTAGAAAAGGCTATGATGCCCATGTTGGTGAACGTGGAGTGAAATTGTCTGGCGGTCAACGTCAACGTATTGCTATTGCACGTGTCATGTTAAAAAATGCACCAATTCTACTGTTGGATGAAGCAACCAGTGCGTTAGACTCCGAAGTGGAAGTGGCGATCCAGGAAAGTCTCGACAAGATGATGGAAAATAAAACGGTTATTGCCATCGCTCACCGTTTATCCACTATTGCGGCAATGGATCGTTTAATTGTGTTAGATAAAGGGCAAATTGTTGAGCAAGGGACTCACGCAGAATTGCTTGAACAAAATGGCCTTTATGCTCGCCTTTGGAAACATCAAAGTGGTGGCTTCTTGAGTGAGCATGCCGAGTAAAACACAGGAAAAAATGACCGCACTTTGCAAAGGTGTAAATCTTGAGAGAGTTTAGATAGAGATTGAACTTTTCTTATAATTAGTGCGAATTTCCTTTGACTATTTTATTGACAACAGGTAATATTCGCACCCTATGCAAAAGGTAAAACTACCCCTAACCGTTGATCCGGTTAAAGACGCTCAACAAAGAATTGATTATGATGGTTATTATACCGCTAGTCAGTTAGTGCGTTTAGCTGAATCTACGGGGAAAGTGCTCAGCGATGCACAGGTAACATTATCGTTTTATATTGATCCACAAAAATTAGTGGTGATGAAAGGGCAAGTACAAGTTGATGTCGAATTAGACTGTCAACGTTGTGGCGAACTATTCAAACAAACATTGGAATGTCATTTTATGTATAGTCCAGTGGCTAATTGGGATCAGGCTGATGACTTGCCGGAAATTTATGAGCCAATCGAATTTAATACGTTTGGTGAAATAGATTTACTTGGTGCAGTGGAAGACGAACTTATTTTAGCTCTACCGCTTGTTCCAATGCATTCATCTGAACACTGTGAAGTGTCCGCGCACGAACAGGTTTTTGGCGAATTGCCTGAAGAATTGGCAAAAAAACCGAACCCGTTCGCTGTATTAGCTAATTTAAAGCAAAAGTAAATTAAATTTAGGAGTATAGCCAATGGCTGTTCAACAAAACAAAAAATCTCGTTCACGTCGTGATATGCGTCGTTCACACGATGCATTAACTACTGCTGCAGTATCAGTGGATAAAGCAAGCGGTGAAACTCACTTACGCCACCACGTAACTGCTGACGGTTACTACCGTGGTCGCAAAGTGATCAATAAGTAATTTTACTTATAAGGTATTCACTTGCACCGTCTAACCTTAGCGTTAGATGTGATGGGCGGGGACATTGGTCCCCGTATTACTATCCCCGCATCTCTTTCAGCGTTGGAAGCAGATCCAATGCTCTCTTTAGTGCTGTTTGGCGATAGCCAACAAATTTCCCCTTTACTGGAAAATGCACCCTCTTCTCTTTTAGAACGTATTCAAATTCATCATTGCACTAAGACTATTGATAACAATCAAGGCATTTCTCATGCATTGCGTCATAGCAAAGGCACGTCGATGCGTTTAGCAATTGAAATGGTTCAGAAAGGCGAGGCACAAGGTTGTGTGAGTGCAGGGAATACAGGTGCATTGATGGGATTGTCAAAGGTACTCTTACAGCCTTTAGAAGGGATTCAACGCCCAGCGTTGGTATCCTTATTACCGTCGATGACGGGTGATAAAACCGTAATGTTAGATTTAGGCGCAAACGTAGAATGTTCTGCTCAAAATCTTTATGAATTTGCCGTCATGGGCTCGATCTTTGCCGAAAACCGATTGAACTTAGTTTATCCACGTATTGCTTTACTCAATATTGGTGTGGAAGAAATTAAAGGACATCAATCCATTCGTGAAGCCGCGAATTTATTAGAAAAATCGACCGCACTTCATTATATCGGCTTTATTGAAGGTAACTTTTTATTAAATGGCGTGGCTGATGTGATCGTGAGTGATGGGTTTTCGGGAAATATTGCATTAAAAACCCTTGAAGGGGCGGCTAAGAATCTGTTATCTCTTCTGAAAGGAAAAGAAAAACAGCCTATTTTTAAATCATTTGCCAAATTGATTCTGCGTTTTTTCTTTAAGGATGCTTATCATCGCTTGAAACGCATTAACCCAGATGAATATAATGGGGCATCTTTACTCGGATTAACGGCTGTTGTGGTGAAAAGTCATGGCAGCGCAAATGTGGATGCATTTGCTCGTGCAATTGCAGATGCAGCTTTGCAAGCTCGTTTGCAAATTCCACAAAAAATCTTGGCGGGTTTACAACGTTATTAATTAATAAGTTTTGATATTATGAATAGTAGAATTTTATCTACCGGTAGCTATTTGCCGAGCCATATTCGTACCAATGCGGATTTGGAAAAAATGGTTGATACTTCAGATGAATGGATCGTGACGCGTTCTGGCATTCGTGAACGTCGTATTGCGGCAGCAGATGAAACTGTTGCAACAATGGGATGTGAAGCAGCCAAAAAAGCACTTGAAATGGCCAATCTTGATCCTCAAGAAATTGAGTTGATCATCGTTGCAACGACCAGTGGTTCTCACGCTTATCCAAGTTCAGCTTGCCAAGTTCAAGGTTTATTAGGTATTGAAGACGCGATTTCTTTTGATTTAGCAGCGGCTTGTACCGGTTTCGTTTATGCTTTAGGCGTAGCAGATAAATTTATTCGTTCAGGTAGCGTGAAAAAAGCCCTTGTCATTGGTGCGGATCTTAACTCGCGTAAATTAGACGAAACTGATCGTAGTACTGTCGTTTTATTTGGTGATGGTGCGGGTGCCGTGATCTTAGAAGCATCAGAGCAAGAAGGTATTATTTCGACGCATTTACATGCATCGTCAGATAACAATGCGGCATTACAGCTTCCACAAGCAGAACGTGGCGTGGAGAAATCTGGCTATATTGAAATGCAAGGTAATGAAACCTTTAAATTAGCGGTGCGCGAGCTTTCCAATGTCGTGGAAGAAACCCTTTCTGCCAATAATCTCCAAAAAACAGATATCGACTGGCTTGTGCCGCATCAAGCGAATTTACGTATCATCACTGCGACAGCGAAAAAATTAGAGATGGATATGTCGCAAGTGGTGGTAACGCTTGATCGTACAGCCAATACCAGTGCAGCGACTGTACCAACAGCTTTAGATGAAGCGGTGCGTGATGGCCGAATTCAACGCGGTCAATTGCTTCTACTCGAAGCTTTTGGCGGTGGTTGGACTTGGGGTTCAGCATTGGTGCGATTTTAATTAATTTGTTAGAATCCCGACAGAATTTTAAAAGTGCGGTTAAATTTGACCGCACTTTCAACATTTAAACGATGAAGAAATAGGAAGAAAACATGAAAAAATTCGCAATGGTTTTTCCAGGACAAGGTTCTCAAGCTGTTGGCATGTTGGCTGATCTTGCTAACGAATATCCGGTAGTCGCTGAGACTTTTAAACAAGCATCTGAAGCGCTTGGCTATGATTTATGGAACTTGGTTCAACAAGGTCCGGCAGAAGAATTAAATAAAACTTGGCAAACTCAGCCGGCATTATTAGCGGCATCCATTGCGATTTTCCGTGTATGGCAAGAAAAATACCCACAATTGCAACCAAGCGTGATGGCTGGTCACAGTTTAGGTGAATATTCAGCATTAGTTTGCGCAGGTGTCATTGATTTTAAAGATGCGATTAAATTAGTCGAATTACGCGGTAAATTAATGCAACAAGCAGTACCAGAAGGTACTGGTGCAATGTATGCGATTATTGGTTTAGACAATGAAGCGATTATCAATGCATGTAAACAAGCAGAGCAAGGTAAAGTGGTGTCTGCAGTAAACTTTAACTCACCAGGTCAAGTAGTCATTGCTGGAGCGAAAGAGGCAGTTGAACGTGCTGCTGCATTATGTAAAGAAGCGGGCGCAAAACGAGCTTTACCATTAGCGGTAAGTGTTCCTTCACATTGTGCATTAATGAAACCAGCTGCTGATCAATTAGCTGTAACACTTGAAGGGATTACGCTTAATGCGCCAGCAATACCAGTATTAAATAACGTAGATGTTAAAGCGGAAACAGAAAGTGCAGAAATTCGTACCGCACTTATTCGCCAATTATATAGCCCAGTTCGTTGGACTGAAACCGTTGAGAAAATGGCACAAGATGGCGTAGAGGTTTTAGTTGAAATCGGCCCAGGTAAAGTATTAAACGGTTTAACAAAACGTATCGTAGCAGAATTACAAGCAACATCAGTAAACGATGTGGCATCATTAGATGCCGTTGAAGCATTATTAGCATAAAAGGGGATTAAGAATGCAAAATAAAATCGCATTAGTAACAGGTGCAACACGTGGTATTGGTCGCGCAATTGCAGAAGAATTAGCATCAAAAGGTGCATTTGTAATTGGTACCGCAACCTCTGAAAAAGGTGCTGATACCATTTCTGCTTACCTTGGTGATAAAGGTAAAGGTTTAGTATTAAATGTGGCAGACAAAGAAAGTATTGATGCCGTATTAGAACAAATTAAAGAACAATTTGGTGATATTGATATCCTTGTGAATAACGCAGGTATCACTCGTGATAATTTATTAATGCGTATGAAAGATGAAGAATGGTTCGATATTATGCAAACCAACTTAACTTCTGTATTCCATCTTTCTAAAGCAATGTTACGTTCCATGATGAAAAAACGTTTCGGGCGTATCATTACTATTGGTTCAGTGGTGGGTTCAATGGGTAACCCAGGTCAATCTAACTATTGTGCAGCAAAAGCAGGCTTGATTGGTTTCTCTAAAGGTTTAGCGAAAGAAGTGGCATCACGTGGCATTACCGTAAACGTTGTAGCACCCGGCTTTATCGCAACAGATATGACTGAAGTGCTTACTGAAGAACAAAAAGCAGGTATTCTTGGTAATGTACCGGCAGGCCGTTTAGGTGAACCAAAAGATATCGCAAAAGCGGTAGCGTTTTTAGCTTCTGACGATGCGGCTTATATTACCGGTACCACATTACATGTGAATGGCGGCTTATATATGAGCTAACCCTTTAGGGCATATATATCGGGGATTTTGTCTATAAAATATAGCAAAGCAGTTTAGTTAATGATAAAATCCCAATCGCAATGTAACTTTTTCTCTGTATGTGTTTTTACATTGCCTATTTTTTTGTGGTGCGACCACCTAAGAAATAGTTGCAACTTTATCAAAAATGCATACACTAACCGCTCTTAAATGAGTTAAAACAACAATAGGAAAAACAAATGAGTATTGAAGAACGCGTGAAAAAAATCATCGTTGAACAATTAGGTGTTAAAGAAGAAGACGTAAAACCAGAAGCTTCTTTCGTTGAAGATTTAGGTGCGGACTCTTTAGATACAGTTGAATTAGTAATGGCTTTAGAAGAAGAATTCGATATCGAAATTCCTGATGAAGAAGCTGAAAAAATCACAACTGTTCAATCTGCGATTGACTACGTTCAAAACAATCAGTAATTTTTAAGTTGGGCGATCTTTTAGGTCGCCTAATTTTTTTTCTTTAAATTTCTTTTCTAAATTCTTTATCTTTAAATAAAACAAAATATATCTAAATCTCTTAAATTTCTGACCGCACTTTCCTTTATTTAATCTCACTCAGATTTGTTTTTATTATTTAGTTCCTTTATTTTTTGATTTAAAACAAGATTTACCTTAAAAGTACTTATTATGAGTTAATTTTGATGCTAGTATTCGATCAAAATTTTTTCTAATTAACCATAAAATGATTCGGAGTATCTTATGGATTTTCTAATGAACCTAGGTGAAGGTAGCCAGTTTGCTATTCAGCTTGCTATTGTTCTTATCTGTTTGTTTTACGGGGCAAAAAAAGGTGGTATCGCACTGGGTATGCTCGGTGGGGTAGGCTTAATTGTTCTTGTTTTCGGCTTTGGTATTGAACCAGGTAAGCCAGCTATCGATGTGATGTTAACTATCCTTGCGGTGGTGGTGACATCGGCAACATTACAAGCCAGTGGTGGTTTAGATGTCATGTTACAAATTGCGGAGAAAATGCTTCGTCGTAACCCGAAATATGTCAGTATTTTGGCGCCGTTTGTAACCTGTTTCTTAACCATTTTATGTGGTACAGGTCACGTGGTTTATACCATGTTGCCAATCATCTATGATATCGCGATCAAAAATGATATTCGTCCTGAACGTCCAATGGCGGCAAGTTCAATAGCTTCTCAAATGGGTATCATTGCGTCACCAGTTTCTGTAGCAGTAGTGACTTTAACCACATTCTTAGTGAATGCTAAAACCCCATTAGCAGGTTTTGATGGCTATTTAGATTTATTAAAAATTACTGTGCCTTCAACCCTTTGTGGTGTATTAGCTATCGGTATTTTCAGTTGGTTCCGTGGTAAAGATTTAGATAAAGACCCGGAATTTCAAGAGAAATTAAAAGATCCAGAATTCAAAAAGTATGTTTATGGTGATAGCACATCATTGTTAGACAAAAAATTACCACAATCTAGCTGGAATGCGATGTGGATCTTCTTTGGTGCGATTTTAGTGGTAGCGCTATTAGGTTACTTTAAAGATTTACGCCCAGCCTTTGAAAAATCAGCACCAGCTCAAGTGGTTGAAATCGTTTCTGCTGATAAAGCTGTGAAAACCTTTAATGTTAAAGACGGTAAAATCGTTGCGTTAGCAAAAGATGGTACATTAGTACTTGATGTTAAAGACAGTAAAGCAAAAGTAAAAACAGCCTATAACAACGTCGCGATTTATAACGATAAAGGTGAAGTTGCTCAAACAATTACCGCTCAAGATAACAGAGTTGTGATCACAGCGGGAGATAAAACCGAAACTATCGATAATGCTGCAATCGTATTAAAAGATACGGCGAAGAAAAAAGTGAATTTAAGTATGGTTCACGTTATTCAAATCTTCATGTTATTAGCGGGTGCATTAATTGTTATCTTTACAAAAACTGATGCGGGCAAAATCAGTAAAAATGAAATTTTCCGTTCAGGTATGATTGCGTTAGTCGCTGTATTCGGGATTTCTTGGATGGCGGAAACCATGTTTACCGTTCATACACCGATGATGAAAGCAGCACTTGGTGATGTGGTAAAAGCACATCCTTGGACTTACGCGGTGATGTTATTATTAATTTCTAAATTCGTAAACTCACAAGCGGCAGCATTGGTTGCATTCGTTCCACTCGCTTTAGGTATCGGTGTTGATCCAGCTGTTATCTTAGCCTTTGCTTCAGCTTGTTACGGTTACTACATTTTACCTACTTACCCAAGTGATCTTGCGGCAATCCAATTCGACCGTTCAGGTACAACCCACATTGGTAAGTTTGTAATTAACCACAGCTTTATTTTACCGGGCTTAATCGGTGTAATCACTTCATGTATCTTTGGTTACATTTTCACAAGCTTGTTTGGTTATCTATAATTAACTCACTGATAAAAGAAAAGGCTATTCGCTTGAATAGCCTTTTTTGTTTGTAAAGTGCGGTTAAATTTTAGGATGCTTTATCTCGATGCTCTATTTGACTTTATCATTCATTAAAATCCCTCAAAAACTGACCGCACTTTTGCGCTTCTTAAAATAAATTCCCGCTAAAGGTTGAAACATAGGGGGATTTATTGCGATAATCTTCATTATTTTTTGGGTGATCTTTCGGGCTGCCATTTTTTCAGGTGGCCAGTTTTTATTAGGAAAGATTAATTTGAACATTATTTAAGTTAGAAGAATAACAATGGCTGAAAAACGTAATATTTTTTTAGTGGGTCCGATGGGCGCGGGTAAAAGCACCATTGGCCGTCAGCTTGCGCAACAATTGAATATGGATTTTGTCGATTCAGATGCAGTAATTGAGGAACGTGCGGGAGCAGACATTAGCTGGATTTTTGATTTAGAAGGCGAAGAAGGCTTTCGTAAGCGTGAAGAGCGTATTATCAATGAATTAACCCAATTACAAGGCGTTGTGCTTTCCACTGGTGGTGGAGCAGTGATGTCAAAAGAGAATCGTAATTATCTTTCTGCTCGTGGCATTGTAATTTATTTAGAAACCTCAGTAGATAAACAATATCAACGTACGCAACGTGATAAAAAACGTCCTTTATTACAAGGGACAGATGATCCACGCCAAGTGTTGGAAGATTTAGCCAAAGTACGCAATCCGTTATACGAAGAAATTGCTGATATCACCTTACCAACAGATGAGCAAAATGCCAAAGTAATGGTTAATCAAATTGTTGATTTAATTGATAATCTAAACGGCTTAAACAGTTCACTTTAAGGATTTAAAATGTTGTGCGTAAATGTTGAATTAAAAGAACGTCGTTATCCTATTTATATTGGCGAAGGGTTACTTAAAGATGAAACCTGTTATCCGCTGAAAAAAGGGGATAAGGTGATGATCGTGACTAATCCAACCGTCGCACAATATTATCTTGAGCCTGTTACAGAAACGTTAGAAAAAATAGGTTGTCAGGTTGAATCGGTATTATTGCCTGATGGCGAAAAATATAAAACGTTAGAGTCTTTAAACCTCATTTTTACCGCACTTTTAAAGCATAATCATGGGCGAGATACCACCATTATTGCATTAGGTGGTGGTGTGATTGGTGATGTGGCAGGTTTTGCAGCAGCAAGTTATCAGCGTGGTGTGCGTTTTATTCAAATTCCTACCACATTATTAGCCCAAGTGGATTCTTCTGTTGGTGGCAAAACTGCCGTTAATCATGAGTTAGGCAAAAATATGATTGGGGCGTTTTATCAACCTTCTACGGTGATTATTGACACCCTTACACTCAATACCTTGCCAAAACGTGAAGTGAATGCGGGACTTGCGGAAGTCATTAAATATGGGGCAATTTTAGATTATGCCTTTTTCGAATGGCTTGAAGCACATATTGATGAATTAGTTGCGTTAAATCAAAGTTCACTTCAGCATTGTATTGCGCGTTGTTGCCAAATTAAAGCGGATGTCGTTGCGCGCGATGAAACTGAAAAAGGTGATCGTGCATTATTAAATCTCGGCCATACTTTTGGACATGCGATCGAAACACATTTAGGTTACGGAAACTGGTTACATGGTGAAGCTGTTGCAGCAGGAACTATGATGGCTGCGGTGTTATCTGAACAATTAGGCGATCTTTCTTTTGAAGATGTTGCACGTTTAGAAAAACTTTTAGCGCGTGCTAATTTACCGACCGTTTCGCCTGATACTATGCAACCAGACGATTATTTACCGCACATGATGCGTGATAAAAAAGTGCTGGCAGGCAAGTTGCGTCTTGTGTTGTTAAAAGCGCTTGGACAAGCCCACGTGGCAACTGATACTGACAAATCTCTTGTGCTAAACGCGATTGAGCGTTGCACACAACATGACTAACTGTCATTGCTCTCATGTTGCGTCCGAAAAATAACAAAACGAAACCTCGAATTAAACACCGCCCGTTTTTAAAATGGGCGGGCGGTAAATTTCGTTTAACGGACGATCTCAATCGAGTTTTTCCTAAAAGAAAACAGTGTTTAATTGAACCTTTTGTCGGCGCGGGCGCTGTTTTTTTAAATTCTCACTTTGAACGTTATATTTTGGCGGATATTAATCCTGATTTGATTAACTTGTTTAATATCGTCAAAGACAATGTGGATGCCTATATTGAGGCTTGTAAGCCAATTTTCTTCGCTGAAAATGCGAATACAGCTGGCTATTATTACGCCCAGCGAGATGCCTTTAATCAATCAACCGATCCTTTTGAGCGCTCCGTGTTGTTCCTTTATTTGAATCGCTTTGGGTTTAACGGCTTGTGCCGATATAACAGTAAAAATGAGTTCAATGTGCCATTTGGGGCTTATAAAACCCATTATTTCCCAGAAGATGAATTACGCTATTTCGCCCATAAAGCACAAAGTGCGGTCTTTTTATGTGCCGATTTTCAACAGACGTTTGAATTAGCGGATAAACACAGTGTGATCTATTGTGATCCGCCTTATGCACCGCTTCCACAAGATACCAATTTTACTGGATATGCGGGGAATGCTTTTGGCCTTGAACATCAAAAGAATTTAGCGGAATGTGCAAAGAAAGCGCAAAAAGAAAAGCAAATTTCCGTCGTGATTTCTAACCACGATACAAAATTCACACGTGAGATTTACAAAGGGGCAAAATTTAAACGCGTTAAAGTACAGCGCTCAATTAGCCAATCTTCAGAAAAACGAGTTAAAGTAAAAGAATTAATTGCCATCTTTAAAGGTTAGCTTAGCAGGTTAATTCTGGATTGATTTTAATCTCAAAGCCTTTTACTTCGGGATAAGTTGGTTGAATTGCAGTGAGTAATTCGCGTTGGCGAAATAAAATCCCTTGGCGAACGACCGCACTTTTGACTTCGATAAAGAGTTTCCCATCTGTAATGGAGCCTAAACGGAAGAGCCCTTTGAATTCTTGTGGGAAAAGGCGACTGATGTTTTGGTTCAGTTCATTCAACATTAACCCTTTCTGCATGATTTTGGCAAATTGTGATCCTTCTAGCACATCAATAATATTCATGGCTTTTTGATAACGCTCATGCTTGTTTTCCACAAAAATACCCCAATAATGACTTTACGTTGAATTTCCGATACAATACACACAAATTTTGTCAGAGACAATAAGATGATGAAATCAAACAAAGGTAAAACAAATTTCTGGTCGCAGTTGCTGTTAAGCATGATTGCGATTTTTGCTTTGCCTGTCGCTCAGGGATTGGAGGCTCAGCCTTCATCAAATATGAGCGGCGAAAATTACCAAACATCATCTGAACAACATATGTTGATTGCGGTACGTGAAATTCGTCAAGCATTGCAGGTTCAACCTCAGCCAACAAATCACAAAACCCATTCCAATCAAAAACACGAAAAAATTCAACCGCACTTTATTGCGGCAGAATTCCCTGTTTTTGCCCCTATTCGTGCCGGCCCAGCCATCATTTAATTTTCTTTTATCTTTGAACGAACCGATTTTTTAATCGGATGATCCTTTTTATTTTTTATTTGAAAGAGAAATTATGAGTTTTTTAACAAAAATTTTTGGTAGCCGTAACGATCGTATTTTACGTAAATTAAGAAAACAAGTTGCGAAAATCAACAAAATGGAGCCGGCTTTTGAAGCATTGAGTGATGATGAATTAAGAGCAAAAACTGATGAGTTCCGTAGCCGTTTAGCTAACGGTGAAACCTTACAACAACTTTTACCTGAAGCGTTTGCTACCGTGCGTGAAGCGGGTAAACGTGTACTCGGTATGCGTCATTTCGATGTGCAATTAATTGGTGGTATGGTGCTAACAAACCGTTGTATCGCTGAGATGCGTACGGGTGAAGGTAAAACCTTAACCGCAACCTTACCTTGCTATTTGATGGCGTTGGAGGGTAAAGGCGTACATGTTGTGACAGTGAATGATTACTTGGCACGTCGTGACGCGGATACCAATCGTCCATTATTTGAATTTTTAGGTATGACTGTTGGGGTGAATATCCCTGGCTTACCGCCTGAAGCAAAACGTGAAGCTTATGCGGCAGATATTACATACGCGACAAACAGCGAATTAGGTTTCGATTATCTTCGTGATAACTTAGCGCATTCCAAAGAAGAACGTTTCCAACGTCATTTAGGCTATGCTTTAGTGGATGAGGTGGACTCTATCTTAATCGATGAAGCACGTACGCCGTTGATTATTTCGGGTCAAGCGGAAGACAGTTCTGAGCTTTATATTGCGGTAAATAAATTAATTCCGAATTTAATTAAGCAAGAAAAAGAAGATACGGAAGAATATACCGGTGAAGGCGATTACACCTTAGATCTTAAAACCAAACAAGCGTATTTAACTGAACGCGGTCAAGAAAAAGTAGAAGAGTGGCTAATCGCACAAGGTTTAATGCCAGAAGGTGATTCCCTTTATTCACCAGCGCGTATTGTGTTGTTACACCACGTTATGGCGGCATTACGTGCAAACACCTTATTTGAGCGCGATGTAGACTATATCGTGAAAGATGGCGAGATCGTGATCGTGGATGAGCATACTGGTCGTACAATGGCTGGGCGTCGTTGGTCTGATGGTTTACACCAAGCGATCGAAGCGAAAGAAGGGGTAGAGATTAAGAGCGAAAACCAAACTGTTGCCTCTATTTCTTACCAAAACTACTTCCGTCTTTATGACAAATTAGCGGGTATGACAGGTACAGCAGATACCGAAGCCTTTGAATTTCAACAAATTTATGGTTTAGAAACTGTCGTCATCCCAACAAATCGTCCAATGATTCGTGATGACCGTACGGACGTCATGTTTGAGAATGAAGAATACAAATTCAATGCAATTATTGAGGATATCAAAGACTGCGTTGCTCGCAATCAACCAGTTCTAGTGGGTACAGTATCTGTTGAAAAATCTGAAATGCTTTCTCAAGCGTTAGATAAAGCGGGTATCAAACACAATGTGTTGAATGCAAAATTCCACGCACAAGAAGCGGAAATCGTTGCTGAAGCGGGGGCACCAGGTGCAGTAACTATTGCAACCAATATGGCAGGTCGTGGTACCGATATTATCCTAGGTGGTAACTGGAAAGCTCAAGTAGCAAAATTGGATAATCCAACACCAGAGCAAATTGAGGCAATCAAAGCTGAGTGGGAGAAAAATCACGAGATCGTGATGCAAGCCGGTGGTTTACATATTATCGGGACAGAACGTCATGAATCCCGTCGTATTGATAACCAGTTGCGTGGTCGTTCAGGTCGTCAAGGTGACCCTGGTTCTTCACGTTTCTACCTTTCTTTAGAAGATGGCTTAATGCGTATTTATCTGAATGAAGGTAAATTAAATATGATGCGTAAAGCCTTCACTCAACCAGGCGAAGCGATGGAGTCTAAGCTACTTGCTAAAGTGATCGCATCGGCGCAAGCGAAAGTAGAAGCGTTCCACTTTGATGGTCGTAAAAACTTGCTTGAATATGATGATGTGGCTAATGACCAACGTCATGCGATTTACGAACAACGTAATTACTTGCTCGATAATGATGATATTTCAGAGACTATTAAAGCAATCCGCAGCGATGTATTTAATGATGTGATTGACCAGTATATTCCACCGCAATCGTTGGAAGAACAATGGGATATTAAAGGCTTAGAAGAGCGTTTAGCGCAAGAGTTTGGCCTTGAGTTACCAATTGAACATTGGTTAGAAGAAAATAATAATCTTCACGAAGAAAACTTGCGTGAGCGCATTATTCAAGAAGCGGAAGATGAATACAAAGCGAAAGAAGCGCTTGCGGGTGAAGAAACTATGCGTCATTTCGAAAAAGGCGTGATGTTACAAACCCTTGATGAACTCTGGAAAGAGCACTTGGCTGCAATGGATTATTTACGTCAAGGTATCCATTTACGTGGTTATGCGCAAAAAGATCCAAAACAAGAGTACAAAAAAGAATCTTTCCGTATGTTTACTGAAATGTTAGATTCTTTAAAACATCATGTGATTACGACACTCACTCGTGTGAAAGTACGTACGCAGGAAGAGATGGAAGAAGCAGAACGTGCACGTCAAGCAATGGCTGAGCGTGAAGCTCAAACGCATCATCCTTTAGGCGAAAACACAGAGCAAGCTCAAAGCGAGGACTATTCAGATCGCCATATTGGACGTAATGAACCTTGTCCTTGTGGGTCAGGTAAAAAATACAAGCATTGTCACGGCAATAAAGCCCGATATGCTTAGTTAAGGAAAAGAGCGGTTAAATTTTTGCGTGTTTTAAAACACCGCTAAAAATGACCGCTCTTTCTACTTTTGAGATAAGGAAAAATGATGAGTAAGCCTATCATTCAAGTTGCGGCAGGGATTATTCGTAATGAATTTGGGCAGCTATATTTGACCCAGCGTTTAGAAGGGCAAGATTTTGCACAGGCATTAGAATTTCCAGGTGGTAAAGTTGATGCAGGTGAAACCCCTGAAGAAGCCTTAAAAAGAGAATTGGAAGAAGAGATTGGCATTCATATTTTAAATGCTGAACTGTACGAACGTTTTCAATTTGAATATCCAACCAAAATTTTAGATTTTAGTTTTTATCTGGTCACTGAATGGATTGGCGAGCCGTTTGGTCGAGAAGGTCAGGAAGGTTTTTGGCTTGAACAAAGTGAGCTTGATGCAGGGCAATTCCCCCCAGCCAATTCAAAGCTGATTCAGCGTTTAGTGGCTGAAAGTGTCAAATAACATTTAATCAAATTTATTTACTATGATTCCAAGTATTTTTCTGAGTTTATTTTTTATTGCGACGGTGATTTTTATCGTCAATTCGCACTATCGTTGGACATATTTTTTTGCGATTGCATTATTCGTCTTATTGTTTAGTTCAATGTTTGCGATAACCGGTCAATGGCAACGCGGATTGAATTTTGCGTCCGTACTTTTTGTGGTGTTGATGTTATTCCATCGAATGAAAATTCATTACTACAAACAGCCTTTACTCATTTCAGATTTTTGGCTTGTGACAGACTGGCGAAATTGGGAAACCCTTTTACATTATAAAGGGGCGATTTTCGGCGTGTTGGGGCTATTGGGTCTGTTGGGTTATGCTATCTTTGGTTGGTCGGATGTTGAAACTGCCTCTACTGGATTTCGCTTATTTGCAGCAATACTCGCAGCAACAAGCTTTGGTTTAATGTGGCATTATTCTAAAGATCCGGATGCGACAAAAGTCTGGTTGGATTCATTGCCTGATGATGGTCGAGATGTTTTCTTAAACCTGCCTATGTCTTGTCGAGGCGTATTCTTTAAAGTGCCAGAATTTGAAGGCGATAGCCAAAAATTTAAAGAAAAACTGACCGCACTTTTAAGTGAAAAGGCAGAGAGCAAAACTGAAAGTGCAGAAAAGCCCGATATTGTGGTGTGTCTACAAGAATCAACCTTGAATCCGCATCAATTTGATTTTGATGCAGAAACCATCCCGCCATTTTCGATGTTTAATAAGCAAGAAGATACCGCATTTGTAAGTCCATTGCGCGTACATACGGTGGGCGGTGCAACGTGGAAATCTGAATTTGCTTTTCTTGCAGGGGTGCCTTCAACCGATTTTGGTGCTTTGGCAAGTGGGGTGTTTTATTCGGTTGTGCCACACTTACAGACGGGTTTTATTAAAAATCTTCGTGAGCAAGGCTATTTTTGTGTGGCGTTATCGCCTTTTACGAAAGGTAACTACAATGCAAAACCTGCTTATGACCACTTTGGTTTTGATTTGATGTTGCAACCACAAGATTTAGGCTATCCAGCATCAATCAGCAAAAATCTCTGGCACATTACCAGTGAAGAGATGATGTATTACACTAAGCTGATTCTGCAGAAACAGCATCCATCATTGGAAAATGTGAAACAGCCTATGTTTGTCTATGTGCTCACGATGAAAGAGCACGGCCCTTACAACACAAATATGCCAAACCATTTTAATTTGGCGAGTAAACGTTTAGGGGGAAAAGCGATTTCCTGCCTAAATGATTATATTGATCGCATTACTAGCCTTAATGAGGCAATCGAAGGCTTGAATGATTATTTGAAAGCACGTGAAACACCTTATGTATTCGGTTATTTTGGTGATCACCAAGTCGCTTTTGATAATCAGCTTCCACCGAAGAAAGGTAATTTTGTAAATCCAGATTATGTGACTCAATTTGTCGTTAGAACTAATCGTAAGACTGACTTTGTTCAACAGCAAGATTTCTTAGATTTAGCCTTTGTTGGTGGTGTATTACTTGATGTGGCAGGTTTATCACCGAAAGATGACTTTATGCGAGCGAATATCGCGATGCGTCAGCTAAGCCAAGGTAAGCTCGAAGATGCAGAGGATGTGGATTTAGTGAATAGCTATCGAAATTATCTGTATCAAGATTTAAAAATTGCGCAATAATAAAAAATCTCGGTTAACGCCGAGATTTTTTTATAAGCAAAATTTAACCGATAAGTCTGCCAATTTTACCCACACGTCTTGACCATATTCTTGTTTGGTTATGCGCTCAATATCTGCTAATTCTTGCAATATTTCAAAGAGCTTTTGATAGGTGAGTCGTTGTATTGCCGCTGTATAAAGAGGACGACGACTTTGCCAAATTTTAAGGCGATCAAAATCCGCTTTGAGTGTCTGTGTAGGCAAACTCGTGTTAAGAGAGGGATTACGCAGCTGTGGTTTGGTTAATTCTAACAACGTGAGCAGTTCACGCTGTAAAGTACGCAACAAAATAACGGGCTGCACATCTTCAGCCTGTAAACCACGCAAAATCCGCTTTGAGCGGTTTGCTTTGCCTGATAACAATGCATCAACCCATTGGAAAGGGGTAAAGACAGAAGATTGTTCTACCACTGATTTAACGCGGTTATACGTAAGTTTGTGATCAGGATAAAGCAAATCTAAAAGCTGTAATGCTTGTTTCAATGCCAGTAGATTATTTTCATAGCTGTAACAAAGTAGTTGAATGGCTTCCTCATCAGCTGATAATCCCATATTTTTTGTACGATGCTTCACCCAACGAGAAAGCTGTTCTGAATTCGGTGTTTGGCAGTTCACTATAACTGATTGCGGATCAAGTTGATTCGCCTGAATAAACCACTCTTGTTTTTCGGCTGCTTTAGACAATTTAGGCAAGGTGAGAACAAGCAAGCTATCTTCATTTAATCCACTGATAAATTGCAGAAGGTTTCTCTGCAAAAGTGCGGTCAAATTTTCGGGTAAATTGAGAATGAAAATTTGCTTATTAAAGAAGAGTCCCATAGACTGGCTGGCCTCGATTAATGCAGGCCAGTCAGTATTAGTATCTATAGTGATTTGATTTTTTTCATCAAAACCTTGAAGAAGGGCGGCTTGATGAATGAGGTCTTCACTTTCACTGAGCAACAGGGGATCTGTCCCAACCAAAAAATAGACTTTCGCTAAATGGCTGTTCAGGTTAGAGGCCAGTTGCTCAGGAAAAATGCGGTTCATTATTTTCCTTGAACTTGATGTTGCAAGGCGGCCATTTTATTAATTAATTGGCGAGCCGCTTGTTCACGCATATCATTCCAAATCACATCACGTTCAGCTGATTTTGCTAATGCAGCACGTGAGTTATCAAAGAAAGTACGGTTGATTTTTGCAGAGATTGGATAGGTTTCTCCGTTTGCCAAACGTACACTTGCTTCAACATCAAGAGTCAGTACTTTTTCTGCTTCACGGCCTTGTTTAAAGACAGATGCGACTTTATCGCTTGAAGTCTGTTTATTTAAACGCAACACTGGCACACCTTGTTTTGCAGGAACAAGGTTTACGTTGTTGCTAAGCAGTTGCTTACGCATTGCCATTGACATTTCACTGTATGGGTCGCTACTTTCAAGAGCCATTGTTTTTAATTCTGCAGGAACAGCCGCACCATTATCGAAGTGCCAACCACAAGCCGTTAAAAAGACAGTAGCCCCAACAAAGCAGATCGTTTTGATTGATTTCATCATAAAAATTACCTGTAAAATTCACCGCACTTTATTTTGTTTAAGAGTCGTTTATGCAACTCTTGGAATAAAATGCGGTTATTTTATGGATTATTGCGGTTTAACCACCACATTTAATAACTTACCTGGTACATAAATCACTTTCACGATTTGTGTATTGTCAGTAAATTTCTTCACATTTTCATCTGCAAATGCAACCGTTTTCACGGTTTCTTCATCCGCATCAGCTGCGACAGTCACTTTACCACGTACTTTACCGTTGACTTGAACCACGATAAGTTTTTCATCTTCTACCATCGCCGCTTCATCAGCTTTCACCCATTCTGCATGGTCGATGTTGCTTTCGTTACCTAAAGCTTTCCATAACTCAAAGCAGATATGTGGTGTGATTGGGTAAAGCATACGCACGACTGCGCTTAATGCTTCTGCCATCACAGCACGATCTTGTTCATTTTCTAATGGCGCACGGGTCAATTTATTCATTAACTCCATCACTGCTGCAATAGCGGTATTGAAAGTCTGGCGGCGACCAATATCATCGCTCACTTTCGCGATCGTTTTATGCACATCACGGCGAAGTGCTTTTTGGTCAGCTGAAAGTGCGGTCATATCTAAAGCAGTTTTTGCAGGATTTTGACTGTATTCATACACCAAATTCCATACACGGCCTAAGAAACGTTTCGCACCTTCAACACCAGATTCTTGCCATTCAAGTGTCATTTCTGCAGGAGACGCGAACATCATGAAGAGACGCACAGTATCTGCACCGTATTTTTCCACCATCTCTTGTGGGTCGATACCGTTGTTTTTGGATTTCGACATTTTGGTCATACCCGTATGAACCAATTCACGGCCTTCCGGATCAGTGGCTTTGATGATACGACCTTTTTCATCACGCTCAAGGGTCACTTGCGTTGGGCTTACCCAAATACGCTCGTTAGTCGGGCTGGTGTAGTAGAACGCATCAGCTAATACCATGCCTTGGCATAATAATTTTTGTGCTGGCTCATCGCTCGTTACGAAACCTGCATCACGCAATAATTTGTGGAAGAAACGGAAGTAGAGCAAGTGCATTGTCGCGTGCTCGATACCGCCGATATATTGATCCACCGGCAACCAGTAGTTGGCTTCATCTTTATCCAACATGCCTTCAGCATAGCTTGGTGAGGTGTAACGTGCGTAGTACCAGGACGATTCCATAAAGGTATCAAAAGTATCGGTTTCTTTTAACGCAGGTTCTCCGTTGAAAGTGGTTTTCGCCCAATTTGGATCGGCTTTAATTGGACTTTTCACACCATCCATGACCACATCTTCCGGCAGAATAATCGGTAAATCTTCGATTGGTGCCGGTATGGTTTCACCGTTTGGTAAGGTGAGCATTGGAATTGGTGCACCCCAATAACGTTGACGGGAAACGCCCCAGTCACGTAAACGATAATTAACTTGGCGTTTGCCCATGCCTAATTTTTCTAATTTGTCCGCAATACCGTTGAATGCAGCATCAAAATCTAAACCATCAAACTCAGCAGAGTTCACTAATTTACCGTGTTCAACAAAAGCTTGTTTGGTTAAATCAATTTCTTCATCTGCAAGCGGTGCGATTACCTGTTTAATTGGCAAATTGTATTTTTGAGCAAATTCAAAGTCGCGTTGGTCATGTGCTGGAACTGCCATGACTGCGCCAGTACCGTAATGCATTAATACAAAGTTTGCGACCCAAATTGGTAATTTTTCACCGGTTAATGGATGAATAGCGAATAAGCCGGTTGCCATCCCTTTTTTCTCCATAGTAGCAAGGTCTGCTTCTGCCACTTTGGCATTTTTTGCTTCACGGATGAATTCAGCCAATTGAGGATTTTTTTCTGCTGCTAATTCTGCTAATGGGTGAGCAGCTGCGATACCTAAATAGCTCACACCATAGAAAGTATCTGGGCGGGTGGTATAAACCGCAACTTTTTCTGCGGTATCTGCCACATCAAAAGTAATTTCTACCCCTTCAGAACGGCCAATCCAGTTGCGTTGCATGGTTTTTACCATGTCTGGCCATTGTGGAAGTTGGTCTAATCCACCTAATAATTGTTCTGCATAATCAGTGATTTTAATAAACCATTGAGGGATCTCTTTTTGTTCTACTGGAGTATCACAACGCCAACAACAACCGTCGTGCACTTGTTCGTTCGCCAACACAGTTACATCGTTCGGACACCAGTTTACGGTTGAGTTTTTTTTGTACACTAAGCCTTTTTTGTAAAGCTCAGTGAAGAACCATTGTTCCCATTTGTAGTATTCTGGACGGCAGGTCGCAATTTCGCGATCCCAGTCATAACCAAAGCCCAACATTTTGAGTTGGTTTTTCATGTATTCGATGTTTTCGTAAGTCCATTTTGCGGGTGCAGTTTTATTTTTAATTGCAGCCCCTTCAGCCGGTAAACCAAATGCATCCCAACCAATCGGCTGTAACACATTTTTGCCGTTCATACGTTGATAACGAGAAACCACATCACCGATAGTGTAGTTACGCACGTGGCCCATGTGTAAACGACCAGATGGGTAAGGGAACATTGAAAGGCAGTAATACTTTTCTTTAGACGTATCTTTGATTGCTTTGAAGACTTTATTTTCAGCCCAATATTGTTGAACTGCAGGTTCAATCAAATCGGGACGGTAATGTTGTTGCATAGAAAATCACCTTAAATTTTGACCGCACTTTGCGGCATGTTTTGATTTGTAAAATGTGATATAGGATAGCGTAAAACAGGGAAAATTGGTAGAAAGTGCGGTGATTTTTTTGCTGATTTTATAAGAGATTTTGAATTTCAGATGGAATTAATTTAGGCGAAGGAATCCAAACTTGTTTATGTCGGTTTAATTCACCTTTTTCAAGAACTATCGAGCTTTTAGGTACTTTGAATGCTTTACTCAAAAATTTCAGCAAGTGAGTATTTGCTTGACCATCAACAGGTGGTGCGCTAATCGTGATTTTGAGTTCATCATCATGCAATCCCACAATTTGATCTTTACTGGCTTTGGGTTGCAGAATGATTTTAAGACGTAGTCCTTCAGGTGTTTGTTCGATTGCTGACATAACTAAATTTACTCACCACATTTACAATAAGGGCTGGAAGATCCAGCCCGAAAAAATAATGTTATTTTTGACCGCACTTTAAGCGGCGATAGCCCATAAAACCTGGAAGTAGTCGTAAAAGAGATTATTCAAAAATAACAGAATAATGGCGATAACCATCGGTGAAAAATCAATCGCGCCCACAGTTGGTAAAATACGTTTAATTGGTTTTAATAATGGCTCAGTAAGTTGATATAACGCATAGAATGCAGGGTTATTGCCACGATTAAACCAACTTAAAATTGCGCCAGCGATTAACACATAGAAAATGGCTATACCGATATTTTTAATCAGCCCTAATATGCCCAATAGTAGGAAGTAGTTGAGATTTAACCCGCCAAACAGAACCGATTTCAATCCGCAAAGCAAGAAGACTAAAACCAGTGCAGTAGTTTCCACTTTTTTCACCACAGGAAAAACTTTACGCAATGGGGCAATAACTGGCTGGGTTAATTTCAGCGTAAATTGAGAAATAGGATTGTAATAATCCACGTTCGCTAAGGGGAGCCATACGCGTAAAATTAACACTAAACAATACAGATCGATAATCGATCCTAAAAATAATGCAGTTTGGGAAATTTCCATTATAACCAACCTTTCCGTTTAAAATAGATATAAGGCGTAAGCGCCGCACCAATCATTAATCCAATAGCCATTGGGTAACCATATTTAAAATGGATCTCTGGCATAAATTCAAAGTTCATCCCGTAAGTAGATGCCACAAGTGTTGCCGGTAGGAACATCACCGACACCACCGAGAAGAATTTCATGATTTTATTCTGCTCGATATTAATATAACCCATTGCCGCCTGCATTAAAAAGTTTACTTTTTGGAACAATGATTCATTATGCGGTTGCAATGATTCGATATCTCGTAAGATTTCTCGTGCTTGTTCTAACTGATTTGGCGGTAAGCGAGTTTTACGCACCAAGAAACCCAATGCACGTTGTGTATCCATCAAACACAAACGCACTTTAGAACTGGTATCTTCTTGTTCTGTTAGGGTATTTAAGGCTTCATTGAAAGCTTCATCTTGCGTACCGTTTAAAATCACGCGACTTAATTTTTCTAAATCCGCATAAACGTTTTCGATAACATCGGCTAATTGCTCAATTTTGGTCTCAAATAAGTCGAGTAAGACTTCATACGCATTGCATTCCAATAAGCGTTGGCTACGGGAACGCATACGATATAAACGGAATGCCGGTAATTCACGATCACGCAGGGTGAATAAACGACCATCACGAATAGTAAATGCTACGCTTGCGAGGTCAGCGTAGTTTTCTTCGTCTTCACAATAGAAGAATGAGTGCAAGTGCAAGCCATCTTCGTCTTCGAAGAAACGTGCGGACGCTTCGATATCTTCCAATTCGAGGAATGAGGCGAGACTTTGTCCTAAGCCTTCTTGCAACATTTCACGTTCTTCCCCTGTCGGCTCCAGCAAATCTAACCAAATGGCAGAGCTGAGATCGGCTGGTTCGTCATCAATACGAAGCAAGCGGGAATCGTTAATGGCAAAAGCGTTAATCATTGGTCATACTCCTTTTGGGATTATGAAGATCCAACTGTGAACAAAAAAAGATCAAACGAAATTGGCACTAGAGAAAAGTGCGGTCAAATTTTTGTATGTTTTAAAATGGGGTTCGTTCGATAAAAGATGCCGAAGAAAGGTAAATTGATTACCAGCGAGCTCTCGCTGATAAGAGGCGAGAGTCTAACGCGATATTCGGTATCGACTATGACTGTCCAAAGTGTGTGTCCTTCTCGTTAAAAAATCGGTCGAATGTTACGCTTGAAAGGCGTATTCGTCAAGTGATTATTGAAAAGGACACGGCACTTTTAATTAATTGGTATATTGATTAATTGCGTTAGTAACTTCTTGATCTTGATAAATATTATTAACAATATCTTTGAAGGTTTCGCCTAACACTTTTTGGATTTCATCATTGCCCGCATTAAATGCGCCAGACTGTGAACGGGTTGCATTAAAGGTTTTGTTGTATTGTCCGCGTGGACCTTGTACATAAACAACCGCTTGAATTTTGCTGTTTAAGGTATAACGTAAATTACCTTGCTCAACTTTAGCGTTGAATTCTTTTACATCAACAGTTACGCCAGCATTTGCATTATTCGCTTGTCCAATACGGAAACCTTTGCTAACTAAATTTTGTTGCATCACTTGTTGGAAAAGTTGAGTAACGCTTGGTGATGTGTTTAATTTAATCAGCTCACCTGATTTAGTATAAGTTGCAATTTCTTGTTGTGGACGAGAATCGCGAGTATTGACTGTTACCACTGCTGATTGGTTAATATTCATTGATGCAGTTGGTGATTGCGGGGTAAAAGTTAAGGTATTAGATTGCGCTTGGCAACCGGCTAAAAATAATGTCGCAGCGGCCAACGTCATTGTTGATAATGCTTTGATTTTGTTTGTTACTTTCATAATTTCCTCATTGAATTAGGTTAATTTGTGTTATTCTTACAAACTTAACACTGAATGTATAGCAAAAAGTTAGGGAGTTTATCTATGTCAAAACAGCAAGAATTATTAGAGAGAATTCAATCCGAATTTCAACCGCACTTTGTCACCGTGGAAAATGAAAGCCATATGCACAGTTCCGGTCGAGGGGCTGATTCTCATTTTAAATTAGTGATTGTCAGCGATGCTTTTGAAGGCATACGCAAGGTGCAACGCCACCAAAAACTTTACCAACTTTTTGCTGATGATTTAAAAAATGGCATTCATGCATTAGCGCTTCATCTTTATACAAAAAGCGAATGGGAAAGCCTAGGTGAAACATTTCCAAAATCACCAAGCTGTCTTGGTGTTGGACAGTAAGTATTTCCTTACGTTCCCCATATTCGATTTTCATGAGAAGAGAGAAGGCGATAAGTCTTCTCTCTTCTTATTTTTGATGGAGATTTATTTTTGCTCCAGATAAATATCTGTTTAAAAAGTTCACAAATATTTCACAAAAATAGAGGCTTAAAGTGGAATAAAAGCTCATTTTTCGATAGAATGAGGTGCTTTTAATTTTCGAATTTCCATTTCTAGACATGTAAGTGATTACTTGCTCGTCGAGAAATTAAACAGATTTGAGTTTTTAACTTTATGTGTCAGTTAATAATACTTTGATCTCAAAGTATTTTCTGGCACGCTCAATCGCGAGATTGCTTTTAGAGCATATGCTTTGATTGCAATCGTGTTTTTAACCTAGAAAAGTAGTGCAAACAGTATGATTACAATCAAAAAAGGCTTGGATCTTCCTATTGCAGGAAAACCAGCACAAGTAATCCATAGCGGTAACGCTGTGAATCAGGTTGCGATTCTTGGTGAAGAGTATGTGGGTATGCGTCCTTCTATGAAGGTGCGCGAAGGCGATGTCGTGAAAAAAGGCCAAGTACTTTTTGAAGACAAGAAAAATCCTGGTGTGGTTTTTACAGCTCCTGCAAGTGGTACTATCATTGCAATTAATCGTGGCGAAAAACGTGTATTACAATCTGTTGTTATTGATGTCCAAGGTGACGAGCAAGTTACTTTCACTAAATATAACGCAGATGAACTTAATACACTTTCTTCTGAACAAGTTAAACAAAACCTCGTTGAATCCGGTTTGTGGACAGCGTTCCGCACCCGTCCGTTCAGCAAAGTGCCTTCCTTAGATGCAGAACCCTCTTCTCTGTTTGTAAATGCGATGGATACCAATCCTTTGGCAGCAAATCCAGAGGTGGTGTCAAAAGAGCATTGGCAAGATTTTATTGACGGTTTAACAGTATTAAGTCGTCTATTCCCAAATAAACCATTAAATCTATGTAAAGCTGGCGATAGCAATATCCCAACCGTGGATTTAGCTAACCTAAAAGTACATGATTTTGGTGGTGTTCATCCTGCAGGCTTAGTGGGTACACATATCCACTTTATCGATCCGGTTGGTGTTCATAAAACCGTATGGCACATCAATTACCAAGATGTGATTGCTGTAGGTAAATTATTCACTACGGGTGAACTTTATGTAGAACGTGTTGTTTCTCTTGCGGGTCCGCAAGTGAAAGAGCCTCGTTTAGTTCGCACAGTAATCGGTGCCAACCTTTCTCAATTAACGGCAGGTGAGTTAAAAGACGGTAATAACCGTGTGATTTCTGGTTCAGTACTTTGTGGTCAAACTGCAAAAGACGCTCACGATTATTTAGGTCGTTATGCATTACAAGTGTCTGTGATTGCAGAAGGTAATGAGAAAGAGTTCTTAGGTTGGATCACACCGCAATCGAACAAATATTCGATTACCCGTACCGTATTGGGTCACTTTGGTAAAAAATTATTCAACTTCACTACCGCAGAAAATGGTGGTGAGCGTGCAATGGTACCAATCGGTAGCTATGAGCGCGTGATGCCGTTGGATATTTTACCGACATTATTATTACGTGATTTAATCGTGGGCGATACCGATGGTTCACAAGCGTTAGGTTGTCTTGAATTAGATGAAGAAGACTTAGCATTATGTTCTTTCGTTTGCCCGGGCAAATATGAATACGGTTCAATCTTGCGTCAAGTATTGGATAAGATTGAGAAGGAAGGTTAAAAATGGGTTTAAAAAATCTTTTTGAAAAAATGGAACCCGCGTTTTTACCAGGCGGTAAATACAGCAAGCTTTATCCGATCTTTGAATCGATTTATACCTTGCTTTATACACCAGGTACGGTAACGCACAAAAACACACACGTTCGTGATGCGTTAGACTCAAAACGTATGATGATTACGGTTTTCCTTGCGTTGTTCCCTGCGATTTTCTACGGGATGTACAATGTGGGTAACCAAGCGATTCCAGCTTTAAATCAATTAGGCAATTTAGATCAATTAATTGCTAACGATTGGCACTATGCGTTTGCAAGTTCATTAGGTTTAGACTTAACCAATAATGCAACTTGGGGCTCAAAAATGGCGTTAGGGGCGATCTTCTTCTTACCAATTTACTTAGTGGTATTTACCGTTTGTACAATTTGGGAATTATTATTCTCAGTAGTACGTGGCCATGAAGTAAATGAAGGAATGTTCGTTTCAACTATTTTATTTGCGTTAATCGTTCCACCAACATTGCCATTAT
The DNA here is from genome assembly GCF_003253005.1 of Haemophilus parainfluenzae. GTDB lineage: Bacteria > Pseudomonadota > Gammaproteobacteria > Enterobacterales > Pasteurellaceae > Haemophilus_D > Haemophilus_D parainfluenzae_M. The sequence goes on along the minus strand of NZ_QEPZ01000003.1, from coordinate 6,828 downwards.
GGCAGGCTGCACTAGGTATCAGTTTTGGTATCGTGGTAGCGAAAGAACTCTTCGGTGGTGTAGGTCGTAACTTTATGAACCCTGCGCTTGCTGGTCGTGCATTCTTATTCTTTGCTTATCCGGCGCAAATTTCCGGTGACTTAGTATGGACTGCTGCAGATGGTTTCTCTGGTGCAACCGCACTTTCACAATGGTCTCAAGGTGGTCAAGCCGCATTACAACACACGGTAACCGGTCAACCTATTACTTGGATGGATGCATTCATCGGTAATATTCCTGGTTCAATGGGTGAGGTTTCAACTCTTGCATTATTAATCGGTGGTGCGTTAATTGTATTCACCCGTATTGCTTCTTGGCGCATTATGGCTGGTGTCATGATCGGTATGATTGGCACAGCAACCCTATTCAACTTAATCGGTTCTGATTCTAACCAAATGTTCTCAATGCCTTGGCATTGGCACTTTGTATTAGGTGGTTTTGCACTTGGTATGATCTTCATGGCAACCGACCCAGTATCAGCTTCATTTACCAACACGGGTAAATGGTGGTACGGTGCGTTAATTGGCGTGATGGCGGTATTAATTCGTACAGTGAACCCAGCTTATCCAGAAGGGATGATGTTAGCGATTTTATTTGCAAACTTATTTGCACCAATTTTCGACTACATCGTGGTTCAAGCAAATATCAAACGTCGGAGAGCAAGAACAAATGGCTAAATTTAATAAAGATAGCGTTAGCGGTACAGTTACCGTTGTTGTGTTGCTAAGTTTAGTGTGTTCTATCGTGGTTTCTGGTGCTGCAGTAGCATTAAAATCCAAACAAGATGAACAAAAAGCACTCGACGTTCAACGTAACATTTTAACTGTTGCCGGATTAATGAAAGAAGATAATGCATCAGTAATTAAAGACACTTACAGCAAATTTATTGAACCACGTTTAGTGGATTTGCAAAGTGGTGATTACGTTCAAGCTTCAGCAGAAGAAATTAATAAATTTGAACCTAAAGATGCCGTTAAAGATCCAGCTAAAAGTCAAGCTATCCCAACTGAGGCAGATAAAGCAGGGATCAAGATCCGTGCAAACCAAGCGCGTGTTTATCTTGTAAAAGATGAGCAAGGCAATGTAACCCAAGTTGTATTACCAATGTATGGCCGTGGTTTATGGTCAACCATGTATGGTTTTGTTTCTGTTGCACCAGATGCGAATACCATCAAAGGTATTACTTACTATGATCAAGGTGAAACAGCCGGTCTTGGGGGCGAAATAGCGAACCCTCGTTGGCAAGCACAGTTTGTCGATAAAAAATTATTCGATGAGCAAGGTAACCAAAAATTCAAAATCTACAAAGGTAGCTCTGCTGCAGATAAAGAGTACGGTGTAGATGGTTTATCAGGTGCAACTTTAACCAGTAACGGTGTTCAAGGTTCATTTGATTATTGGTTCAGCCAAAATGGCTTTGGTCCATTCTTAGCGAAATTTAAAGCAGGAGAAATCAAATAATGGCTGATGCAAAAGTAAACTTAAAAGGTCTTTTATTCGATCCTATTGTTAAAAATAACCCGATTGCCTTACAAATTTTGGGTATCTGTTCTGCATTAGCGGTAACGACCCAATTACAAACAGCAATCGTTATGGCGATTGCGGTAAGTTTGGTAACCGGTTTCTCCAGTTTGTTCATTTCATTGATTCGTAACTATATTCCAAATAGTATCCGTATCATTGTGCAACTGGCGATTATCGCATCTTTAGTAATCTTGGTTGACCAAGTATTAAAAGCTTATGCCTATGGTTTATCTAAACAGCTTTCTGTATTCGTTGGCCTTATCATTACAAACTGTATTGTAATGGGTCGTGCAGAAGCGTTTGCGATGAAATCACCTCCGCTAGAAAGCTTTGTTGATGGTATCGGTAATGGTTTAGGTTATGGTGCGATCTTATTAATTGTCGCCACATTACGTGAATTAATCGGTTCTGGTCGTTTATTTGGTTTCCCTGTATTCCAAACGATTCAAGATGGCGGTTGGTATCAACCAAATGGTTTATTCCTTCTTGCACCAAGTGCGTTCTTTATTATCGGCTTCGTTATTTGGGGCTTAAGAACGTGGAAACCTGAGCAACAGGAGAAATAATCAATGGAACATTATATTAGCCTATTCGTGAAGGCGATCTTCATTGAAAACATGGCGCTTTCTTTCTTCTTAGGGATGTGTACTTTCCTTGCAGTTTCTAAGAAAGTTTCTACGGCGTTTGGCCTTGGTGTTGCGGTAACAGTGGTACTTGGTATTGCGGTGCCTGCGAACCAATTTGTATACGAACATGTATTAAAAGATGGCGCATTGGTAGAAGGTGTAAGTCTTGAGTTTTTAAACTTTATTACCTTTATCGGGATTATTGCGGGTCTTGTTCAATTACTTGAAATGGCTTTAGATAAATTCTTCCCAGCACTTTATAACGCATTAGGTATTTTCCTTCCACTTATTGCTGTAAACTGTGCGATCTTTGGTGGTGTATCTTTTGCTGTACAACGTGAATACACTTTTGCAGAATCTGCAGTTTATGGTGTGGGTGCAGGGTTAGGTTGGATGTTAGCAATCGTTGCACTTGCAGGCTTAACCGAAAAAATGAAATATGCCGATGTACCGGCAGGCTTAAAAGGATTAGGGATTACCTTTATTACTGCAGGCTTGATGGCGCTTGGCTTTATGTCATTCTCTGGAATTCAGTTATAAGGAGGCATAAATGAGCGAATCTTCAATTTTATTATTAGGTGTTGCGGCATTTACGGTTATCCTTTTAGTGCTCGTTGCAATTATTTTATTCGCTAAATCAAAATTAGTGGATTCTGGTGACATCACCATTTCTATTAATGATGATCCTGAAAAAGCGATCACTTTACCAGCTGGCGGCAAATTACTTGGTGCTTTAGCAAGTAAAGGTATCTTCGTTTCTTCTGCTTGTGGTGGCGGTGGCTCTTGTGGCCAATGTATTGTGAAAGTAAAAAGTGGCGGTGGTGAAATTCTCCCAACTGAGCTTTCTCATATTAATAAACGTGAAGCAAAAGAAGGATATCGTTTAGCTTGCCAAGTGAATGTAAAAGGCAATATGGACGTTGAACTTCCAGAAGAAATTTTCGGCGTGAAAAAATGGGAATGTACCGTTATTTCTAACGATAACAAAGCCACCTTTATTAAAGAGCTTAAATTAGCGATTCCTGAAGGCGAAGAAGTACCTTTCCGTGCAGGTGGTTATATCCAAATCGAAGCTGATCCACATGTGGTGAACTATAAAGATTTCGATATTCCTGAAGAATACCACGAAGACTGGGATAAATATGATTTATGGCGTTATGTCTCTAAAGTGGATGAGCATATTATCCGTGCTTACTCTATGGCCTCATATCCAGAAGAGAAAGGTATCATTATGCTTAATGTGCGTATTGCGACGCCTCCACCACGTCAGCCTGATGCACCTCCAGGTCAAATGTCTTCTTACATTTGGTCATTAAAACCAGGTGATAAAGTGACAATTTCTGGTCCATTTGGTGAATTCTTCGCGAAAGAAACCGATAATGAGATGGTCTTCATCGGTGGTGGTGCAGGTATGGCACCAATGCGTTCTCATATCTTTGACCAATTAAAACGTTTACACTCTAAACGTAAAATGTCATTCTGGTATGGTGCACGCTCTAAACGTGAAATGTTCTATGTAGAAGATTTTGATCAGCTTCAAGCCGAAAATCCTAACTTTACATGGCACGTGGCATTATCTGATCCGTTACCAGAAGATAACTGGACAGGTTACACTGGCTTTATTCACAACGTACTTTATGAAAACTACTTGAAAAATCATGAAGCACCAGAAGATTGTGAATACTACATGTGTGGACCTCCGGTGATGAACGCTGCGGTAATCAAAATGTTGAAAGACCTCGGTGTTGAAGATGAAAACATCTTACTAGATGACTTCGGTGGTTGATTTTAGTTAATCAAAACATCATGAAAACTGACCGCACTTTGTGATGAAGTGCGGTCAAAATTTAAGGTGTTTTTAGAAAATTTTCTATGATTACAGGTAAATTTTGTTTAGTTTGCTAGTAGTTCACAGATTTAGGAAATCCAGATGAAAAAATTAATAAGCGGTATCGTGGCGGTGGCAATGGCATTAAGTCTTGCAGCCTGTGAAAAAGAAACAAAAGTTATCTCATTAAGTGGTAAAACAATGGGAACAACTTATCATGTTAAATACCTTGATGAAGGCTCAATGAAAGCAACATCTGAAAAGACGCATGAAGAAATTGAAGCTATCTTAAAAGATGTGAACGCGAAAATGTCCACTTACAAAAAAGATTCGGAATTGAGTCGTTTCAATCAAAATACCCAAGTGAATACACCGATTGAGATTTCAGCAGATTTTGCCAAAGTATTGGCCGAAGCGATTCGTTTAAATAAAGTGACTGAAGGTGCATTGGATGTAACTGTTGGCCCTGTCGTTAATTTATGGGGATTTGGCCCGGAAAAACGTCCAGAAAAACAACCTACACCAGAACAATTAGCTGAACGCCAAGCTTGGGTTGGTATTGATAAAATTGCCCTCGATATGAGTGCTGCCAAACCGACATTAAGCAAAGCACTTCCTCAAGTTTATGTCGATTTGTCCTCGATTGCTAAAGGCTTTGGCGTTGATCTGGTCGCTGAAAAGTTAGAACAATTAAATGCTCAGAATTACATGGTTGAAATCGGCGGAGAAATTCGTGCGAAAGGAAAAAATATTGAAGGCAAACCTTGGCAGATCGCAATTGAAAAACCAACTACAACAGGTGAAAGAGCGGTTGAAGCTGTCATTGGATTAGACAATATGGGAATGGCAAGTTCTGGCGATTATCGAATTTACTTTGAAGAAAATGGTAAACGCTTTGCTCATGAAATTGATCCGAAAACAGGTTATCCAATTCAGCATCATTTAGCTTCAATTACGGTACTTGCACCAACTTCAATGACTGCAGATGGCTTATCAACAGGGTTATTTGTGCTTGGTGAAGACAAGGCGTTAGAAGTGGCTGAGAAAAATAATCTTGCCGTTTATTTAATCATTAAAACAGATAATGGTTTTGTGACAAAATCATCCTCTGCTTTCAAAAAATTAACAGAAACAAAAGAATAGTTATGCAAACTTTATTTTTTACTTTAATCGCTTTCGTCGCAATTATATTGTTGATGTCTATCGGATTTATTATCAAAAAACAAAGTTTAAAAGGCAGCTGCGGTGGTTTATCTACCCTTGGTATTGCCAAAGCTTGTGATTGTGATAAACCTTGCGACACGCTTCAATCAAAATTAGATGCGGGCGATAAACAAGCAAAAGCCGAATATGAGCAAAAATTTGCGAAAAAAGATGGTGATTCGCAATTTTATGAAGTGAAATAACTTGCATCAAAAATGACCGCACTTTATGTGCAAAATTATTTTGCCGTTTTCTCATTCAATGACCAATGTGCTTCGTCTTAACCGAAGTTACGGGAGAACTATGTTAATTTCAAATACTTATAATCAATACTTTCCTCAATTGACGCAAGAACAGCTTGCGAGAAATGCAACAAAAAAAGCCATTTGTGGTATGTCTGGCGGAGTGGATTCTTCTGTGTCAGCTTTTATTCTTCAACAGCAAGGCTATCAGGTGGAAGGCCTGTTTATGAAAAACTGGGAAGAAGATGATGATACGGATTACTGCACTGCAGCAGCTGATCTTGCAGATGCTCAGGCTGTATGTGATAAGTTGGGGATTAAACTACATAAAATTAATTTTGCTGCAGAATATTGGGATAATGTATTTGAGCATTTTTTAACTGAATATAAAGCAGGGCGCACGCCGAACCCAGATATTTTGTGTAATAAAGAAATTAAATTTAAAGCATTTTTAGAATATGCAGCTGAAGATCTTGGTGCTCATTACATTGCAACAGGGCATTATGTACGTAGGGCTGGTGATGATGAAAATGCAAAATTATTACGTGGTTTAGATGCTAATAAAGATCAAAGTTATTTTCTTTATACCTTAAGCCATAAACAAGTAGGACAAAGTTTATTCCCCGTTGGTGAAATTGAGAAGCCCATTGTTCGCGCTATTGCTGAAGAGCTTGGCTTAATTACGGCGAAGAAAAAAGACTCTACCGGTATTTGTTTTATTGGTGAGCGTAAATTTAAGGATTTCTTAGCTCGTTACTTACCGGCTCAACCTGGTGATATTCGTACTGTTGATGGTGAAATTATTGGTCGCCATGATGGTTTGATGTATCACACGTTGGGACAGCGTAAAGGGTTAGGCATTGGTGGTTTAAAAAATGCGGGTGATGAGGCTTGGTATGTGGTAGATAAGGATGTTGAAAATAATGAGCTTATTGTCGCTCAGGGGCATGACCATCCTCGTTTATTTTCAAAAGGTTTGATTGCTAGCCAATTACATTGGGTTGATCGCGAGCCAATTCGTGAATTAGTACGTTGCACGGTTAAAACACGTTATCGCCAACAAGATATTCCTTGTGTGATTAAACCGATTGATGATGAAACTATTCGAGTGATTTTCGATGAACCTCAATCAGCCGTCACACCAGGACAATCTGCCGTATTTTACCTTGGTGAAATTTGTTTGGGCGGTGGGATTATCGAAGAACGGATTAAATAACCTAACAAAAAAGGCTTGGGATCCCAAGCCTTTTTCTTTGCGAAATTATTCGCCCAAACGCTCTTTAATACGAGCAGATTTACCTGAACGTTCACGTAAGTAGTAAAGTTTAGCTTTACGTACTGCACCTTTACGTTTAACAGCGATAGA